>NZ_JAXCEI010000019.1:0-128672 GCF_041463655.1 Actinomadura monticuli
CCTCGTCGGCATCCTCCACGGCTGCCTCAAAACCCAAACCCCCTACGACCAGGCAACCGCCTGGTCACACCACCACCACGACCTCGCCGCTTGACATCCCAACCTCCAGGGATGTCTGACCCGCCGGGAGCGCGGCTAGCCGAGGATCCGGGTGAGCACCGCTCGGAGCCGAACTCCTCCAGCGCGGCGAGGATCGCGAAGCCGCAGGCACGCCCGCCCACGGCGGCGGGCACCTCCTGGGCGCTCGACCGCACGAACGGCGCGCCCCCGCCGTCATGGCAGGCGCGAGCTCCCGCCTGCTCCGCCGCGGCGACACCGTAATCGGCGCGTCGGTTTCCCGGCATTCGACGGCGAATCCGTTCGCTGAGAATGCGGCAATCACGGACCGGCCGGGCCGATCAAGATCGCCGATGTCGACGACTTTCTTGATCTTGGTGGTGGTCCTCCGAATGTCCGGGTGTCGATTCGTGAGCAAAGAACCGACGTAGACCTCTTAGTCTGACTTATGATGCTCTTGGGCTCCCGGACTGCGAACTCTGCTTGGGGGCGGAAGTGCAGATGAACGACGTGATGGACAAGTGGGTCGCGGGGACGCTGCTCTCTCGGATGGACGCCCCGATGCGGACGGCGCTGCTCCGTGTCGCGCCCGCGAGCCCTTTCCCCAAGGGCACCGTCCTGATCGGGCAGGACGACCCCCTCACCGATTTCGCTTTCATCCTGCGTTCAGGCACCCCCGACTCGACTGCCTGCGTCAAGGTGACGGGCCGCCTGGCGGACGGCCGGGACGGGCTGCTCGGCATCCGGCTCTCCGGCGACATCGTCGGCGAACTCGGGGCGCTGCACCGGCAGCCGCGCTCGGCCACCGTCACCGCCTGCTCGAAGGTCTGGGCCCACAAGGTCCCGGCGATGACGCTTCTGGCGTTCCTGCAGGAGAATCCGCAGGCGTGGCTCGCCCTCAACGCCACCATCGCTGACCGGCTGCAGTGGGCGAATCAACGCCGGCTGGACTTCGCCGGGTTCCCGGTGCATGTCCGGCTCGCCCGGCTCCTCCTAGTGCTATCCGACCAGCACGGCCGGCGTGTGGAGCCGTCCGGCACGACCCTCGGCGTCGCGCTCTCCCACGAAGAACTGGGCATGCTCATCGGCGCCGGCAAGGACGCCGTGTACCAGGCGGTGTCCATGCTGAAGCGCGACGGGCTCATCATCTCCGCCTACCGCAGCATCGTGATCACCGATGAGGCCGGGCTGCGCCGTGCTGCCGAGCCCGACGTGAGCGTCTAGACCGGGCCCGCCGAAAGGGAACGGCCACTCAGGAGAGGAGCGCGGCCGCCGTGCCGGCGATGAGCCCGGCCGTGGTCCACGGGATCGCGCGTCCGATCTGCCGGTACTTCGCCTCCGCCAGGGCCGCGAGAGTCCGGGCCATCGCCCACGCCTCGTCCCGCTGCGCGGCGGCGCCCGCCGGCGGCCGTTCCGGGATGCGCACGATGCCGTAGCTGCTGGGCGCCGCGTCCTCGGCGAGGCGCGGTCGCAACGCGAGGAGCAGCAGGGCTCCCGCGACCAGCGACGCGGCGAGGAACGCCCCGAACAGCGCGGTGGAGACCGTCCCGGGGTGAGAGCCGGCCGCGCGAGCGGCGGTCAGCCCGATGATCGCACCGGCCTGGAGCGCGATGAGGATGGACACCTTCATGTCCGCCTGCTGCACGTACGCCTGACCGGCCGCCATGACCGCCAGGGCGACCGCTACGTCGTCCGATGTGACATCGGACGTCTCATCCGCGGGCTTCGCCGTCTCCGTCTCGGGCTGGTTCATGTGCCTCCTCCATTCGATTCGGAACCAGTGAAACCGGTCCGCCGAACGGCGATCTCGTATTAATCCGGCGTTCTCCGGTGCATGGTGTGAATCACTGAGGCCAGAACGGCGAGATGCCGTATTTATGCGATATCTGTCCCAGTATGTGGTGGCAACCTTTCCGCCAACACCTACCGACGAAGGGGTTGGGCGCAGTGGCGGAAGGCGATGACTTCGCACGAAAACTGGTCGTCTCTCTCGATGCGAAGGGCTACGGAGGCGCCACCGGAAACTGGCAACGGCACATGCAGAGCGATCTGAGCGCGGTGCTCGACCGAGCGGGCGACCGGGCCGGGCTCCGGCGCTCCAGCTGGTGGATCCAGGAGGCGGGCGACGGAGAGGTCTCGGTCCTTCCCGACGGTGAGCCCGAGCCGCGTGTCGTGGACGACTACGTCCGGCACCTGTACGCGGAACTCCGCCGACACAACCGGGATGTCCCAGCGGGCCGCGAGCTGCGGCTCCGCATGGCCGTCCACTACGGTCCCGCGTTCCCGGCGGCGAAGGGCCACGCCGGTGCGGGGCTGGTCGTCGCCAGCAGGCTGTGCGACAGCGAGCCGCTGCGCCGTGCGCTGGACGGCACGGGTGCCCCGCTCGCGGTCGTCCTCTCCGAGCGGGTCTTCGCCGAGACGGTCGCCGAGGAGCACACGACACTCGACCCCGCGGACTTTCGACAGGTGACCGTGCGGATGAAGGAGTTCAAGGGCCAAGCCTGGATCCTCGTGCCCGGTCACGACCTGGAGGGGATCGACCTGGACACCGCCGGCACCGATGACGACCGGGGCGTAGCCCCGGGCCCCGGCGGTGGCACCGGCACCGATGCGGACGCCTCTCCTCCCCCCGGGGCTCCCGGCGCACAGCCGTCCGTTCCGCGGGCGGAGGGTTCCGTCGGCGACTACGCGGGCGCGCAGATCCATACGTCCCACTTCGTCGGCCGCGACGAGACCAACTACTACGGCCATGGGGGCGACCGGTGACCGTCGAGGGGCCCGAGCCGCCGGACGGCGCCGCCGGCGAGCCCAAGGACCCCGCGCCGCCGGACGCCGAGAGCCCGGAGCCCCGCGACGCGCAGGACCTCGGCCGGCAGTTCTCGCACCGCGCCGCACACCCCGGCGAGACCGGCGAGCGGCTCGGCGCCGAGCACGATGCCCGATCGAACTTCGCGGGCGCCACCGTGACGGCCGACCGGTTCGTCGGCCGCGATCAGATCAACTACATCACCGTCACGGGCACGGTCGCGCGCATCCGGATGGTGGCGCTCACCGACGAGGACCTGGCGCTCGACCGCCGCTTCGCCGCCCCGCCCGACTTCGCCCTCGCCATGGCGGCGGTGCGCGACCGCCGCGTCGTGCTCCTGCGCGGAGCGGACGGGACCGGCAGGTACGCGCTCGCCCGTCGGTTGCTGCTCGGCCTCGCCCTCGGCGAAGTGCGGCGGCTGCACCCGGAGACCGACCTCGGCTCGCTCACCGGCGCCGACCTCGGCCCCGGCGGTTACCTTCTGGCCGACCCGCCCCCGCAGGCCGCGGCGAAACTCCGAGCGTTCGACCTCGACCGGCTCGCGACCGAACTCGGCGCCGACCGCAGGCTCGTCATCACCACCACCGACACCGCCGGCCTCACCGACCCGGACCTGGAGCCGCACGTCGTGGACGTGTCACCGCCCGACCCGCGCGAGGTGCTGCGCTCGCACCTCGCGGCGGAGGCGACGCATGCGCGGGCCCTGGAACTGCTCGAGGATCCCGACGTCACGACCCTGTGCCGTGACCACCTGCGGGACGCGCCGCCCGCCCAGGCCGTACGGCTCGCCCGGCTGCTCGCCGATGCGAGCGAGCCGGTCGCCGAGACCGTCCGCGCCCGGCTGACGGTGCGCCGCGTCGCCGATCTGGAGCGGTGGTTCAGCGGCATGGGGGACCTCGCGACGCAGACCCTCGCCATCGCGGTCGCGACACTCGGCGGGGAGCACTACGACCTGGTCGCCAACTCCGCGGAACTGCTCACCCGGAGGCTCGAACCCGAGGACCAGCCGCCCCAGGAGTCCGCGCCGTTCGGCGGCACCCGCAGCGCCCGGCTCCGCGCGATCGGCGCACACCTCGTCCGATCGGAACTGCCCGCGCGGCACGGGGGCACCGCGCCGGGACTCGTCGTGCGTTTCGAGGAACAAGGGCTGGCCCGGCGGCTGCTGCGGCTCGTCTGGGAGGAGTACGACCCGATTAGGCCGCAACTGCTGAACTGGTTGCGGCTCTGCGTGCGCAGCGAGGTTCCCACCGTCCGGATCAGGGCGGCGGTCGCGACCGGCATCCTCGCAGCGGAGTCGTTCGACCAGATCCGCTCCGCGATCATCCTGCCGTGGGCCCGGTCCGATGACGACGAGGCACGCGATGCCGCGGCAACGGCGCTGAGCGTCGTCGCCGAACGCCCGGAGTTGCGGGACGCCGTGACCGGCCTGGTCAACGCGTGGAGCGCGGACGACACGAGGCCGCTCCTGCGCGCGACCGCCGCCCGCGCCTGGCGGGTCACCCTCGACGGCGACGGCGACGGCGACGGCAACGGGGCCCAAGGCTGCGCCGACGCTCTGACGTTGCTCGAGCAACTCGCCAAGGACGACCGTGCGGAGGTCAAGGAGGCCGTGTGCACCAGCGTCGCCGAGATGCTGGAGTACCGGGACGGCGCATTCGCGTCCGCGGCGCTGGGCCTGCTCACCGACTGGGTGAGCAGCCGCCGGCCAGGGGTCCGCGTCACCGGCCGGCTCGGATTCCTGCTGGCCGCCGCCGATCTCGGCCAGTTCGCCGCGGACGGCACGTGGCGGCCGACCTTGCTGTGCCATGCCGAAAGGGATCCTGCCATGGCGCACCGGATCGTCCGGTTGTGGCACGCGACCCTGAACTCCGCGGACCTCCACGACGCCGCCAAGGACGTGCTCGGGGAATGGGCGCGCCTGCTGGAGGAGACCCCGTCGGGTCCCGACCTCCTCGGCTGGCTCATGGGGGCCGTCGGCTTCGACCCACGCACCGGCCGCATCATCCACATCACCGCGTCGCGGTGGTCGCACGCTCCAAAAAGCAAGGTCGCGGTGCTCGCGGCCCTTCACGCGAGGAGGACACTCCGATGAACCCGCACGAGCGATCCGCCCCCTCAGCGTCCGACCTCATCGTCGCTTCGGGGCCCGTGACGTTCGGCGACCGAGGTCCGATGCCCTCACCCGGCATGGCGATCGTCTACTCCGATCGCGGCGGTGTCGCCGTCCCCCCGTTCGGCCGGGCGTCGATGTTCGACGTCCCCAAGTACAAGAACTGGTACTTGGTCGACGTGCGTCGCCACCATGACACCGTCAGCGCCAGCGTGCCGAGCCGGTACGACGCGATGCGGTTCCAGCTCGAAGCGGACGTCACATGGGGAGTGACCGCTCCCGAAGTCATCGTCACCTACGCGCTCGACGACGCGCTGGAGTCGGTCAAGTCGCGCCTCCTCGAACGCTTCTGGCAGGTCACCCGCCGGTACGACATCGACGACTGCACCACCGCCGAGCGCGAATTGCAGGACATGCAGTCGCGCGGCCCGCTCGTCCTGGACGAGGGGATCACGCTCTTCACGGTCGCGGTCCGGCTGCACATCGACGAGCACACGGCGGAGTTCCAGCACAAGACGCGCGGCCTGGAACGCAACATGGTGACCGACCGGCAGAACGTGGAGCTCGAGCGGCAGCGCCTCGAAGCGCTGCGCCGGACGGCCAAGGGCGAGGACGACCTGCTGTTCCTCTTCCTGACCCGGAACCCGGAGCAGGTCGGCGATGTCCTGCAGATGATCGGCCAGCGCCGGGAGATGACGCAGAACGCCCAGATGGCGCTGTTCGACCGGATGGTCAGCGAGGGCTTCATCCAGGAAGCGGACGTCGAGAACATGCGCGGCCTCCTGCTCCAACCGCTGGAGCGGGTCGCGGACACGAAGGCGGTCACCGCCTTCGGCGCGCCGGCCGCCGCTCCGGCGCCGCCCGCGCCGCCGTCGATCCCCGGCCCTCGTCCGGACCGGAATGCGAACGCGAGCACCGACGTGAACGGGAACGGCGCGTCGGAGCAGGCCCCGTCCGAGTGGTCGTACATCGACGCGCCGTCCACCCCACCGTCCGCGCCCCCGCCGCCGCCTCCGCCGCCCACGGCCTCGGCTCCTGGAGAGCCGTCGGCGGGCAACGGCGTGATCGGCTGGAGGACGCTCGAAAGCCGTGACGAAGACCGGGAAGCATGAGGCGCGGCGACACCGCCGGCAGCGACTGGAGGTCTCGGCAGAGGACGCGCGCCAGATCGCACACGGGGCCGCAGCGGGCAATGTACGCACGGAGGCAGCGCGCGGCGGTCGCGGCCGCCGCCCTTCTCCTCCTGCTCGCGGGCACCCTCGGCGGCCTGCTGGGCGGGCTCGACAGAGCCGCGGCGGGCATCTGCCTCGCCATCGTGACGGCCCCGCTCATCTGCCTGCTCCTGCTCCAGGCGCGGAGGGAGGACCTCGCCAAGGTTCGGCATCGAGAGGAGCGGCACGTGAGCGCCGACCAGTCCACCGATCGTTCGACGCCGGCACTCGCCGCGCCGTGCGAGGCCCCGGCACCTGACGGGCCGCCCGCCGAGCCCGGAAAGAGCCTGGCCCGCAGCGCGGCGATCGCCGCCGCTCCCGGGCCCGCACCGGAGGGGCCGCCCGCCGCAGATGCGGGCGAGGAGCCGGGGGCGCCTGGTGAGCGGACGGCGCCGCCCGCACACGCGCACCGAGTTGCGGGGAGCTTCCCCAGGCCACTCGGCACGTCGGGCGCGGCCCACCGGCGGCCCTGGCTGTTGCCGCCCGAGCCCGGCCCGTCCGGCATCACGGCGGACGTCGCCCAGGTCGGCGGCCTCCAGGTACGGGCCGCCTCGATCGTCGGCCCCGGTCACCGGTGCGATGAGCCCGTCGCACCGCGCCAGGACGCCTACCGGATCGCCGTGGACCGTAGCCGCCGCCACCTGGTCGTCGCGATCGCCGACGGGATGTCCGACAGCACGCACTCTCACATGGGAGCCAACGTCGCGACGGCCGCGCTCGTCCGGCACCTGTGGTCGGAGGCCGCCGGCGCGCCGGCGGACGCACGGGTGCGGGAGTGGTTCGTCTCGGCCGCGCGGCAGATGGTCGGTGCCGCGCGGCAGCGCGGACTCGATCCCGAGGCGGTGCGTGCGGCGGTCCTCGCCGCCGCGGTCGACCTGGACCCCGCCGCGGACGGCGCGCGGCGCGCGCGCGTGTGGTCGATCGCGGACGTCGGCGCATGGATGCGCGAGTCATCGTCATGGCGGCAGGTCGCGGGGGAGGTGCGGGGCGGCTACGACCCCAGCCGCCTGAGCACGTTCCTGCCTCATCATCCGCATCCCGCCGGAGCCTCGTTCCACCTCGAACCCGGCGCCGTGCTGGCGTTGACGACCGACGGCATCGGTGACGCTCTCGAACACATGGACCTCGGCGCGTGGTTCGCCCGCCGGTGGGCGCGACCGCCGCATGTCAGCGACTTCGTGGACGACGTGGGCTTCGAGGCGAAGGGAGAACTGGACGACCGGACCGCGGTGGTCGTGTGGTGCCCGGACGGGGGAGGGCCTCGGTGAGGACCTGGTCGGACTCCCCATTCCCCCGGACGGTGCCCCTGCGCGACGTCGAGGAGCACGGCGCGTCCGCCGTCATCGCCCGCGACAACGGCGAGTCGTCGCTGATCCACGAGGCCCCCGGCCAACCGGGATGGCTGGTCAAACGCTACAAGTCCTCGGCGCGTGTCGGGCACATCGCGCTGGACGACCTCATCGAGCTGCCCGGACAGATGACTCCGACCGACCTGGCGCTGGTCGACCGGAGCGTCGCGTGGCCCGTCGCCCGCGTGGTCGACGGATACCGCACCGTCGGCACGATCATGGCGCGCGCGGACGACATCTTCTCGTGGAATCTCTCGCTGCTGCAGGGCCGCAAGCGGCGGCAGACGATCGAGGTGGACCTGCTGGCCAACCCCGACCGGGACATCAAGCGGCTCGGGCTGCCGGTGCCGACGCCGGAACTGCGGCTCGCGGCGATGCGGGAGATCGTCGCGGTCGCGGCGCTCTTCGAGCGCCAGGGCCTGGTCTACGGGGACTGGTCCTTCGCCAACGCGTTCTGGGCCCCGGGCACCGCCCGCGTCCTGGTGATCGACATGGACACCGCCCGGATGGGCAGACGCGACCACCTGGAGACGCACAACTGGGACGACCCGCTGGCGGACAGGTCGCGGCCGCTCACCACCCATACGGACCGGTACAAGGTGGCGTTGCTCGTGGCCCGCACGACGACCGGTCTCCGGCAGGAGCGCCGCAGGGCGGTCGAGGAGATGGCCGCGCTTTACCCGGCGTTGCCGGAGCTCACCGACCTGCTGGCCAAGTGCGTCGACGCCCCGACGATGGAAGCGCGCCCCCGGCTGGAGGAGATCCTCGCGTCGATGGACGGGACGTCCGCCGCCGGCGCGCGGCGTCCCACGGCCGGTTCTGGTACCTCGCCCGCCGGTCGGCGCCTGAACGGTGCGGCTCCGGCAGGGGCCAACGTGACGGGAACGATCCCGTGGCGGCCGGCCGGCCGGCGGACTCCGAAGCGCCCGCCGGCTCGGACGCGGCTCCCGCACACCGTGCGGCAGGGCGCACCGGCCGCCTCCCGGCCGGACATGCCGAAGCGCGTCCCGCACGAGCCGCCGTCCGCGGCCAGGCCCGAACAGGTCCGTCCAACAGACCCCGTGGGCGCGGGTTGCTCTCCCGCATGGGTCATCACCGCGCTCTTGCTCATTGCCCTGATCATCGCGATCGCAATGCGGTCCTGACGTGAGGAGAAGGAATGGAACGGTACGCAGAGTGGGGCACCGAGGCGGACACAGTGCCGGCCGGGGACGCCGAGCGGCACGACTCGGGCGGGCAGAAGGGCCTGCCGACCTATCTCGTGCTGGACACGTCCGGCTCGATGGGGCCATACGAGAAGCTTCTGAACGACACGCTGACCGAGGTGGTCGACACCCTGTACGCCAGCCCGCGGGTGGCCGAGTTCGTCCACCTGTCGATCATCTCGTTCAACACGAGTCCGCACGTGGTCGTCCCGATGACCGACATCTCCGAGCTGACCGGGCTGCCGGTGGTCACGTGCGGAGGACTGACCGCGTACGGCGCGATGTTCGACCTGCTGCGCGACCGGATCGGGCAAGACGTCGACGGATTGAAGAGCAAGAGCGTCCGGGCGTACCGGCCGGTGGTCTTCCTGCTGACCGACGGGATCCCGAGCGACGGGAAGACCTGGCGCTCGTCCCTGGCCGCGTTGCGCGATCCCGGGTGGCGCCCGCATCCCAACCTCCTCACCTACGGTTTCGGCGAGGCCAGCGAGGCGATCTTGAAGGAGGTCAGCACGCTCGCCGCGTACATGGCGGAGCCGGGGAGGGAGGAGGAGAACAAGAAGGCGCTGTCCGGCGCCCTCACCTCGGTGATGCAGACCCTGGTCGCGTCCGCCGAGGTGCGGCGGCTCCAGGTGCCGCATGAGGTGGAGGGCTACACGTCGGTGCCGCTGGAGTACGTCGACTGAGGCTGCGGTTCTTCGGCGGCGTGGGCTATGCCTCGGCACATGCCGCCGAAGACGCGGTTGTGGAACGGGAGGAACGTCCACCAGTAGGCGTGGCCGGCCAGGCCCCGGGGGTGGAACAGGGCGCGCTGCTCCAGCCGGGCGCGGCCGTCGTCCTCCGAGACTCTGAACTCCAGCCAGGCCAGGCCGGGCAGCCGCATCTCGGCGCGCAGCCGCAGCAGCCGTCCCGGCTCGAGTTCCTCCACGCGCCAGAAGTCGACCGTCTCTCCGATGCGCAGCCGGCGCGGGTCCCGGCGGCCCCGCCGCAGTCCCACCCCGCCGGCCAGCCGGTCGAGGACGCCGCGTGCCCGCCACGCTACCGGGAAGGAGTACCAGCCGCGCTCCCCGCCGATCCCCTCGACGACCTCCCACAGTCGCTCCGCCGAGGCGTCCGTCCGGCAGGAGCGGTCGTCGGTGTAGAGGCTGCCGCCGGCCCAGCTCGGGTCGGTCGGCAGCGGGTCGCTCGGGGCGCCGGGGGTGCTGGCCGACGACCAGCGGGTGGCGACGTCGGCTTCCCGGACCCGGCGCAGCGCCAGCTCGACCGCGCGGTCGAACCCGGTCGGCCCGTCCGGCGGCGGCGGGACGTACCGGCCGATGTCGTCGTCGGTGCACACGACCTCGTTGCGCAGCGACTCCACCAGCGGACGCGCGAGAGCGCCGGGGACCGGGGTGATGGCGCCCACCCACAGGCTCGACAGCGCCGGGCTCAGCACCGGGACCGGGATGATGATCCGCCGGCGCAGCCCCGCCACGGCGGCGTACCGCTGCATCATGCCCACGTAGGTGAGCACGTCGGGCCCGCCGATGTCGAAGCCGCGGCTCACATCGGGCGGGAGGGCCGCGGACGCCACGAGGTAGTGCAGGACGTCCCGGATCGCGATCGGCTGGATGCGGGTTCGCACCCACCGCGGCGTGACCATCACCGGCAGCCGCTCGGTCAGGTAGCGCAGCATCTCGAACGACGCCGAACCCGAACCGATGATCACCGCGGCGCGCAGCCACGCGGTGGGCACGCCGCTGTCCAGCATGATCCTTCCGACCTCGGCGCGGGACCGCAGGTGCGGCGACAGCTCCTCCTGCGGGGCCATGCCGCCGAGGTACACCAGCCGCTTCACGCCGGCGTCCCGAGCCGCCCCGGCGAAGGTGCGGGCCGCGCGGCGGTCGTTCTCGGCGAAGCCGCCCGCGCCGCCGATCGCGTGGATCAGGTAGTAGGCGACGTCGGCGCCGTCCAGGGCGTGCCGGGTCGACGCCGGATCGGTGGCGTCGCCCTCCACGATCTCGACCCGTCCGGCCCACGGATGATCGCGCAGCCGCCGCGCCGAACGGGCCATGCACCGCACCCGGTGACCGGCGGCCAGCAGCTCGGGGACGAGCCGTCCGCCGATGTAGCCGCTGGCTCCCGTCACCAGGCACAGGGGCCCGGCGCCCTCGTCGCGCGTCACGGCCGGTCCGCTCCCGGGACGGCCGGAGAGTCGCGGACGTCCGGCCGGTGCACGTCGCTGATCAGCATGTTCCCCCCGATGGTTTCCCCGCAGGCGGTTACATGTCCGGGCCGCCGCGGCGGAAACACACCGCACCGGCGGGGAGGCGGGCGGCCGGATCATCGCCACCGGGACTCCGGCCCAGCTCGCCCGCGACCCCGCGTCCATCACCGGGCACTACCTCGCCCGGCACCTGCGCGGCGGGGACTGACCCCGCCTCCGCCCCGCCCCTACCGCTTCCGGGCGGCGTAGGTCAGGTGCGTCGCCCTCGGGGAGGACTCCGTGCGGACCGGCTCCAGGGCCACGCGGCCCGCGTCCACCGCCTCGAACAGGCGGACCCCGGAGCCGAACAGCACGGGCGACAGCGCGATCGAGAACTCGTCGATCAGGCCGGCGTTCACGTACTCCACGATCGTCTCCCCGCCGCCCGCGACGCGGACGTCGCGGTCGCCGGCGGCCTCGCGGGCCCGGTCGAGCGCGGACTCGATGCCGTCGTTGACGAAGTGGAAGGTGGTCCCGCCCGGACGCTCCCAGGGGTCGCGCTTCTCGTGCGTCACGACGAAGACCGGCGTGTGGAACGGCGCCTCCTCCGGCCACATCCGCTCGCCGGCGTCGAACATGCGCTTGCCCATCACGCTCGCGCCGGTGCGCTCGAAGGTCTCCCGCAGGATGTCGTTGTCGCGGCCTTCCTCACCGCCCTCGCCGAGCTTCAGGTTCTCCCGGAAGAACCGCTGCGGGAACACCCACTGCTGGAGTTCCATCCACTGCTTCCCCATCAACTCCCCGAGGGAGCCGGGGGCGATGAACCCGTCCAGCGACATCGACACGCTGAAGAACACGTTCCCGGCCATCAGTCCTCCGCTCCCTTCCGGACGATCTCGGTGACATAGGCGTCCAGGTTGCCCAGGGTCTGCCGGCCGCCCTCGATCGCGTGGTACTTCTCGACCGCCTCGTCCCGCAGTTCCCTGGTGGGGAACACCGTGCGCATCTCGATCCGCGTCGCCGCGCCGTCGGGCGCGAACGTCAGGACCGACTCGAAGGCGTTCGGGTCGCCGCGGGACTCACCGTGGAGCAGCGCGAGCCGCTCCGGCGGGGCGATCTCGGTCCAGGTGATCCACTCGGTGTAGTCCGTCCCGTCCGGCCCGTGCATCACGAAGTCCCACTCCCCGCCGACGCGGAACTCGAACGACGCCGTGGTGGTCGTGAACCCCTCCGGCCCCCACCACTGCGACAGGTGCCGGACCTCGGTGAACGCCTCGAAGACCAGCTCTCGCGGGGCATCGATGACCCGGGAGATGACGATCTCCCGGTCGGCCGTCGCGGACCGCGCCGGCGCACCTCGTCCCATCGCGCTCATCGGCTATTCCTCCTGTCTCGTCTGCTTCAGGTCCTGCACGTACGCGTCCAGCCGGTCGAAGCTCTCGTTCCAGAACCGCTCGAACCCGCCGGTCCACTCGTGGACCGGCCGCAGCCCGCGGGCGTCCAGGCCGTACAGACGCTGCTTGCCCGCCCTGCGGTCCCGCACCAGCCCGACCTCCCGGAGTACCCGCAGGTGCTTGGACGCCCCCGGCTGGGTCATTCCCAGCTCCCGGGCCAACTCGGTCACCGGCCGCTCGCCCGCCCGCAGCAGCGCCAGGATCTCCCGGCGCTGCGGCTCCGCGATCGCGTTGAACACGTCCGACGTCGTCGCTGCTCGTGCCATGGCCTCATCATATACCCATATGGGAATGCGTCAACGCTCCGCGGCGCGGACGGCGAGGAAGCACCTGCGGTGGCCGCCCTGACGGCGTGGCATGATCGTGCGAGGTCGAGCCGAGGGGGTCGTAGTGCGGGATCACGTCCTGGGAGGCCGCTACCGCCTGGTGCGGCGGCTCGGCGAGGGCGGCATGGGCGAGGTCTGGGAGGCCCAGGACGAGACGCTGGACCGGCGGGTCGCGGTCAAGGTGATCTCGATGCTCGGCGGCGGCGGAAGCCGCGGAAGCGAGGCGCGCGCCCGGTTCCTGCGCGAGGCCCGGATCACGGCCCGCCTGCAGCATCCGCACATCGTGACCGTCCACGATCTCGGCGAGAGCGGCCCCGAGAACGGCGACGCCCCGTTCCTGGTGATGGAACTGGTCCGCGGCGAGGGCCTGGACGCCAAGCTGGCCCGCGGCGACGTCAGCCTGCCGGAGGCGGCCCGGTGGGGCGCGCAGATCTGCGAAGCCCTGGCCGAGGCGCATGCGGCGGGCGTGATGCACCGGGACGTCAAGCCGTCCAACGTCTTCATCACGCACACCGGCGCGGTGAAGGTCCTCGACTTCGGCGTCGCGCGGGCGGCCGACCCGTACGCGACCGCCGACCGCCTCACCCGGACCGGGTTCATCGTCGGCACGCCCCCGTACATGGCCCCCGAGCAGGCGCGCGGCCACCCGGAGCCGGGCAGCGACCTCTACGCACTCGGGTGTCTGCTGTTCGAGCTGATCACCGGGCGGCTGCCCTTCCAGGCGCCCGACGGCGTCGGCTACCTGACGGCCCATCTCAGCGAGGAACCACCCGTCCCCAGTGCGGTGCGGCCCGGCATCCCCGCCGCCTGGGACGCCCTCCTGGGCAGACTCTTGAAGAAGGACCCGGCCGGGCGGTACAGGACCGCCGCTGACGTCGCCCATGCCCTACGGCGACTCGACCGGCCGGCACCCACCGAGGTGCTCACCCGGCACGCCTCCCCGCCTTCGGCCGCCAGGAGCACCTCCGTCGGCGGCCCCTGGCTGCCGGTCGCAGTGTGGCTGCTGACCGTGGTGGCGACCGCGATCCTGGTCTCGATCAACCTGAACGGTCGCTTCGACGCCTCCGACGCGGCGACAGGCGCCCTCGTGGTCACTCTCTCCACCGCCTGGCTCATCGGCTATTTCGTCGTCATGTCGCGCCCGGCCTGGCGTGCGTCGGTGATGAAGACGACCCGGTTCGTCCTGCCGCTGCTCGTGTTCGCCATCTACGCCATCGTGATCGCCAGGACGGCCCGGGACTACGGGAACTATGGGCTGTACTGGTGGAAGCTGGGCATCTCCACCGTCGCTCTGGCGAGCCTGCTCGTCATGGTCGCCGTCCTCGCACCGCGGACCGGACTCTGGACCCGCAGAGCGGGCTACGCTCTCGTGGCCTTCAACGCCATCGCCCTGTTCGACACCGGAGCCGCCCAATTGGACGTCGCCGTCTCCGTCACCCCCTACATCGCCTTCGTCAACCCGCAAGCGGGCACGGCCCCCGCCGGCGCCCTGGCCATCGCGATGTACTGCGTCCGCGAGATCGCGACCCGGCGGGCGGCCGAGGGTCGGCCCCTGCCCCGCACCGAGGCGTCACCGCGGTCTCGCGGCGTTTGACGAGGGTGGCGAGCCGCTGGCGCACGCGGCCCGCAGGTCCAGGCACGAGATCGCCCGAGATCGGCAGTGTCGCCGAGGTACTAACTGACAGTCATGTCGGTTAAGAATGCCCTCGTGCTCATTGCGGGGTGCCGTGACGACCTGATGGGTGAAGCTCTCCTGCGTCTTCGCTTCGATCCCGAGTATTCCGAATCAATTTCACGTCCGCGTCCGCGGCATCAGTGCCGCTTCGCTTCCGGTCTTCACGCCGCCGATCGCGGGTGCTACGGTCCAAATAACCGACATCAATGTAGGTTAGAGGTGCCGGGGAGGGACAGGCGAGGCGATCGTTCAGGTTCCATTCTCGAGCATCGCGCGATTGCACCGCGTCCCGCCGCGACGGTCGCCGCGGCGTGATCAAGGGCACGGGCTCCGTTACCGGGTTCCCGGCCCGGTGCCCGCTCCCGGAACCTCAACGGCGAGGAGAAGCGCAGCATGGAACTGGGACACTGGGCGACGATCGTCGCGTTCCTGTCGACCGGCGCCTGTTTCGTCGGCATGGCATTCCTCAAGACCGCCACGAACCAGATGCCTCCGCTGAACGGCGCCCGGCCCTTCGCGCTTGCCATCGCGATGCTCTCCAGCCGGACGTGGGCGATCGGCTTCACCATCATCGGCGCGGGATTCGGGCTGCAGTTCATCGCACTCACGGCGCTCCCGCTGTCCGCCGTCCAGCCCGCGCTGCTCGCCGGTCTGGTGCTCCTGCCGTTCATCGCGGGAATCGGCCTGCGCGAGCGGCTCGGCCGCCGTGAAACGTTCTGCATGGTGCTCGGCGTCGTGGCCATCGTCCTCTACGCCCGCGCCGCCGGCAGCGCGCGCACCTTCGACCAGACCCCCGCGGAGCCGTTGCTGCTGGCCGCGATCGGCCCCTCGCTCGCCCTGCCCGCCGTCCTGTTCCTCATCAGCGACCTGAGGCCCAAGGGCGCGCACGAACGGCCGCTCAGCGGCATCACCTACGGGATCAGCGCCGGAATGCTGATCGGCGCGGGCGAGGTCGTGCTCACGGGCATGGCGATGGTCAAGGCCCCACTCGACGAGCTCGTCGTCTCTCCCGGTCCCTACCTGTTCGGCGCCGCGACCGCGCTGGCCGCGGGGCAGATACAGATCGCCTTTCAGCGCTGCCGCCTGCTCATCGTCGGATTCCTCGTCATCATGACGGCCAACCCGCAGATGCTGCTCGTCTCGACGGCGCTCTACGGGCACGGATGGCAACCACGCGTCGAGCCCCTGGCGTGTCTGGCGGGCGGTTTGCTGCTGAATCTCGCGGCCATCTGGTTCCTCCCCCGTCACGAGCGGACACGGCCCACTCGGCCGTCCCGGCGCGCATCCGGCGAATGGTCCGCGACCTCCGCGTTGCGCCCAGACCCGAACCCGCAATTTCCCATGCAGCCCTCCGGGCGTGGTGCGGTCGGTTCGGAACGCCTTGCCGCCGCCCCCGGGGAGCACGGCCCGTTCGGCATGAAGCCACCGAGCCTGCGCGACCGCATCGCGCGAGAGCGAATAGGACGAGAAGCGCCTCAGCCCCTCGGAACCGATGCCCGCGACCCACGCGGTCCAGGCAGGCCGTAAGGGCGGTGACCGGCCCCCGACGCGCGGTGCGGGCGACCTTCGCCGTGGTTCAGAGGCGAGCGACGGCGTCCACCACCCGTCCTGCGCCGTCCTCCTCCGCGAGGCGTGCCGCGATATCGCGGGCCCGTACGGCACAGGAGGACGAGGACGCGTCCCGGATCGCCTCGGCCAGCACTTCGGACGTGAGGCGCCTGAGCGGGATCGGGGCTGGTGAGGCACCGAGCGCGGCCACTCTGGACGCCCAGAACGGCTGGTCCGCGGCCACCGGGACGATGACCGACGGGACGCCTGCCCTGAGTCCCGCCGCGGTCGTCCCCGCCCCGCCGTGATGCACGACCGCCGAGGTGTGCGGAAACAGCCATTCGTGCGGAACCTCGTCGATGGTGAGGATGTCGTCGCCCGCGTCCGCGACCAGGTCTCCCCATCCGGCCTGCACCACTCCGCGAACGCCCGCCTCGCGTAGCGCCGCCGTCACGATCTGGCCGACCCGCCTGCCATCGCCCACATTCATACTGCCGAAGCCGACGTACACCGGGGGCGGCCCGGACTTCAGGAAGTCGACCAGCCGTTCCGAGGGCGTCCAGCCGGGGAGGGGCTCGGGCCACCAGTAGCCGGTGACGTTTCGTCCGGACGGCCAGTCACCGGGAGGCGGCACCACCAGCGGACTGAAACCGTAGTGCACCGGCCAGGCATCACGCTCGAGCCGCCGGAACAGGGCGGCGGCACCGATCGGCGGCAGATCCAGGCGCTTTCGCAGGTCCTTCACAACGGACCGAAAGGGCGCCTGTCCCAGAGCCCGAAGCGCCTTCGCGGCGGCGCGGTTGCCGCGTGCGCCCAGCGAACGGGTCGTCATCATCGCGGGCGGAAACTCCCTGGTCGGGTCCATGGGCTGCAAGTAGACGCCCATGCTCGGAATGCCCAGCCCTTCCGCGACATGAATGCCCAGCCACCCCATGCTGGACAGAAGCAACAGGTCCATATCCCGGGCCGCGTCGACGATGGCATCGCCCATCTCGGCCCAGCGCGCCGCGTACATCCGCGCGAATCGCGCCAAGGCGAGCGGTGATGTGCCCAGCGCCTGCCGGCCCTTCGAGGAGCCGAGCTCAGCCCGAAGGTCCATGGGCAGCGGCCGGAACTGCAGGTGCCGTCGCCGGACGAAATCCTCGAACGGCGCATGCGCAGCGAGCACCACCTCGTGACCGGCCTCGCCCAACCGTGCCGCCAGCCCCGTATAGGGCGCGACGTCGCCAAGCGACCCCACTGCCAGGACCAGGATGCGCATCCGAACCTCCTTACGCCCCCACCGTTGGAATGACCATTCGCCTCAGCTCGCTCACCCATGAGACATTAGCGACGGGTGTCGGGAATGACGGTGACGTCGCCGTAACAAGAGGAAGCGGCGCCGGTGAGTGTGAACACGAGCCCACCAGCAATCTCGACATCGCCAGCGTCGAACGGCTCGCGGAGGCCCTCGACGCATACCGCGGCGCACTGCTCGTCGTCAGCCACGACTTCACGTTCCTCGACCGGATCGGCGTCGACACCGTAGTCGAGCTCGGCGAGGGCGGCCGCATGAGGCAACGCCGAGACCTGGACGACTGACCGCCTCAAACCGGCCCCGACGAGACGCCCTGGGCGCGCAGGCACTCGGCGCGGCCAGGAGGAGCCGAAGCGCCGGTCGCCCAGCCCGCCCCACCGCGCCCGACGGCGTTCGCGAGGAACCTCGGCGAGCCGGCTGGGAATTGCAGAGCCGACCGGCCCCGGGACCTTCACCCTGCCCGAGCGGCGCGCTACCTGCCACGAACCCAGCCGCCCCGTGCATATTCCCACACATATTCCTACTCGTCCCGGATCATTGTTGCTCCTTCGAGGCGGACGAGACTGGGCCGGTGGGATGCGAAGTCGAGCAAGATGAAGTGAATCTTTCGAAGAAAGTTGACATTCGCCTCCTACCTCCAGTAATGAACGCGCTCCGGTGCGGTGACGCTGCCGCGGAAGCGCGCTCTGGAGCATTCGACAACTTCCTCGTCCTCCTGAACTATGGGCAACCGCACGGCGTCTCACAGGAAGACCTCACGACTCGCGGAAGGGGTGCCGACCATGCGGTCCCTCTGCCCGGAGACCGGACGGAATCGCCTGTTCGCCGCGGCCATGTCGGTGCGGCCGGTCTGGGGTCGGCGCATGGGCCAGGGGTTGCGAGCGGCCTGTCGCAAGCAGTGATCACGGTGACTCGAAAGGGCGCCGTGAAGACTCCAACTGGAGGAGGTCGGGTTGGTGAGCTCGTCGGACTCTTACGGGTGGTCGGACGCCGCCCCTTTCCCGGACCCGCTCGACCCGCTCGACCCGGTCTCCATCGGCAGGTGGGAACTCCTCGGCCGGCTCGGCCAGGGCGGCATGGGCGTGGTCTATCTGGGGCGGGATCCGGACGGGCGGCGAGGCGCCGTCAAGGTGATCAGCCCGCAACTGACCGACGACCCGCATTATTCCGCGCGTTTCGACTCGGAGGTGGCCTACGCGAGGCGCGTCGCGTCCTTCTGCACCGCGCGCGTGCTCGACCACGGAAATACCGGCGGGCTCGCCTACCTGGTCACCGATTACATCGAGGGGGCGTCCCTCGCCGGGTACATCGAGGCGCACGGCGTGTTCCCGCCGCATGCGCTCCACAGCCTCGCGGCGGGAGTGGCCGCCGCCCTGGTCGCGATCCACGCGGTCAGCCTGGTCCACCGAGACCTCAAGCCGGGCAACGTCCTGCTCGCAGCCGACGGACCACGCGTGATCGACTTCGGTATCGCGCGGGCCTTGGACGCGCACCTCCCCATCACCCAGCCGGGCAACGTCATCGGCACCGCCGGCTATGTCGCGCCCGAGTTCGCGTTCGAGGGACGGGTCGGCACGGCCGGTGACATCTTCGCCTGGGGGCCCTCGTCGCTTACGCCGCGACCGGGCGCAACCCGTTCGGTTCCGGCACGCTGCAGGTACTGGCCGTCCGGGCGAAGCAGGCCCAGTACGACCTGACAGGTGTGCCGCACGAGCTCGTGCCCATCGTCGAGTCGGCGCTGGATCCCGACCCGGCTCGGCGGCCGACCGCCGAGAACCTGCTCGTCCGGCTCGTGGGTGAGCTGACTCCGCACGAGGCGACCACCGAACTCATCCGCCGTCGATGGCTCCCCGGGCCGTCCTCCACGGCGACGGCCGCGCGCCCGCCCGAGGACGGCTCCCCCGACTCTTCAGCGGAGCCGCCGTCCGGCGGAGCATCGGAAACCCGTCGGGAGAAGGCGGGACCGCGTGCATCGAAACACGCGAAAGCAGCCACGTCACTCCCCGGTGGGCTCGGCTCACGGGTCGTTCGGTACGGCCGCCGGAATGCCCGGGTCACCGTATCTGCTCTCGTATTGCTCGCCCTGGCGGCAGGGTTCCTGCTGGCGCAGGAGTCATTCCGCTCGTCGAGCGGCGGGGAGCACCCCGGTGAACAGCAGGCATTCTGGCCGCCGGGCGACATCGCGCGCTTCGGCACAAAAGAAGACCAACCCGGTACGGGCTACAAAGAGACCTCGTACTCGGAACGCTCCGGGCTGGACGTCGCCATCGCGAACATGGTCGCCGGCGCGCTCGGCAAGAGGGCCGAGTTCAAACCTTTGAGCTCCAGCCAGCGCGCGACTGCGTTCATCGGAAACAATGAGGGCAACGTGGACTTCATCGTCTCC
The DNA here is from genome assembly GCF_041463655.1 of Actinomadura monticuli. Taxonomy (NCBI): domain Bacteria; kingdom Bacillati; phylum Actinomycetota; class Actinomycetes; order Streptosporangiales; family Thermomonosporaceae; genus Actinomadura; species Actinomadura monticuli. Next base: position 19,610 of record NZ_JAXCEI010000019.1, read on the forward strand.
ACGTATTCGATCACCCAGAAACGGATGGACAACGAGGGCAAGGACTTCATCGGTCCATACGCTGTGACCGGCACCGGGTTCCTGCTGCGCCGGGGCCACCCCAGGCTGCAAGACGTGTCCGACCTCCAGGCGATGAAGGTGTGCACCTGGGGCGGCACCACGTCAGAGGAGATCCTGAAAAGAACGGAAGGGCAACTCTTCAACTCGCCGAGCAGTGCCAGTGAGTGCGTGGACAAACTCAGGAGAGGCGAAGTCGATGCGGTCTTTTCGGACGAACTGCTCCTGTAGGGCTTCGCGCATCACTCCAACTCGGAACTGGTCGTCGTCCCGGGCGCTTCGGTGAAGGGCTTTTCGGACGAGAAGCAGAGCTGGGGGATTGCGCTGCCCGATGGGCATCGAAAAGAGTGCATGCAAATAAAAGCGGCGCTCCAGAACTATCTCAAGAGCAGCGAGTGGAACGGCGTCTTCAAGAAGAATTTCGGAAACCTGGATAGGGCGCATTTCAAGCCGACCGCGGAACTGGTCGAGAAGTACTCCTGTGTTGATCGACTGCCCGAGGAGGCGCCACAGGCGTCACCGTGACCCCCGCCGACCCCGTGTCACGTCCAACCGCGGCCGACTTCTCGGCCGAGTCAAATCACGTCGGGACGACTCCACGCGCCGGTGGGCACGGGACACCGGCTCACGGCGCGGGATCTCGCAGGTGGCCGGTAGATCCGGCTGGCCTCGCTCATCCCGAGACCCGGACGGTCGTCCGCAGGCGGGAGTCGGCGAGGACGGCCTCCGCGGCGCGGCGTCCCGACACCAAGGCCCCCTGGATGGAGCCGGTGTCGCGGTGGTCGCCGCAGACGTACCGTCCCGGCCGGAGCCGCACCGGCTGCCGCATCCGCAGCGGGGGCGGCATCGCGGGAAGAGCCGCCTCGACGGGATAGGTCCCGATGAGCCGCCATCCGGAGGTGTCGCCGTAGATCTCGGTCAACCGCTCCAGCACGCGTGGTTCGTCCGCATCGAGGCCGAGCACGGACGTCGAGATGAGCGCGCGGCTGTCCGGGGAGTAGCGCGGGGCCGCGTCGGTGAGGACCAGCGTGTCGGTGATGACGCCCTCGGCATCGATGATCTGGATGGGCTCACGCAGCGGCGAGGAAGGGGCCACGTGGTAAAAGGTCGTCACCGCGCGCATGACGGGTGCTTCGACCTCGGGCAGTAGCCGGGCCGCCTGCACGGGGTCGGTGGCGACGACCACGGCGCGGGCCTGGACGGTGGAGCCGTCGCCGGTTCGCACGCCGTCGTGGGTGATCTCCCGGACGGCCGTGTTGAGCGAGATCGTCCCTTCGGGCAGCCGGTCGGCGAGCTGCCGGGGGATGCGGCCCATTCCCAGCGCGGGGAGGGCGATGGTGCCGCGGACGAACGACCGCCAGATCAGGTGAAAGTACCGGCTGGAGGTCTCCAGGTCGCGTTCCAGCAGCACGCCGGACAGGAACGGGCGCAGCAGCCGGTCGATCATCACATCGGACAGGCCCCGCAGCCGGAGTTCGTCGTAGGTGCTCCGCTCGGGACAGTCGCGCAGCCAGGAACCGGAGGCGGCCAGGTCCCGGGCGGTCATCGCCGCCAGCGCCGCCTTGTCGCCGATGGTGCCGATTTCGGCGAGGGCACCGCTCAACGCGTGCTCGGGATGCTTCCATGGCAGCATCACCCGCTCCCGGCGGCCTCGGTGGAACACCAGCAGGCCGGACGAGAACGGCTGGAGGTCCAGAGCCGCGAAGTCCAGGACCTGTTCGGCCTCGGGATAGGCGGTGTTGAAGACCTGGAAACCGCGGTCCAGGCGGAACCCCTCCACCACGTCAGTGCGCACCCGGCCGCCGATCCCGTCGGACGCCTCCAGCATCCGAACCGGCAAACCGGCCTGGTGCAGTCGCACGGCACAGGCCAACCCGGCCAGTCCCGCCCCAACGATGATGACGCTTTCGGGCATCGCTTCCCCTTCCCGGAGCGGCCGTCCCGGCCACCTGCCGCCGGTTTCTCCTGCTCAGCGCGATCGACTCGGCAACATCCGTTCGTGGGGCACCATGCCCCCGTTGTCCGTGGTCACTCCGAGCCTGGCCCCGGCCGGGGGCGCGTGCGGCTCTCGTCGGCCTCGCCGGTCAGCGCGCCGTCTGTGCCCGCGACGGCCCGTGGGCCACACTGGGCGGACGTCCAGGCATCTCGGGGGAGGATGCGCATGGGGACGCACGAGCGCTCGAAGGCCGCGTTCCACTGGCTGTTCGGGGACCAGGTGGGCCCGCACTTCCTGCGGCCCGACACTCAGATCGTCATGATCGAGTCGCGCGGGGTCTTCCGCCGGCGCCGCTTCCACCGTGCCAAGGCGCACCTGCTGCTGTCCGCGATGCGGCACCGCGCGGCCGAACTCGGCGACCGGGTCCGCTACATCCAGGCGGAGACCTACCGCGACGGCCTGAACCAGGCCGTCGGCGACGCGCCCGTGACCGTCCATCACCCCACGTCCCACGCCGCCCTCCGCTTCGTGCAGGGGCTGGAGCAGGTGGAGGTCCTGCCACCGCGCGGCTTCCTCGTGCAACCGGACGCGTTCCGCCTATGGGCGGACTCCGCCGGGCACTTGCGGATGGAGGACTTCTACCGGCACGTGCGCCGAGCCCACGACCTGCTGATGGACGGCGAACAACCCGCAGGCGGGAAGTGGAACCTGGACACCGACAACCGCGAGGCCCCGCCCAAGGACGCCGCCGCACTGCCAGTGCCGGCACCCTACCGGCCGCGCGAAGACGCCATCGATCACAAGGTCAGGGCCGACCTGGACCGGTGGGAGCGGCGCGGAGAGGTAGCGTTCGTCGGCCGGGACGGACCACGCCTGTTCCCCGCCGACCGCGCCGAGGCCCGGCGAGCCCTGCGCGCATTCGTGCGGAAACGCCTGCCCACCTTCGGCCGGTGGGAAGACGCGGTGCTGGCCGAGGACTGGGCCATGAGCCACAGTCTGCTGTCCGCGTCGCTCAACCTCGGGCTGCTGGATCCGGCGGAATGCGTCGAGGCCGCCGAGAACGCCTACCGTGCGGGCGAGGCACCGCTCAACTCCGTCGAGGGCTACGTCCGGCAGGTCGCCGGATGGCGCGAGTACATGTGGAATCTCTACTGGTACCTCGGCCCCCGCTACCGCGAGTCGAACGCCCTGGGGCACCACGCGCCACTGCCGGGCTGGTTCGCCCACCTGGACGCCGACGCCGTGCAGGCGCGCTGCCTGTCAACGACTCTGGCGCAGGTCCGCGACCGGGGCTGGGTGCATCACATACCCCGGTTGATGATCTTGGGCAATCACGCCCTCCAACGCGGCTGGGACCCGGCGGCGGTCACCGACTGGTTCCACCGCTGCTTCGTCGACGGATACGACTGGGTGATGCTCACCAACGTGATCGGCATGTCCCAGTACGCCGACGGCGGCCGCATCACCACCAAGCCGTACGTTTCCGGCGGCGCCTACATCAACGGCATGAGCGACCTGTGCGGCCTCTGCGCCTACCGGCCCACCGAACGCGTCGGCGAGCGGGCCTGCCCCTACACCGCCGGCTACTGGGAGTTCATGCACCGCCACCGCGAACGGCTGGCGCGCAACCACCGCACGGCTCGCGCCGTCAAGCAACTCGACCGCCTCGGCGACCTGGACGACGTGCTGCGCGACGCGCGGCGCCGCGACCCGGACGCGGCACCCTGACCGGCCGAGGCGCCGTGGATCTTCCGGACGGCACATGCCGACGTCAACCCCGATCGGCGGCATCTGCCGAGTCCCGGTCGGATAGCCACCGAGAATGACGTCCAACAACTCGGCGCTTTTCTTAGCCAGGGACTACCGCTCCCTGGCTGAGTAGGTGCGAGGGGTGGACACTGGGGACGTGATCGAACGCCCACGCTTGGGGCAACCACCTCGGTCACTTCCTGCTTGTCGACTTCTGCCGGTTCTCCAGCTGCTGCTCGTGTCGTTGTGGTGTCGAGCGACACGCACGACCTGGCACAGCCCTCCGGAATCACCGCCGCCACCATGCCCTTCGGGCCTTGACGTAGCTGTTTCCGTTGCTGCTGCTGTTGGTCACCGCGTTGGGTTCGCGTTGTGATCCACAGCGCGGCGATGACCACGCACCACGTTGATCTCCGCGCCCGCCACGAAGATGACCGCGCCCAGTTTTCCGGTGTAATCAGTTTCCCCAGTCTTCGTCGTCCAATTCGTCCCAGGTCGGTTGGTCCGTGGGCCGTGTGCCGGGCCGGTGGGGGGATCTGCCGGGGGTGGCGGCGCGGCGGGGCGGCGGTGTGGATGTTGTGGCGGCTGGTTCGTCCAGGCGGGGTTTGAGTTGCCGGTAGCGTTCTTCGGCGTCCTCGACGCTGAGGTCGAGGACGGCGGCGATCTGTTCGAAGCCCATGCCGGCGGCTTGGGCGGTGTTGAGCAGGCGCGCCTCGGTCTGGTCCAGGTTCAGGCGGACCGCGCTGAGCACCAGCAGGGCCGCGGCGACCTCGACCGGCTCGGGACTGTCGCCGGTCCCGTGCTGGGCCCGGTCGCCGGTGTCGATGACGGCGTCGACGGCGTCGCGGTCGGGCATCGGCCGTTCTCTGGACTGCCAGAGGAATTCGTCCACGCCGGTGGCGTGGCGGGGGGTCAGGAAGGCGCGCGCCTGTCGGACGGTATGCGGTGTGGGCGCGGGCAGGCCGACTGACGCGAACACCGGCGAGGAGGGAACGGCGTCCGCGCTTGAGGGCCGCTGTTCGTGGTCGGCCCGGTCCGGCGTGCCGGGAGGGGGCGGCATTTCGAGGTTCGGGTCGCGGGGACCCGGTCTTGGACGGTAATGGGGCTCAACTCCCTGTTCGGAAATCCTGCCAAAGGTCTCGTTCACCACGGGTCGGCCTCGGTCCAGGGCCGCCGGCTCGGGGAGGAGCGGACGACCCTGGACCAACCGGGCGCAGCCCCCAGCGGTGACCGGCCGCTTCTCATTCAAGTCGGACGGCCTGATGGCGGGAAACAGTCAAGGTGTGCACACGCCATCACTTGCGCCGATGACCGCCGCCCGGAACTCGGACGAATCCTGATCCCGTGTTCCTGCGCACCTCCCGAAAAATCTCTTTAGAAAATTGCAAATATTTATGAATTGTCGGATAGAATCAAATTATCCGGCAACGATGACATCCTCGTTCTGAGGCTGTTCCGTCACACCGGCTCGCCCCCGAGAGGGGGAGTCATGCCGAATTCGTACGAGCCTCGCACCAGTGGCCGTCCCGGCGCGGGCTTCCAGCCCGGCCCCGGCTCGCCCGGTCAGCACAAGACCCGGCCGGCCCCGCAGGCGATGATCGTGACCCGCACCAGCGTGGCGTGGTCCGGGATGTGGGCCGTCGCGGTCATCTCGGCCGTCTTCATGGTTGTCGTGGTGAGCAACACCGGCGACACGCGGATCTCCTTCGCCGGCATGAGCGGTGTCCTGCCGCTGGCGCTCGTGCTCCTGGCCGCGATGGCCGCCGGAATCGCGGTCACCCTGATTCTGGGCACCGCCCGGCTCACCCAACTGCGGCCGCTGACCCGCAAGCGCCTCCGATGAGGAACCGGCTCGCCGCTTCGATCGAAATCCAAAAGAAGGTGCCGGCCATGTGGACCACCACCGAACGCCGCACAACGATCAGCCTGTCACCGCCCTCGACTCCACGGCTGCGGCTGCGCCCCGCGGCTCCTTCCGGCTCGGTGCGGACCGCGCTGGACGGCGCCTGGTGGCCCCGCTCGGCCGACCCGGCCGCGGAGCTGCCGGGGCTGATCCTCGCCCTGCAGGACCACGGACCCATCGACGACCACCGTCCCATCACCCACGTCCTGCTCCGGGTCGACGACTGGGCCAGCCGCCCGCGCCGGCTGCGGATCGACGGCCCGGCCGACACCCGGGTGGTGCGGCTGAGCTGGTTCGACTCACTCCCCGCCGGTCTGCTCACCGCGATTCACGCCGACGGGCGGCGCGTCGACCTGCTCACCGTCCCGGTCTCCACGACCCGCGCCGAAGCCGAGGCGGTGATGGAACTGGCGTCCCACCCCGCCAACCACCTGCACACCCCCGGCCTGCTGGCCGCCCTCACCACAGCACCCGGCCGGACGGACCGGCCCGGCGGCCAGAACGCCTCAGAGGACGCCTGGGAATCCGAGGGCGGACGCCTTCGAGGCGACCCGGCGACACGTTGATTCGCCCCGTTGCCCGGCCGGCCCGTCGTGCGGCCGTCCGGGCACGGAACTTCCGCCCCATCTGCGATCGGAGATCGCCATGACCACCTTCACCACCACCACCGCGCCCGCCGCCGCGGATCTCATGCGAGGCCCCGACGAGGTCCGGATGCCCGCCCACCGGCGTCCCGGTCACACCATCGTCGCGCTGTCGGGCGCCCTGGACGGCGCCGCCGCCGCGGCGCTGCGCGAGCACCTGATCGGCGCGTTGCGGCACAGCGGCCGCCTGCTGATACTCGACCTGAGCGCGGTGACGTCCGCCGACACGGCCGGACTGGCCGTGCTGGTCGGCATCCGCCGCCGCGCCGCCGGACTCGGCATCACCCTGCATCTGGCCGCCCCCGGCCCGCAGGTCGCCGCGCTGGTCCGCGGCACCAGGCTCGACCGCGCGCTCATCGTCCTGCCCGCTCGGGCAGTCCGCGCCGGGCTCGCCGCATGACCGCATGGGCGCCGGGCAGCGGCAGGGGACCTCAGTGACCAGCTGAACGGCGCTCGTCCACGATCTTCTCACCCGTGCCGCCGCGCACGGCCCGGTCGATCTGCGGCTGGAACTGTGCGCATCCGGCCGCCTGCTGCTGGGCGAGATCCGCGCCGCCGCATCCGCGCCACCCGGGCCCCCTTCCGGGGCCGCCGGCATCCGTCCGGCCACGCGGACGGCCACGGCATCATTGCCCTGACGTATGGACGCCGGCCCTCCCGCAGGCGCGTCCGGTACGTCCACTCCTTCGCCTGGTGGCCACGGGACCCAGCCGCCGACCAGTGATCCTGTCAGGAAACGACGACGGCGACCGCCGCGATGAGCACGCAGACGATCGCCACCGCGATCACCATGCCGCCGATGAGTCCCATCACCAGCCGAAGGTATTCATTTTTCATGGTCATCGGGCACCCTCTGCCGTCTTTGCCTGGCATGCGCCTCGTCGATGGCGTCCTGGCGGCTGCGGGCCGACCATCGCTTCGGACGCGGCCTGCCGCGCAGGGCCAGCGGAAGCAGTAGCAGGGCCACGCCGGCGACCATGAAGATGGCGCCCACCGCGTGCAGATCGATACCGCTCACCGACCCGGTAACGGCGAAAACGAGAATCGCGCCGACCACGAGGAGGGCGATACCGGCTATCGGCATCACACGCCGCCCTTCGGTGAAATCACATCAATGAACCAGGCGTCTATGCCCATGAGGGGACTCCTTGCACGAGCCGTGAATTCGGTCCAGACGTGCCTTATGGTCATGGACTCGCATGCTCGTTTCAGCACCATTCAACCGCCCCACGGCCGCAGCGGAAACAGCGGATTTCCGAACGTCTCTTCTCTTCAGGAGATGACCGGCCGACGCCACCGGTCGGACCGAGCGAGCCTGCGCACAGAAGCTTCGCGCGGGACGTCCCCGGACCCGAGGAGAGGGCCGCCTTCCGCGCGCGGCGGAACGCCTGGGACCCCGGCGTCCGGCTGGACACCATCGACAGCCCGCACCGGTCACTGGTCCACCCGATCGTCCACTACGTTCGGCGAGCGCAACAGGGAGACCGGCAGGTCGCCGTCCTCATCCCCGAAGTCCAACCGCGCCGATGGCGCTACCGGATCCTGCAGCAGGATCGAGACGTCCCCTGCCGCCGATCGCGCGGACCTCCTCGGCCACTAGCGGCGCGATGAGCTGGGGCGGCATCTCGTGCGCCCGGTCCAGCAACTGTCCCAGCAGCCGCTCACCGAAGCCTTCGCTGCGATCTACCGCTTCCTTCGGCTCGATCAGTTCACCCACACCCGTCTATGTGCCCTCCGGCACGGACGGTAACTCCACGTATCGAGATCGTTAGACGAGACGTTCGTGGACGTAGCACCATCTCCAGGTCGATCCCGGTGCCATGGCGGCGGCGAGCGGATGGTCGGTCTCCTGGTAGTGCGCTCGCGAGTGCCGGCGCGGCGAGTCGTCGGAGCAGGCCACCCAGCCGCAGGTCAGGCACAGCCGCAGCGCCGCCCACCGGTCACCCCGCGCCTCACACGCCGCGCAACCGCGTGATCGTGGCGTGACGGGCGTCAGGCCGTCCAGATGCTCGCAGCGGGGCGCCGAGCCGTTGGGGCTGTGCGGCACGCCCGAGGCCATGGCGTGGACCCTCATCTCGTTGTTCATCAAACCACCCCTTCCGGGCGTCGTGTTGCGTTGTCGCCGGGTCAGTACTCCAGTTCCGGGCGCAGGGGACCGCCGACCGCGTGCAGGTGACGCAGTACCCGGGCGTAGGAGCCCGGCAGGCTCGTCTCGCAGTAGGCGATGTCGTTGCGGGCGCAGAACGCGCGCACGAGGGCTTGGGTGCGGCGCAGGTTGGGGCGCGGCATGGAAGGGAAGAGGTGGTGCTCGATCTGGTAGTTCAGCCCGCCGAGCACGAAGTCGGTGATCCGGCCGCCGCGGATGTTGCGCGCGGTCAGCACCTGCCGGCGCAGGAAGTCGGACCCGTGGTCCCTGCCGAAGATCGGCATGCCCTTGTGGTTGGGGGCGAACGAGCAGCCCAGGTAGAGCCCGAAGAGTCCTTGCTGGAGCAGGAGGAAGCCGATGGCCTGGGCGGGAGCCAGCACCCAGAACAGCACGGTGAGGTACCCGGCGGCATGGACGAGCAGCAGGGCGCCCTCGACCAGCCGGGTCGTTCCCGGGGTGTTCGCCTGGGAGGTCGCGCCCTGCCCGACCACTGCCTGGGCGCTCGCCAGGTGCAGGTGGAACCCTTCCAGGAGCAGCATCGGGAAGAACAGCCAGGCCTGGCGGCGGGCCAGCCACACGCCGGGGGCGCCGCGGGCCTGGGCGTTCTCGCGGGTGAAGGCGATCGCGCCGGCGGCGATGTCGGGATCGCGGCCGACCTGGTTGGGGTGGGCGTGGTGCCGGTTGTGCTTGGCGACCCACCAGCCGTAGCCGAGGCCGACCAGCAGGTTGCCGTGCAGCCGCCCGAGCAGGACGTTGACCCGCTTGGAACCGGAGATCTGCTGGTGGCCCGCGTCGTGGCCGAGGAACGCGGTCTGGGTGAACGCCACCGCCAGGAACGCCGCCACCGCGAGCTGCCACCAGGACGGGCCGACCAGCACGAAAGCGGTCCAGCCGGCGGCGAGGAACAGCAGATTCGTCGCGGCCTTCGCCCAGTTGTAGCCGGGACGCCGGGCCAGCAGGCCGGCCCGTTTCACCTGCCGCGACAGCACCGCGTAGTCGCTGCCTCGGACGCTGCCCGGTCCGCGGGTCTGGTCCGGCGCGCCGCTCCGGGGGCCGCCTGCGGGAAGGATCGCGGTCATGGTCTTCGACTCCTGATAGATGCCCTCCAGTGAGGGACGACCGGTTCGAACGCCACCGGCGGGCTCGGGCGCGTGGAAGGCGCCTACGACCAGTTGAGCCCGATCTTCGGCCTGACCGAACCAGGCAATGCGGGCAAGAGTCATCAGCGGCGGCGATAACCGTCGGCCGGCGACGCGGAGCCCCGGGTGCACGCCGCGATGTACGCTGCTGGAGGGGTCTCGCTGTTTCGGCCCGGAAGGCGGACGACGTGGAACTGCGCCAGCTCCGCTATTTCGTGGCCGTTTCCGAGGAGCTCAATTTCGGGCGCGCGGCGGCCCGCGAGCACATCGTGCAGTCGGCGCTGAGCCAGCAGGTGCAGCGGCTGGAGCGGGAACTGGGCGTGCGCCTGCTCGAGCGCACCACGCACTATGTCGCCCTGACCCCGGCCGGGGCGGCCTTCCTGGTCGAGGCGCGGCAGATCCTCTCCCACGTGGAACGCGCGGCCCAGGTCGCCCGGACCGCGGAGGGCACCGCACCGGCGCTGCGCGTCGGCATCATCGACGCCAGCTACGACTCGATGCCGCAGATCCTGCACGAGGCCCAGGCGCGCTACCCCGAGCTGGTGATCCACCAGGTCGAGACCGGTGTCCCCGAGCAGTACCAGCAGCTCGTCGACGGGCGCCTCGACGTGGGCATCGGCCGCGCCGCACAGGCACCCAGCGGGATCGCCTCACATCTGTTCCGCCAGGACCGTCTCGGAGTCCTGGTACCGCGCGGGCACCGGTTCGCCGACCTGAACGAGGTGCCCGTCGAGGCCCTCGCCCGCGAGCCGCTGCTGCTGGCCGAGGAGATGAAGGCCCCGGAGTTCAACCAGTTCACCGTCGAGATGTGCCGCGCCGCTGGCTTCACCCCGACGGTGCACCAGGGCACCGTCGACAGCATCCGCGCCGCGTCCACCCTGGTCGCCCAGGGCCGCTGCCTGTACTGCGTGCCCTCCTCCTGCATATCCGCCCTCCCGGGAACGATCTGGCGGCCGCTCACCGAACCCGCCTCCTTCTACCCCTGGTCGATCCTGTGGCGCGCCGACGACGACTCCGACCACGTCCGCGCCGTCGTCGCCTGCGCCCGCGGCATGTCCGAACGGCTCCGCTGGCTCGTCACCGCCGGCCAGCCGGCCGGCTGACTCACCGGCCACCGACCCACCGGCCTCCACCCGACCCGCGCGGTGATCGGTCGTGGTGATCGGCTCAGACCGTATCGGCGGTATCCCCTGGCTGCCGCACGGGATTGTCTGTAACCGGGGTCTTCCACACGGCCCGTCCAGGCCCGGACCCCCACCGAGTGGAGCATCCGATGGGAATCCTGATCGCCGTTGTCGTGATCGTGGTGCTGGTGGCGCTGTTGCTGCTCGCGATGGCGGTGCGGATCGTCAAGCAGTACGAGCAGGGGGTGCTGTTCCGGCTCGGCCGGGTCCGCGGCGTCCGCGAGCCCGGCCTGCGGCTGATCATCCCGGTGGTGGACGTGATGCGGCGGGTGACGCTGCGGATCGTCACGATGCCGATCCGGCGCTGTTGAGCCCGCCTCAAGGCGGACCGAGCTTCTAGACGAACCTTGATTGGACGGCTGCCGGGCAACGGTCTTCCGGACCGGTCGAGGCAGGGGCCCCGGTGTGTTCCGCAGGAGCACGGGAACGGGGCTTCTCATTCGCTCCAAGTGAATCCCGCCCGCGCCGGGTGGGAAACAGCCGATCCGCAAAAGGGGTCATCACCGCGGCCGATGACCGCCCAGTTGCTTGAAGCGAGGCCAGATCGACCTGTCCGCCGAACTGATCCGCCTCTTCGAACGCCTCGGCTGGGCCACCGACGTCCACTGGCCCGATCGCGGCCGCCCCGACAAGACGCCGCCGAGCCCGTCCTGACCGAAGTCTTTGCGCGGCCGGGTCGGTTGTGCGGCGACGCACCGGGTAGACCCGAAACGGTACAAAGTAGGGCAATTTGGACCTAGTCGGTGAGGGTTCCTATGACTGGGAGCAAGAGCACGCCGCGCACTCGCATGTCGCGGATGCTGAAGACCCCGCGCAGTCGGGGCCTGCTCAACGGCCTGCTGCTGATGCTGCTGGCGCTGTGGGGCGGGTTCATTCCGTTCGTCGGCCCCTACTTCGACTTCGGGTTCGGGTCGGGCGACGCATGGGTGTACAACTCCGACCGCCTGGTGCTGTCCATCCTTCCGGCGATCGCGGTGTTCGTGGGCGGGCTGTTCTTGCTGGCCAGCGCCAACCGCCCGGTCGCGGTGCTCGGTTCCTGGCTGGCCGCCCTCGGCGGTCTGTGGTTCGTCGTGGGCACCACGATCGCTCCGCTCTGGAACGCCGGTGCAGGGAAGCCGCTCGGCGGCCAGGCGCGGCAGATAGCCGAACAGCTGTCGTTCTTCCAAGGCCTCGGCGCCGTCATCATCATGCTCGCAGCCGTGGCACTGGGGCGCTTCCTGGTGGTCGGCGTGCGTGAGGCACGGCGAGCCGAGGCAGGACGAGTGGAGCGAGCCGAGGCGGGACGAGTGGAGAGGGAGCGCGCCGCACCGGCGGAAGACCGCGCTCACGGCTCGACTGCCGCTCCCCAATGGGAGGAGCAGGAGCGCCCACGCCACGACGACCGGCAGCCGGCAGGAGATGGGGGGCATGCCGGACCGGGCGCACAACTCCGGCGCCGCCTCGGCGGTACGGGGCGTCCACGCGGTCGTGAGTAGCGAAGGGGGTTGAACGACCTGACTACAGGCCTCGGCGGATCACCGACCCTCAACGACATATCCCCTCCGTGCGGCCCTCCGTCCTTCCTGGGACGGGGGCCGCACCATGCGCCGGGCACGGGCTCAGGGCTGCTGCCGTTCGGTTTCGCTGGATTCCTGGCGCTCTTCGTCGTCGAATTTCCGTGCAGCACCAGCGCCAGCGCCGCGATCCCTCCGGCCAGCAGCGCCCCCACCCCGTACAGCGCCACCAGCCCGGACCCTCCGAACAGGCCCGCACCGAACCGGCGTGACGGCCCTTGTCCTTCATCTCCGCCGCTGCCAGCCGCATCTCCGCCCGTACCGACTGCGGGATCTGCTCAGTGGCCTGCTTGACCAGCTCGCTCACCGACGGTTCTGAACCGGGAGCCGGTTGAAGGCGCGGTTGTCGATACTGAGGGTCTGGCCGCCGGTCGGATTTCTGACCGGTGTGAGAATGCCGATTCCGAACCTTCGTAGCCGCTGTCGGCCAAGGTGGGGAGCCCTGGCCGCCCTCCGAGACTGCGATGGGGACGTGGGGAGAGCGGCGGCGAAACTGGATATTCCTGACCACCTCCTCCTTCGGGCTGTCGAAAGCGGTGGCCATGGCGATCGCCCGCGGGGCCTCACCCGCCGTTACCGACCGGCGGCCGTACCGCACGGTCAGTCCGGGGCCTGCTCTGCGAATGATGGCCTCGTGCGCGGCCACAGTCGCTGTAGAGCTCGACGAAGATTTCCTTGGCAGTGGCGAGCGTATCCGGCGGCAGTGGCTCGCCGACCGGCCTGCCGCCGTGCAGGTTCGAGTCCTCTACGGGATCCGCCATAGACCGGCTCCAGCCCCCACCGCGCCCAACGCCCGCCTAACAATTCCATCCCGCTTCCCGATCCCGTGACCGCGTGTCGATGGAGTGACCGGGTCCGGTCACGCAAGGTTCCGGTGACCGGCCGGCGGGGTCAGTACTCCAGTTCGGGACGCAACGACCCGCCGACCGCATGGAGATGGCGCAGCGCCTGCGCGTAGGACTGGAGGAGACCGGTCTCGCAATAGGCGATGCCGTGGCGGTCGCTGAAGGTGCGCACCAGCGTCTGCGCGCGGCGCAGGTTGGGCCGCGGCATGGACGGGAACAGGTGGTGCTCGATCTGGTAGTTCAGCCCGCCGAGCGCGAAATCGGTGATCCGGCCACCGCGGATGTTGCGCGCGGTCAGGATCTGCCGGCGCAGGAAGTCCGTCTTGTCGTTCTTGCCGAGCATCGGCATGCCCTTGTGGTTGGGGGCGAACGAACAGCCCAGGTACAGGCCGAACAGGCCCTGCTGGAGGAGGAGGAAGCCCACGGCCTGCAGTGGAGGGAGTACCCAGAACAGTGCGGTGAGATATCCGCCGATGTGGGCGAGCAGCAGACCGCCCTCGGCCAAGCGGGCCCTGCCCGGCCCGCGCGCGGTGGCCGTGCCGCCGAACAGGGCGCGGGCTCCCGCGAGATGCAGATGGAACCCTTCCAGCAGCAGCATCGGGAAGAACAGCCATGCCTGGTGCCGGGCCAGCCAGACGCCGGGGCCGTGCCGGGCCCGAGCGCTCTCGCGGGTGAAGGTGAGTGCTCCGGTCGCGATGTCGGGATCGCGGTCGACCTGATTGGGATGGGCGTGATGCCGGTTGTGCTTGGAGATCCACCACCCGTAGCTGAGCCCGACCAGCAGGTTGCCGTGCAGCCGCCCCAGCAGCTCGTTCACCCGCTTGGAGCCGGATATCTGCTGGTGGCCCGCGTCGTGCCCGAGGAACGCGGTCTGCGTGAAGGCGACTGCCAGGAACGCCGCCACCGCCAGTTGCCACCAGGACGGCCCGATCAGCGCGAAGGCCGCCCAACCGGCCGCCAGCAGGACGAGATTTGAGACGATCTTGACTGTGTAGTAGCCCGGCCGCCGAGTCAGCAGCCCGGCCCGCTTCACCTCGCGGGACAGCAGCGCGTAGTCGCTGCCCCGCGGAACCGCTTCGCCACGGCCCTGGGCGGGGGCACCACGGGGGGTCGGAGTGTCCGTGGTCGCGCTTGTGGTCACACTGTCCTCTTCCATTCGGGCGAGCATTCCCGAGAGGGCACGCCTGTCACTTCCAGTAGAACCGCTGGCCTGGGATGCCGACACAGGTGATCTGAGCAGGGCTTATCGGCGGAGCTGATCGCCGGGCGGCCGTGGGCCGGTAAGCCCGGGTGCCGTCTGCCGGCACCGGCGCGTGGACCTGTTCACCGTCCCGGCCGCCACGCCCCGGCAAGAAGCTGAGGCGTCGATGGAGTCGGCCTCCGACCCTCACAACCTCCTGCACACCCCTGACCTGCTGGCCGCCCTCGCCTCACCACCCGGCCCGACGGACCGGGCCGGCGCCCCGGGCCGCCCGGCACCATCGACCATCTGCGATCGGAGATCGCCATGACCGCTCTCATCACCATCCCGCGTCCTGCCCGAGCTCTGGCCCGGGCCCCCGATGAGGTGAGCACGCCCGTCCGCCAGCGCCCCGGCCACACCATCGTCGCGTTGTCGGGCGCCCTGGACGGCGCCGCGGCTCCAGCGTTGCGCGAGCACCTGCTCGGCGCGGTGCGGCGCAGCGGCCGCCTGCTGATCCTCGATCTGGGGGAGGTGGCGTCCGCCGACGCGGCCGGACTGGCCGTACTGGTGGGCATCCGGCGCCGCGCCGCCGTACTCGGCATCACCCTCCGGCTCGTCGCCCCCCGCAGTCAGGTCGCCGCGCTGCTCCGCGCCACCGCGCTCGACCGCGCACTCCCCGTCTACCCCGATCCGGATTCGCTCTCGGAAGCGCCTGCCCGATGACCATGAAGGACGAATATCTGCGGCTGATGAGGGGTCTCGTCGGCGGCATGGCCATCGCGGTCGCCCTCGTCTGCGCGCTCATCGCGGCGGTCGCCTTCCTCTCCTGACGCGGCCGAGGGCAAGGAACCACATCGTGCTGGGCGCTCGGTCGACCCGGCCGGAGAGCTGGGCGTAGTCCTGCAGCAGGATCGAGACGTCCCGGCCGCCGATCGCGCGTAGCTCCCTCGACCACCAGGGGGCGATGAGTTGCGGCGGCATCTCGTGCGCCCGGTCCAGCAACTGGCCCAGCAGCCGCTCGCCGAAGCCTTCGCTGCGGTCGACCGCGTCCCCGGGTGCGCTCAGTTCCCCCATAGCCGTCTATGTGCCCTCCGACACCGGTGGCAACTCCAAGTGCCTGACAATGTGCAGAGTCGTGAGGGGCCGCGCGATCGTGGCGGGAGGGGCGTCAGCCTGTGACGACGTGATCCCGGGCCCTTTATGGTGGGTGGTAAGGGGCTGACGGACAGCCTGAGCCGAGGAGATGGGGCCGGTGAGCGGGACGATGCACCAGGTCTGGATCGAGGCCGGCGGGGGGCATGACATGGTCCGCGCCGATGCGATCGTGATGCTCCGGCTAGACGGGACCGGACGGCTGACCGCGCAGCTGCGCGACGACGCCAAGGTCAGTGTGACCCTGCTGGAGGGCTCGTCCGACGCCCGCCCGCCCGACGACTTCCACCGCCGGCTGATCCAGACCGTCGCCCAGCTCGCCGACTCCAGCGGCGGGCAACTCGTCCGCCCGCGATATGAAGGAGGCGTCTGGAGCTGGACCAGCGAACCCCTCTAGGGGCATGCCGCGCGGGCACCGGTTCGCCGGCCTGGACGCCGTCCCGGTCGATGCCCTCGCCCGCGAGCCGCCGCTGCCGGCCGAGGAGATGACGGTCCCGGAGTTCAACCAGTCCACCGTCGGGATGTGCCGCGCCGCCGGCTTGACAGCCACGGTGCACCAGGGCACGGCGGGAGCGGGCGGGGTCCGGAGATCGGCGGCTCGCCGTACTGAGCCCGCCGCGCGCAGATCTCCTCGGATTCCAGGCCGGACACCGTGCTCGAAGCCCATCGCGGGCGGCAGGACGAGGCCCGGGCCCCGTTTTCCGCCTGGTCGTGTCATCTTCGCGCGGGTGGGGGGCGGAGGGCGATGATGGGTGCGCACGGGCTGTCTGGCCGGGTGGTTGTGCGTCGGTCTTCGGCGAGTTGGACCAGGCGGGCGGCGGTGTCGGCGAACAGCAGTAGTTGGCGGGCGGTGGAGGGGCTGAACGGCTCGGCGTTCGGCCGCGCGAGGACGGCGAGGACCCCGTGGGTGGCTTCGCCGTTGTCGAGCGGCAGGATCAGGATCGGCCCGGCCGGTAGGGCGCTGAGCGTCTGATCGGTGACGATTCGCGCCGACAGGGCCCGGCGGGAGCTGAACGCCCGGCCGAGCATCGACCGCCCGCGCCGGACCGTCAGCCCGCGTATCCGGTCGCTGCCGACACCGACCGCGATATCGATCCGCAGGGTGTGGGCCTCTTCGGCGGGCAGTGCGATGAATGCCAGTGGAACGCCTGCCATGGAGCGGGCCCGCTCGGCCACGAGCTTCAGCAGGCTGGGCACGGTGGTCCCGTTCAGGACCGCCGCCATCAGGTCGAACGAGGCGGTCAGCCGCCGCCGGTCGGCCGCGCCCCGGACCATGCCCGATGGGCCCCAGACGGTCGCCGGTAGTTCGTCGCCGGTCATGTCGTCATCCCGCTCTCTTCTGTGGCCGGCGGTGGCCGAGCTTTGAGGTCGCGGGCCGCAGATCCGCACTGGCCGCGGCCCGGTTCGGGTGCGTGCGAGCGCCTGCGCCCGGTCAGGCCGCGGTCGACCGGATGTCCGGGGTCGCGCCCTGGGCGCCCGCGGCGGAGGAACCGACCATGAACACGCGGTGCAGTCCGGTGGCCCGCAGCAGCTCGGCCAGTTGGGGGCGAGGGTGGGCGAGGGTCAGGGTGGTGCCGGTCGCTTCGGCCCGGTGGTGTGCGCCGATGAGCATCGCCAGCCCGGACGCGTCGCAGGACGTCACGTCCGACAGGTCGACGGTCACGTGCGCGCCGCAGTCCCGCAGCGCGGCGTACAGGCGTTCACGCAGGAACGGGGTCGAGGTCGCGTCGACTTCGCCGCTTATGGCGATGACGGTGCGCTCGCTGAGCCGTTCAAGGGTCAGGTCGACGGGTTCGGCGGAGTGGTCGGCCGTCTGGACGAGGTGGTGTTGCGGCGTCATGGCGCCGGACCTGTCTGGGCTGAAGCGCCCGAGTATGGAGAAACCAGGGGATGCGGGCTTGGCCGCCCGCATCGAGAAGACCCTCGTCACCGTGAGTCTACGCGCTTGCCTTGCCATCGCGCTGTGTGTGAGGGTCCGACTGGCCCCGGCTTCAGAGACGAGCCTGGACGATCGAGGACTCCTGTGGGCGCTCCTGATAACGCGCCCGGGGCGAGAACGATGAAAGGCGCAGGGACGGCGTATCGCTCCGGATCCCGGTGGGCGGATCCGGTGGACGGCTCGGGCGTGGAGTGTCCGGGATGTGCCGAGGGGAATGGGTCTGGTGTCCGATCGGGGGGAGAGCATGACAGGGCAGCTGGACGATCGGCAGGGCGCCATTCTTGATCGTTTGGTGGAGTCGATGCACTCCGGAGTGCTGGCGACCGACGAGCACGGCCGGATCACGGCGTGGAACCCGCGGGCCCGGGAATTGCTCGGCTACACCCGCGACGAAGTGCTGGGCAGGTCGATGCACCGGCTTCTGCACCGGGACGCCGACGGGCACGTCCCCCCCGAAGAGGACTGCCGCCTCATGCGCGGGTTGCGCACCGGCGTTCCCGATCATGGGGACGGCCAGCGGTTCGCCCGCCGGGACGGGCGGCTGATGATGTGCTCCTGGTCGTCGGCGCCGATCTACACCGGGGGCCCGGGCCGGGCCGGGCCTGCGGACGGGGTGGTGGGCGGGCTGGTCGTCGTCTTCCAGGATGCCGCCGACCGGGTCGAGATCGAGCGCGAGCGGCGCGAGCAGATGGCGCGAGTGCAGCGGGCCAATTCCCGGTTGCGGCTGGTCGCCGAGATCACGACGGTGCTGTCGTCCACGCTGAACGAGCAGGAGGCACTGCGGCGGCTGGTCCGGCTCGTGGTTCCCCATCTGGGGGACTGGGCCGAGGTCGATCTGCTGGTTCGCGACGGCCGCGTGGAGAGGGTGGCCGCGACGCACCACGAACTGTCCGCCGCCGACCTCGCCGGGCTTGAGGGGCCGCTTCCGCCGCTCCCGCGCCTGCCGCGGGGACCGCTGGCCCAGGTGCTGCGCGGCGGTGCGGCGGTCGTGGTCAGCGGCGAAGGCGACGTGCGCTCCGACGAACCGCTGGACGCCGCCCAGCGCGAACTCTTCCAGGTCATGGACGCCCATAGCGCGATCATCGCCCCGCTGGCCGCCCGAGGTGAGACCTACGGCGCGCTGACACTGGGCTACTCCCGCCCAGGGCACGGCTACGGGCCGAACGACCGGCTCGTCGTCGAGGACGTCGCGCGCCGCACCGGCCTTGTCCTGGCCAACGCCCGCCTGTACGTCGAGCAGCGCAACACCGCCGAGGCGATGCAGCGCAACCTCCTCACCCCTCTGCCGCAGCCGGGCGAGCTGCGGCTGGAGGCCCGGTATGTGCCCGCGGCCCGAGTCAGCTGGGTGGGCGGCGACTGGTACGACGCCTTCACGCTGCCCGGTGGCGCCATCGGGGTGGTCATCGGGGACATCGTGGGCCACGACCTGCAGGCCGCGGCCCGCATGGCCCAGGTTCGCAACATGCTCCGGGCCTTGGCCTGGGACACGACCGCGCTGCCCAGCACCGTGCTGGCCCGCTTGGACGGCGTCATGGCCGGCGTCAGCGACGCCGACCTGGCCACCGGCGTGTTCGGCCGCGTCGAAGAGGCCCCCGGCGGGCTGTGGCGGCTGCGCTGGTGCAACGCCGGCCATCCACCGCCGCTCCTGATCACCGATGACGGCGGCACGCATTTCCTGGACGAGCACGGAATGCTCCTGGGCGACCCCGACCTCACCGGGACTCGCCCCGACGGCGCTCGTGTCCTTCCACCCCTGTCCACACTGCTGCTCTACACCGACGGCCTCGTCGAGACCCGCGACACCGACCTGTCCGACCGCCTCACCAGCCTCCGCCGCCACGGTTCCCACCTGGCCCAGCTTCCCCTGCCAGACCTGTGCGACCAGCTCCTGGAGCGCATAGAGCCCAGCGGCGAGGACGACGTCGCGCTCCTCGCCCTCCGCATCCCCGGCTGACGGCCGCGGGCACGCGCGCGCCGCTACCGGGCCGCAGGGCCAGAAGCCGGGGCCGCGGAACGGTCGGGCGATGGGGCGTCGTGGGAGCGACGGCTCAGGGGCGGGCGGTGGAAATGTCGCAGGAGGCCAGGATCTCCTCCGGCAGTGCGAAGCCGACCCCGGCGGCCGCCCTGGCCAGAGCCGCCTCCGCCGAGGCCGGGTGCGTCTCGGGCGGCACGACCAGAAGCAGGAGCGGCTCCGCGCGGCCGCAGGAGACCGCGACCATGTGGTCGAGGCGGGGGAGCCGGCCCACTTCGATCTCCCGGCCCAGGACGGCGATGCGCAGCGGCACGCGGTCCCAGTCGCCCACGTCGATGGTCAAGCGGCTGGCGGTCATGCCCGGCCGCCCGGCCAGGGCGGTCACCAATGCGGTGAGTTCGGCCGAGGCGTCGCGGGACCGCGGCCACCAGCCGCCATCCATGACCCCGCGTCCGGCGCCGCCCGGCGTCAGCCGCAACCGCGCCGCCGCCGGAGATGGAAGAAGAGGCGCCGGGGTCGCGGCGGTGGGATCCGCGAGCGGGACGCTGTGGGCCATGTCGGAGGCCCCAATCTCGGCCTGTCGAGGGCCGGGCAGTACATCACCGAGGACGGCGCCGGCAATGCTGCCTACGCACGAGATGCCCTCGGCAGCACCACACTACGTCACCGGAAGCCCTCGGCGGGGTCAAGGCGTTCGGCCATCACCCGGAGGTGAATCACCGCGACGCGCGTAGACTGCGGTCATCCGGCCAATGACGTCGTCCCGCCCGGCTGACTCGCCACACCGGCTCTTGCAGGGAACGCCGTACCCCTTCCGGAACCCGCCCGCCGCGACTGCGCTCTGCGACCGTCTCCCATGAGTCCTGCCGGACCCCTGGCGATCATCGCTGTGGCGGTTATCGTCCTCATGGTGTTGTGGAAGACCGCCACGCCGCTGATGGCGGTCATCATGGCCGCGGCCGCTCTGCTCGCCGGAGTGATCCTGCTCGTCCTGATGTACGGGACGAAGCCGCGCCGACGCCGTGAAGGCGCCGGTTCGCCGGGCCTGTGGCGGCGTCGCCGATTCTGAGAGTACGCCGCATCCGGCGGAGGCGAAGAGCGCACAGCCGCCGCGGTGACGTCCGGCATCCGCCAGCACGGCCCAGGCTGCAGCCCGGTAGTGGTCGCGCCGCATTCCGGATCGTCTGACATGCAACATGGGTAGTGCCGCTCAGCGAAGGCCAAGAGAAGTTCAGTAAACGGCAATTGCATTTTGCCGCCCTGTGTCCGAAAAGGAGAATCACTTCTGCCGCATCTGTTGGGGTAGCGAAGCATCAGGCAGGCCCCGTCCCCGCCGACAACGCACCCGGGGTCGCCGTCCGCGCCACCCGGGAGAGGGGCGCAGACCTATGCGAACCACTGCCGAACGAAGAACGACCATCAGCTTCTCTCCGTCCATGACTCCTCGGCTGGCGATGCGGCCGTCGGCCCCGACCGACCGCGTTGGTCCGATGCAAGACGGTTCGAGTCGCACGCCGCTGGACGGTGTCTGGTGGCCCCGCTCGGTCGATCCGGCCATGGAGTTGCCCGGGCTGGTCTTGGCACTGCAAGCACAGGGCCCGTCCGACGAGCACCGCCTCATCGTCCACATCATGCTGCGCGCGACCGACTGGGCCGCCCATCCGCGCCGACTGCGCGTCGACGGCCCAGAGGACACCAGGGAGGTGCTGCTCAGCTGGTTCGGCAACCTTCCCGCCGGACTGCTCACCGCGATCTATGCCGACGGCCGTCGCGTAGACCTGCTCACCGTCCCGGCCTCAACCGACGATGCGGCGGCACGAGCCACCCTGGAAACAGCCGCCCGCCCCTGACAAGCCGACCGGCCCGCGCCACCCCACCCGGACACAAGCGACGACGCAGGACGCCGGGGAAGTTGATGGGGGACGGCTGAAAGAACACCCCCCGGCACGCTGAACCGGACGCCGCCCGGCCCGTGAGTTACCAGCGGACGCGCTGGCGCCCGTCGGCGTAGGAGGGGTGCGCCGCCGATCCAGGTCCGCCCAGTTCGGGGAGGAGCGGACGACCCTGGATCGGCCAGCGCGGCCCCCAGCAGCGACCGGCCGCTTCCCAGTCAAGCTGTGCGACCTGGTTTCTGGACACAGGCACTCCGCGCACGATTCATCGCTCGCGCCGATGACCGTCGCATCCATGGAAACTCAGGGGACAGCCGCCCCCGCCGGGGTCAGGGCGACGTAGTGGGATGCTGTCGGCGCTCTGAGGTCAAGCGCGCACATGTGTTGAGATCGCCGCTGACCAGCATGAACAGCTGCACACCAGAGTGCCGCACCAAGAAAGATCAAAACTCCGAGGCGAGCCGTTGCGCCCTGCTGCCTGCGGAGAAAGTGAGAAGTCGCGGCCGCCAAAACGACTCGTCGGCAGCGGAAGCGCCGACAGCGGAGAACGATGCGGAACGGGCGAACTGCGCTGTGGACATGCGTGCCTTTAGCCGTATCTCCTGCCAGTGATCCGTGAAGCAGGTGTTGCCCACGCTGGTAGTCGGCAAGCCCCTGCCTGTGAACCTGAGCAACAGCGGAACCGACGCGTCGAGCACGGCCAGCGAACAGTTCACCCTCAAGAAGATCGACAGGTTCAAGACCTACACCGACAGGTTTACCGACGAGACACAGCGAGCCCAGAACGGCGAGTTCGTATGCCTCGTACTCGATATCAAGAACGTGGGCACGGCTGAGGGGGACACCTGCACCTCTGCACACTGGGTAGGCGCAGACGGCAAGGTGGTGTGCAGCATTGACACCATCGGCAGAGTCTGCGAGGCCAAGGGCCTCCCCGATAGCATTCTCGGTCAGGACAGCCCCGGACCCGGACAGTACATATCAGGAACGATCAGCTACGACGTACCAACCGACCAACCAGGCGCGATCGCCGTCGAGGGCCGAAACGGAATGCTGCTCTTCCGGATCGACTACGCACCGGAATCGGCTACCGTAAAAGTCACTCAGTAACACGATGAGGAGGGGAAAACGCATGGCTCAGAAGGTCATAGTTCAAATGACAGACGACCTCGACGGGGACGAGGCCCACGAGACGGTGTCGTTCGCCATCGACGGCAAGGCGTACGAGATCGACCTCAGCGAGAAGAACGCCGACCAGCTTCGCAGCGCTCTGCACCCATACATGGACAGCGGGCGTCGGCTCAAGGCCATCCGAGGCGGCAAGGCCACCGCTCGCGGCACCGGAAACCGGGAGCGCAGCGCCGAGATTCGCGAGTGGGCGAGGTCCGCCGGAATCAAGGTGAACGATCGCGGGCGCATCCCCGCCAACATCATCGAGCAGTACGAAGCGGCTCACTAGCCGAACACGCGTAGAGGGACCCACCTAAGCCGGGTGGGTCCCTCTACGCGTATCCGAAGAGGACACCTTGGCTGACCAGCACCAACAAGCCGAACCCGACACCCGCCAGCGGCGCACGGCAGCTCCTGCCGCTCAGCGTCTGGCTCTGCCCGGACGACACCACTGACCAGCCCAACCACGACGCGCAACCGTGCCAAGGTCCCGCCCATCGCGCACCACGCACCCGACCTGCGAACGGCACCTGGGCGCCATCAGCTCCGGGCTGGCAAGCCACCTCATCACCATCGCCACCGGCGAGGGCGACGTTATCGCCGAGGCGTTCACAACCAACTCCGCCGTCCTGGGGGCGGCGGCCGAACTCGACCGGCGCGCCGTCGGGTGCGTCCCGCACTTCCCGCTCGCCCAGCACATGGGCGCGCAGCTACGCGCCCACCTTCCGCACGAACACCTCGGCGAGTGGCGATGCGGCCGTGCCGCGCCGACCAGATGCACCTGGGGATCGCCGACCAGTCCGGACAGGTCGCGCTGGTTTCGTTTGTCGGAGGTGGCGGGCGGTAAGGGAAAACGCGGTTGCAAGGGTGCGATTCGGCGACTGGTTACAGGTTGTAGCATGAGTGCGTGAGCGAAAGGAGTGCGAGCGAGGCCCCGCAGGGGCTTCGCGCGGCGGGAGTCACGCGTACCCGGCGCGCGATCCTCGCCGCCGCGCGCAAGCATCTGATCGAGGCCGGTTATCACCGGCTGAGCCTGGAACAGGTGGCCGCGGACGCCGGGATCACCCGGGTGACGATCTACCGGCAGTTCTCGTCCAAGCTCGGGCTGCTCGACGCGGTCGCCGAGGACCTGGCCCAGCGTGCGCGGCTGGTCAGCGGCGTCGAGGCGGCGCTGGCCGTCGACGATCCGGTGGCGGCGTTCCGCGAGCTGGTAGTGGAGCTGTGCCGATTCTGGGCCACCGATCCCGACCTGCTTCGCAGGCTGCTCGGCCTCGCCACCGTGGACCCGGAGGCCGGGCACGTCGTGCAGAGCCGTGAGCAGTGGCGCTTCGACCAGATCGGTGCGTTCGTCCGTCGGCTGGATGCGGCCGGACGGCTGCATGACGATCTGGACGTCGAGCAGGCCGTCGCCGCCATCGGGGCCGTCACCGGTTTCCCCGCGTGCGACGAGATGGCGACACGTCTCCGTCTCGGTCACGCCGAACTGGGCCCGTTGGTCGTCACGCTCCTCGGCGGCGTCATCCGGCTCGACTGAGCTCCTCCGCCCCACCTATCCGAGGAGATCCGGCTGGCGGTTGACGATATCGCGGTAGATCGGCTGGAAGTTCCAGGACCTCGCCGGCGCGGCGTTCCCGCCCGTCCACCAGGACGAGCATCCGCAGGTCCATGGCCGTGCTCGGGGACTCGCCGTCCGGGCCGAATTCGCCGATGACCAGCACCTGCCCGCGGTCGCCCGCGGCCTCGGCGCAGCGCCGGCAGGATGATCTTCGAGGTGGAGTCGTCCCAGTCGTGCAGGACGTCGGAGAGCAGGTATGCGTCGGCGCCGGGCGGGAGCGGGTCGAAGAAGCTTGAACGCCATCATCTCGTCAAAGGACTTCGACAGTGCGGGGTCGGGCGGCCAGGTCCTCCCCGAGGGAGCGGCCGTCCCGCGTGCCGTAGGCGTTCTTTCCGGATCGGATGGTTCAGCAGTTCCACGAACGCCAGCTCCGCCCGGCTGAGTGCACCGTCCATGTCGAAACGGGCGCGCAGCCGGGCCGGATGGTCGTCCCGGAGAGCCTCGCCGATGGCGGTCACGCACGTCTGGCTCCGCGTTCGCGTCCGGGACACATTGCGCAACGCCCCGGCGAGCATCGCGTCCGGCTGAGCCATGCCAAGTCGGCCGGCCATGTGGTCCGTGCGGTGTTCGGGGCGGGTGCGGGGCATGGTCAGGCTCGTTCCGTGCTCTCGGCACCGCCTTCGGGACGGCGTGGCCTCCAGAGCGCCCAGATGGCCAACGCCAGGGTCGCAAGGGCGGCGCCGAGGACGCAGATCCCGGACCAGCCGCCCGCGTTGTAGACGATCGCGGCCAGTGTCGATCCGGCCACCCCGCCGAGGAAGAAGGCGAACATGTAGGCGGTGTTGACGCGGCTGCGCGCCGCGGGCTGGAGCGCGAAGACGGTCCGCTGGTGGTTGATGTGGGCGCCCTGGAAGCCGGCGTCCAGGAGCACGATCCCGGCGATGAGCGCTATCAGCGAACTGCCGCCGAGGGCGATCAGCCCCCAGGCGGCGAGCATCACGAGCAACGACACGGTGACGGTGAGCCCGCTGCGGCCGCGGTCGCCCAGCTTCCCCGCCCACGGGGCGGCCAGCGCCCCGGCCACGCCGAACAGTCCGAAAAGGCCGATGACCGTCGGCTCGTAGTGGTACGGCGAGCCGGACAGCAGGAAGGCCATCGGAGCCCACAGCACCGTGAACCCGGCGAACTGGAGGAACGCCAGGGCCATGCGCCTGCGCAGTTCGGGCTCGCGGGCCACCAGCGTCAGCACCGACCCCAGCAGCGCGCGGTAGCTGGTCTGCTGGGCCGACGGCAGGGCCGGCAGGGTCCGGTGCAGCAGCAGCGCGAGCACGACCATCGCGACGGCCGCGACGACGAAGATCAGCCGGAACCCGGCCACCCCCGCCGCGAACCCGCTCACGGCGCGCGCGCCGAGCGTGCCGACCAGCAGCCCGCTGGTCACGAAGCCCACGACGTGGCCGCGCTCCTCGGGAGCCGCCAGGGTGGCGGCGAGCGGGATCAGGATTTGTGCGCAGACCGAGAGCATCGCAAGGCCGGCCAGCGCCAGTGCCAGCAGAGGCAGCCCTGGCGCGGCGGCACACCCCAGTGCCACCACCCCGGCGCCCAGGAACATGCCCGTCAGCAGCCGACGCCGCTCCAGCAGGTCGCCGAGCGGCACCAGCAGTATGAGGCCGAGGACGTAGCCCACGTTCGCACTCGTCACCAGCAGCCCCGCCGCAGTCGGGGACACCTTGAACGAGTGCGTGACCAGGCTGAGCAGCGGCTCGATGTAGAACCGGTTGGCCACCGCCGCGCCGACCGCCGTGGCAAGCAGGATCATCAGCAGTCGCGACAGCCGGTCCTGTTCGACCTTGGCGGTCGGGACCGACTCCTGTTCGCTGGTCGCCATGGATGAATACCTCCAGATGATACAGCACGTATCATGCGTTACTAGTTGTATCACATCTCGCCCAAGCGAGAAAGGCGGGGCAGCGTCCCACTGCGCGCGCCACCAGACGACCTGCGGAAACCTCCACGGCTGGTCCGCGAGAAGCGCCACGAACATTCGTGGAAGGTGTTATCGGCCCCCCCGGCGGCGAGCGCCCACGCGCCCACGACCAGGCTGCCGAGAGCGAGAAAGCGGCCGACCTCGCAGATCAGCATGACGCGCCTGCGGTCGTACTGGTCCGGCAATGCCCCGGCGGGCAGATAGAACAGGGCATAGGGTAACGTCGCGCAGAATCCGACGATGCCCGCCTTGGCCGGTGAATGGGTCATGGAGATGACCAGCAGGGGAAATGCGATGGTCGTCACGCGAGTACCCAGATCAGAGATGATCTGACCACTCCACGGCAACGTGAAGTTGCGGTTACGGCGTAGGGGAATTTCCTCGGAAGTCGTCTCCCCTGCAGCTACCGGCTCTTCCTTCGTGCTTCCCCTCTGTAGCCGACTTTACTTTCCTTGGTCTTCCGCGCCGCGCACTCCTCATGTCACGACACTGTCGAGAGTACGAGGAGTGGCCGTCCTTTGCACTTGACGATCAACTTTCTACTTGTAGTATCTTCGATGATGTGAACGTACCCTTAATGTCATTACATTTTTGACACTGCCGTGTACTTTGCGCTTATGCATGGGTCAACATGGTAGGGACGAGGGTCTTGTGGAGTATGCCTTCCTGTCAATTCCCCGACAGTTCGACGAGCAGGCGGCCACTGCTCCCAACGCTATCGCGCTCGTTTCCGAGAACGCTCCTGATCGCACCTATCGCGAAATCTCGGCGGCGGCCGACCGGCTCGTCCGGCGGCTGATCGCCGAGGGCGTCGGCCCCGAGGGCGTCGGCCCCGAGGACGTCGTGGCGCTCGCCCTGCCGAGGTCGCCGCGCTCGGTCATCGCCTCCCTGGCCGTCGCCAAGACGGGTGCCTGCTCCCCCCGCTCGACCTCGAACACCCGCCCGGACGCCTCGCGCTCATGGCCGAGGACGCCCGGCCGGTGCTCGTGCTCACCGACGCCGCGACCGCGCCCGGGCTGGCGAACATCGCGCCAGGCCGTCCTCGGCTGCTCGTCGACGAGCAGGCGACCGATGCCTCCGGCCCCGGCAGCCCGCCCGACCAGGAGGATCGCCAGCATCCCGACCGGGCCTCCTACATCAACTACACCTCGGGCTCCACCGGCCGTCCTAAGGGCGTGGCCCTCCGGCACGACGCAGTGAGCCACCGGTTGTGGTGGATGCAGTCCCGGTACGGGCTCGACCCGGGCGACCGGGTGCTCTACAAGACCTCACCGGGATTCGACATCGCGGTGTGGGAGATGTTCTGGGCGCTGACCACCGGTGCGTCCGTCGCGATCGCCGAGGGCGCGGCCCAGCGCGACATGGCACGGCTCACCGCCTTCGCCGCGGAGTCCGAGGTCACCACCGCGCATTTCGTGCCATCGGTGCTGGACGCCTTCCTGCACGAACCCCTCGCCGCGTCCTGCCGGGGGCTGGGGGCTGCGCCGCGTGCTGTGCAGCGGCGAGGCACTCCAGCCCTGGGTGGCCGAGAAGTTCCACGCGACGTTCTCCATCCCCCTGGACAACCTCCACGGGCCGACCGAGACCACGACGTGCACCTTCTGGCGCTGCCCGCCGGGCGCGGCCACGGTCCCGATCGGCGTCGCGCTCGGCGCCCTCGAGGTGTACGTCCTGAACGAGGCGTTCCGGCTGCCCCCTGACGGTGTGCCCGGCGAGATCTACGTCTCCGGGCCGGGCCTGGCCCGCGGGTATCTCGGCGCGGCCGTACGTACGGCCGAGCGGTTCGTGGCATGCCCCTTCCGGCCGGGCCGGATGTACCGCACCGGCGACCTGGCGCGCCGCGATCCGGACGGGAACCTGGAGTTCCTCGGCCGCGCCGACGACCAGGTGGAGATCCGCGGCTTCCAGGTCGAGCCCGCCGAGGTCGAGAGCCGCTACGCGGACCATCCCGATGTGGCACGCGTCGCGGTCGTGGCCCGTTCCGGCGGCGCACGCGGACAGGAGCTCGTCGCCTACGTCGTGCCCGTGGACGGCGCGCGCTGGGACGCGGCCGCCCTGTGCGACTTCGGCGCGCAGGCCCTGCCCGATTACATGGTGCCCGCCGCCGTCGTGCGGATGGAGTCACTGCCGGTCAACGCGCACGGGAAGCTGGACCGGCAGGCGCTGCCCGCTCCGCCCGCCCCGGCCGGAAGGCCGGACCGGCGGTCCCGCGATGACCGCGAGGCCGCGCTCTGCGCCGCGTTCGCCGAGGTCCTGGACGTGGACGGGATCGGCGTGGAGGACGACTTCTTCGACCTCGGCGGCCACTCGCTGCTAGTCGGGCCCGACCCACAGTCTCTTCTAGACGGGCGTATGCGAATTTAGTTAGCTTCTGTGTAAGTCGTTCGCAGCATGGGAGCCTCATGAAGCGACACCGCCTTGCCGTCGGCGCCGGGGCCGTGCTGCTCGCCGGAGCCGCGCCGGCGGTACCGGCCCAGGAGGCACGGGCGGCATCGGTGCCTTCGGTGTACGAGGGCGATGCGCGTTTCCAGATCCTGAGCTCGACGCTGATCCGGCTGGAGTACGCCGGCGACGGGACGTTCGAGGACCGGCCGACGTTCAACGTGGCCGGCCGCCAAGCCGTGCCGACGCGGTTCCGGACCTGGACCGAGGGCGGGGACAGGGTGATCCGTACGCACCGGCTCACGTTGCGTTACAAGCGCGGTTCCGGTGCCTTCACCGCCTCGAACCTGCGGGTCGAGCTTGCCGGGGGCGCCGTCGGCCGCCCCGCGTGGACCGCGGCGGACCGCGTCTGCTCCTTCGGCACGCGCTGCGAGGCCGAGGACGGGCGAGCGGCCGGAGGAGCCGCGGCCGGGTCTGATCATGAGGGGTTCACCGGGGCGGGCTTCACGGCCGGTTTCGATCGGCGGGAGGCGTCCGCCTCGTTCCGGCTCGTGGACGTCCCGGCCGATGGTGACTACCGGCTTGCGGCGCGCTACGCCAACGCCCGGGGAGGTGATCTCAAAGACGAGACCCGTACGCTCGGCGTCCGGGTCGGCGACACCAGGGCCGCGCAACTGACACTGCCGAAGACCGGGGACTGGAGCAACTGGCGTGTCGCCGAGACAACCGTCCATCTGAGGAAGGGCGACACGACGATCTCACTGGAGCGGGGCACCGACGATTCCGGGCACGTCAACGTCGACAATCTGTCGGTCGTGCCCCCTGGAACCTCCTACCCCGCATATCCACAGCTCGGCGGCTACCGCCGCGGCCTGGACTACCAGTCCGGCCCTGCCAAGCTGGAACCCGGAATTCTGTCCCGACAGGGATGGGCGCTCCTCGACGACAGTCGCACCGCGCTGTTCGATCCGGCGGCGCACCGCATCACCCAGCGCCCCGGCCATGCGGGCAAGCCCTACCAGGACGGATACCTTTTCGGCTACGGCAGCGACTACCGGCAGGCCCTGACCGATCTGAAAGACCTCACCGGACCCGCCCCCCTGCTGCCCCGTTCCCACTTCGGAGTCTGGTTCTCCCGGTATCACCCCTACAGCACGCAGGACTACCGGCAGGGGCTACTGCCCAGGTTCCGGGCAGAGGAGGTGCCGCTGGACACCCTCTCGGTGGACACCGACTTCAAGTCCCCCTCTACATGGAACGGCTGGAACTGGAACCGCAAGCTCTTCCCCGCCCCGGAAACGTTCACCCGATGGGCGCACGACCAGGGACTCGAACTGAACTTCAACGTCCACCCCAGCATTCCCCTGAACGACCCCCAACTCGGCGAGACCAACGCCATCGCCAAGGGGAAGCTCAAGGACTCGTTCTGCCTGGCGGGGGTCAACCTATGCAAGGTGTTCGACTGGGGTGACCCGGACCAGGTCAATGCCTACTTCGCCCTGCACCGGCCCTTCGAGCGCCAAGGCGTGGACAGCTGGTGGCTGGACTGGTGCTGCGAAGATGCCCGGGTCTCCACACGCGGCGTCACTCCCGATTCCTGGATCAACTACCTCTACGCCGCACGTGGCGACAGCCTCGGCGAGCGCGGACATGTCCTCTCCCGGATGGGAAGCGCGCTGGTCGGCGGTCTGACCGGGCAGGGCGGCTCCCCCGTGTATCCCTCGGGACCGTGGGCCGAGCACCGCTCGACCGTGCATTTCACCGGCGACAGCGAATCGACCTGGCCGCTCCTGGCGTTCGCCGCTGAGATGAGCGCGGCCGAAGGATCCGTTGGGATGTCGTACGTCAGTCATGACATCGGCAGCTTCCGCAAACAGCACCTGGACGACGACTACTACACCCGCTGGATCCAGCTCGGCACATTCCAGCCGATCCTCCGCCTCCACTCCTTCAACGGGGAGCGCCTACCGTGGGACTACGGCCCGCAGGCACATCGGGCGGCGACGAAGTTCCTCCAGTTGCGGGAGGCTCTGCTTCCCTACACCTACTCGCTCGCACGGCAGGCACGAGACACTGGCCTGCCGATGGTGCGCCCGCTCTACCTTTCCTACCCCGGTCAGGCGGAGGCCTACGAGAACTCGACCCAGTACACCTACGGTGACTCGCTGCTGGTCGCACCGGTCACCCGGCCGAACACCAATGGAACGGCACAGACGAAAGTGTGGTTCCCACCCGGTCGATGGACCGACTACTTCACGGGCCGGACCTATCAGGGCCCCAGCACTCACACCATTGTCTCCGGCCTGGAGAGCATGCCGCTGTTCGTCCGCGCCGGGGGCATCTTCACCCAGCGGACCAACTACGTCGACAACGCGTCCCAGAACCCCCTTGACCAGGTGACCCTCGTTGTCGGCGCGGGAGCCGACGGCGCCTTCACGCTGTACGAGGACGCCGGAAACGGCCAGGCATACCAGCGCGGCGAGCACACGACGACCCAGATCACCTACAGGTCTGGAACTATCGACATCGCCGCTCGGCAAGGCGCATATCCGGGTGCGGTACGCACGCGCGCCTACACCGTCAGCCTGCGGGGGACCAGGCGCCCCCGCACGGTCACCGCTGACGGCAAGACCCTGTCCGCAATGGCATGGAGTTACGACACCGCCACCGGCACCCTCACGATCCGCCTTCCGGCGGGACCGGCCGGCGCACGACACACCATCATCCCCATCTCCTAGGTCTTCGACGCATCGGACCGCTGGTGCGCCGGTCGCCGAGCGGGCGACGGGCCAAGCCCTGTCGAGAGCCCTTGCCCGTGCCCGTGCTTGTCGAGGTGGCTCGCACACCGGTCCCTGATACTGGGGCAATGTCAGACTCATGGGTACACGTTGGTCGGCTCTGGACCAACGGCGAACCGTTTCTCGCACTCGACGCCGCACTTCGTGAGGCATGGCACGGCTTCAACGACGACGAGTTCGACCGGATCGTCGAACTCGGCCAGCAGGACACCAGCATTTTCGTCGGCACCGGACGAGCAGCCCTCGTCGGCGGCGACGGCGTCGTCCGCGACGACAGTTGGATCGAGGTCTTCGAGGCGGCGAGCGGCCCCATCGCCATCGTCCAGGCCAGCGGTGCAGACTATCCGGAAGCACTGGCAAGAGCGCTGCACTACCCGACCACACAGGACGAAAACGGAGACACGCTGACCGTGCGCAGTGGCATGCTTGCCATTTTCAGTGCCGCGGTCGACGGCACCGGTCCGCATTCCGTGCCCCTGCTCGCGGCCCAGCCTGGACCAGTGCCGACCGTCCACGGCCCACCGTCTCGCGGTGTGGAGCCGGGCCTCCTGTTGGCAACCGCGCACACCACGTACCAGCTCAAGGTCCGCTGGTATACCGAACTCGACGAGGACAACTGCTTCGCCCGGTGGCTCCTCATTCCAGTACAGGCTAAGGACTGAACAACGATCCAAAGCGAACCCGCACCCTAAGCGGCATGCGCGGACGGCTGGGCTCGGTCTGGGCGACCGTGGTGCCGCGGCGCTCTGTCGTGGGTCGCGGAAGGTTGCCCTCTGGCTTCGGGACTGCAACGCTTCATGACTCAGATGCGGTTGATCGAAACCATGCCCGGGAGGTTCTCGTTGCTGCTGGATGCGGGCACGACACAAGTGGATGAGCTTGTCGAGCAGCTTGGTCACGAGCCGAACGGGTATTTCTGGGAGGGTGTCGCGCAGTTCCTCGTGAGCACGGAGGCTCCGGCCCTCGATGGGCGATTCGCCTACGACCCCGAAGGCGGCATGTTCTGCGCGCACAGCGAGGACCGAACCGTACTCCAGGAGTTGGCCGAACTGATAACCCCTGTCACCACCGACGGCGATCGCATGCGCACGCTCATCACCTCGGCAGAGGCCAGCGGCTTCGAGTTCGACGACTGATCTTCAGCCCACCCAGGCCCCGCCGCCCGCGGCAGATGAGTGCGTGGGGGACTCAGCGTGGCAGATCAGGGAACGACCGCCACGGCGCCTCGCACGCCGCCTTGGGCCAGTCGGTCGTGGGCCGCCGCCGCGTCGGCGAAGGAGTGCACCGCGGCGACCCGTAGCGGGATCTCGCCGCTCTCCGCTCGTTTGGCCAGATCGCCCAGCCGGGAGCCGTCCGGTAGCACATCCAGGGCGAACGTCCGGATTCCCGGCGCCGGCTCCGGGCGCAACGGGGGCGAAGCCGCCACATAGCCGCCGCCGTCCCTGACCAGTTCCATCAATGAGGGGCCGATCATCGCCAGGTCGACGACCGCGTCGAAGCCGTCCGGCCCGGCCGCGATCGGATCGTCCGATCGTGGCAGGAACGCCGCGCCCTGCGACTGGATGAACTCGCGGTCGCCGACCCCCGCGAGTCCCGTGGCGTGCAGGCCCGTTGCCCGGGCCAGGGCCAGGACGAACCCGCCCACTTGCCCCGCGGCACCGGTGACGAGCATGGTCGAGCCCGTCGGGAGCGCGAGCAGGTCGAGGGCCTGGGCGGCGGCGAGGCCGTTGGTCGGCAGGGCCGCGGCCTCGGTGGCGGGAATGCCGGTGGGTGCGAAGGTCAGCCAGGCGGCGTCCAGGACCACGTACTCCGCGTGAGTACCGACGGTGGTGCGTATCCATGGCGAGAAGCCGATGACAGCGTCACCAACGGCGAAATCCCCGACGGACGGCCCCACCGCGTCGACCGCGCCCGCCACGTCCCACCCGGGTGTGTACGGCAGCGGGGTCGGCAGTGGCGCCGGGAATCGGCCGGCGCGAATCATGAGGTCGACCGGGTGCACAACGGATGCGGCGACCCGTACTCGTACCTGCCCCGGCCCTGGCTCGGGTACCGGTAGGTCCGCCGCCACGTAGAGGACCTCCGGCCCTCCGAACTGTGAATAGCTGACTGCGCGCATCGTCGTGCCCTCCGCTGTATGTCGTGGTGTCCCACGGTAGGGACGTGGGGGCGCTGCGAGGAAGTAGGTACCTTGGAGTGCCTAGGGCACCGACCTAAGAGGTGGAACGTGGCGACAACGACGGCCGCGCAGCGTCGAGAGCAGGCCAAGCGCGACTATGATGCGTTCTTGGCGGCATGCCCGACTCGGGAGCTGCTGAGCACGCTGACCGACAAATGGGCGGCGCTGGTGATCGCGGCCCTCGCCGACGGTTCGCAGCGGCACAGCGAACTCGCCCGCCGCATTGCGGGCGTCAGCCAGAAGATGCTCACCCAGACCCTGCGCACGCTGGAACGCGATGGTCTGGTCACCCGGACGGTGACCGCGTCCGTGCCGGTCCGCGTCGACTACGCGCTCACTCCGCTCGGCCACGACCTGTTCCCGGTGATGGTCGCGATCAAGACCTGGGCAGAGACGCACATGGATCGTGTCTTTGAGGCCCGCGCCCAATTCGACGCACGTTGATAAAACCGGAGGGCGCCCGGACGCACCCAGGCGGCAGGTGCCGGTCACCGGCCGAGGTATGTGCGCACCGCGGCGATACACGCGGTTCGGCGGGTGGCGTTGTGAGGGAAGCGTCGGCTGCATTCGGCGTGGACCCAGGTTGGTGCCCGATGGGGGCGTTGCGGCCTTTGTGGTCGTGAGCGGGGGCGGCGCGGGGTGGTGCGCTCTTGTCTGTTCATGCTCGGTGGGCGCAGCGATGGGGAGCGGTGCTCGCCGGAGCCGGCCCTGGCCTGTGCGGGTGTCTCTCGTGCGGATGCGGATGGTGCAGCATGCTGCCGATGCGGATGGTGATGACGGCCGGCATACTCCGGCCGCTTGGAGGCAAGGGTCGGCGGGGCCGGGGACGGGCTTGGTTGGTGGCTCTGGTTTCCGGTGCCTGCCGTGTGGGTGGGGCGTGGTGACGGCGGGGCTGACGCGTCGCCGGGTTGGAGGATGGCGGCGGTGCCGAGGGATGCAAGGACGGCAGTGATCAGAAGTGCCGTCCAACGGCGGTGAGGGGAACGCCAACGATGCCTGCGTTGGCGGCGGACTCGCCATGGCTCATCGGGCTCCGGTGGTAACCGCGCAAGGGCCTCGGCGTCAGAGCCATGGATCATTGCACTTGACTACCAGGAGTGACGGTGGGTGCCAAGCAGGCTCGCTGTTCAGGACGCTGATGCCTGTCGGTCTCCGAACTGGCAGGCGGCTCTTGAACAGATCGTGACTCGGGCCGGGTGGGTGGTGCTTCATGGTGCACGGAAAACGCGTGGCCCCTCACCTCGACGTCAACGACGTCTCTCTCGGCCACATCACCAAGCTCCGCTGGAACGACCGGGACAAGTGGGTGTTCTCCATGGAGCCCGTCCATCCGGCCATCATCGCCAAGGAGATTTTCGACCAGATCGAAGGCAAGCTCGTCGGACGCCGATGCCAGCGTGGAGGCACCAAGGCACGCGAGAAGACCAGCACTCCTACGCACTGCGGGGAGTCATGTACTGCGGGCTGTGCGACCGCAAGATGCAGGCCCACACCTACAAGGACTACGTCTACTTCCGGTGCCGCTACCCCGAGGAGTACGCGCTGGCCAACAAGGTCGAGCACCCGCGCAACATCTTCGTCCGCGAACACCAGGTCACCGCGCTGGTCGACCCCTGGCCCGCCAAGGTCCTGGCACCGCACCGCATCAAGCAGACGATCGCCGACATCCACAGCGCCCAGGAGCCGCCGACCAACACCGCCGCGATACGCGCCAAGGCCCAGATCGCCGACTGCGAGACAAAACTCGCGCGCCACCGCGCCGCGCTTGAGGCCGGGGCCAACCCGGCGACCATCGCCCAGTGGATGGCCGAGACCGAAGCCCACCTCACCGCGGCCCGAGCAGAACTCCGCACGGCCGGTGCCCAGCGCCGCCGGACCTTGACCGGCCAGGAGATCGACGCGCTCATCGCCGGACTGGGTGATCTCGTGCGGGTGCTCAAGGACGCGAGCCCGCAGGCCCGTCAGACCGTCTACCAGACGCTCGGAATCCGGCTCGTCTACCACCCGGACAAACAAGAAATCCGGGTCGAGGCTGACCTCGACCCGGATCGCGTCGTGACGTCCATGACCCCGGATTTGGGGAAACGGTACGTGTCCGAGGGGCGACACGATCGGACAGCACATGGCCCGCCCATTCACCGCTCGGTGAGCCTTACCGAATTCTGATTGGCGCATAGTCTGCAGCTCACCGCTCGGATTTATGTGAGCCCCACGCAGCTTCCAAATCTGCGTGCGGGCTTAACCTTAACGTCACACGCGGGAACGCAGAAGGAAGACAAGGTAAGCTTCTTCGCCATCTTGCGCTTGCTCGGAACCCGGTATCGGATCTGCCGTAGGTCTGAGTTTGTTGACGGGAAATGCTGGCTGCCCGGTGACGCCGGCTGCATTCGACGGACCAACTGTGATATTGCCGGTATGGGACACCTCGGCCTTCGCGGAGGCTGAGCACAGTGGGTTCAGCGGTGGCAGCGGCGCTGTAGCTCGGCGATGACTGCCTTCTCGTGCGTGTTGAGATCTCCGTCGACGGTAGCGACCCGTTCGGCGGCGTAGACAACGTCGCTGAGATCTCCGGGCTCGGCGTCGAGGCGTTGCCATACGTCGTCCGGGTCGATGTCGATGACATTGGCGAGTTGCTCGTCGTTGACCTGATGCCGTTCCCTGGCGAGCCGCGTCAGCTGCTGGAACAGCAGGCGTTCGGCGTCAGTGATCTTGCCGTCCGCGTTGATGACGAGCCACGCGACCCACAGCATCAGTTGCAGGTGACGTGTGCGTCGGATCAAAGTGTCGGCGAGTTCGATCACTCGTGCTTCGCCACGGAATACGGATCGGGCATGGCGTCCCGCGACCAAGGTCGTGTAACGGTTCACCAAGATGGTGAGGGGGACCCCGATGCCGGGGATGGTGAACTTGATGATGTTGCGTTGCAGGAGATGTTTCCCAACGAACGGAAGGCTTTTCGCTGCGGCGAGGACCGGACCGGAATAGTACTTCTTGAGGACTTGCCGTACCAGGCCGGGTATGAACTTCGCCACACCGCTGCGGGTGACCTCTCCGGCCTTTATGTCGAATGCCACCCGGATGAGTTTCAACATGTCCTCGGGATCGTTCACGTCCAGTGGAATCCGGTAGATCACGGCGATGTCGTGGGCCAGCCGCATCTGCAACTGGGAGATATACGTGAGGTCGACCATGAACGTGACGAATCCGGCTGGAACAGTGGCGGGGCTGGCGCCACCCAACGACCCGATGGTCGCGGCGATCGTCCCTGTGTAGATGCTGGAGGTAATTCCGCCTTCGAGCGCAGCGTACTTTGCCGCCAGCTTGATCTGCTGCTCGACGATACCGTCCGCGGGCATGCCCTTGTACTTCTGCTGGAAATACTCCCAGGTGGCATTCTCGGTGTACGACCGCAGTGCTTGGGTGCAGAGTTTCGTGAACCAGCCGCCCGACTTGATGTCGTCCGTGCTCAGCCCTTTGACGAACTCTCGCAGTTTGGCGCGCTCCTGTTCGACAGCCTCACGGTCGGCATCGTCGTCGGAGTTGAGGGAGCCGTGCAGTGCTTTGGTCACGGCGGGTTTCCTCCTAGATTGTTCAGTGACCTGCAAGGTTGCCA
This sequence comes from Actinomadura monticuli, assembly GCF_041463655.1. Taxonomy (NCBI): domain Bacteria; kingdom Bacillati; phylum Actinomycetota; class Actinomycetes; order Streptosporangiales; family Thermomonosporaceae; genus Actinomadura; species Actinomadura monticuli. Next base: position 56,588 of record NZ_JAXCEI010000019.1, read on the forward strand.
TATATAGGCAGTTGACGAGCGCACCGACAAGGAAACCGATGAGCGCTTTCGTGCCCTGTCCACCCGACACGAGCCTGCCGACCAGCAGAGCAGGGCGGTCGCGAAGTTGAGTGTTGTGGCGCCGAACTCCATGCCACCATCGCCCGACGCGAGTGAGGTCCCCCCGTAGCACGGACAGCTGGGCTCACGGTCGAGGGTGAGGGTGGCTAGTCCGTCGGTCGGCAGTAGGTGGTCGTTCGGCCTCTTCCGCCGTGTTGTTCGATGAGTCCCCCGCGGCGCAATTCGCGGAGGGCCTTGCGGATGTTGGGGGCGGTCAGGTTCAGCTGACCCTGGAGTTCCGCCACGGTACGTGCTCCGGTCGCCAGCGCGTCGTAGACGCGCAGTTCTGTCTGGTTGAGGTCAACGCCGGGCCGAGTGGTGGAGGCGGCCCTTCGGAGGAGGACCGTGAAGCGGATGCCGGCGTCGATGTAGTGGGCGGGTGGGAGTCCTGCTTCGGCAAGGGTTCTGGTCACGATGGGGAGGCCGGAGGCGAGGGCTTCGATGACGCGGGCGCCGCCGTCGGGGGTGCGGACATGCTGGCAGATGGCGACGAGCCGGGCGTTGCGGGCCGAGGTCACGGCCTCGCGGCCGAGTCTCTCGACGGTGATGCCGTAAAGACCACCGGGATTGGAGACGATGAGGCGGTCACGGCGCAGGCGTACCTCGACGGCCATGCCAGCCGACCAGTGGTCGAGGTCGCGGTGCACGAGGGCGTTGGCGATGATCTCGCGGAAGGCGATGAGGGGGAAGGCCGGTTCGTCGTGGACGGTGCCGTCGGATGCCGAGACGATCGCGGTGTCGAAGGTCCGTCGCGCCCAGGCGAGTGCCTCGTCGAGCATGAGGGGGATCGGGCCGGTGATGGTGGCCTGGTTGCGGGCGCGTGATCCCGCCGGGTCGTTCGGCAGTGGTTCGGCCGATGCCTGGATGAGGAACCGCGGGAACCATTCCTGCGGGTGGACGCCCAGGGACAGCAGGCCGGCGACCGTGGGCGTTCCGTCGGAGGTCGTCACCCCCGCGCGGCGGAGGAGTTCCGCGCTGTCGCGGAAACGGCCCAGCCCGTGGGGGTCCCGTTCGCGCACCGACCGCAGGAAGCCTTCAACGAGATGACTGTCGAGGTCATCGCGGGTGGCGCCGTCGACCGGGGCCCGGTCGAACAGGGGCGGCTGCCGTGCGGCGAGGAATGCCTGCTCCTCAAGGGCCGACAGTTCGAAGTCCCCGTCGTACCCGCGCAGGTAGGCCGTGCCGGATCCGGTCACGCGGCACGGTTTCGCCGACGGATCGCACTCGTGAACGTGCGCGACGACGACCGGCATTCCCTCGACAACCCCGTCTTCCACGGTGATCCGGACGGGTGGGGTGAACGAGCGTGCCTTTCCGGCGATGCCTTGCTTGAGTTTCTGCGGGTCGGTGAGCGGTACGGGTCGGAAGCCTGTCGCCTCGTCGAGCCCCAAGATGATCGTGCCGCCGCCCGGAAGGTTCGCCAGGGCGCTGAGTGTGGAGGTCAGCGACTGCGGTAGCCCGCCGGCGGCCGACTTGACCTCCACGTCCGACGAGTCGCCGCCCGCTGTGCGCAGACGTTCCACCAGGTCGTCCAGATTCATGCTCACGCACCAAATGTAACGGAGGTGCGGTTACATTTGCCGTCGATTCAGTTGCATTTGGGGTGGTCGTCCGCTCAGTTGCGCGCCGGCGACGTTGGTGAGCTTCACTGGGTGCTGATCCTTTTCGCGAACGCGAGGAAGCCCTCATGGCCGGGCAACTCCTTCAGACAGTCGCGCATCAGGGCACGAGCTCTGTCTGGAGCGCCGGTCTGGATCGTGCGGCGGGCTTGGATGTAGGTGAGTTCGGGACCGGCGAGTTGGGATGGGTGACGAGCCGGTCGAGCAGATGGTCGGCGTCGGTGCCTTCCAGGCGTTCGAGCTGAAGCAGATGCCACTCCGAGAGATCACCGGTGCGCTCCCTACGAGAGTAATCGGCGTCGACGCCGTAGATCCCGGGGGCGGCGGTTCGGGCCTGGTCGAGTGCTGTCAGGTAGTGGCCGGCGAAGTCGGCCCAGGCGTCGCTGCCCCGCAGCAGCCCGGCAAGAACGGTGGCGAGGGTGGTCTCCTTCTCGCTGAGGCGGCCCCATCCGGAACGGGTTCATCCGTGCTCCCTGCTCCCAGCGGATGAGCTGCGGCGCGGCCAGCCGCGCGAAACCGGTGAACCCGTGGTGGCCGCGCAGACCTTGCCACAGTGTGGCGACGGCATCGGAGACGACGAAGCCGGCAGCCTCCACGGGATCCTCAGAATGGAACAGATCGTAGCTCTTGACCTCGCAAGCCAGGTCGATGAGCTGCTCAAGTGCGGCGGCGCCGGCCGGGACGTCGAGAGCGAGCGCGGAGCGTGCGTCCTTGGCCAGACGCTAGAAGGTGAAGCGCCACCGACTGCGTTCTTTGGGCGATACGCGCCGATCCCCGGCCATGTAGGCGCCCGCGCGGGCGAGTGACACGAAGTCGGTGACGTCGCGCAAGGCCTCTTGGGGGTCGATCCGCTCCTTGTCGGCAACGGCCGGCTTGGTGTTGGCGGGCTGGAGTTCGGTCTCGATGCGTTCCCGGAGCTGCTTGGTGCCCCGCCAGCACAACGTCCACAGCAGCTTCCTCAACGCGTCATCGTCGAGACCGGCCAGTTCCCTTTAGAACGCGTCCTTGTTCATTCGCTTCGTCGCCACGACCGTCGATCGTAAACGCCCTGGGACGACGCCGATGTTTCGGCGTCATAGCCGAAGACTCATGACGTCAGATCGGCGTATCACCTCGTCCCCCGGGAGGCCTCCACGATGGCGATCCGAGAACAGCCGTCCCATGACCCGTTCGGCGAGTGGGCGAAGCGCAAGGGGCGGGCTGGCCGCCGGAAGGTCACCAGCGGTGCCCGACCGGCCGGGAACGGCCTGCGCTTCGCCTTCTATGGGCGGACCTCGACCACCGGTCACCAGGATCGGCGGACATCATACGGGTGGCAGCGCGAAGCCGCCGACTCTCTTATCACCGGTGAAGGCGCGATCGTGGCCGACTACTTCGACGCCGGATGCTCACGCGAGGTGCCGTGGTCACGACGTCCACAGGCGGCGGCACTACTCGAAGCCCTGACGGCCCGCACCTTCGATGCCATCGTGGTCGGAGAGTACGAACGCGCGTTCTCCGGAAACCAGTTCGCCGCGCTCGCTCCCCTCCTGGACGCCCATGGCATCCGGCTGTGGCTACCGGAGGCGTTCGGTCCCATCGACATGAACGAGCCGGCGCACCGTGCGCTCATGATGATGCTGGGCGCGCAATCGCGGCGCGAGGTGCTGCGTGCACGGCACCGTGTCCTGGCCGCGATGCGCATCCAAGCCTGCGAGCAGGGCCGCTACCTCGGCGGCCGGCCCCCTTACGGGTACCGGCTCGTGGACGCCGGTCCGCACCCGAACCAGGCCCACGCCCAATGGGGACGTCGCCTGCGGCGCCTCGATCCCGACCCGCTGACCGCTCCGCACGTGAGATGGATCTTCGCGCGCCGCCTCTCCGGCGTGAGCGTGGCCAGAATCGCCCGCGAACTCAACGAACGCGGCGTCCCCTGCCCTTCCCGTGTCGATCAAAAGCGAAATCCCCACCGGTCGGGGCAGGGCTGGACGCTGAACACGGTCGCCACGATCCTGGAGAACCCCCGCTACACCGGCCGTCAAGTCTGGGACCGGCAGGCCGGGTTCGACGACACGACCGCGGGATGGGCGATTTCTAAGAAGCCCGCCCATCCGGCACTGGTCTCCGACGCCGACTTCGTCGCCGCGCAGACGATCCGCGCCGCCAGACCCACCCGCGATGGGAGCGTCCGCGTATACCTCCTGGCCGGCCTGCTCCTATGCGGCCTCTGCCAGCGGCGGATGGACTCCCATTGGGTCAACGGACGCAGCGGCTATCGCTGCCGCCACGGCTACAACAGCACCAAGCCGCGCTCTCCCGACGCGCCGAAGAACCTCTACCTCCGAGAAGACCAGCTGTTCGACGAGTTGCTGCGGCAGCTTTCACCACGACGAGGCGAAGCCCGCTCCCCGCATGAACTCGTCGCACACCTCAAGCGCAACGGTCTCGCCATAGTCTGCGACAGGTCATCTTGCACCGTGGTCGGCAACAACGAAGAAGAGCCCGCTATAGGAACAACCTCCCAGATCGAGCTCTTCGCGTCACCCATGGGGTAATCCTGTGTCCGAGGGCGACCACAACCAATTGCACATGGCGCCCGCCGTCCGGATCGGCGACATCCACCGCATCACGGTGGGGGACTAGCGACAACCATCCCCAATGCAGCCGTGTTACGGCCCGTGCGCCCCATGTGCGCACGGGCCAACGTTATCGGGATCCGTATTGTCTGAAGACAGGCAGAGTGCAAAGACTAGGCATAGTGGTATTCCACTGCTGATTCGAGCCCAGGAGCTTCTCAAGTTCCCGCCGCTGTCCTAGCGGCACGGATTAAAAGGCCCGATCACGTGATGCGTATGGGCGAAGACTTGGATGCTCCTCGCGGCCGCGAGCTGCGGTCGTGCAGCCCGGCCGGCCCGTGGGCGTCATAGCGCTGCACCCAGCGATGTGCGCACTGCCGCGACACTCCCAACTTCCGCGCGACGTGCGCGACCGGGCGTCCCTGCACACGGACACGCTCGACCAGCAGACGACGGCCGTGGACGGTCAACCGTGCATTAGCGTGGCCCGTGAAGACCTCCGAGACAGGTGAAGACGGCTATCTCCACCGCACTCGAAGGTCTTCGCTTTGATCAACCCCCAGCCCCGGCGTGTCACCAACCTCACGACCGAGTACAGCTAGGCGTCCAGCCGAGCGCGCTGCTGGTCCCGGTCGTCGGCGACTTCGGCCAGGCGCTGCCGCCGGTAGGTCATCACCAGCGCGAACAACGCGCCGACGCCGGCGACGGTCCCGAGAACGAGCTTGAGAACGTCCAGCAGCTGGGAGAGCGGCAGAGCCTCGATGTGCTGCAGGTGCGGCAAGCCCAGCACCGCCAGCACTGCCGTCATCAAGCCCGTCACCGCGGTGATGCTCGCGGTCGTCAACGCCCGCCGGATCGGCCACAGCCCGGCTGCCTCTTCCCTCGCTGGTTGCGGTCTTCCTTGTTCGCCCGGTCGCTCAGGACCTTCTGTCGCGCCGCCCGGCGCCACCTCACCCATGCCGATCAGACGCCCCGCTCACGCCGCGTGGTTCACGCAACGGCGCGCCCGCAACCAGCCGCAACAGATCGTTCCGAGACACGGAAAGTGATCCGCCTCCTGCAGGCAGCGGCCTCGCCGTTCGCTCATACAGCGCGTCGAGCATGTGGGTGATCCTGCTGGCGCCAGGTGTGCGGGGTGAGGGCCGCGCCGTCCAGCACGCCGGCGGCGTGACCGAGGCTAACGCGTCGTTTGCCTCCTCGTGCCGGTCAGCCCCTTGGCCGCGCCTGGTGGGCCAGGGGACGGTTCGGCGGGCGGTTTTGACCACGGTGGCGGCCAGCGCGAGGAATTCCGCGACCGGTAGCAGCAGTGGTCGCCTTTGGGTAGCGGCGGCTTCGATCCTGCGGTGTCGGTGGCCGTCTGGTCCTGCGCGTCTTTCTTGAGCAGGGAGGTTATGACCGTCAAGACCGCCAGACGATGGCTGCGGCTCTTATCCAGCGCGGCCCCTTGGACGGTCTGGGGATCTCGCAGCGCCCGCCAGGTGGCAAAAGGGACGAGCAGCGAGGCGACGATGCGAGGAAAGCGGACGAGCAGCACAACCACAACAACAACCCACGGCGAGTCAGCCAGGGACTTAAGGGCGACGAATAGCTGCGAGACGGACACGGCACAGACCTCCGAGACCGACTGCGGGACCCGAGAAAGGCAGTGGTCTGACGGTGGCGTATGCCGGTTTTTAGTTAGGTCTCGCATCCGATCAGGGCAGCTCCACCGTCTGCGGTAGGTTCTCCCGCCTTCACAGCGGATGGACCATTATCCCGCCGGGTGCTCGGGTAGCGAGCGCCTGTCTTCACATGCGATTGCGTTCAGTCATCGACTATCGCGCTTCCTCAGTCTAACTGATCCAAACGTACCTCCACGTGCGCGCGGGGAACACCTGATCACCCGGGCGGGTCGGGCAGCGCTGAGGCGGGCCAGTGCCGCAGGTAGGGGACGGCGACCGGCGGCGGGTCGGCTGGGGTCAGCGTGCCCATGACTTTCTCGGCTGCCGCCAGTGCCTGCGACAGGGTGCCCTCCCCCAGTTGCCGGGCCGGGCACACTCGGCACTCTCCGCAGGCGGAGTGGCCGCCGCCGTTGCGGTGTTCGGTGCGGGCGCGGACGTGTCCGAAGGCGTCGGCAGGGGTGTCGGCGCACACGGTGTGCCAGACGCCGGCGCACTCCTCCCCCTCCCCCTCCCCCTCCCCCTCCCCCTCCGCCTCCGCCGCTGCGGCTGTGGCCGGGGTCTTGGGAAGCCTCGCGGCCAGGCCGGCGGCGACCTGCGGACGCATCGGAGCCCGGACGATGTCGTACTGGACAACGACCAGGAACACCCGGTCCATCACCTCTACCGCGTCGTCGACCACTTCACCGGTGGTGGCGTGGGGCGCCGCGAAGCCTTGCAGCCACGCCGCGGCGCTGCTGCGCGACCCGGGACCCCACAGGTAATCGGCCGGGTAGGTGGTGGTCTCCCAGCGGGCCCGGAAATCGCTCCACCATCGATCGTCGGGGCCACCGGTGACCGGGTCGCTCCACACGCTGCGGACCATCACGTGCTCGTGGCCGTCGTCGGCCGAGTCTGCCAGCAGGTTGCCGGCCGGCTCCTGCCGCACCGTGCCAGTGTCGTTCCAGCTGATCGCGACGATGGTCCGCTGCAGCGGCGCCGGGAACATCTGCCCGCCGGGTGTCGGGCTGCCCCACAGCTGGTTGACGAACTCGGTCACCAGACGCAGCGTCTGAGCGGCATCGACCGGGGTGAACAGTGCACTGGAGCTGGGGTGGCAGACTTCGTTGCGGAGCTTGACCAGCGACTGCTCACGGGAACGGCTGCGTTGCCCGCGCAGCAGCCCCGCCGCCCGCGCCCACCCGCGCAGATCCGCCAGTCCCCCGCCGAACGGCACCATGGTTGCCTCATCGACGTGGAGCAGAACACGCGGCGTCCGCACGCGACCGCGGCCCTGGCGTCGAGTGGTCGCCGAACGGGCGGCGGCGCGCAGCCGCGCGGTCGTCTGCTGTACCTGCTCGTAGGAGGCCACCTGGTAGCGGCGCGCGGTCCCCGGTTGCGTCTGCAGGGTGACGGAGCCACCGCTCCACTGCATGAACCGTTCCCGCAGGGCCAACTCCAGCACAACCGGGGCCCGTTCCTCCACCAGGGTGTACTGCTCATACGACAATGCCCCCAGCAGGAATGCCCCGCACAGGCGCTCATGCGCTCGGCGGGTGGCGTCTCCTACCGGGGCCTTCAGGCTGCAGCCCTGGGCGAGTACCGCCTGCGCGAATTGAACGGTGTCGTCATCCGAAAGCGCCGCACCCAAGCCGAACGGCCCGAACAGGCGAGACCGCTCGTCCACGTCCCGCAATTGCTCCAGCGAACGAAACTCCTGCACTACCGCCCCCGGTCGGTCGGAGAAATGCCGAACCGTTCAGGATGCCACACTCAGCCAGCCGCCCGCAGGAAGCTTTTACCGCGCTGCGTCCGCCGCGCAGTACATGGACAACGTCCTGGAGTCGATGAGGAAGTGAGGAAGACGCCGACGCCTGCCGAGTGCACCGGCTCCTCGTCACCACAATGGCTCCTGCCGGGTGCAGGGAGCAGGCCACGACCGACCGGTTGGAGGTGGCAGCGTGCAGGAGCGGGATCAGGCGCAGTCGCGCCCCGATCCCTTCCGGGTGCACACTGTGGCCGAGCGGGCAGGCTGGAGCACGGATGCGTCCGACCGGGCCATGTCGGGCGAGGTCGCCAGAAGGCGTCTACGGCCCATGGCCCCCCGATCCAGCCTCGTCACCAAAGCCCAGGTCCCTTCCGTTGCCGCAGCAGACACTCGCTTTGAAAGATCGCCGAGGCCGATCGACGACGGGATTCATGGCCGAACGCCTGCCCGACTGTCGTAGTCGAGCAGTAACATGACCAGATGTCGAGCATCGCCCGGACGGAATGAGGCATGGATGTTCATCGCTACCGTCTACATCCGCTTCTTCCGTTCGTTCAACTTCGACTACCTCCGCAAGGCGCATGAAGGATTCGTCCCCGATCCCTGGGATGTGCTGGAGCCCGACGGCTTGCAGTATCCCTTCGTCAAGGTGCCACTCGAAGACGGCGTGACCACCGTGGTCGGGGCCAACGAGTCCGGCAAGAGTCAACTGCTCTCGGCCATCAAGCACGCGCTCACCGGTCAAGCTATCGAGCGCGGCGACTTCTGTCGGTATTCGCAGTTCTTCGCTGTGGACAGGTCGATGGCGTTCCCCGACTTCGGGCTGGAGTTCAAGGAACTGGAGGTGAGCGACCGGGAAGCCTTGGCGAAAGCCTGCAAAGCTGCGCTCGACGATGAAGTCGACAGCTTCTCGCTGTTCCGCATCGGGGCCAGGGCCCCCATCGTCTACGTCCGGCAGGGCGACGAGTGGGTCAAGTATGTCATCAAGGAGAAGAAGTTCCTCGATGGCATCTTGCCCCAGTGGTTCGAGATCGACGCAACGGTTGCGCTTCCGGAGAGCGTGCCGGTCAAGTATCTGGCCGAGGGAAAGAGGTCACTGCGAACCGGTCCCCGCAAGGAGCGCCAGTCCTTCCTCAACACCATCTTTGATAACGCCCCGTCCTGGTTTGGCTCTCAGGAGCAGATCACCGCGGCGGCGCCCAGGCTCATGACCGCGTTTACGGCGGCGAGCCAGCCGACCGAGGAGCATGACAAGCAGCTCGCGCTCGCCGACGACCTGTTGCTGAAGGTGGCGAAGATCGACAGGACAGCCTTCCAGGAGCTTCTGAAGGCTGTGGACGCCAGTAAGGACGGCTTCGCCAACGGGATTGTTGAGCGGATGAACCGCGCATTGGCGGAATCGCTCAACTTCCCCAAGTGGTGGTCTCAGGACCATCAGTTCCAACTCCTGCTGACCCTGCGTGACCAGGATCTGGTCTTCACCATCAGGGACCGGACCGGCACGGAGTACTCCGCTGACGAGCGCAGTGGTGGCCTGAAGTACTTCCTCAGCTACTTCGTGCAGTACCTCGCTCATGACGCACCAAAGTCCGGCGCTCGTGAGGTGCTCTTGATGGATGAACCAGACGCCTATCTGTCCGCCTCCGGCCAGCAGGATCTGTTGCGCATCTTCGAGGACTTCGCCGACCCGCAGGACCCTGACCGTGCAGCCTGTCAGGTTGTCTACGTGACGCACTCCCCGTTCCTCATCGACAAGAACCACGGTGAACGCATCCGGGTCCTGGAGAAGGGCGAGGGCGACGAAGGCACCCGCGTGGTGCGCAACGCCGCGCGCAACCATTACGAACCGCTGCGATCGGCGTTCGGCAGCTTTGTCGGCGAGACGACTTTCATCAGCAACTGCAACCTGATGCTGGAGGGCATGTCCGACCAGATCCTGCTCGCGGGCATGTCCGCGCGTCTACGGCGGCTGAGAATAGCGTCGCTGGAAAGTCTGGACCTCAACACTTTGACGCTGGTGCCAGCGGGCTCGGCGCCGCACATCCCGTACCTGGTCTACCTCGCCCGGGGTAGGGACGTCGACCGACCCGCCGTCATCGTCCTACTCGACAGCGACGACTCGGGTAACCAGGCACGCAAGGCACTCAAACGCGGACCGAATGGCAAGCCGCTGATCGATTCGAAGTTCGTCCTTCAGTTGGGAGATCTTCCAACGGAAGACATCGTGAGCACGCTCCCTAGCGGCAACGTTGTTGCCATCGAGGATCTGGTACCGCTTGATATCGGTGTCGCGGCGGTTAAGCGGTACGCAGCCGACTTCTTGGAACCAGACGAAGCGGCCAAAATACAGACACTCAAGGCTAAGGATGTGTCCTTCACGGACTGCGCCGGCACTCATGACGCCCTTGAAGCCGCCGCCGCGAGCAAGATAGCCGGGTTCCATCTGGACAAGGTGGGCTTCGCCAGAAGTGTGATGGACATCGTCCGTAACGATGAAGACCGCGGCGAGGTGACAGCGACCATGGATGGCAACTTCCGGATGCTCTTCCGCGAGCTGGGCCGCAGGCAACGCCAAGCCATGCGGGAGATCACCAGTGAGAAGACCAGCGCCAAGATCAAGCGGCTGAAGCGGTCATTCATTTTGGACTACGCGGCTGGCGCGACCCGGCAAGAGGCCACACTACTGCTCGAAGAGATCGAGGCGGGTCTCGACAACTCCATCGATGCCGAGGACCTAAAGAGTCAGATCCGGACCGTGAGACGCACGTTCGAGCTAGACGAGGAGCCAACCGAACCGATCAAAGACTTCCGCGCCTTCCGCGACGCATTGGAGACCCTCGTCTACCGCGAGGTCAACAAGGCTCAGGAAGAGTAAATTGGTCGTGGCCGCTCGGACACAGGATTACCCCATGGGAACGCGAAGAGCTCGGCTTGGGGGAAACGTTGCCCATGGCGGCCGTCGCACCGATCGGCGAAGTCCGCAACATCACGGTGGGGGACTAGTCATCCGTACCGCATCCGTCGTGGCAGTCCGGGTCCGCAAGCAACCCGCATGCGGGCCTGATGCTATCGGGGGTGCCGCCCCTGACTGCAAACAAGATGTCTACCGCATCACGGTGGGAACAAATAAAACCTCATGCATCGGTATCGGCCTGTGGAGTCGCAGCTTTTGTGTTCGCGGCTTTAAATCGAGCGCCAATTCCTTCAGGAAAAATCAGGTCTTTGACTTGGTCGTACCCTCCCATGATGCGCTTCTTGGGCTCTGGTAGTTCTAGCCCGTCGAAAAGTGGATCGTTTGGGTGATGAAAGATTGCCGTGCGAGCGTTCCACGCCAGTGCTTGATTGTACTGCTTATAGAGCAGGGTTGTCCCTGCTGCTCTCGCGTCGGGAGCTCCGACCTCTCCCATGAGAAGCGCAACCCTTCGATCCAACGGGACAAGTATCGTTCCTGCTGTTGCTAGTCCAATACCGGCCCACTCGGGGTGATCCGGGGCAGGCGCTAGGTAGACGGGAGCATCACAAGTGATTAAAGCTTTACGCTCGAATCGGACGACTGTCCATCCCCGGGCGCAGAACATCGCCGTAGTATCCGGCCAAAGGGAAAGCATGATTTTCAAGTGATTATGTGGGTGGGACTCAACAGCGTAGGAATCGAAGTTGCTAAGCGTAGCCCAATTGGTGGCCACTTCTGAATCGGTCGGTTCTCGACCCAGGCGGTCGCGAAGTACATGCCGTACTTGAGGCTTCCCGCCTATGCCAATCTGCATTTTCAACATTATGTCGGCGATCTCACTACTTGATTGCCGTTGAGAAGTTGTGCGGAGTGCCTGACTTGCCGCCCAGGCGGCGACGCTTTCTCTGGTCTTACCTGTGATTGGCCAAATGTGTTCGTCAACTATGTTGCGGACACCCTTTGCAGCGTTGCCTTCAACTTCGCTTAATAGGTCTTCGAGGGCATCGCTTTGAGTCCCCTGTTCGTCCTCGAGGAGATAAAAATCCTTCTCTACCGTTGCGTCGTTCACAGAGATGGGGTGGCTTTTATCTCCTGGTAGAGCCACGCGAATTAGTCGCCCGTGTTCATTTGCAAATCGCTTCAAGTGGAAGCGTGGCACGGTGTGGTGACGCCGCTTTAATTTTTGGATCTTTTTCATAAATTTATGATAGTTGAAAACTCGCTCGTACGCTACTTGTTTTCCATGGTTGAGAGGTGGTGAGAGTTCTCTGTCTTCGTCAAGGTGCTTTGCTGCCGCTGGCGCGCTGCTCGATCACGCGAAGGTATGCCGGATCGGGACGAGGCAAGTAGTTGGCGGCGGAGGACCAACGCGACCACCAATCGCCCAATGAGCAAATGGCCGTGCTCAGCTGAGCAAACACGAAAGAAGTCTATCGACACCAAGAGGTCCATGCACTGCAACACGAAACATGAGTCGTGCCAGCTCGCGGTGCTGGGCGTGTACAACCTGTCTTGGACATGGTCCTCGTCCACGACTTTCTGGAGTTTACTCGTCGGCGATGTCGATGTGGCCAGGCGCGGCGGGACCGAGTTACACGAGCGCCTTGAGGGCGGTGGCGAGCTGTTGCTTGGGGAAGACGCACCCTTGGTTTGCTGTTGTACGGCGCGCTCATTGCGTGCTCTTCGACTGCCGCCCCCTGTGCCATCCGGGGCCGAGGGCGGGATGTCGACCGGTTCGTACCGGTGGCGGACCGGGGGACATCAACGCTCGTCTCGGTGCCAGTACTAAAGTCCGGGCAGGTCTGGCGGTTCGACGTGGAGTGAGGTGTTCTCGTGCGCGTTGCCGGCGCACGGCCGCAGGTTTGTGAGGCGCACGGGGGTTGCCGGTTCTCAACCCGGCGAAGGCCGCCGACCGCAAGCTCCTGAGGCGTCTCATCCCGCCCCGGCGTCCAATGTCACATGCGGACATCACCGATCGGCGACGTCTACCGCGTCCCGGTGGGCTAAACACCTCCCCTAGGACTTAGCGGCATCCCGGCCCGAGTGCCAACTGGCGCCAAGGTGCGAGATAGATCTACCCAGCGTCGGTTCGAGTAGGTAGGAGGTGCACTTGCGCGGAGGCAGAAGCGGCGCCCGCGCGACGACCGGCTGGCTGTTGATTGCCCGCACGTTCACCGTCGATGATGCCCACCGCTAGCTAGCTAGCAACGATGCGGTCGGGCTTTACAACCAGGGGCTTCCGCTCAAGTAGTTGCCGCTGCCTTGATAGCACCCCTGGGACCTGTCGGGACATCGCGGAGATCACTTGCGGCCATCGCGACGTGCTGTGGCGTGCCGCGACAGGTCTGGCCTGGTGGTGACTCGCCCAAGCAACGAGGCTGGGAAGACAGGGCTGCGGCAGGGGAACTGGAACAGCCCTGTGTCACGGGACTCAGGTCTCCCCAGCCTCGGAGATGACTTCTAGAGAGCATGCGGGAGCACGGTGATGAGCTCCTGACTGGGGACGCGACATTGCTACTGCTGTTGCGAATCTTCTTGCAATCGTGTCTTGGTTCTGGTGTGATTACGTGTATGTACGTCGTGCTGGATCCGGCTGACTGGGTTCAGCTTCCACCTGTGATTCTGTCGGACCTATCAATACTTCGCCTGAATGGCTGGAAGGTTCAGGTCGAGAGACATTCGAAGGAACCGCGGATAAGAGTTGCCGCGCATCGAGGACTAGAAGTCAAGCTACTCTTGCGTTATCGCCATCGTCATTTACGCGTATCTGTCTCTAAGAAACACACGGGCTGGGAGCGGCGCCGTTCAACGCTCACATGTTACATCGACGGAAAAATTGTTAAACGATTGGTCTCTGGTAATCACGCAGCATCCGCGCTTGCCTCAAGGGGTGATGAGTACCTAATCGCGGCGGCTTCGGAGGGGGGCGGTAGGATGCAACCATGACGTTACTGCTATAATCAAGTAAGTGTATAAATGTTCTGGTTGCGTATATATAGTTGAGAATGTCATGAACAAGCGTCATTAGTGCCGAACCAAGCTCTCCTTTTGTTTCTGCTGAAAATGTCGGCGGCTTGTGGCAGACTCAGGCCATGATTGCGCGCTGTCACCTGTTGGAGAAGCCGAGATGACGGTTCCGTTGAGTGCCCGTGCCCTTGGCTCCAGGGGTTCTCGTAGCAATGTCGCAGGACCAGATCCTGCAGGTCCCCTGCCTGAGAAGGCTGCTGCTGTACTAGCGGGCGTCCCTGCCTGGTGGGAATCCCGGGCACGCGAGGCCGGCTTGGCGGGCCGCTGGCTAGACGTGGATGTAGCCGTCGAAAACTCCCTCTCCGAGGCAACACTCCTGGTTGCATCCGACCCGTCTATCAACAAACAAACATCCGGCGAACAACTAGGTGCGGCATACGTTGCGGCCCTATCGCCGGGTGTTCGTGCTAGACATGGCCGACACTACACGCCTAGTCACTTTGCGGAGCATCTCTGGAGCATGACCCGACGATCCATGCAACTTCCGGCTAAGGCAACCCATCTTCCCGGACTTATTCGTGACCGCGCGTGTGGTGCAGGAGCCTTGCTGTTGCCTCCTCTGAGAGAATACGTCAGAGCTTCTGCTCGGACGGATGCCGAGGTTGCATTGGCCGCGCTACCAAACCTCATCGAAGGTGTGGATTCGGATCCCAATGCCGTGTGGCTAGCGAATATCGTGATGGCAGCCGAGGCATTGCCACTCTTGGCAGCCGTACCGGCTTCGAGACGCAGGCCGTTTCCATCTTTGGCTCGATGTGGTGACGGATTGGAAAGGTCTGGCCGACTAGCTCGCGTTGAGCTTCAGAATCCTCCGTACGGGCGGGTCCGGCTGGCCTCTGAAGAGCGTCAGCGCTGGTCGCATATTCTCTACGGGCATGCGAACCTGTATAGCCTTTTTATAGCTTCCGCGCTTGACGACTTGGACAGCGAGGGTGTCCTATCGGCACTTGTTCCGACAAGCTTCACGAGTGGGCTCTATTTCTCCAAGTTGCGTGAGACGTTGTCGAGAGAAGCCCCTCTTCGTGAGGCAACTTTTGTGGTCGATCGAGATGGTTCGTTCGCAGACGTTATCCAGGAAACCTGCCTTGCTGTGTTTAGTCGACGTAGACCGCGACGGACGGCTATTGCGAGTATCAATGGAAATATTGAAGAAGTTGCAAAGGTAAAGTCACCCCGTGGTGCTGGTCCGTGGCTTCTTCCTCGGCGTGCTGACGATGCGCCTACTGGAGCCGCAGCAGCTCGCCTTCCTTTGCGGCTAGCCGACATTGGCTATCGCTGCTCAACCGGCCCGCTTGTGTGGAACAGGCGCAAAGATGACCTCACATTTCGCGCATTGAGGGGAGCAACGCGCATTATATGGGCAGCCGATATTGACGGAGGGAGATTGCATCGCGACAAAGCCCGCGATGAGCTGCGTTACATTCGACTACAAGGCACTGACGAGAAAGTGCTAGTCCTAAGAAGTCCCGCAGTCCTGGTGCAGCGAACAACAGCTCCAGAACAGCCGCGCCGAATAGTAGCGGTGCATCTTTCCGAGAGCCTTATCGACAAGTGGGGTGGGGGGGTAGTTGTCGAGAACCATGTCAACGTTCTGCGTCCGATCCATGACGCACCCCTGTTGACCCCTGAGACGCTCGCCGCTGTACTGTGGACTGAGACCCTGGACCGGGTCATGCGCTGCTTCTCTGGTTCCGTAGCAGTGAGCGCCTACGAGTTGGAGTCATTGCCCTTCCCAGATGCGAAAATCGTCCGTTCGTGGAATAGTCTCTCTGGAGAGGAGCTACAGCGCGCTGTCGCTGCTGCCTACACACCGAGGGACTGACCGTGCGACCACTGTTGCCACGACAGGAATGTAAGGACCGGCTCGCGCTGATCTTTCCCCGGGCAGCCTTCGATCCGGTCCTGTCCAATCCACTCGCCGCCGCTGCTCTGGCAGCGATGCTCTACATCGATGCGGTTGTACCGGACATTGACGATCTGCCAGCAACAGCTACGTGGGCACGACCGAGTCTCTGCCTATGGATGAGTGATGACGTCTACGCGCGCGAGGACCCTGCCGACCGAGTGGCTTGGCGCAAGGCCGCACTGGGACCCGGAGGCCGGCGCGCGGTAGAAGCGCTCCAACAAGAATGGGGACTTCCTGAAGCCGCCTCTTGGTACCGAGACAACTCTCGAGAGACTCTTCGAGACGAGACCTTCCCAGCGTGGATGGACCACGGGGCGCTTCGTTTTCGTCCAGGAATCCCGACCACGAGTAGCCGGCCCCGTTGGGCTTTGACCGAGACGTTCGCCGATCTCTTCGCTCCTTCTCTGACGGCTGACGCACTGCTCCCTGCTGTCGAGGAGTGGCGCGATTCACACATGTCACCTGGCAACCGACTGCGTATCGCGACGTACCGTAATCGGGAACGAGCAGCGCATGCGGTTGACGTTCGACTCCCAGATGGGACGATGCGCTCACTCGAGCCAGGCGATGCTTCGATGATCCTTCGTGGGGTGATTGAGGAGTGGGCCCCTAAGCGCCTCTTGGATCCGGTGGTACTTTCGATTTCCGAGCCCGGCGACAAGGTGTACATCGCTGATGCAGCACGTCTTCGTGCGCTTAATATAGCGATCGACGCTAGAAATCTATTGCCAGATGCTGTAATCGTAGATATCGGCGCTGAACCGGCTACCTTTTGGGTTGTCGAAGCAGTTGCGTCGGACGGACCGGTTACGGAGGACCGGCGCCGTCAGTTGCTACGTTGGGCAACGGAGCAGCGGATTCCGGTTGAATCGTGCCGGTTCTTGTCCGCTTTTATTGATCGGAACGATAATGCGTCTCGACGGCGCTTAAAGGATCTTGCGGTCGGAACGTTTGCCTGGTATTCGGCTGAGCCCGACTGTGAACTTTCCTGGCGAGAGATAGGCACGTCAGAATAGCTTATTGAAGGACAAATGCACTCCGCCTGTGGAATTCCCGGTTCTGTGTGATCGAATACTAATACTCTAAGTTTGGTCGGCTCGTGCAATCGAGTCGAATGCTATCTATTGAGCACTTGATAGATTGTCTGTTTACTGTCGCGATCACACTCTCTAGATGGGGAGGTGGTCGCTTCATCTTGTAGTCTCCGGATTCGATGCTGAGGTACGCTCGACGCGGATTGCCGTAAATCGCCAAGGCGGCGTAGATGTCGTAACACGTGGACTTATGCACCGTGGTTGAGACCAGAGACATGGTCTTGAGGACATCCAGACGCATCATGCTATCACGGTGCGGGCGGTATACGCCGGTAACTATCATGATGGACGCGTAGGGTGAACTCTATCGGCGCGGTACATTCATGAGCGCTGGGAGTCTGTCACGGTTGCAGTGATTCCGTCCGATCCGCTGTTCGGCCAGTAAGTCCAGGACGGGGCTTCGAGTTGCGGCATACCCTCTGACTTTCTGCCGGATCGATGCGAGTCGTGGGACTGTGCATATCATGGGATTTATGGTGAATGGTCCGAATTTTATTGTGAAGAGATTTACCTTCCTGACGCTGTGACGTGTAGGCAAGGTGGCCAACCTGCACCTACTATCGCTCGACGTTGATGTCGCGGTAACGCGCGCAAACGATCAAGTGCATGAAGGTGGGACTTGTCTGGTACTGACAAGCGGGTGGCGCATCGGTTTTGGTGGCTCGGTGTCGCGGTCGCGATCTTGATCTGTTCGGGTTGCGGTGGGGGTCTGGAAGCTGTTGCCTTGCCTTCGTCGACGAATTCTATTACTCCGTTGCCCTCATCGACAGTGACGAATGAGGATGCTGTGGCGTCGGCTTACACAAAGTTCGTCGCTATGCTGGATCGTGCGGATTCTCTCCCCGTTGAGTCTCGTAAGCGTGACCTCGCTACGGTCATGGTCGATCCTCAGCTCTCGCGTGTGATGCGACGTATTGACGTGATGAAAAAGCAGCACATCACGACTTATGGCCGCGTGGTTGTTCACATAAGAAGTGTCCAGTTGACTTCGAGTGGCGCCACGGTTTTTGACTGCCAGAACTCCAGTGGCGCTGGAATTCGAAACTCGATTACGGGCAAGAAGATTAAACGTGGGGTTGGGAAGGGGCATGCCAAGGCGCTCTTGGTGAAGGGCTCTGATGGGAAGTGGCGGGTCAGGAAGTCCATCATGATCGGGGAAGGGTGCTGACGAGTGGAAGTCGTAGCGCCCATGCTCGGAGTTGGTCTTCTGATTTCGTCTTTCGTCGCAGCGCCGCCGCCGCAGGATCCAATTCCGCCAGACGCGAACTTTTACAGTTACAACTTCGGTGCCCAGGACGGCGGCCGGCCTGCGAGTGGACGGCGACCGCCTGCCGCTCAGTCGGGTGGGGGCTACGTGGAGGCTCCGCAGGAGCCGGTCCGGCGTGATTGCCAGGCGCTGAGTGAATACGTGCAGGTGGTCTGCCCGGAAGCGGGTGAGGGCGGCGGCGGGGTCTCTCCGGCCGAGTTGGCGTTGACCGAGTGGGCGCGTATGCCCATTCCGGCGCCGACTGTACGGACGGCGCCGCCGCGTCAGAGCGGCGGACTGGTGGGGCTGCCCGAGTGGTTCTGGGTGACCAATTGGCCTCCGCTGAGCGGTCGGGCGGCGGCTCGGAACGTGTGGGTTGAGGTGACTGCTCGTCCGCAGAGCATGACGATCGCCCCGGGGCCCGGCGAGACGGTCGTCCGATGCTCGGGACCAGGTACGGCCTATGACAAGACCCGGTCGGCCGCGTCGCAGCGCACCGATTGTTCCTACACCTTCGCGCGGTCGTCGTTGCGTGAGCCCGGTCAGGCGTATCGGGTGCGAGTGACCGTGCTGTGGGGCGGCACGTGGCGCGCTTCTGACGGATCCGGTGGTGCGCTTCCGCCGCTGAGCCGGTCCACGACCTTCCGGTTGCGGGTGGCCGAGGCACAGGCCCTTTACGGATGAGGATAGGTATGAAATCGAGTGGCCGAGTGTTGCCGGGGCCCATCGCTGCCAAAACCGTTGGCGGTGCGGGTGCGCCGTCGTCCAAGC
Source organism: Actinomadura monticuli (assembly GCF_041463655.1). Taxonomy (NCBI): domain Bacteria; kingdom Bacillati; phylum Actinomycetota; class Actinomycetes; order Streptosporangiales; family Thermomonosporaceae; genus Actinomadura; species Actinomadura monticuli. Next base: position 75,263 of record NZ_JAXCEI010000019.1, read on the forward strand.
GACTGGCACGGCAGCGCCGTCCAGGGGTGATCGTGGCGGCGGTACTGCTGTTGGTGCTGGCTGTGGCGGCCAACGTGTACCTGTTCCGCTCCTCGGGCGAACGGGTCTCGGTCGTCAGGGTGGCACGTGATGTCGCGGTCGGGCACAAGATCACGCAAGCCGATCTCGACAGGGCTCGCGTCCCGGTGGTGCCGGGCGTGACCGTGATCCCGAGCCGCCAACTCGAGCAGATCGTCGGGCAGCGGGCCGCCGTGGGGCTGCGGAAGGGAACGCTCCTGGCGGCATCGCAACTGACGACGGAACAGAGCCCTCCTGAGGGACGGGCACTGGTCACCGTGCCGTTGAAAGCGAGCGCGATACCGCCCGGGCTGGCTCCCGGCTGGAGTGTCCGGGTGGTGTTCACCTTCGGCAATCAGGGACAGGAACCCGTGGCCGGCGTTTCGGAGAGCCGCGCACAGACCACCGCCCTGCGGGATGTCGCCGCGGTGGTCGATGAGGTGGACGGACCGGACGCCGAGGGCGCGATGACGGTGTCCTTGATCGTGCCCGATGCCGACAGCAGCGCCGTGGCGCGGCAGGCGGCCGCTGGGATGGTCGTCCTCGTGGTGACGGAAAGGCGGGGTTGACCGTGGCGCTGCATTGCATGGTCTCGCCGGGCGGATCGCCGGGCGTCACGACTACCGCGTTGGGGCTGGCCATGACCTGGCCGAGCGAGCTGCTGCTGGCTGAGTGCGACCCGATGGGGCGCCGTGTGCTGCCGGGCTTCATGGCGGACCGGCTTCGCGAGTCGGCCGGCTCGGGGTTGCTCGGTTTGGCGATGGCCGCCGAGTCGGGGTCGGCCGCTCGGCTTCCGCTGGAGGAGTATGTGGTCCCTGTTCCGGGCGCGGACTTCGTGGAGCTGCTGCACGGTGTCCGCGATCCTCGGCACGGTGTGCGCCTTGGGTCGTTGTGGGGCCGACTGGCCGGGGCGTTGGTGTCTCGGCCGGGTGATGTGATCGCGGACCTGGGGCGCATTGGTGGGCAGGACACGCCGGATGACTTGCTGCGGGCCGCGCAGACCGTGGTCATGGTGTTGAAGCCGACGTTGACGCAGGTCGATGTCGCCGGGCCGCGCCTCGATGCCCTGAGGGATCTGGTGGACGATCGCGTGACCATCGGGTTGTGTCTGCTCATGGATGGGCCATACAGCGCGGCGGAGGTCGAGCGCGTTCTTGGGACACCGGTGCTGGCCGAGCTGCCGTGCTCGCCCGCCGACGCCCAGGTGCTCTCCGATGGTGCTCGGCCCCGCAGGACCTTCAGGACTTCGCTGCTTCTTCGCTCGTTCAAATGTCTCGGCCGGCGCCTCCGGGCGACCAACGAGTCATTGTCGACGGATGATGGAGGCGAGCGCAGCCCGGTTCTATCCGGTGCTGGCGCTTGGGGTGACCGGTGAGCGCGTCCGGCTGGACGTTCGCCAGGCCGGAGGGAGTCCGCTATGCCGACCCCACGGCGGCGACACCACCTGAAGAGGCGGGTGACGCGGACGTATGGGCGGCCGTCCGTGACGTCTCCGCGCAGCTCGTGGACGTCCTAGTCGACGGCATCGACCGGATACGGGCACGGCAACTCATAGACACGCAGGTCCAGACTTGGGCGCATGGGCTATTGGCGTCCGGACGGGTGATGTCGGCGGAGGGACTGCGTGAGATCGCTCGGCTGGTCTTCGACCGCAGGTTCGGGCTCGGCCCGTTGCAGCCGTACCTGGACCGTTCCGACGTCGAGAACATCGTCGTCAACGGCTGCCGACAGACCTGGATCAGCTACACCGACGGCACCAAGCGACCGGGGCCACCGGTCGCCGAAACCGATGACGACCTCATCGAGTGGGTTCAACTGCTGGCGCGCCGCGGGAACACCGGCCGCGAGTTCTCCCATGCCTCGCCATTGCTGGACGCCGCGCTGTCCGACGGCGTCCGGCTGGCCGTGGTGGGCTGGGTGTCCAGGCGCCCGCATCTGGCGATCCGCGTACACCGGCTGGTGGATGTCACGCTGCGGCAGCTCACCGACATCGGCACCCTGACCGAGCCCCTCGAAGCGTTCCTGAAGGCGGCGATCCGGGCCCGACGCAACGTCATCGTGTGCGGGGAGGTCAACACCGGCAAGACGACGCTGGTGCGCGCGTTGGCCAACGAGATTCCGCCCGAGGAGCGGGTCATCACGTTGGAGAGCGACTTCGAGCTGTTTCTGGACGACCCGCGTCTGGCGCATCGCCATCACGATGTCGTCGCCATGGAGGCCCGGCAGGCCAACGCCGAGGGTGCGGGCGAGGTCCGATTGCAGGACCTGGTGCCGGCGTGCCTGCGCCTGAATCCCGACCGGGTGATCGTGGGCGAGGCGCGGCATGGGGAGCTGGCGCCGATGCTGGAGGTGATGTACTCCGGGGCGCGCGGCTCGATGTGCACCCTTCACGTCCACCGGCCGGAACACGTGTTCAGCCGTGTTGTCCAGCTCGGCCGCCGTGCCGATATCGGCCTCGGGGCCGATGACGTGCACCTGATGTTCGGGCTGGCAGAGCCCCTGATCGTCTACCTGGAGCGCGACCAGGCGAGCAACGAACGGTTCGTCTCGCAGGTGATGGAGATCGGGCCACCGGCGGACGCGGTCGAACCGACCCGCAACCTCATCTTCACTCCGGGGGCCGACGGACGAGCCACACCGGCGGGCGGTCACATCAGCGCCGCCCTGCTAGATGAACTCGTGGCGCAGGGGCTCGACCCCGAGATACTCAAGCCCAGTCCGGACGCAGGGGGCTGGCTGTGATGAGCCTGCTCGCCGCCCTGGCCGGACTGTGCGCCGCCGGGGCCGTCCTCGCGATCGTGGTTGGACTTCGGGCACCCGAGCCCGCGGAACGGCGAGTGCGCCCGCCGTCGCGGTTGCAGACGGTTCTGCGGTCGTCGGCCTGGCCTGGACGCCGTAACCGGTTGCTCGCCGCCGCCGTGGTGGCCCTCGCGGTGTTCCTGCTGTCCGGCTGGCCGGTCGCCGCCCTCGCGATGGGTGCCGGGGCGTACGCGGTTCCGCCGATGCTGTCGGGACGGGCATCGCAACGCCGGATCGCGCGCCTGGAGGCACTGGCGCAGTGGTCCCGACGATTGGCCGAGATGATGGGCGCCAGCCGCGGCCTGGAGCAAGCCTTGGCCGACAGTGCCCGCATCGCGCCCGAGGCGATCCGCGCGCCAGTGTCCGTCCTTTCGGAACGGCTGAACAACCACGCCAACACCGAGCAGGCGCTCCGGGTGTTCGCCGACGAGCTGGACGACCCGATCGCCGATCTGATCGCATGCGCGCTGGTGCTGGCCTCACGGCGGCGTGGCCCCGGGACACGAGAGGCGTTGCGCATGCTTGCCGACGCGGTGGAACACGAGGTTCTCGTCCGCCGGGACGTCGAGGCTGAACGCGCGGGGCTGCGTACGACGCTGATCGTCATCGTCGCGTCCGTCGTCGTCTTGAGCGCGTTGTTCGCCTCGTCGCAGACGTTCGCCGCGCCCTACGGCACCGCGCTCGGGCAGACGGTTATGGCCGTGGTAGCCGCGATCTACTCGGCAGGTCTTTGTTGGATGCGACGGCTGTCTGTGCTGTCGACCGGGGCGCGGTTCTTGCACACCGCACGTCGCGCGCCCGCTGATCAGGGGGCCGAGCTGTGACCGTGCTCGCCGCCTTCGCCGGGTGCTTGGTCGCTGTCGGCCTCATCGTGCTCATCGGCGAACTCCGGCCCGCGCCGCCGCGGCTGGACGCTGCCTTGGCCCGCGTCCAGCTCGTGCCGAGTCACCTGCCGACCGGCGAGCGTCTGAACACCCGGGACAGCGTAGGACGGTGGCTGGTCGACCGTGTCGCGCGTCCGGCCGGGCTGCTCGCCGTTCCCCGGACTGATCTGGCGCTGCTCGGACGCCCGGTGGAACGGTTCATGCTCGACAAGCTGACCCTGTTCATCACCGGGCTCGTCGTGCCGTCGGTCTTCAGCGGCCTGGTGGCGGTGGCCGGCGGCTCACCGTCGTGGATGTTCCCGGTTGTCGCCGGGTTCGTCCTGGCCGCGACGCTGTGGCTGGTCCCGGATTTGAATGTGCGGTCCCAGGCTCGCCAGCGCCGCCGCGATTTCCGGTACGCCTTCACGTCCTACCTTCAGCTCGTCGTCCTGGAGCGTGAGGCCGGAGCCGCGCTGAACGCCGCGCTGGAGAACCCCGCGACGATTACCGAGGGGTGGCCGTTCCAGCGGATCCACGAGGCCCTGACGCGCGCCCGGAACGCCCAGCAACAGCCCTGGCGAGCCCTCGCCCAGCTCGGCGAGGAGATCGGTGTCCGCGACTTGATCGACCTGGCGCACACGGCAGAGATCGCCGGGAGCGAGGGCGCCAAGATGCATGACGTCCTGGTCGCCAAGATCACCTCGATGCGGCACGAGGCGTCCGCCGCCGCGCGCGCCGAGGCCAACTCCCGCACCACCGCCATGTGGGTACCGACCAGCCTGCTCATGCTCGGCTTCGTGATCCTGGTCGGCTTCCCGTTCTTCTCCAAACTTCTCGCGTCCGGCTGAGCGCCCCGGACGACCGCACCAACGCATCGGGGGACCATGAGCACACTCAACGCTGCGGCGATCCGCGTAGCGCTCGCCGTCCATGACCGAGGCCAGCGACTCGCCACCGACCTGCGAGACCGCGGCGACCGGGGCTCCGGGGTCGTTGAGACGATCATCCTCGTGGCCGGATTCGCCGGGCTGGCGTTCGCCGTCTACCTGGCCGTGTCCAGCAAGGTCCACGGCTGGATCGACAAGATTCCCGGCGCAAGCGGCCCGTGACATGACCGTGCGCGAACGAGCACGAGGCCGGGACAAAGGATCGGCCACCGTCGCTACGGCCATTACCTTCCCCGTCGTCGGATTGCTGTTCCTGGCGCTCGCTCAGGCGGTCATGGTGTCAGTGGCGCGGGATGTGGCTCAGTCGGCCGCTGAAGAAGGGCTTCGCGTCGCACGTGCCCGCCAGGGCACCTTCGCCGCTGGACGCGACGCCGCAGCGTCCTTCGCCCACCACGAACCCGTCCTGGACGCGCCCAGCGTCACCGTGTCCGGTGCCAACACCGTCACCGTGCGGGTGGCCGGGCGCGCGCCGTCGCTGCTGCCGGGCGTCAACATCACCGTTACCGGCACCGTGCGCGGCACCCGTGAACGTTTCACCACCCCAGGGCCGACGTGATCGCGGGGAACGGGACGCCGGAACGTGCGGACCGGGCTGGCGACGCGGGCAACGCGGTCGTAGAGACCGCGATCCTCGCACCAGTGTTCATCACGCTCCTCGCCGGCCTGCTCGTGGTGATGCGGGTGACGCACGGCAGTGCCGTAGTCGCACAAGCCGCCGCCGATGCCGCGCGGCAAGCGTCCATCGCCCGCACCGCCCACCAGGCGCGGGCCGAGGCGAACACCAGCGCCATGAGCACCTTGCGCGACCGCGGCCTGCATTGCGCGCCCTCGATTCGACTCGACCTGTCGGGCTTCAACCGTCCGGTCGGACAGCCGGCCACGGTGTCGGCGCAGGTGACCTGCGTAATCCGGCTCAGTGATGTCGGGCTGCCCGGGATGCCCGGTGCCCGGACGGTCACCAAGACCCATCGGTCTCCCATCGACCCCTACCGGGGCACCCGATGACCAGGCGCCTGCGCCGACTCCGGCAACGACCCGAGCGCGGAAGCGTGAGCGTCTTCGCCGTCATCATCACGCTGGTCGTCGTGGTGTTCTTCGGTGCCGTCGTCGACTTTGAGCAGGCCCTCGAAGCCCGGCAAGACGCCAACACCGTTGCGCAGGAAGCCGCCCGTGCCGGAGCCGGACGAGTCGACCGGAACCGCGCCTACACCCGTGGACAGTTCGTCGTGGACCGTGAGGCCGCGATCCGATCGGCGCGCGCCTACCTGCGGTCCAGCGGCTACAGCGGCACCGTGACCACGTCCGGAACGCGCGCCATCCACGTCCACGTCACCACCACCCGCCCCGCACGGTTCCTGCCGGTGATCGGGATATCCGTCCTGCGCGCCGACGGTAGCGCGACCGCGAACCTGACCACCGGAGTGGAAGGAACCCGCCAGCCGTGACCTACACCGGACGCAGCCGCCTCGCCGACTTCGCACGCGGACTCACCGCTCTTGCGGTCTTCCTGTTCTTCCTAGTCGGCTTTCCTGCCGCGATGTACGCCATGGGTGGCTCTCCCATCCCGGACCGGATCCCGTCCTGGGAGGAGGTCAGCGCGACCCTGATGCGGCAGGACACCGACCAGAGAGTGTTCCTGGCCACGATCTGCCTCATCGGCTGGGCCACATGGTGCCTGTTCATCGTCATCGTCTGCGCCGAGGCGGTGAACTACCTGGCCGGACGCTCCCGGCCCGCCGCGCCGCGCCCGGTCCGGCCGCTCCAAGAACTGGTCCGGAACCTGGTCGCCACGGCCACTCTCACCTTCAGCGCCGTCGCCTCCCTCAGCGCTTCGGCCTCTGCCACTGCCGCGACGCACACGCACACTGTCACCGCCGATGCCCATCCCGCCGTTCCAGACGTGGGCTCCCTATCGCCCAGGCAAGACACACCGCCACGGGAACCAACCGAAGCTGAATGGACGCCGCTGCTCGCCGACGAACCCACAGCCCAGCCGAAGCCCGACCACCACGAGGCGCGAACCCACGTCGTCAAGCGAGGCGAGACCCTCTGGGGCCTCGCCGATCGCACCTACGGCTCCGGCGACCAATACCCCGAGATCTTCAAAAGCAGCCGGAACATCGACCAACCCGAGGGAATCCCCGCACTGACCGACCCCGACGTCATCCACCCGGGCCAACGCGTACGACTCCCACGCCCCAACGCGCCGGGTGGCACGCCTTCCCCCTCGCGACCGGCCTCGCCGCGTGCAGGTGCACACACGGCCCCATCCGAGCAGGGCAAGCAGAGCGGTACCCGCGCCCCCACTCCACCCGGTTCTACGTCCGGCAAGGCGACAGAGTCGCTGGTGCAGAGCCCGGTCGTGGCGCCGCCCGCCGAGCACTCCAACAGCCCAGCACCCTCGACATCGATCGACCTGGATGATGCGGGCTCGCCCTTGGCGATCTCCCTACCCTCCGGCTCGCGCATCGGCCTCGGTCTCGCCGCCGCACTCAGCGTGGCCGTAGCCGCCACCCGCCTGCACCGACGCCGCCGGCGTCCACTGAAAAGCGATCCCGAGGCCGCCGAGCACGTTCCCGAACCCCCGATCCCAGCCCCAGTCCTGAGAGCCCGCAAAGCGCACCTGGACACGTACGTCGTTCGCGAGGCGCCCGTACCGTCCGACCCGGAACTCATCCGCAAGGACCTACTCACCCCGGAACCCGATCACCTCGTCGTGGGCACCCGCGACGGCCAGGCCGTCACGATCCCCCTGGCAGGTCTCAGCCTCGGCCTGTCCGGGAACGGCGCGCACGCTGCCGCCCGAGCCATCATCACCGAACTCCTGGCCAAGGCCCACCGTTACCGAGCCGAGGTCATCATCCCGCAGCCCGACGCACAGGCGCTCTTCCCAGGCGACGACATCACCGACCTGTCCACGGCCCACGACGGATTGACCCTCAAGTCCTCCCTGCACGAAGCCATCAACCATCTAGAAACGGAACTCCTCCGTCGTGGCCGAATCCTGGAGACAACCGAACAGCCCGATGTAGCCGCACTACGCGCCGACGACCCTGCCGAGCCATTGCCGACCGTGCTGCTGGTCGCCTCCATACCCTCCGACAACGCACGGGTGGACGCCCTCGCGACCCTCGGGTGCCGCTTCGGCCTCGGCGTCCTGGTGCTCGGTGCTTGGACGTCCGGCACCAGCGTGGAACTCGCCACCGACGCGACCGTCACGAACACTGACGGCCCCAATGCCGCGCGGTTCACCCGGGCCAGCCTGTTCCACCTCACCACCGACGATGCCGCAGAGATGCTCCGGACCATCCGAACCGCCACCGGCACCGAAGCACCCTCGCCAGCAAACACCGGCCCCACGCCCGAATCCGAGGCTCCCTCGGCCATCGTCCCGCCGCCGCGCCCATCCGAAGGCGCATCGCGCCGCCCGGTCAGTCTGGAAGTGCTTGGGGACGTTCGTCTCTCCACTGCGGACGGCCCGATCAAGACGGGGCTACGCCAGCGTGCCCGCGACCTACTCGCCTATCTCGCCCTCCACCCGGATGGCGTCACTCGTGACCGGGCCAGCGCCGACCTTTGGGCAGATGAGAGCCCCCAAACCGTCATCTCGGCCTTCAACACCGCCGTCACGAACATCCGTAACGTCCTCCGGAGCACGACCGGACTCAGCAGTCCCATGTACGTCATCCACAGTGCTGGCCGCTACCGCATCGATCCCGACGTCGTCGACATCGACCTCTGGCAACTGACCGGCGCCCTTGCCGATGCCCAACAAGCCGACGACGACGCCGCCCGGATCAGGGCGCTCACGCTCGTGGCCGACCGCTGCGCCGGTGAGTTCGCCACTGGCCTCACACAGCCATGGGCCGAGGCCCATCGCGAATTCCTGTGCCGCACCGTCGGCGACGCCCTCGTGAACCTCGCCCGGCTCATTCAGGAAGACGATCCGGAGCGGGCGCTGATGGTGCTTGAACAGGCCATCACTCGCGATCCCTACTCCGAGCCCCTCTACCGACACGTCATGCGGCTACAAGTCCGTCTCGACCGTCTGGACGCCGTCCGCCGTACCTACGGACTCCTCACGGCCCGCCTCGATGAACTCAACGCCGAACCCGACGATGAGACTCGTAAGCTCGCCAGTTCCGCAATGCGGACGTCGAACCGACCCTAAGGACGGAGCCTGCGCTCAACACACGCGCGAACGCTGGCTTCCTGCAAGCATCCGGTAGGGGCTTGTGCACGGGCGGCGCGTTGTCAGGACCGAGGGGATGTGATCGGCTATCGGCGTGGACGTCGACCAGTTCTTCAGTTACGGGCCGCGCGCTCCATTCGAAGTCCAGCAGGTCTTCACCGACCGAGAAGGGCCGATCCGGGCCTTTCGGGACCGGTTCGTCCAGCTGTCCGGACGGTCGTGGACCGTCGACGAACTGCTCGATTTCCAGCGGCCGGCGTCCAACCTCATCGCCGTGTCCGGCGAGGGCGGGATCGGCAAGTCCACGCTGGCCCGCCACGTCGCAGAACTGGCGGTGACCGGGAAGCTGGACGGGTTGCCGCCGCGCGGCGCGCGAGCGGTACTGGACTTCGCCGACCCGGCCAGTTCCAGCTTCGAGGCCGTCCTGCTGCGGGTACGCGCCGCCCTCGCGCCGCTGGCCAAGTCCTGGCCCGCGTTCGACGTCGCGCTGGCCGTCTACTGGCAGCGCAAGCACCCCGGGGAGTCGCTGACGGCGGTTCTGCAGAAGGAGACCACGGCGGAGTCACTCGGGGTCGCCGAGCAGGTCGGAGACGCTGTCGATCAACTTCTGGGCGGTTTCGGCGCGCTCTCGGTGGCCTATTGGGCGCTGAACCTCCTCGGTAAGACCGCTACGCAGAAGGCCCGGCTGAAACGGCTGCGTGCCGACTTGCCGGCCCTCGATCCGATCCTCGGCGAGCAGGACCCGGATCGGATGCTGGGCTACATGCCGGTGCTGCTGGCCGCCGACCTGGAGCGAGCCAGGCGCAAGAACCCGTCGCTGGCGCTGTGCGTGCTGGACACGCTGGAGAACGTCCAGCGTCCGCCCACCGAACGCGGCGGCCTGGAGGACCTGGTCTCGCGGCTGGTGTATCTGATGCCGAACGTGGTGTTCATCGCGGCCGGGCGACTCGCGCTGCGCTGGCACGACCCGGGCAAGGCCGTCGCCTTGACCTACGGTGGGGAGCGCCGCTGGCCGGGACTCGCCCACGACGACCAGCTCGGCCTCGGCGGGTTTGACACGGCATCAGCCGAGACGTATCTGACGACACGGCTCACCATCGACGGAACCCCCGCGATCGGGCCCGAGATCCGGCAACGGATCATCGCCGGGTCGGGTGGCTCACCGCTCTACCTCGATCTATCGGCCGAGCTGTTCGGGCAGTACCTCGCGCGGGGAGAAGTCCCGCCCGCGGACGTGTTCGGGCTGGGCTTCCCTGAGCTGGTCCTGCGGACGATGCGGGATCTGTCCGCGACCGACCGCGACCTGCTGCGGGCCGCATCGCTACTGGAGGCGTTCGACGAGGACGTCCTGCACGCGGTGCTGCCGCATCTGCGGCTCCGGCAGATCGAGAGATTCGTTCAGCGCCCGTTTGTCCGGCGAGACGAGACGGTGTGGCCGCCGTACCGGCTGCACGAGAACCTGCGCCGCAGCGTCATCGACTGCGACTCCGACACCGACGACGGCTGGACACAGACCGAGCGCGCCCGCAACACCGAACGGGCCATCGAGCACCTGACGCGTGCCGCGCTGACGGTCTGGGACGACGACGCCGATCACCCACTGCCCTTGGGCGTGCGGAGCAGGCAATGCGTGGCCGCGTTCCTGCTGGTCCTCAGCGCCGCAGACGAGCAACGGCTCACGCCGGAGTCCCTCGGTGATGTCGCCTACAGCCTCACCGTGCTCGGGCATTGGCAAGTCCTGTCGTCTCTGCCCGAGCTGCCCGCGTCACCCGAGCTGGACCGGTTGACAGCCGTCGCGCGACTGACGGCCCGCGGTGACGTCAACGCCGAGGACCGCTACCGCGAGCTACGCGAGCTGATCGGCGAACCCGACGGACCGTTCGCCGACTACTACCGGCACGAGCTGGCGAGCCGCGCGCACATCATCGGACGGGTCGAAGAGGCCGCCGCGCACCTGTCCGGCATCGACCCCACGTCCCTGATCGGTGCGAACGCGCGGTTCGGTCTGGCCGACAACGCGCTACGCCGTAGCGACTACCGGTCTGTGGCGCGGCTGATGGACGGCGCATCGCAGAACGGCCCGGACCAGGTGCGGGCCGCCGACCTGCTCGGCCACGCACACCTGCAGAACGCCCGGTTCGCCGAGGCCGCTCGCTTCTTCGAAACGACATTGGAGGCGGCACGCGAAGCCAGCGCCCCCCTGTGGGAAGCTCGCGCGCTGCGGCACCTGCTCCTGGCCTTGATGTGGTTCGACCCCGACCGCACGCTGGCGCTCCTCGGCCGGGCACGCGAACTCAACACCACGGCCGGCGAACCGATCGGCCTCGCCCAGTGCGACATGGCCGAGGCGATGGCCCGCGCGCTGCGAGGCGAACGCCGCACCGCCGCCGAACTCCTGGACGCGGCGGCGCACCGGTTCGGTGAGCTCGGGGCCACCCGCGAACTGCTGCCCGTCGAGGCGCTGCAGATCCTCCTCGATGCCTCCAGCGGACGTACGGAGCAGGCCGCCCGCACCGCACAAAGGCTAGGCGAGGACTGCCTTCCCATCTGGAAGCCGGTCACCCGGTCCTGGGCCGGGCTAGACGCCGACTTCACCGCCATCCAATGGCTGGACAACCCCGAATCCGCGCGACGTCGCTGGTCGCAGGCACTGTCGCGACTACAGGCACCGATCTGCGGCCCGCTGGACGTCGGCGACCGGCACAGCCTGATCCCGACCGGCCGCGTACCCGACACGCTGGTTGAGGCCGCGATCCGCGGCGCGATGGCCAGCCCGGCGTTCGACGGCCCGCGTGACCTCGGTGCCGCGCTGGCGACGTTCGGTTCCGATGGCGTCGTGCCGGGCGTGCGGACGGTGGTGAAGGTGCGCCGGCGGCTGCACGAACGCCTGGAGACCGTCCATGCCTTCGAGGAGCTACGCGTCACGGCCGGCGTCCTGGCGCCTCGCCTGCTCGACGCGGGAACGGCCGGAGAAACCTGGTGGGCTGTCCTGGAACGCCTCCCGGGTATGCCCGCGGACCGTCCGACACCCGCACGTCAGCGGGACCTGGGCCACCAGCTCCGGCTCTGGCATTCCCGGCCACCCAGCGAGGGCCTGCGCCTGGACGACCCCGGCGCGCTGGGCGTTCTGCTCGGCTGGGCACGGACCTCCGTACCTAACGCCTACCCGGCCATCGCCGAACAGGTCGACGCAGCATGCCGAGGGCTCCCCATGACCGCGATCCACGGCGACGTCGCCGTCTGCCACAACACCCTCTTCGACGGCGACACCCTGACCGGGCTGCTCGACCCGGGCGCGACCGAGGCAGGCCCTCCGATGCTCGACCTCGCATGGTCGCTGGCCGTCGACATGCCGCGCGGAGTGGAACCCGACTCCCTCCTGGACGGTTACGGTCACGACGGCGTTGACCAGGACGCTCTAGCGGTGCTATTGCCGCTGATGATGCTGCGCCGCCTCATCGACGCCCCAGCCCTCGGGCTCGCCGATACAGACGGAGCATGGATCACGGGATGGCTGCGCGACCACCGCCCCGACCTGCTCACCCTCACTCGATGAGCCCGGCCCGGCGGGCGCACGCGTACGGGATGTAGTTGTCCAGCACGTTCGCAGGCACCGAGAGCCGCTCATACAAATCGGACTCATCATCGCGTGCGTAGAAGCGGTTGAGACCATCGAACAGCGCGAGTCTGTACCCGGCCGCCAGGACATAAGGCTCCCACTCCTCGTGACTCGGCCGGGCCGTTAGCGGAACCGTCGCCTCGACCACGATCACCCGCGGACGCCACACCCGCAGGTCAGCCGACCGCAGGACGGCAGCCTCAGACCCCTCCACATCGACCTTCAACAGATCGAAACCCTCTTCCGCGTGTGCGCTGAGGATCGCCTCCAGGGTGACGACCTCGACCCGTAGTTCCTCGTGGCGCCAGCCGTCCGCGAGATGCCCACCCAAGACATCCCTGCGCAGGGTGCTGAGCCCGCCACCGCCCGTCTTTCCTGGTCCTGGGACGACCCGGAAGAACTCTGCGGCGCCCGGCTTATCTCCAGCGGCTACACACAGGCTCACGTCGCGGGGCCGGGCCTGACGAAGGCGCGCGTGACGCTCGGGCAATGGCTCGATATTGACCCCTCGCCAACCCAGACCGTCCACAAGGTTCTTCGTCAAGGAGCCGCTGACGGGCTCGCCAGCGCCGACATCCACGAAGAACCCACCCCGACGGCCGGCGAAGGCGCGCATCAGCACGACGTCCTCCGCGTTCCCCGCGTACGCGATCAAGTCGTAACCACTCACACTCGCCAACCTACGGCCGCTTCGTCGGCCCCCAGTTTGAGCCCACGCGCGTCAGTCTCGGCCCGCGCTTCTACTAACGAGAGACGGTCGGCCGCCTGTCTAGCGGCGAAGGCCGTTTCCAGTAGGACTTTGCTCGTCCGTGCTTCAATGGCGGCTATGCGGTTGCTGGTCGTGGGCGGGTCCTGGTTCGTCGGGCGGGAGATCGTCTCTGCTGCCATCCATCGGAATGCGGAGGTCACGGTCTTCAACCGAGGACGTTCTGGCCCTGTGCCGAGCGGTGTCAACTTCGTTCAAGGGGACTGGGAGAATCACGCGGATCTTCTGCGGTTGGCGGAAAACGGTCCGTGGGACGCGGTGCTGGATGTGGCGGGATCGGTGCCCGCTATCGTCCGCGATGTCGCGCGGGCATTGGCTCCCGTCACTCGGCGCTACGTCTTCATATCAACGATCTCTGCCTATCGAGACTGGCCGTACGAGCCGGTGGACGAGGCGTCTCCGCTCTGGGACGGCGATCCTGATTATGAACCAGGTACACGGCGGTGGGATCCGGATGCCTACGGCCCGTTGAAGGTCGGGTGTGAGAAGGCGATCCGCCGCGAATTCGGTGATGACGTCCTGACTATCCGGCCCCACGTCGTACTGGGGCCTCGCGAATACGTAGGGCGCCTCCCCTGGTGGTTGGGGAGGATCGCTCGGGGCGGGAGGGTGCTGGCCCCAGCGCCGGCTGATCGCGGTTTTCAACCCGTGGACGTCCGGGACCTCGCCGAGTTCACCGTTGATCGAGCGATGCGAGGGGACGCCGGTGTCTTCAACGTCGCGGCTCCTGTGGGACGTGACACCTACGGCGACTTCTTGGACGCTTGCGCTGAGGTTACCGGCAGCTCGGCTGAGTTCGTCTGGGCGGACGAACAGTGGCTTGTGAAGCGGGGCGTCACGGAATGGACGGAACTTCCGCTCTGGCGGGCATTGCCGACTGCCTGGAGTATGGACACCGGTCGCGCTCAGGCTGCGGGGCTGCGCACCCGCCCGCTTCTGGAGACCGTGTGCGATACATGGGCTTGGCTGCAAGCCGGTGGGCGCCCAATAGACCATGAGCGTTTCGCGGAACATGGCATCGATCCCGAACGCGAAGAGCGGCTACTGGCGGAGTGGGACCGGGTCAGCTCCCGGGCACCAGGTTCTTGATGAAGGCCCGATTGACTGCGGGGTCTCGGTAACCGGTGGCGTAGCGGGACCGGGGCCGATATCCGGCGCTGACGTAAAGGGTGAGCGCGGCGGTATTCCGAATGCCGGTTTCGAGGATCACCGACTTGAACCCCGCGTGGGCGGCATGCCGCTCGAGTTCGTTGAGGATGAGACGGCCCAGACCACTACCCCGCAGCTCCGAAAACGCGAACATCTTCTTGACTTCGACCGTCTTCGCCGTGACGTCGTGTGTCCGGTAGCCGCCGCACGCGACCGGTGTTTCGCCGTGGTAGGCGACGAGGAACAGCCCCTCGGGAGGCACGTACACCGCGGGGTCGGCTTCGACCGGATCGGCGTAGCCGTAGCGTTCGACCTGGTCGTCAAAGAGAGCGCGGACAAGGGCAGCGGCGTCCGGGTGGTCATACGCTCGCTGCTGAAGGGTGACCTGACGGGGGTCGAAGGGCGTATCTGAAGCGCGGGTACTGCTATTGATCATGCTCGGGGCAACGCTGAGTCGAGTTCCGGTAGGAAATCCGAGACTACCTCGGAGCGCTTGCGTCGAGCGAACGCGGGGCGGAGCCCCCGAAGATAGGCGATGCCTCGGATGGACTGGACTTCCCGGAGCCGTGTCAGGGTGGCCCGTGCGGTGTGTACCGCAGCGTCGAGGTCGCCGTACATCAGATGTGCCTTGGTGAGGAAGGAGCCGTGCAGGAGGGCGGACCGTGGATAGTCGGGCCGTGCCCCGACCTCGGAAATCGGAGTCAGGAGTCCGATGGCCTCGCGGAGCAGCGCCTTCCGGCCGACTGGAGTTCGCTCGGCGAGCACGATGAGCGCTTGCCCGGCCTCCGAGATCAGCTGCTCGGGTTCCAGATAGTAGAGGTAAGAGGGAGCGTCGTCCGGGCGGTGCCGGTCCAGCAGCGAGCGGGCTGCATCGGATGCCGCCCGGAACCCGGATAGGTTGCCGGCTGCGGCGTAGGCGGTCGCCTTCCTGCCGAGCACGCGAGCCTGTAGCACGGGGACCTTGGGGCATGTCTGCTCGGCGGCCGCGGAGATGTTCACGGCTTCGGGGCCGTGCCCTGAGAAGGCTGAGACGTACGAGAGCATGCCGATGGCGTTCGCCGCGCGGCCGTGCTCACCCAGCCCTCTGGCCACCCATTCGCTGAGCAGCAGATACCGCTCCGCCGCGCCCTGGCGCCCGGCGTCGAAATGTACCCAGCCGACGAGCTGGGCGAGGTCGGCCAGGATCGTGAGGAGCTGCCTGCCGATGGACGGCTCGTAGTCCGCCGAGCGGACGAGGTCCAGCACAGTCCGGAGCTGGCCTGTGATGTAGCGCAGGCTCAACGCTCCGCCGCCATGCCGATCATCCAGCTTCCGTAAGGCCGTGACGTGCCCGGCGATGACGTCGACCTGAGGTTGAAGAACTTGTTCCCGGTGCGAAACAGCGGGCGTCGTCCATCGCAGCGTGGCTTGTAGCCCCTGATGGACGGCGGCGGTGAGGGCGACCCCGTTGGCCGATGCCACGTTCGTGTTTGACCCGGCGCTGAGCGCGGCGAGCTCGTCGAGCGCCGCGAGCGGGTCGTCCACCGTCTTGAAACCACCCAGCCCGTCTACTGCGGCCAGCGAACCGGGATCGGTCGTCAGATGGGCAGGCCAGAGCTCATCGACGGAGACCGGAGAGCCGAGCTTTTCGGACAGGACCGCAGCGGCCACCGAAGGAATCGGGGCATATGGCTTGTATCCATGACGTACCCATGAATACGGCGCGGTCACATCAATCCGCCGGTCGCTGAGATTCCTGCCGTCCAGCCATCGGTTGATCTCGATGGCGAGCTGACGTGGATTCAGTCCTGCGTGTGCGAGCGCCAAAGCCAGTGCCGACGACTCTTCGGGCATCGGGCCTCCCACCACTGGCGTCCTTGGGGAACGGTAGCCCCACGACTACGGCAAATGAAGTGTCCAGCGAGTGCATTCTCGCCGACCTTCACGACCTTCACGAGGTGATCCGGCAGCTTCACGACGTTCACGTCGCGCTGCGCTACCGGACGACAACACGCCCTGGTCGACTGAGGGTGCAACGGCCGGCGACAACGGCCCACGACGACAAGGGGAGGTGTGACTGTGGTCCGGACGCGACGAACGTGGCTTGGCGGCTCAGAGGCGTATTCAGCGGCTTACGACGTTCCTCCCGGCGGATCGACCGCACAACTCCGTTCAGACCACGGTCTGATCGCGGATGTTCTTCCAGCCGGACGGGCTGGACGGGGTGCCAGGGCCGTCCTTCGTGAGGCACTGGAGGCCGCCGGCGTGTGCGAGTCCGGGATCGCGGACGCGGAACTGGCGGTCGGTGAACTGGCCGCGAACGCTGACACCCATTCCCGAGGCCCGTACGAGATTCGTATCTTGCTGGCCGGTGGTCACCCAGTTTGGTGCGAGGTGATCGACGCCGACGAGGACCTCGCCGGTATCCCGGAAATGTTCACCAAACTTCGTTCTGACGTTCCGGCCAGTGATGCGGTTCATATCGAAGAGCCGCCGCAGGAGAATGGTCACGGCCTGATGATCGTGCACCAGCTTTCTGGCGGTCGGTGTGGTGCCTTCCCGACGGTGATGCACACAACCGGGCTTCCCGGCAAGGCGGTGGGTTTCGCTCTCCCCGGAAGCGCCCCCAGACAAGGGCAAGGGCCCTCGCTGGGTGGTGCCTTGTGAGCGCCGGCGAGATGGTGTTCGACTTGCGCGGCGATGAACCGTCCGGGCGGCCCCCCGATCATGCACACGAGTTGGTCGAGCGCCTCACCAGCCGGGGGTTACGCGCATCGAGCGCGCCGCTCGTGGGGAGCCCCGTGGGTGCGAGCGCGGTCTCCGCCCAGCGCACGGACGTCCGCCCCTACGCGGGTCGCCTGGTGGTGCTGCTGCCGGGCCCCCGCGATCCCGGCGAGCTGTTCTGGCACTGGCAGCGGCCACTGCGCAACGCACCGATCGGTGCCCGGTGGTTCCAGCCATTCTGTCGCGGTGGTGACGTCGTCACGGCGGCCGAGAACATCGCTGCCGCGATAGATGCTGACGTGCGCGCCCGTACCCGCCTGCTGCACGCGTCGGCCTCCCGGCTGGACGCGCCAGAGGAGCCCGACGGTGAGGTTCTGGTCTACGTCGGGCACCGTGTGCACGCGCTGGTGAGCCGGATGCTGGAGCGCCTCAAGATCATTGAGAACGACCTGGAGGATCCCGATCTGCTCGCGGATCTGTACGGGATCGATCATCTGGCGACCCAACTGCGCCGGGCGGCCGAGCGGTCGGCGGTGCTGGGCGGGCGTACCGCGCGTCGTGCCGCCGCGCCGATGCCGATCTCGACGGTGCTGCGGCAGGCGATGGCCGAGGTCGAGGCGTTTCAGCGGGTCCGACTGACACTGCCGGACGACGATGTGGAAATCCCGGGGTACGCGGGGCCAAGCGTGATTCACATCCTGGCGGAGCTGGTGGAGAACGCCACCCGCTTCTCGGGAACCACGGTGCGGATGGTGACGGTCCCTGCACCCGGGGGCCTGGGCGTGGAGATCCGTGACGAGGGTGAGCTGGCGTTGTCGGCCGAAAGGCTTACCGTGGTCCGGCGGATCTTGGCTGAGCCATTCCAGATCAGCTTGCGCGAGCAAGTCCGGCTTGGGCAGGTCGGGCTTCTGGTCGCGGCCCGGCTGGCCGCCCGGTACGGCATCCAGATCGAGCTGCACCCGAAAGCGCCAGGGATGCGCGCGCTGGTGGTCCTGCCGCGCAGCCTGTTGGCGTCCCCGGTGCCCGCCGTTGGGTCGCCGTGCGTGTCCGCGGGCCCCCGTACGCCCGTCCCGACCGGCCCTCCCACGTCTGCGCCACTGCGGCCATCCCCACACGATCCGGCTCTGTCCGGTGCGGCCACGGACGGGTCGTCGGCTGGTGAGCAACCTGCGCCGCTCGACCCAGTGGCGTCCACCGACCCGTCGGCGCAGACAGCGGGTCACCGCCCCCCACTCCCTCGACGTGCTAAGCGACGCCTCGCTTCGAGCGGGACGCCACAGCCGACCCCCGAGCCCTCCCCGGCGCCTGTATCGGCGCAGCCGCCAAGACCGGAGCTGATGGCGCGCTTCGCCTCCGGCGTCCGGCGCGGGAAAGGCGACCAGCGGTACGGCGACACCCATGAGCCGGAGACCGGCTGACCCCCGCCCCAGGCGTTTGACACCTATGGAGACACGCAGATGACGACCCCCACACCCCCACCTGCCCCGCCACTCCAGGCCGCATCGGTCCGGACGGGTGAAGGCTTGAGCTGGCTTCTGGAGGAGTTCACCGGTCGCGTCACGGGAGTCATCGGCGCCGTGCTGGTGTCGCGGGACGGGCTGAAGATGGCGGTGTCGGGTTTGGGCTCCGACCGGGCAGACCGGGCAGCCGCGTGGATGTCCAGCTTGCACTCCCTCGCCCGGTCCGCCGCCACCCTTATCGGTGGTCCGGACGGCGGTTTCCGGCAGGCCATCATCGAGGACAACAGCGTCCTGGTGTTCGTCGTGAGCGCCGATCACGCCGCCACGACCGGGACGGGCAGCGAATCCGGCCTGGTCGGTAGCGTCCTCGGCGTCCTGGCCGAGCCCGGGGCCGACCCAGGCGTGGTCGGCTACGAGATGAGTCTGCTGGTCAAGAGCGTTGCCGAACACATGGTCACCGAGACCCGCGGCGGCCGGCACACCGACGGGGACCGGTGACCATGCCGCGACCAGCAGGCCATGACCCGCGCCGCCCTCCAGGCCCCTACGCCATGGCGGCCGTAACCGGACCGAGCGGTGCAGTCGAGTGGGATCAGGCGTGGGAGACCTACGACGCCGAACAGGTGCGCCCCTACGCGATCACCGGTGGGCGGACCCGCCCGCAGCACTCGATGCGGCTCGTGACCCTGCTGGAAGTCGCCGAAGACGCACATGTGCAGGGGCTTGGTCCTGAGTCGTCCCGCGCCGTCGAGCTGTGCCGCGAACGGCCCTGCCCGGTAGCCGAGATAGCCGCCCGCCTCGGTCTCCCCGTCCAGGTCACCAAGATCATCCTCAGTGATCTGATCGACCATGGCGCGCTGGTCATGGCCCTTCCGGGTCCTGGAGCGCCCGACCATCTGCAACTACTGGAGGCGCTGCGTTCTGGCCTGGAAACGAGGCTGTCGGATGTCGCCTGACCGCACGCGGGCCACCGAACCCGGCCAATGCGATTCCGCGCCCTCCCCAGTGAAGATCATCGTCAGTGGCGGATTCGGCGTCGGCAAGACGACCATGATCGGAGCGGTCAGCGAGATCGATCCTCTCACCACAGAGGAACGCCTGACCGTGATCAGCGACGGTGTCGACTCACTCGCCGGAGTGGCGGACAAGACCACCACCACCGTCGCACTGGACTTCGGACGCCTCTCCTTTCCTCAGCAGCAGATGGTGCTGTATCTGTTCGGCACGCCCGGCCAGGACCGGTTCTGGTTCAACTGGGAGGACTTCACCTACGGCGCGGTGGGCGCCGTGGTGCTGGCCGACACCCGTCGACTGCCCGACAGCTTCGGACCGGTCGGCTACTTCGAGCGGCGCGGCATCCCGTTCGTGATCGCGGTCAACGAGTTCGCTGACGCCCCGCACCGCTACTCGCGCGCGGAGGTGCGCCAGGCCCTCGATATCCCCGACACCGTGCCGGTCGTGCGCTGCGACGCCCGTGACGCGCGCTCGGCGATCACCGTCCTGCTCGCCCTGGTCGGCCACGCACTCACCCACCCGCGCGGGCCCGAAAGGCCGCACCAGCTCACGGCCCAGGGAGGACCGGTATGAGGTACGACGCCGACGCTGGCATGTCCGTCCCCACCTGGAATGACACAGCAGAGCAGCGCCTGAAGCTGCTGGCCGAACTCGGCCTGGGGGAGCCGACCGCCGAGTTCGACCGGTTCGCCACTCATATCTCCGGCGCCTTCGCCGCGGGACTCGGCGGACACGGTCAGAACCTGTACGCGATGGTGAATCTGTTTACCGAGGAGGAGCAGACGTTCGTCGGGCTGCACATCCCGCCGGGCATGCGCGCGGTGGACCGGACCATGCGGCCCGATCATGGGTTCTGTCCCGAGATGCTCGACCGCACCAAGGCGCTCATCCTGTCCGATGTGTGCGCCAACCCGCACTTCGCCTCCAATCCTGTGGTCGACAAGCTGGGGGTCCGCACCTACGCGGGCGCACCGCTCATCCATGAGCCGACCGGGGCCGTGCTGGGGACCGTGTGCGTCATTGGCACCGACCCGCTCCCCAAAGAGACTGGCCAAACCTCCCTCGCGCTCATCAAGCGTCACCGTGACGCACTCATGGACGTGCTCGCGCAGCGAGCCGACGCCGGCAGCCATGGGCCAGTGGCGAAGAGCGACTGATGCCAGTCCGCCGCGATGACGTCTGCCGGATCCGACCGTCCGGCAGCAGCTCCAGGAGGAAGGGGATGTTCGTGTTCGAGACCGATGACCACCACAAGCTTCGCCGGACCGTCCGTGAGTTCGGACTCGCCGAGGTCGCGTCCCGGGTCGCTGAGATGGAATCCTCCGCCGTCGTCGACACCGTCCTTCCCGACCTCATCGCCCGGCAGGGATGGATCGGGGTGACCATCCCCCGCCAGTACGGCGGCATGGGCGCCGGTCATCTCGCCAAGACCATCATCATCGAGGAGCTGTCCCGGGTGAGCGGAGCGGCGGGCGCGATCGCGCAGGCTTCTCAGCTCGGCGTCGCCAAGATCTTGCACTTCGGCACCGAACGGCAAAAACAGCAGTGGCTGCCTCCGATCGCCGCCGGCGAGTGTCTGCCCACCATCGCCACCACCGAAGAGGGCTCGGGCGGGCACGTGCTGGGGATGCAGGCCACCGCTCGCCGCGATGGCGACCACTACGTCCTCAACGGCCGCAAGAAGTACGTCGGTAACGCTCACCCCGCGCACGTTCACGGCGCCGTGTTCCGCAGCGCGGCCGAATCGGACGGTTCTCGGAGCTTGATGGCGTTCCTGGTCGAAGCTAGCCGGCCCGGAGTCCGGGTGGAGCCGTACCAGTCCGCTGTGGGCTTGCGCGGGTTCTCCTTCGGCGACGTTGTGTTCGAGGACGTTCGGGTTCCGGCCACTAACCGGCTCGGCGACGAGGGCGACGGCTTGGACGTCGCCTACAGCTCGTCGGTCCTGTACGGGCGCCCCAACTTGACGGCTGTAGCGCTGGGCATCCATCAGGCCATCGTGGACTCGACCGTCGAGTTCGTGACCACCCGAGTCCGCTATGGCGCCCCGTTGGCCGAGCTGCCCACCATCAAGCACAAGCTCGGGCTGATGCGGCACCGGCTGCTCACCGCACGTGTGGCCGCCTACCACGCCGTGCACCTGCTCGACCACGGCGAGCCGTGTGACGACGAGCTGATGAGCGCCAAGTACGGCAACGTCGAGGCGGCGATGGACTCGGCCCGCACCGCGTTGGAGATCCACGCGGCCGCCGGGTTGCGCACCGACCGCGAGGCAGAGCGGTACTACCGCGACGCCGCCTGCGTCTATGCCCCCGCTGGAACCGGAGACATCCAGCTCTTGCGCCTGGCCGAGACCGTTTTGGGCATCGTCCACGGGCCCCAATGGTCGGTGCGGTTCGCGCACCTGACCGCCCTGCGCCCTCCGTCCTCCCGGTCCGAAACCGCGCACGAACCTGCCGCCTGACCTGCGGTGCGGCCCCTGGAAGCGCCGAAGGCCCCCGACCCTGGGGCCGCACCGCCTCCCCTCTCCTTCGTAGAAACCACCGGTCCTATGACTTCACCTGATCTGCTCACGCCGGCCGAGGTGGCGGCGCTGTTCCGCGTCGACCCGAAGACGGTCACCCGATGGGCAAAGGGAAACAAGCTCGCTTCGATCCGGACGGTGGGAGGCCACCGTCGCTACCGGGCCTGCGATGTCTACGCACTGCTGAACGCCGAACGCCGCTCCGACCGGTACGCCCAGATGGAGACGCTGGTCGACGACTACTACGGCGCCGACCCCACCCGCGTGCTGCTGGACCTGGCCGACCGGTACGGCCTCGCCGCCGCCGTCCTTGACCGGACCTGGTTCACCCAGTTCACGCGACGCGACCTCACCGACGACGAGTGGAAACGCATCGCCGCCGAACTCGGCGACTTCAGCAACTCGCTCCAGCAGTCCTGCGCCACCCACCTATTCGACTACGCCTGCACCGTGCTGGACACCGCGGGCGTCCCGCTACCGGACACGACCGCCACCGAACTACCGCTCCTGCCCGCCGCAGCCCGGGAGGGCCAGGGGCCGGGCAGCGGCATCACCGCGCATAGCCCGACACCCGGCGACACGCCCGCCGTATCGCAACTGCCGCTGGTTCCGGACGTCCAGGACACCACGAGGCTTCATCCCGACCCCGACCCGTACGGACCGCTGCCGGAGCAGGCTTCGTCGCGGGGCGCTATTCGGGCTCTCACGTTGGACGAGGTTGACCGGCTGGTGCCGCATTCGGCGCGGGTCTGGAATTACATCCTGGGCGGCGCCGACCACTACGAGGCCGACCGGGACGCCGCCGACACCTTCCAGGAGCTTTATCCCGACCTGGCGCACCTGGTGGTGAGCCAGCGAGGCTTCAAGCGCCAGGCGATCGACTACCTCGCCCGGCAGGGCGTCCGGCAGTTCCTCGACATCGGCCCCGGCCTGCCCTCGCCCAAAGACCTCACCGACACCCACACCGTGGCGATATCGGCGGCCCCCGCCGCCCGAACCGTCTACGTCGACAACGACCCGCTGGTGACCATCCGCATTCAAGAACTCCTCAACGACAACCCCGGCTGCGGCGCGGACCTCGTCCACGCCGACGTCGCCGACACCGAAACCGTCCTGGCCGGCGCCGCCCGTCATCTCGACCTCAGCCAGCCGGTGGCACTCCTGCTGATCGGGGTCATGGGCCACATCGACGACACCGACGACGCGCACGCGGTCGTACGCCGTCTAATGGACGCCCTGGCGGCGGGCAGCTACCTGGCGCTGTCAGACGCCACCCCCACCCGAACCGCGCTCACCTGGGCGCAAGAGACCTACAACGGCACTGGCGCCGCCCCTTACCGGCTCCGCGGCCCCAACCGCATCGCCGAGTTCTTCACCGGCCTGACCCCCGTCCAGCCCGGCCTGGTTCCACCCGAGCTGTGGCGGCCCGGCCAGCCCCCGACAGGGCCCGTCAACACCGACGCGCGATGCGCCGTGGCCAAGACCGTATGAGCCCCGCCCACAGCCCTGCCTCGTCTCGCTCGAAGGAGTCCACGCGATGACCCACCTGCGCCTCAGCTACGTCAACATCGAACATGGCGGCCGGACCGACGCCGGCTACTCCTCCTACTCCGGTGACGGCGGCCCCTACGACTACACCAAGGTCACCGGGATGTTCCACGATGGCGACTGGCCCGACATAGCCGTGATCGGTGAGGGCGACCGCTACGAGCTGAACGGGATGGAGGGCGCCTACGAGGCCGCCGCCGCGCTACGGGAGGCGGGCGGGCCCGCATACGTCCCCCACCCGTGCTCGCTGCCTCGCGAGTGGGGCATGTTCGCGCCCGTCATCTACGTCGACCCCACCAAGGTCGTGGTCCGGCGGTTCTACTCCCACCGGCTGCCCGACTTCGCCTCGCGGAACCGCAACCTGCTGCTGTTCACCCTCCCCGGACGTCGCGACCCGTTCCGGATCGCCGTTTCGCACGGCGACATCTACTCCGGCGATACCCGGCTCGCCGACAACCGGCGGTTCGATCGGCTCGCCGATCCCGCCATCCCGTGCGCGCTGCTGGGCGACTGGAACACCGTCCCCAGCGGCCCGCACTTCGAGCCGACCGACATGAACAAGCCCGGCCTGCACAACCCGCGCGCGATCAACTACCGCGTCCAGTGGGAAGGTGGCCCCCGCCAGGCGGGCCCGCACATCTACGACACCCGCGCCTTGGATGCCCTGGTCGGATGGTGGAATCCCGCCACGCAGGAGCGGGAAGGCGGCGTCGGGTTCCACCACGCCGCCGAACTCGCTCAGAACTTCACCCCGACGCAGATCGAGCGGCCCAACGGCCGTCAGTGCCTGGTCATCGACGGCATCCTCCTCAACGACCCGCTCCGTGACGCCTACGTGCCCGGCTCGTACCGCGTCCACGAATTCCGCGACCCCCAACACCCCGACTCCGACCACAAACGCATCAGCGTGACTGTTGACGCCTAGGTCGATTTAGCCAATTGAACAGGAGGTAAGGAGTCATGACCCGAGCGGACCAAGCGCCGAGGCGCGATGTCGTAGTCGTCGCCTCAGGAGGATTGGACTCCACGACCCTGGCCTACTGGCTGGGCACCGAGGGCTGGAATCTTACGCTGCTTGGCGTTGACTACGGTCAGCGTCACTGCACCGAGTTGTCCTTCCTCAAACGTACCGCCGCAGTGTTGAAGGCGCCGTACGTCCAACTCGAGATTTCGGACTTCGGTAAGCGCCTCGCGGGTACCGCTCTGACCGACGAGCGGGTCGACGTCCCTGCTGGCACCTACACCGACCCGTCGATGAAGGTGACGGTCGTTCCCCACCGCAACGCCCTGCTACTGGACCTGGCGGTGGGGGTCGCGGTCTCGACCAGGGCTGAGGCGGTGGCCTTCGGTGCGCACTCCGGAGATCATCCGATCTATCCCGACTGCCGCCCGGAATTCGTCAAGGCGTACGCCCAGATGGTCGCGGTGTCTAACGAGGGATTCCTGGCCGATGGATTTGAGGTCCTCGCGCCGTTTCTGAACTGGACCAAGGCCGACATCGTCCGCCTCGGTGCCGAGGTGGGCGTGCCGTTCTCCGACACCTGGTCGTGTTATCGCGGGGGGCCCAGGCACTGCGGGGAGTGCGGCACATGCACGGAGCGCAAAGAGGCATTCGTCTTGGCGGGTGTGGGAGACCCCACCGAATACATCGACTCAGGCCAGGACTGACCAAATCTGGAACATGTGACGTGCGGTATCGAGTCCGCACTTCCCAGGAGGCTCACATGTACGAGATCGCGAAAACGTTCACTTTCAGCGCCAGCCATCGGCTGGCGGGGCTGCCGGACGGGCACAAGTGCCGACGGCTTCACGGTCACAACTACACCGTCCAGATTCGCCTCAGCGCCGATGACTTGGACGACCACGGGTTCGTCGCGGACTTCGCCGAGCTGGACCGCGCCGCACGGTGGCTCCGCGAGAACCTCGACCACCGTCACCTCAACGACGTGATGGATGGACCCCCGACCAGCGAACGTATCGCCGCGATGGTCTTCAAGCAGTGCGCCGCCAGCCTGCCTGGTCGCTCTCGCCTCCACCTCTCTGCTGTTCGTGTGGCGGAGACGGCAACCACCTGGGCTGAGTACCGGCCCGCCGCCACCGCCCCAAAGACGGAGCCGGGACGATGACGAGCAGGGCCGCTGATCAAGATCTTCTGGTTTCGGAGATCTTCGGGCCGACGTTCCAGGGCGAAGGACCGTCCCTCGGTGAAGTCGCCGTCTTCCTGCGGCTCAGCCGATGCCAGCTGAACTGCTCATGGTGCGATACGCCCTACACCTGGGACGCCCGACGCCATGACCTGTCGGCCGAAACCCGCCGGTTGAGCCAGTCCCAGGCACTGGACGAGGTCCTCGCCCGTCCCGCGCCGCTCGTGGTGATCAGCGGTGGTGAACCGTTGTTGCAGCAGGACCGGCTTGTCTGGCTGATCGACATGTGCCGTACCCGCAAACGGCGAGTCGAGATCGAGACCAACGGCGCCATCGTGCCGAGCAGGGGCATCCTCGCGGCCGCCCGGGGCTTCAACGTTTCCCCGAAGCTCGCCAACTCCGGTGTACCGGTCGAGCGCAGGATCAACCCCGAAGCCCTGCGGACGTTCGCTAAGTCCGACAAGGCCGTGTTCAAGTTCGTGGTCGACACGCCAGACGACCTCGCCGAGGTCGCCGAGCTTGAGACCACGTACGGGCTGGCGCCGATCTGGGTGATGCCGCTGGGCGTCACGACGGACCAGGTACTACGCCGAGCCCAAGACCTCGCGGAAGACGTCCTAGCGCACGGCTGGAACCTGACGCCTCGGCTACATGTCCTGTTGTGGGGCGATGTCCGTGGCCGGTGACAACAGTGGAGCCGGACCTGAGCGGGGCCGTCTTTCCCCTCGTCCCGGGCCGCGCGTGTTGGGATGCGAGCCCCTGGATGAAGAAGGCGAAGGGAGCGTTCCTACCGCCCAGGCGAGTATGACGATAACCCACAGAGGACCGCAATCCCACTCGCTCATGCCATTTCTCGGCACACGATTTCTGGTTCGGGCGCTGCGCGAAGGAGGGCGACGGCGATCAGCTCCGGGCGCGGACGACGTGACTTGGGCCGATTACCGACGCGACGCCGGCATGCGCATACCCCTGTTGGCGCGCGCCCTGCGGGAGGGCACCTGGCGACCCGGCCCGGTCCGTCCGGTGCCCTTCAACACCTACACCGGTAAGCACCTGCCGTGCGTGATCCCCACCGTCGAGGATCGGATCGTTCAGCGTGCGCTGCGCAACGCGGTGGAGCCCATTCTGGACGCCTACGCCTTCGCCGATTGGGTCTCGGGCTACCGGGCACGCCGTAACCGCATCACGGCGCTCCGGCACGCGATGACTTATCACTCGGCGGGATTCAGGTGGGTCGCGGACGTTGACGCCGAGCGTGTCTCGTTCGGCTCGGACGCCGCAGAGGTGACCGATTGGCTCGCCGACTACGTCCATGACGGAACCTTCCTCGACCGCTTCCGCACGGCGGTCGCGGGCATGCCCTGGCCGATGGCTCCGGGAAGCGGACTCGCGCCCACACTGATCAACCTCCGCCTGGTCCGAGCGGATCAGATGCTGACCGACCTGCGCATCGTGCGGTTCACCGACAACTACTGCGCTTTCGCCCGGAACCGCGAGGAGTCCGAGGACGCGTTCACCCGGATCACCGAGGCCCTCGCAGAGATCGACCTGGCGGCGAACACGGCCAAGAGCCGGATACGTCCGGACGCGTGCGTCGAAGACCTCTTCCTCATCGGCGGCTGAATCGTGTGCGAAGGAGGACGAAGTATGGGCGTGAACTGGGTTCTCGTCCCCGGAGGATGCTGTCGCTACGGTGATGAAGGACGGCCCCTGGACATCCCCTCGCTCTACTGGACGGAAGCGCCGATCACGGTCGGTCAATTGGGGCTGCCCGGCGAGCCCGGCCTTCCCGTCACCGAGATCCCCCAGCACGAGGCGGCCTCCATCGCCGCACGGTTCGGTGGTCGGCTGCCGAGATCGAGCGAGTGGGAGTGGATGGCGGCCGGACCACAGCGGCGCCGGTACCCCTGGGGCGAGCGGCCCTGGACGCCGGAGCTGGCCAACCTCCGAGACTCGGGCCGGGATACGCCCACGCCCGTCACGGCGCACCGACAGGGCGCGACACCGGACGGAGTCCGCGACGTCGCCGGCAACGTCTGGGAGTGGACCGGAACGCGCGTCATGGGCAACGGCTACGTGATCAGGGGCGGCTCGTTCGACTCGCCGGCCCTCTACGCCCAGTGCACCTTCCTCAACGCGGCCCCGGCCGAGCTGCGCTCGCGGGGCATCGGCGTACGGGTGGTGCGCGAGCCGTGAGCACGTCATCCCGGAGCCTCGCCCCTCCCTTGGTGATCGCGGGATGTTCCCGCCGGAAGTGCGCTACCAGGAAGCCCGTTCCGGCTTTGGAACTGTACGAGGGCGGATGTTTTCCGCAGCTGCGGCATCGCGTCCAGGCCCATCCGGCGCTCGGTGCTCGCACCAGAATCCTGTCGGCCGAGTACGGGCTCATCATGGCCGACAGGCTGGTGATGCCGTACGACCGCGTCCTCACCGAATGCCGTGCCGCTGAGCTTCGTCCGCGGGTGACGGAGACGCTGCGGCTCGACGTCGAGATGTCAGGGCCGCCGGAGGCCGTTCTCGTAGCGGCGGAACCCATCTACCAGGGCCTCATCATCGGCGCGCTCACCGCACAGAACATTCGTCCGTGCCTCCACCTGGTCGATGACGCTCGGGACTGGGCCGCGTTCTCCGCCGTTCTCGATACCTGGGGCTGGTCATGACCGAGTCACTGCGGAACGCGTTGCGGCGCCGCGGCAACGAGAACAAGCGCGTCATGGAGGGCTTCGAGGCCCTGACCGGTGACCCGTGGCACGCACCGGCCACAGCGGGGCCCGCGACCGGTCGGCGTCTGTCCGTGGTGATTCCCGCCCACAACGTCGGCCACTGCCTCCGGTCCGTCCTCGACGCCCTGGCGGCCCAGACGGACAGGGGAGGGTTCGAGGTCATCGTCGTGGACGATGCCAGTACCGACGAGACCGCCGCCATTGCCAGGACCCATCCGGCGGTCACTCGGCTCGTCCGAATCAAGGAACGCTCCGGAGCCGCCACAGCGCGCAACATCGGGACGGCGCTCGCCGTGTCGGAGACGATCCTGTACGTCGACGCGGACATGCTGCTGCCCGAACACGTGATCGCGGATTTCTCGGCTCGTGCCGCGGGCAACCTCGTGCTCGTCGGCTTCCGCCACAACCTTCCGTTCGGCGACCGACGCGGAGTCCTGCTTGCCGGGACGAGACCCGTTCTGGAAGGAGATCACCGAGTCCGGTGGAGGCCGCCGGTCGGACGGCGGCTGATGTACTCGGGGCTCGTTCTCGACAAGCCGCTCGACGGCCGCCCGCTCGACGATACGGAAGACTTCCGCGACCTCGGATTCGGTCGCACGTACTACGACTGGGACCTGCCGCGAATGGCCGTCACCGCCCTGCTCGGCGTCCCACGCGGGGCCGTCCTGGACGTGGGCGGCTTCGATTCGGAGTTCGGCCGGATCGGCTGGGGCATGGAGGACACCCACCTCGGCGCGAAACTCATCGCCGCCGGCCTGTTGGTCGTGCCGCTCCGCCAGGCCGTCGGGTTCCACCTGGACCCGCCGGATGCCGCGGCGCAATGGGAGGCCAAGCTCGCCGCCTGGCCCAGGACCCTCGACCGGTACCGGCGCCTGCTGGAACTTCCCGCCCCCGCTGGCCGCGCAACCGAGTTCACCGCCTACGCCAATGCCCTGCGCCCACGATGCGAGGTGCTGCGATGAAGACCGCCCGGTTCAGCGCCGCCGAACGCGGCCAGTCGACACTCGTGCACGATCCCGCCACGGGTCTCACACATCTGTCCGAGGAGAGCATCCCGGCCGGCCGGGTGGTCCTCGACCCCCGCCTGGTCTCTAGTCTTCCGGTGGTCGTCCCGCGCGATCACCACGGCGATTTCCCGCTGAGTGTCTGCTGGTCTCCCATCATCCGCTGCAATCTGCACTGCCCGCATTGCCTGGACGACAAGACCGTCCCTGAAGCCGGACCGTCCGAGCGCGCGCGCATTGCCGAAGTGATCGGGGCCGCCGGTGTACTCGGGGTGGACATCTCCGGTGGAGAACCCCTGCTCCTCGGTGATCTCGCCGACCTGTCGCGCCTCCTCAGCCGCCGGGGCTCCGTCGTCAGCGTCACCACCAATGGATGGCATCTGCGGCGCCGCGCCGCCGCTCTGGCGGAGCACATCGACGCCGTACGGGTGAGCCTGGACGGCCCAGCCGCCTTAGTACACGACGTCTGGCGCGGAGAGGGGTCCTTCTCCCGAGCTGTGGAGGGGATCCGTGCCGCGGTGACCGCTGGCATGAGAGTTCAGATTCAGACCGTGCTCATGGGCTCGACCAGGCGCTTCGCGCAAGAGGTTGTGCACCTGGCCGCTGAACTCGGAGTAAACGGGGTCACGTTCCTGCAAATGCTGCCGATCGGCGAAGGCACCCGCCTCGGCCCTTCGGAGATGCTCACCGATGAGGCGGCGCGGGAACTTGTTCGCGAACTGGCCGTTCCGTCGCCGACGACCGTGCGTCTGCGCACTCGTGGTGACGCGGGAGGCTTCACGGTCGTCCGCGCCGATGGCCGGATCTGGCGGAACGGCTACCCAGCGGAAGGGATCTCGGGGCTTCGTCCTCTGCGCATCGCCGATGACCTCGCACTCACCGGTCCGGACGGATCGGCATGAACGACATGGCGAGACGGGTGTTCGAGCACCGGGCTGTGTGGCGACTCACCCTCCCCGCCTACCAGGCCGGTGTGGAGCTCCTCGCCGAAGCCGCGCTTGCTCGGCTCGGTGGAATCGGGGCCATCGTCGGAATCGCCAACGGTGGGCGAGCGCCGGCATCCGCGATCGCGGGCAAGGTGGGGGCGCCCGCGGTCGCCGTCACAGCCCGTCATAACCCCGACGACACCACCTACTGCCAGGCCACCGGCCAAGTCCAGTGCGACTTCGCCTCCTTCATTCCGCTGATGGGCAGTCCGGGGCCCTTCCTGGTCGTAGACGACATCTGCGGCACCGGCGCCACGCTGGCCGCCGTGGTCGAGATTCTTACTTGGCTCACCGAACCCGAAGCCAAGATCTGCACAGCCACGCTTTGCCGGAACGTCGGGGCCCCACCGGGAACGCCGGATCTCCATGTATGGAGTGTCGCTGATTGGGTTGTTTTCCCCTGGGAGCCGGATCACCCCGACGAGCACGACAGGACGCTTCCGGTGCCCACGGAGGTGAACAGCTCGTGATCGGCCGCACTACGAGCCCCCGGGTTGCCTTCGTTCTCGTGTCGTACGCGCCCGACACCCCAGCGGGCATGGAGAGGGCAACCGGTGCGCTCGCCATGGGGTTGCACGCCATGGGGTGCCGGACGATCATCATCACCGCGTCCGCCAACCTCGCACCGTCCCCGGACACCATCCGGCTCCAGAGCCTGCGGGTCGAGTTCCCCATGGACGATGCCGCTCTCAGGAAGGCCATCGTCAGGGAGTCCCACACGATCCGGTCCGAACTCGGCCGCATCCTCACGCGCGAGGCGATCGACATTGTTGTCTACGTCGACGCTCTCTGGGGGCTGGGCTGCATCATGCCCGATCACCACGCCAGGAGGGTCTTGGCGGTCCATGTCCTTGGTCACCGTGAGGACATGGACCCCGCGATCGGCCGTGCGGACCGCGTCATCGCACCATCTCCCGCGTTGATCGGCGATGCCGCAGCTCGCGGATACAGGGCCGATTCCTGGCGGGTAGTGCCCAACGCCCTGCTTCACGAGCGGATCCCCGCCGATGTGGGGGAGCGGGAACGGCTTCGGCGCG
The DNA here is from genome assembly GCF_041463655.1 of Actinomadura monticuli. Lineage (NCBI taxonomy): Bacteria > Bacillati > Actinomycetota > Actinomycetes > Streptosporangiales > Thermomonosporaceae > Actinomadura > Actinomadura monticuli. Next base: position 106,795 of record NZ_JAXCEI010000019.1, read on the forward strand.
AGGGCCCGTTCCGCACGCTCGCGCGTCCGGCACTCAACAAGGGGGTTCTCGACTTACTGAAATCCGTACCCGCCGGTCTTGATCGGCCTGCTCACATGATGTTGGCCGCCGCTCCGTTCGACACTGACCACGAGACACAGCAGTCGATCGTCGACCGCTGCGTGCGGGCATGCGTTCCACCGACCCAGTTGTCCGTCCGGCGGCTTTCCTGGGCGCAGGCCCCTGCCTGGCTCGCGAAAGCAGCCGTCGTGCTCGTGCCCTCGCACGCGGAGAGCTTCGGACTGGTGGCGCTTGAGGCGATGAACGCCGGGACCCCCGTCGTGGCCTACGACGTGGGGAACCTTCCCGATCTGATCGGCACCGGCGACGACGCTGGAGGAACCCTGGTCGAGCGCGAGGCCGGTCCCCGCGCGCTGTGGCGAGCCGCCTTGGCTCTCGTCCAGGACCGGGTAACGTATCTGCACACGTCACGGGCTGCGTACTACCGTTCACGGGACTTCCGGCCCACCTCGATCGCTGAGCACTTCTTGAAAGCGGTGTGGTGAATGGAAGTTCCACTGTTGCTTGTCGACGGCCACAACCTGGTGTTCCGAGCCGCCTACGGATTCCCGGCGCCGATCTTCTCCCGCGACAAGACACGAGACCTGACGGGCATCTTCGGATTCTTCGCGCTTCTGCGCGTCGCGATCCGTGACGAGATCCCCGCGCCACCAGAGGTCATCGTGGTGTTCGACGGCCAGGAGGGCTCCACCGCCCGCAAGGAAGCCGACGATGGCTACAAGGCCAACCGGCCCACCGACGAGGACGCGCTCAAGCCGATCCTCGCCCTGCCGGAGGTCAAACGCGGCCTGGACGCCTACGGGCTCCCCTGGATCGAGATCGAGGACGCCGAAGCCGACGACGTGATCGCCACCCTCGTCCACGCGACTCCCGGCCGCGACCGGCTGATCATGTCCATGGACAAGGACTTCTACCAACTGCTCGACATCCCGGGAGCACGCGTTCTCAACACGGCCATGCGTTCGGGAAGGCGACTCATCGGCCCTGATCAAGTACAAGAACGCCATGACGTCACACCCACCCAGTGGCCGTGCTTCCGGGCACTGTGCGGCGACCCTTCCGACAACATCCCAGGCGTCAAAGGCATCGGTGAGAAGACCGCCGCCGCGGTACTCGCCGACGGGTTGAGCGTGGAGGACCTGCCTGAATCCGGGCGCCTGACCGGAGCGAAGGGGCAGCGTATCCGGGACGCCTTCGACCAGGTCGTTGCTTGGCGCGACCTGATCACGGTTCGCTCGGACGTTCAGGTGCCCATGCTTCCGACCGGGCTTCCGAGCCCGGCGCTACCCGCACCCGCCGAGATCGTCGAGAAGCTGGGGCTGTGGTGAGCGGCGGCTCGGCCTGGCCGGACTCCGTGCTCGCCGTCATGGGACATCCCGACGACGCCGAACTGTGGGCAGGCGGCGCGCTCGCGCTGCACGCCGAGCACGGTGCACGCGTGGCGATCGTCGTCGCCTCGCACGGCCCCGTTCGTGACGCTGAGGCAGCCGCCGGAGCGGCCGTCCTGGGCGCCGAGATCCACTCTGTGCCCGAACTGCAAAGCGAGGTCCTCGCCGGGATACTGCGAAGCCTTCGGCCCGAGGTGCTCATCACGCACTCCCTCACGGACACGCATCCCGACCACCACCGCACCGGCCGGACCGTTCTGGAGGCCCTTCCGGATCCCGTGATCGAAACAGGACGGCCCAGACGCGTCTACGGCTGCGAGACCTATAACGGCCTCACGCTCGATGGACCGACCAGCCCCGGAACCATCATCGACGTCAGCAGCACCTTCGCCAAGAAAAGGCGAGCCCTCAGCGTCCACAACTCCCAGCCCATCGAAGATCACTTCGGCCCCATGGCCGAGACCCTCGCCCGGCTCTGGGGCGCCCGTATCGGGGTCGCGTACGCCGAACAGTTCACCCCGATCCCCGTGCTCGGAAGGCTGCCCTCCATCTCCCACCTGTGACCAAGAACAGCCGGAGGCCCCGTGCCCAGCCATCTCCTCGAATCCGCCACCTACGAATACGGCCGGATCACCGCCGACGCGCAGCTCGCCCGGATGGCCGAGGTCGTCACCACGGGAAGGCTCGCGGCTATCGGCGGCACCCAGGTGCCCGAACTCGAACGCCTCGCCGCCTTCAGGACCGGACGTGCCCAAGCCTTGGCGGTATCCAGCGCGACCGCCGGCGTCGAGCTGGCCCTGCGAGCCCTCGGGGCCGCGCCTGGCGCCGAGGTAGTGATTCCTGCCCTCGGCTGGGTATCGGTCGGAGCCGCTGCCAGCGCTACCGGGGCAGCCGTCCGGGTCGTCCCCGTCACGTCGAATCTCACGCCGTCATGGGATGGTCTGGAGCCCCTCATCGGCTCGGCCACGAAGGCCGTCGTCGTGGCCCACCTGAGAGGGATGCCCGCGACCGAGATAGAACGCATAGCCGTTGAACTGCGGGAACGTGGTATCCCGCTGATCGAGGACTGCGCGCAGGCATGGGGCGTACGGAGCGTCGATGGCAGAGCGGCAGGCGCACGCGGAACCGTCGCCGTCTTCTCCTGCCAGGCGTACAAGCTGATCGCGGCGGGGGAAGGCGGGCTCGTACTCTGCGACGACCCGGAACTGATGGCCCGCATGAGATCCCTTTCCGGGGATACACGGATGGCGACAGAGCGCGCTATCTGGAGAGGTAACGTCCGGATGAGCGAACCCGCCGCCGCGCTCGCCATCCCGCAGCTACAGAAGCTCGATCAGCTGATGGCCATGCTCCGCCCCCTCCAGTTCAAGGTCGCGGAACTCTTCGCGAAAGCCACTGTCGCCGAGCGAGTCTTGCCCACCGCCGGAGAATCGGCGGGCAGTAACGGCACGCACGTCGGGACGTTCTGGTCGTCGGCGGAATCGGCTCGCCGACTATGGGCCGGCCTGTACGCCGCCGGGCTCCGCGGCTGGCATCCGGCGGCTGGAGACCTGCACGTCCAGGACGCGTGGCCGGTGCGGTCGGACGGGGCTTCCATCGCGATGGACCGGTACATCGATGTGCAGATTCCAGTTCTGGACCCGTCTGAGCACGACGCGTTCTTGAGGCTCCTTCAAGAAGCCGCCGAAGAAGCGGGTCTGCTGCTGCCCGCCGGAGGCCGATGATGAAGGACCCCGTGCGCTGCGCGATCGTCGGCTGCGGCGCCGTGGCCGACGAGTACGTCCGGACGCTCGAGGGGAGCGCTTTGGTCGACGTCGTCGCTTGCGTCGACGTCGACATGGAACGTGCCCGTGCGTTCGCCGCACGGCACCGCGTCCCCCATGCCCTCGGGTTGGACGAGACGCTCGAAGAGGGCTACGCCGAGCTTCTGATCGTCCTTACGCCACCGGGCACACACATCGCCGTGGCGCAGGCCGCCGTCAGGTCGGGAACCTCGGTCTACGTCGAGAAGCCGCTCGCACTGACCGGTGATGACGCAGCCGGCCTGCTCACCCTCGCCGACCGCCACCAGGTGCTGGTCGGCGGCGCACCCGACACCTACCTCGCCCCACCGGCGGCCAGCGCGCTGACCGCCATCGCGCAAGGGCGAATCGGGAAGCCGACGGCCGCCTCGGCGGCACTACTCACCGCCGGACCCGAACGATGGCATCCAGAACCTGAAGGCTTCTACGAGCCCGATCTGGGTCCGCTGGCGGACATGGGCCCCTACTACCTGTCCCAACTCGTCCACCTTCTCGGTTCCATCGCGCAAGTGGACGCCGCCACCGGTACCACCGTGGCACGGCGAACGATCCGGTCGGGAAACCGAGCCGGCCAGGTCTTCCGCACCAAGGCGTTCACCCATGTCGAGGCCGTCCTTCGATCGGCGGCAGGTGTGACCATCGCACTCACTGTGAGTAGCGATGTCCAGGCAAGCACCCGCCCGCATCTCGAGATCTACGGAAGTGAGGGCACCTTGGTTCTCCCGGACCCGAACTTCCATCAGGGGACAGTACGGATCCGGTGCCGCGACCAGAGCGGGTGGACGGATCTCCCCACGGGCGCGGAGCGGTCGGGCCACCCGGTCGGCCGGGGCATGGGCGTGCTCGAACTCGCTGCCGCGCTCCGCACGGCGGAACCACATCGAACGACGGGATGTCAGGCCCTGCACGTCTGCCGGATTCTGGACGCCATTCGCGAAGCCGCTGTGACAGGCGCTTCCGTGCAGGTCACGTTAGATCGGCCGAGCGTCTCCACACGGAGAGCGGCCCCATGACCCCCCTGCGGGCCTACCCCGCGGTCGCAGACGCCTGGAAGCCGCTCGCCTCCTACCTGGGTGAGAGGTTCGACCCCGCCCTCACCAACCCTCAGGTACTCCGACGGTTCCTGGATCAGGAGTGGGCACGGCTGCGCCCGCACTTCTACCAGCGCAGCGTCGGCTACCTCTACGATCTCACCCTGTTCCACTACAGCGGCGCCAAGGACGGCTTCTTCCAGACGCTCATCGATTTCGCCGGCGAGCATGGACTCACCGGCATCGCCGACGTCGGCTGCGGCATCGGGTTGGACGCCCAGGTACTCCTCGGCCGCGGGTACGACCTCCACGCTTACGATCTGCGTAACCCGAGCCTCGCCTACGCGAGATGGCGGATCGCCGAGGAAGTGGGCGTCAGCGACCGGGTCTTCGAGATGTCGGAGTTGGGGCAACGTCGCTACGAACTGGCCTACGCGGTAGACGTGCTCGGGCATGCGTCAGATCCGGCCGCGCTGATCGATCGCCTCTTCGCCGTCGCGGACCACGTCGCCGTGAACATGCTTCCGCACGACGCGCGACATCGCTTCGGCTCCGCCGATCTACATCCAGGGCTGAACCACGCTCAGATCCTTCCTCAGCTCAATTACCGGGGCGACCTGGTGAGGCTGGCAGTCAGTGGAGAAAATACGGTCTCCATATGGAGGACGCGCTACAGATAGAGCGCACTCAAGATGCACGGGGCGGAGAGCCGTCCATGCGCCTGAGACGGCTTACGGCGGATGAAAATCGGGATGCTTGACAAACCGATTCGAGCTGTTCCTTGATGGTGGCCGGTTCGCCACGCAAATTCGCCGCTCATCGGAACGCGGCGGCGCGGCGGCCGATCAGGAGGATTCAAGGAATGCCGAGATTCAACCTCGAACCCACGGCCTCGGTTATGGGCGCGTCGATGTCGTGGCGACGCGTCTTCCCAGGGCGGGCGGACCAGATTCCACTGGCGCGCCAGTTCGCAATGTTCCTGTTCGCCGAGACCTCGATCGCCTCGGACGTGGGCTTCGTGGTGACGGAGCTGGCGTCCAACGCGGTACGTCACACCCGGTCGGGCCAGCACGGAGGCCAGTTCACCGTCGAGCTGGTGCTCGGCGGCCTGGCCTACGTGGGCGTCAGCGACCTCGGCGGCGGCGGATACCCCATGGTGAGGCACGACCCCCTCGACGGTCTGCTCGAGAGCGAAGGCGGGCGTGGCCTGCGGGCGGTCTCCCAGCTCGCCGCGATGCTGGGCGTCCATGGAAGCCCGGCCGAGGGTCACACCGTCTGGGCGGACCTGATCTGCGTCGAAAAGCCGTACGAGGACCAGCCGCTGGTCACGCCGGTGAACCCTGCCGCATAGGGCGGGACCAGCCTGTCCATAGCAGGCTGGTCCCGCCCTTCAAAGGCTAGGGCCAAGCCCAGGTCCCGTCCGCTCCTTGGCCAGGTGCGGGCGGGACCTTTGCTCGTCCACAGCGGATGAACTGGTGGGGCCGGTCGGGGGTGTGACCGGGGGCGCAACCGGGGGGTTGCCTATGGGCACCCCCGCCTTGCACCACCGTTGGCGCAGGTCAGCCCGTGCCTCGAGTGACGCGGCGGTACACCCGGATACCCCCGAAGGGGGACATGCATGGGGCGTAGCCGTTCACGGCGGACCTCGCTCAATTCCAAGGTCCAAATCGATTTTTATCGCCTATCCAGGCAAGTAATTAAGTTCGGGTGGACGCCGGCGGCGCGCTGCCATGCGGCCGCGCTATTGATGCCTTGGCGAGAAGTTCGCGCCGCGCCCAGTGTGAGTCGATGCCCCGAATGGGCGAGGCTGAGCGTCGAACTTTGGCGGAATGTCGCCCGAGGTCGTGTGCCCCAGCCGGGGTGACGTCGCGACTTTCGGACGGATTATTAAATTTCTGTTTACTGAGGTAAGCCTCTCCAGTCGTCCCGGTGACGAAATTGGTCGGCGCTCCGTGTTGCATTCGTCGTGACGTCAAGCAATGGTCGTTATGGCGGACGACGCCGGGCGGGAAAGTCCCGCCGAATCGGCCGCCAATCGGGAGGCAGAAACAATGGCGAACATCATCACCACCGCGACCGCTGACACGGCCACCACCGCCCCGGCGGACGGCGCGGCGGACGGACGTCCGACCGGGGCGGCCGGTGCGGTGTGGGACGCGCTGAACGCCGCGCCGGACGGTGCGACGGTGACGGCGCTGGCCGAGGCGTCCGGGGTCAGCCGCGCGACCGTGACCAAAGCCCTGAACGCGTTCGCGGACGCCGGACGCGCGGTCCGGGCGGCCGGTGAGGGCACCGGTCGGGGCCGCGCGCCGGACGTGTGGTCGCCGGTCGCCCCCACGGCCACCACCGACGGCGGTGACACCACCCCGTCCGCCCCGGCGGACGACACGGCCACCGACACCACGACGGCACCGGACGCCACCGGGGCGGGCGTCATCTCAGCGGACACCCTCGCTACCGCGATGCAGGTCCTGTCGGACGAGGCCGACCGGCGGGCGGCGGCGGCCGAGGCGCTGCGCAAGGCGCAGGACGAGGAGGCCGAACGGCGCGCGCGGGTCGACGCCGAGCTGCGCAAGGCCGAGCAGCGCGAAACCGCCCGCGTGATCCTGACCGACCTGCTGAGCACGGTCACCACCACCCTCGCCGCGATCGCGGCCGACGACGACGAGGGCATCACGAGCGGCATGGAGGACATCGCGCGCTATGCCGGTAGCGTCCGGCGCACCACGCGCGCCACCACCGGCACCCGGACGGGTACCGGGACGCGGACGCCGCGCGTGACCGGCGACCGTGGCGCGCCGTCGCCCCTACGGCCCCTGGTCGCCGGGCACCTGAACGCGTTCCCCGACCTGGAGTTCACGCCCAGCGAGATCGCCAAGGTCCTGGACCGGTCATCCGGGGCCGTCGCCAACGCCCTCGACACCCTCGTCGGGCGGGGCGAGGCGGTCCTGACCAACGAGCGCCCCCGCCGGTTCCGCGCGGCCACAACGGCGACCACGGCCGCCAACGACGCGGACCCCGGTGACGACGACGCGGACAGCACGACCGCCGCGTGACCCGTAGGGCGGGGCGGACGGGTGACGGCCCGTCCGCCCCGTCATGACTCGGGGTCTCACGACCCCCACCGCAATGAGGTTGTCATGACGAAGGGAACGCTACATGTCCGGTGACGAGACCGGTACGACCTCGAACGACACGGAACACGACCCCTACGACGAGGTGTTCGTCCTGCTCGGGTGGGCATGGGACGTCGCGCGAGCCGCACGGGCGGCCGCCCGCCACCCGGTCACGCGCGCGAACGTGTCAGACATCGGCGCGCTCGGCGCACTCATCCGTATCGATCACGATTACGCGGAGACGGTTGATCTGTCCCGCCCGCTGCTGGCCGTTCCGCTTCCCGAGGTGCGGACGCCGATCGTGATCGACGGGTGGCACCGGATCCACAAGGCGCGGCAGACCGGCGTCACCGAGTTGCCGGTCATCTTCCTGGATGCCGACGACGAGCGCGCGTGCCGCCTCATGGGCGGCGGCATCAAACGCGCCTGGTAGACCGGCAGGAACATCACACACAGCACCGCGCACGAGGGGCCCGGGTAGGCGGAACGCCACCCGGGCCCCGTGCGCGCCGCCGGGCGTGCGGGCCCCGTGCGCGCCGCCGGGCGTGCGGGCCCCGTGCGCGCCGCCGGGCGTGCGGGCCCCGTGCGCGCCGCCGGGCGACGCACAAGCAAGGGGGCGGGGACCTGGTAGGTCCCCGCCCCGTGTTCCGAGGGCTGTTCCCTACTTGTTCAGCTGGTCATGTTGGTAAGAGGGATGCGGTAGGGCTGGAGGTCTCCGTGTACGGACGCGTCAGCGAGGTTGATCCAGAAGACGCCCGGTTCGTCTGGGCCGAGATGGTCGACGAGTTGGAACGTGCCGCCTTCGCGCCATGCCTGGGTGGTGAAGAGCGTCGCGTGGAAGGCGTACGCCTTGGCGTCGGCGGTGTCGCGGGCGAGGCGCTCCTCAGTAACCGGGAATCCCACGGAGGGTGGGGTGTGGGGGTAGAGGATAAGCGCGGTCCAGGTGAGGCTTCCAGCCCAGGCTCGGTGGTCGGGCGTCAGGCCGGGGCGGAAGGGCAGGACGCCGACCTGTCCGAGGTCCAGGTTGAGGGTGACCTCGGCGTCCTCTGGGCTGATCAGGCTGGCCTGGGCCAGCGGTTCGACCAGCCGTGTGACCTCCCGGGCGAGGTGGTCGGGCGCGGTTGGTGTCTTCTGAGTGTCGTGGGGGCGGCCGGTGTGCTCCATGGGCGTTGTGCTCCTTCGGCTAGGTGGTGCCGGGCACGGGTGTCCCCCTCGTGCCGGTGGTCCGGTTCCGGACGGAACCGGGGCGTCATTGACCGCCACCTCGCGTGTCAAGGGCAAGGTCGGCGTGAGCTCGCCGCTGTATCCCGGCGGCAGGGGGAACTTCTCCGTGCGGCGGCGAGATCGCCCTGGGCAAGGGCCCTGCTCATAAGGAGGCCGGCGGGGAGGTGACGGCCGTCCCGCCTGGACTCGAGCTATCGGTGGCCGGGGTCCGTGCGCGCCGTCCGGTGGCCGAGGCCATTGGCCATTGAGTCGTATTCGCCATATAGGCCAACAGAAGAGAGAACAGATGGTCTGTATGAGATAGATCGACCTTTGCTTCCATTTTCATTTTCGGCCATGCGGCATCTGTTGGAGTGGAGGGTTAGTGGTCGCGGTAAGACAATGGAGGTTGTTTGCCTATTCAACATTGCAAGGAATGGGGTAAAACTGAAATGGGGAATGTGGTGTTCCTTGTGGCTAATCTGGGGAATGATTTCCGTTATTGGCAATCCAGTGACTGCCTCAGGGGTGGCAATGTCCGCTTGAACGGTCAATATATTATCCTTTGTGTAACTCTAGCGAGGGTCTATGTATTGGGGTGGGCGTGATATTTTGTGGGCTTGATGTTTTGGCAAGGATAGGCCCTAAAATTAAAGAATGGAGATTGATTTGAAGCGATTGCCTCTGGGGGGCTTGCCTTATTGAAATAGGAGGACAGGTTTGATTAATCTAATGACCTTGGGTGGCTCGCTCTTCTTGGGGGTCGTTTTGTGGGCTCGGCGTTCAGGGTGGGAGCTTGATCATGCCTCTGACCTGGTTCTATGTAGCAAGGCGGGAGTGGTTGGTCCATAAATGATCATGGTTTGATCCCCTGTGTGACCTGTCCAGGTACGGAGTTGGGTGGCGTCGTTGGGTGGCTGCTGGCAGGGGCCAGGTTGTGCTTCTCGTACATCTCCACTGGCCGCCGAGATCCTGTTATCATCCAGTCATGAATAAGAACTTTGGGCGCCTGTTGCGCAACTACCGGAACGATGCTGGACTGACGCAGTCGGAGGTTGCTGAACGTGTGGGCGTGAAGCAGGTAACCGTTTCGAGGTGGGAACTGGGCAAGGTGTGGCCAGACCCTGATCAGGTGCAGGCGCTCGCGCTGATCTTCAACGTCACCTACAAGCACCTCGTGGTTCAGCAGACAGGCCTGGCATCTGAAGTGGAGCAGGCAATTTTGGCGGACGCAGCCATGACCCCCAAGGAGCAGGATGCGCTGTTGGCGCACTACGCAGCAGTGACGTCTCGAAACTCTGCGACGATTGCGGAGATCTTGCGCGAGGAAGAGTAGGAGGTTACGAGCGCAAGATCGTAAGGAGAGGCCGCGTGGTACCGATCCAGTCAGGGCGGTGGTACGTGGCAACGCCGATCGCCGGGTGGCAGGTGGAGCAGCGGGCAGCGACCATCTGCCCCTCGGCGATGACGAGGCCGACGTGCCCTGGGTGGTTCTTGGAGGTGCCGGGGCCGGAGTTGAAGAAGACGAGGTCGCCGGGTTGGGCTTGGTTGTTGGGTACGCGGACGCCGAAGGGCCATTGGGTGAATGTGGTGCGTGGGATGGTGAGGCCGGCGGCTGCGTAAGCGGCTTGGACGAGGCTTGAGCAGTCCCAGGCGTCGGGGCCGGTGGCGCCGAAGACGTAGGGCTTGCCGCGTTGCGCCATGGCGAAGGCGATGATCTTTGCGATGGTCTCGTTGGGTGCGGTGATGGCGGTGGCTTCGGCGCACTCGGCTGGAGGTGTGGCCTCGGTCGGTGTGCTCGGGGTGGTGGGCGTCTTCTTGTAGTTGCGGGCGCGGTTGAGGACGTCGTCGACGTAGGTGTTGCTGTGGTTGTAGGCGAAGAGCGCGGCGCGCATCTTGGGTGGTGCGCCGTTGTGGCGGAGGTAGTTGGCTGCGGTGGGGATGGCGTCGGCCGGGTCGTAGCGGTCCTTCTTGCCGTCGTGGTTGCCGTCGACGCCGAAGCTTGTCCAGGTGCCGGAGACGAACTGCATGGGGCCGCCAGCTCCGGCGTGGTTCTCGCCGGAGCGCACGCCTGGGGCTTTGGAGCGTCCGTGGTCGGACTCGATGGATCCGACGGCGGCGAGGATCTCCCAGGGGATGCCGTACTCGGCGGCGGCCTCGCGGTAGAGGCCGAGGTAGGTGGCGGGGATTCCGGTGACCGGCGGCTCGGTGGCCTGCTGTCCGCATGCGTCGGGTGGGGGCGTCGAACCGGTGACCGCGCCGATGAGGACGACCGCCAGGACGACGAGGGCGACCAGGAGCGCGATTACCGGCAATCGGTGTCCTCCGTCCTGTCGGGGCCGGTAGCGGGCGGTGGTGGCAGAACGATTGCCAGGTCGGTCAATCGGCGGCGGGGGCCGTCCTGCCCTGCCGGTAGCCATACGGGTCCGGCGGGGCCGCCGGTGGCGGTGCCGACGGGTGTATGGACGGCCGTGGCGACCGGGACTGGTGGTGTTCCCAGCAGGGCGCGCAGGTGCGTTTCGCGGCGCGTGCTGGGCAGCCAGAACAGGACGGGGGTGGTGATGCCGGTGGCCTCGGCGAGGGCCTCGTAGCCGTTGAGTTTGGCGGCGACTATGGCGAGGGTGACGCTGCCGGTGTCGTGTTCGAGGAAGAAGTCGACCGTTGCCGGCCCCTGGGCTCCAGGGGTGGTCTCGGTCCATCGGCCGTAGGCGTCGGGACGGGCGAGGTCTCCCCATAGCTGGGTGCAGCGGCGCTCGGGCCACCACTTGTCGAGGTGGGCGTCGGGCGTGCGGCGGGCGTGGGCGTGGAGTTGGGTGAAGAACTCGTTGACGCCGACCTGGTGGGCCAGGTGCCGGGAATGGCTGATCTGGAGTGCGGTGGTGCGGCGGTAGCCGAGTCCGGACAGGGTGATGTTGCGGTGGGCGGCCAGGTGCTGGGCACCGAGGGGACCGAGGACCCAGTGGTAGGGCGCTGCCCCGATGGGAACCCAGGGCTGGAAGCGTTCGAGGGCCTTGAGGCGGAACAGGTGCAGGAGGCGGTCACGGGCCTTGCCGGGCGTGGTGAAGAAGATCGCGGCGAGCTGGTGCGTGGTGAGAACGCGGTGTTCCCAGACCAGCTCCAGGATCGCCTGGTCGCGGTCGGTGAGCCGTGCGCGGAGTTCGAGGAACAGTTCGGGTGTTACTCGTCTGGGTGTGCTGGCCGCTCGGCGCTGGCGGATTACCTTCTTCACTGCGGCTGGTTCCCCTCGGTGGTTGGGCTCTCGGTGCGCGGGTCGGACGGCGGCCCGCCCTTTCTGGTGGTGGGTTCGGTCGTCGTCACGCGTGGTGTGAAGCGTTGGCGGGAGGCCGCGCGGATGTGGTCGGCGCGGCCGGGGATCGCCTCGCGGAGTGGACGGGTGCGGAAGGTGAACGCCTGCGTCGGCTGGCCGGCGGTGACGAGGCGTCCGGCGGCTTGGTAGGCGCCCAGGTGGGCGAGGTCGTGCGCGGACAGGACGGGGCCGGCGTGCCGGGCGAGGTCGCTGGCGTCTTCGGGTGAGGCGGCGAAGTAGATCTTGTTGCGGGCGTCGGCGGAGACCGCGTCGCGCAGATCTTTGGGCAGTTGGGACAGGTGCTGGTGGACCAGGACGAGCGAGAGCCGGTACCCGCGGGCCTCGGCCAAGATGTCGGACACCGATCCTGGCAGGTTGAGGAAGTTGTGGCACTCGTCGATGTAGGCGGCCGAGTCTGGACGCTCGTCCTCGGGAAGGTCGGCGCGGCGGGTGACGCCTTGCCAGGTGTGCGCGAGCAGGAGTGATCCCATGAGGCGGGCCGCGTCCTCGCCGAGGACGCCTTTGGGGAGGCGGGCTAGGACGAGGCCGCCGTGGTCGAGGTGGCTGGCCAGGTCGACGGTGGATCCGGTCGCCGACAAGGCCCGGTGGACGAAGGGGCGGAGCAGGACGGCGCGGAGCTTGTTCATCACGGGACCGATCGCGGCCGCCCGTCCGGCCGGTGACAGTTCGTCGTACCCGGCCCAGAAGCCGCGTAGAAGGTCGTCGGAGAGCCGTCCGACTACGCGGGCGCGGAACGCCGCATCGGTGAGGAGTTGCGGGACTTGGGCGAGGGTGGCGCGGGAGCCGTGGGCGCGCATGAGGCTCAGGCAGGCCGACCGCAGCAGGTCGTCCAGGCGCGGCCCCCAGGACGAGCGGAAGCAACGGTGGAAGATCGACACGACCGAGTCAACGGCGAACGCCGGGTCGGGGCCGGAGAGGATCCCGACCGAGGGGGGCGGTGCGGGGTCGGACGGGTCGAACACCACCGTCCGTCCTGCCATGCGGCTCGGGAGCCGGTCCAGGACGTCGGCGATCAGGTCGCCCTTGGGGTCGATGACGAGTGCGCCGCGGCCGTCGCGGGCGTCGCCGAGGATGAGCGAGGCGAGCAGGGTGGATTTGCCGACGCCGGTCTGTCCGAGGACGTGGACGTGTTGGCGTGCCCCTATGACCGGCATCGCCACGGGGCGGGCGTGGCCTGCGTCGGCGTCGCCCAGCATCCGTGCGGCCCCGTGGGCGGTGTCGGGGCCGGTGGGCACGTCTGGGGACGGTGCGACCGGTCGGGCTCCGGCGCGTGTGATCGCGGGCGCGTCCGGATCGAGGGGCAGGTGGGCGAGCGCGGCCAGCTCGGCGGCGCCCAGCAGATAGCCGCGTCCCAAGTGCCGCTCGGCCAAGGTGAGGGCCGGGTCTCGGAGCCTGCGGCGGCGTAGGTGCTGGTGGCCGGAGGCGAACAGCGCGGCGACCGATGCCAGGGCGTGGGCTCGTCCGCGTAGCCACTTCTCGGCGTTGGCGGCGTCGGGTGTGGCGACGGCGTAACGGATGTCGACCTCGAACCGCGGTTGCGTCGCCTTGGCCAGGATCGCGCGGACCTGCTCGGCCCGTTCCGGGTGCACGCTGGCATGAGCGGCGCCGGTTGGGCAGCCAGGGTGGCTGGTGCGTGTCCCGGGTGTGAGCAGGTCGAAGAAGAAGCCGCGTGACGTGGCGGGTTTCCCGCCCTTGAGCCGGGACGCGACGCGGTGGGCGCGCGCCAGACGGCGCCCCGTTACGGGGCGGGCGAGGATCTGGACGGCGGCGCGTTGGCCCTGGTCGAGCCCGGAGACCGCGCCGAGGAGGGAGCGGATCGGGTCGGCGTGGTGATCGGTCTTCAGCGGATAGGCGTCCGCGCGCGACAGCACGAGACGGCCTCCGGCCACCGGGGTGGACGGCGGGATGGGCGGCGCGGAAGCACGGGTCGTGGTGGTGGAGCCCGGCCAGGCAGCCCGGATCGTCTCCTCGACCATGCCAGGCGGCACCGTTCCGGGCACCCAGACCTGTACTCGCACCCCGGCGGCGCTGGCGACGTACTCGAACGCCAGATACGGCTGCCCGAAGATCCAGCGCTTCCAGGCGGGGGCGAGCAGGCCGGCCTGGTGGGCCCACCATGCGGGCGCACTGGCCGGATCGACTTGGGGTGGTACGGACACGGTGATCAGGCGGGCGTCGCGTGCGCACCGTCGCGTCTGCCAGCGCCGTACCGTGGCCCGCGCGAACTTGATGACGAGAGCGGCGACTCCGGACGCGACAGCGATGGTCGGCCCGTACTGGGCGACCAGCACCGGGATGCGTTCGGCCTGGTCGAAGATCCGCGTCCACTCGGGGACATCGCTGGGAGAGGTCATGGCGGGTCGGCCTCCTGACCGTCGTTGTCCAGCAACTCGGCGGGGTCGGTGGTGATCACCTTGTGTTCGGCGGGCGAGGAGATGGCGGCGAAGGCTGCCCGATCGCCGGCGTTCCCGCCACACAAGAGGCCCTCGCCCCTTTCAGCCGACAGCAAGAAAGCCCGTTCACCTTCGGATAGGGCGAACGCGTCGCCGACGGCGGTGATGGCTTGGGGCGCCTGGCGGAGCAGGATCTGGGTCGCGGAGTTGGCGACGACGGCGCGGCCGAGGTCGGATGCGAGCAGGTCGGCGGCGTCCTGGGTGACGACGGTCAGCCCGGCCCAGTGCTTTCGGGCGGACTTGGCGAGCCGGTAGAGGAATCGGGCGCCCTCGGCCTCCTTCATCAGCATCCACGCCTCGTCGACGATCACGAGGCGGGGGCGGCGGTCGGCGGGGTTGGCGACCTTGCGCCAGATGGCGTCCAGCGCGAGCAGTACCCCGACGGATTTGACCTCTTCGGGCAGGTCCCGCAGTGAGAACACCACCAGGTGCCCGTCCGGACGGGTCGTCGTGGCTTGCGCGAACAACTCCTTGTAGGACCCGGCGACGTACGGTGTGAGGCGTTCGGCGATCGCCTCGCCCTCGGGATGGGAACTGATGGCGAGTTGTTCGACCAGGTCGGCCAGCAGCGGCGCCGGACGCGTCCAGGTGGCGGGCGCGGAGTTGATGCCCCTGGAGGCGTAAGCGGCCAGGACGGCGCGGTCCAGGACGGGACGCGCGGCGGGCGTCAGGGCCTCGCCGAGCATCGCGGCGACGAGCGTCTGAGTGAACAGGGCGCGGCGAATCAGGGTGTCGTCGCCCTGGTCGGTGGGCAGGTCGAACGAGTTGAACGCCACACCCTTCGCGCCGAGGCCCAGGTGGGTGCCGCCGGTCGTCTCGGCCAGGGCCCGGTACTCGTCCTCCGGATCGATCACCGACACCTCGACGCCGTGATACAGCAGCCGCAGCGCTTCGAGCTTGGTGAAGTAGCTCTTGCCCGCGCCGGACCGGGCCAGGACGACGGAGTTGTGGTTGTCCTGGGCGAACCGGTCCCACACCACGACGCCGGAACTGGCGACGTTGACCCCGTACAGCACCTCGTTGGAGCCGGTCGGCGCGTTCAGGTCCGGGGACGCGAACGGGAACGACGCGGCCAGCGCGCTGGTGTCGAAGGTGCGGCGCTGCCGGATCGCGTCCGTTCCGAGCGGGAGCGTCGACACCCATCCCTGCATGGCACGGAACGTGGTCGGCTGCGCGTCCAGCAGAAGGGACGCGGCCAAGGCCCGAACCTGCTGAACCTCACCGTCCAACTCCTCGGTGGTCCAGGCGTGCACGGTGAGGTAGAGGCCGACGCGGAACAGGCGGCCGTCACCGCGCGCCAGCGACGAAGCCAGGTCAGCCGCGTCGTCTGCGGCGGCCTCGACGCTGAAGTCGGCTAGCCGGCCCGCTTCGGCGTTGGCGCGGGCGCTGGACTCCAGGCGGGCGAGCTGCCGCCGGAGCCGCTGCGCGGCGACCATCGGCGGGATCGGCTCGACGTGCAGTGAGACGTCCAGGCGGCCGGGGTAGGTGAGCAGCGGCTCCAGCCAGCCCGCGCCGACCTCGCGCGGATACCCGGTGATGGCGAACGAGGCACAGCAGCCGTCTGGCATTTCCAGCGACGATGCGTTCACGCGGAGCGCGGCGGGTGCGAGCATGTCACCCAGCCCGACCCGCTGGTCCCGGTCATTGTCCTCGGCGGACACGGGCGGGGTGATGGTGGCGCGGACGAGTGCGGACAGTTTCACCGGACCACCACCTGGACGGCCGAGTGGCCGCTGGCCTGCACGGTCGCGGTCAGGACATGGGCGAAGTTCTCGCGGTCGAGGCTGCTCAGCGATGCGGCGGGGAACGTGCCGCCGGTGGCCAGCGCGGCGGCGATCTGGAGGACGGCGGCCTCGCCCGCCGAGCACACCAGGCGCCCACCGGCCAGCGCGGCGGCGGCCCGGTCCCACTTCACCCAGGCGAGCACATCCTCGCCGGCGTCCGGGGCGACGTCGCGCTCGATGAACTGCGAACGGAAATCGGCGCGGGTCAGCCAGAACCGGTGAACGATCAGGAGCTCGACCGCCGCGAGTTCCCCGCAGGCGCCTTGTGCATAGCGGCGGAGCCCTTCGGCCAACTCGTTGACCGCCGGTCGCTGCCAGCGCCGATGGGTGTACGTCATTCCGAAACTCCTTCGTCGCTGTGGGCAGTGACGGGCTGGTCCAGGTCGGCAGGCGGAGCAGGCCGCTGGTAACCGGGCGAGAACGCGTCCGACAGCACGCGCACGCAGGCATCGGCGTCCAGGACTTCGGCCGTAACCCCGAACCCGGACAGCGTCCGGACCGCTTCAACGGCCCGGCGGGAGACGACCACGGCGCTCGCCTGCCGCGCGCGCCCTCGACGTCCCGCACCGGGAACGGGCTGGTCCCGCACGACGATGAGCACCTCGCGCACCAGCAGCGTGCGTGAGTCGCCGAGTTCGTCGAGATAGGCCGCGTGGTCCTCGGCCGCGCGCCGCAACGCCGGGTGCGGAAGATCGGGCGCGGCCTCCGCCAACCGCGCGGCGAGGTCGGACAGATCGACCGGACGGGCCCGGATCAAGATCTGCACCGGCGCCTCAAGGGAGTTCAGCCAACGCCCGAAGAACCCGACCAGCGCGGCCTGCTCGGCGGACGTGCGCAACCCGAACGAGATCGTCCCCGCCCGCACCAGCACGGCCGTCCCCTCACTACCCAGGTCCATGACGCCGTCTTGACGGACGGCACGGACCGGAAACCGCAGCGCGCCCGGCAACTGCCCCCGCACCCTGCACCAGGCCGGAGCCTGGGGAATCGGCTCGGGCGCGGCGACAAGCGTGCGTCGCCGGCGAAGATGGTCCAGCGCGGCCAGAACGAACCGGTCCAGGCCCATGCCGTCCCGGCGGCCGAGCGCCATCGCGCATCCCGCCGTCACCAGCGGGAAGCACAGCCCCGCCGTGACCGCGACCGGCAGCAACGGCGAGACGCCGACGAACACCGACGCCGAGATCACCGCGGTCGCCGCGAGGATGACGAGCTGACGCGTGGTGAGCCCGTACATGATCTTGTCCGGTTGTTCCACGTCGGCTGGGATACGCGCGGACAGCGGCTCGTGATCGTCGTTCAACGGTTCCTCCTGCCATGGCGCCGGTAGCGGGGCGGGTCGAGCCGCACGAACCTGCGCGGTGCCGGACGACGCGGGGCCTCGGCACGCCGGTAGGGGCGTGTCGGCGGCTGTACCGGGATACGCGGGTGCGGCCGGGCCGGCCCGCCCGCACCCGTCCGACCGGGGACGGGCGGGACGGGCGGCCGGTGCGGCGCGCCCCTGGGGGCTGCCCCGTGCCCGGCCCGGTGATGGGTCCCGGTGCCGCCGTGCGCGGCGCTGTGCGTGCCGTTACGGGCCCCGTTCGCCGGACCGGGACGCGGACGATGCCGCCGGTCAGCGCCACGCGGCTGGTGGCAACGGGGGCCATGACCGGGCCCGCGATCGGGACGCGGTGCCGGGCCGCCGTGCGGGCCACCGGACGGCCCACCACGGGGCCCGTTCGGCCCGCCGCGCCGCCGGGACCCGCCACCGTGTCCCGGCCGGGCAGCCCCAGCGGACGCGGTCCGCGCCGCGCGTGCGCCACGCGCGCCCCGAGTCGCCTTCCCAACCGCACCCAGCACTGCGCCGACGCCCTTGTAGACCACGAACGTCCGCACGAGCTGGGAGAGGATGCGCGGCTGGGCGGGCTGCCAGACGGTGCGCGCGACCCAACGCGGGATACAGATCAGGATGTACAACAGCGCGATCACCAGCAGCAGATCGATCAATTCGGCCTGCTCGGTCGGGACCCCGAAGAAGGCATGGTTGTTGTCGCTGTGCTGTGACAGCAGCAGCCGCAGCGCGTTGATGAACACGAACGACTGGCACACCTGGATCGCCAGGGCACCGGTGATCCCGCGCCACCACAGCCTGGCCAGGCCGTCGGTGAGCGCCAGCGCGTGGAACATCAACGCGATCGGCGCGACGCTGATCAAGATCATGATGATCGCCAGCCGCATCACGTAGATGAACGCCAGAATGCAGGCCAGGACGACGACCACGAGCGTGACGAGAACGAAGAAGATCCCCGCGGTGTTGACCGAGGCGCCGATGCCCTCGGCGAAGATCCGCCCGGCCTCATCCGGGTTGATCTCGTCGGCGCCGCTCATGAGGATCGACCGGGCGAGCCCGTTGGCGAGCTGAATTCCGTACCCGATCACGACCAGGCTGAGGTTCATCGCGGCGAACGCCGCCACCAGCCGCACGATCGCCTGCCCGGGGCCGGCGGCGCCGGAGAAGGTCTGACCGGCCATCAACAGCACGCCGGCGACCAGCACCAGGAGCACGAAGCAGGTATTCGCGATCACGCGGGACGTCGCCCAGATCTCCTCCGCCTGACTCATCGGCGCCGACCCGATCTCCGGCGTACCGAGCTGGGTACTGGCCAAGAAGCCCAGCACCGGTGTCAGAGCACTCTTGGCCAGCGACCGGAACCAGCCGGTGATCGCCTCCTTGGTGTGGCAGCCCATGTCCACCCAGCCGCAGTCGTCCTCGCCCTCCTGGCCATCGCCGGAGTCGCCGTCGTCCTCCGGATCCAACGGGGCTACGGCGGACGCGGTGCTCGCATGCTGAGCGGAGGAAGACGCGTCAGCGGTGACATGCAGGAAGAGGCTCAACACCGATGTGCCCGCCAGAAGAGCGAGCGCGATCAAGGCACGTCTCCGCCGAACCCTGCGAATCCAGGCCCGCATCTTCAGGACCCGACGATGTACTGGAGGATCTGCACCAGGATCGGGGCGAGAGCGGCGATGCCGTAACCGATGGCGGCATTGCGCAGCGTGCGTTTCCCCGCCTCGGCCTCGCCGGGGTCGCCACCGGCCAGCAGATAGCGGACTCCGCCGATCGTGGCGAACAGCGTGGCCAGCGCGACCAGCAGACCGACGATGACATTGCGCAGGTTGGAGATGACCTCCTGAAGACGGGCATTGTCCGGCGGGGCTGAAATGACGTGTGCCTCGGCCGCGGAGGCCAGCGTCGCGGCGATCACCAGGCCGCACACCAGAATGCCCGCGCACCACAGCACGATCGCGGCGGCGAGACGGCCCCGGCTCACTTCTGGCCGGCGAGACGGAAGAAGTTCGGACAACGGACGGATGCTCAACGGGCAGCCCTCCAGGCATGTGACGAGGCGGCGGGTGAAAATGGCGGAGCTAGGCGCCGGTCGGAAGGTTGGAAACCACGGGGTGAAGACGGGCCGGGCCTTGCGGGTGTCCTCCTTCGGCAAGGGCACTCGGCGGACGGTCTGACGGATGGGGACCGGGTGACCATCCGGCCCGAGCCCGTCTTCGACCCCGGGTTGCTTCCACTAAGTAACTGGACCGCTCACACCCCGGTTTTGGACATCAGCGATGCGAAGTCGTCCCGCAGACCCTCGTCGCGCATCGCGGTGACCAAGCGCTTTTCGGCGCGGCTGCGGCGCTTCGCCAACGCCGCATACGACATCCCGAGCCGCTCACCGAGGTCGGCCAGGTTCGCGCCCTCCAACCGGGTCAAGGTGATGATCTCGGCCTCGAACGAGGTGATGACGCCCTGCCGGACAGCCGACTCCATGAGCAGGTCCACGTGCCCCTCCGAGGAGTCGGCGGGGTTGACCCGCGCCAGCGTGCAGGGGTCCACCGGGATCACCTGCGCGTGCCAGCGGTAGGCGCGCTGGACGGCCTTGGCCGACCGCCCCAGCAGCCGCCGCGAGATCCGGGGCTGCTGCAAGTCGATCTCGTGTAGCGCCTCGCAGAACGCCGACAGCAGGTCACCGGCCACCCGCGAGGTGCCGGCCCCGGGCTCGCTCTCCAGACCGCGCAGCCGGTCCCGCACGATGCCCTTCAAACCGGGTAGCGCGATCCCGACGCACCCCATGACCCAGGAGGACCCGTGGCGGCGGGCGCGCAGCACCAGCTCCCTCCACACGGCGTCACGGGCCTCCGGCCCGGTGGACGGGTGCAGCAGGATCGCCCGGACCTCGTCCAGCGCGATCACGCGGGTGGGCAGCCCGTGCCCCAGCGCCGCGCCGTCCACCGACAGCGGAGCCGGGCCGCGCGTCAGCAGATCGAACGTCGTCTCCGCGACGTCCAGGACGTGCAGGGCCTCGGCGCCGGAGCGGCGGCAGGCCGCGCGGTCGGAGCGGTCGGCCGGACGGACACCGGTGATGATGCTGGTCACGCTCATGGGAACCCCCGAGAGGTCGGTCGGTGAATCGGTCACCGACATCTCGGCAGAGCCCATGAGCAGATCATGAGCAGCTGACCGGCGGGCACTGTCGATCCGAGGTGCTCATGATCTGCCCATAATCGCTGTGACCTGCGAAAACGTGATCTGCACATCATGTGCACACGCTGTCAGCGCCCCGAGGTCAAGCGCCCGCATGTGTTGAGATCGCCGCTGACCAGCATGAACACCCGCACCGCAGAGTGCCGTACCAAGAAAACTCAAAACTCCGAGGCGAGCCGTTGCGGCCCTGCCCCCTGCCGAGGAAGCGACAGGGCATTTGCCGCCAAAACGACTCGTCGGCCGAGGGGGCCGGTGTCAGTCGAGAGTGATACGGAGCGCGCGGACTGTGCCGCTTATGCACCAGCGTCCCGGCAACCGCAGATCCAGTCCACAAGTGAGATGCAGCGAGCCCAGAACGGCGAGTTCGTTTGTCTCGCACTCGACATCAAGAACGTGGGCACGGACGCGGGAGACATCTACACCTGTGCCCACTGGGTAGGCGCGGACGGCAAGGTGGTTTCCGGCATCGACACCATCGGCGGAGCCCGCGGGGCCCAGGGCCTGCCTGAGAGCATTCTCGGACAAGAGAGCCCCGGTCCCGGGCAGTACATATTAGGGACGATCAGCTAGGACGTCCCAACCGACCGACCCGGCGTCAACGCTGTCGAAGACCGAAACGGGATGCTGCTCTTCTGGGTCAATTACGCACCGGAGTCGGCTACCGTAAAGGTTACTCAGTAACACCAGGGGGAGGAGAACGCGCATGGCACAGAAGGTCATAGTGCAGATGACAGACGACCTCGATGGCGCCGAGGCCAGCGAGACGGTGTCGTTCGCCATCGACGGCAAGGCGTACGAGATCGACCTCAGCGAGAAGAACGCCGACAAGCTTCGAAGCGCTCTTCACCCGTACATGGACGGCGGCCGTCGAATCAAGGCCGTCAGGGGAGGCAAAGCCACGACTCGCGGCACCAGCAGCCGCGAGCGCAGCGCCGAGATTCGTGAGTGGGCGAAGTCCACCGGCGTCAAGGTGAACGATCGCGGGCGCATCCCCGCCAACGTTATCGAGCAGTACGAAGCGGCTCACTAGCCGAACACCCGTAGAGGGACCCATCCATGCCGGGCGGGCAGGGCTGATTGCGTTCTCGGATGTTGAGATGGTCGGAGCGAGTGGCCAGGTCACGGACTGATCGCGGGGGGCGTGTCTGCGGGCCGGGAAGCAACAAGGCCCCGTAGAACGGCGATTGCCTA
>NZ_JAXCEI010000020.1:0-127050 GCF_041463655.1 Actinomadura monticuli
GAACCAGTCGCGGCCGAACCACCAGGCCGGGGCGAGGTTGGCGGCGGCGTAGGCGAGGATGAGCGTCCCGACGAGCCGGGGGGCGGAGCGGTGCGGCGCGACCAGTTCCAGCCATACGAACCCGGTGAGCCACGCGGCGGCCGGCCAGTAGCCGAGGCACGCCGGGAGGGGGCGGCGGCCGTCGGGCGGGGTGCGGGTGGCGCGGCAGAGGGCGGCGTGCAGGGTCCGCAGCGGGGTGACGCGCCGCCATACGGGCCCGAGCAGGACGCTGGCGGGGGCGGGGGCGCGATCCGCGGCGGCGGGGCGTCCGCGGCGAACGGATCGGCAGGCGGCGCCGCGGGAGCCGGGGCCGGAGGGACCGGGGCGAAGGCTGGGGCGGGGGGTTCCGGCGCCCCGGACGCGGAGGGAGGGGGCTCGGGCGCGGCCGGCGGCGGGGCGGGCGCGGCCGGCGGCGGGGCGGGCGCCACCGCGGGCGGCGGGCCCGGCGCGTCCTGCGCCGGCTCGGGCACCGGCGCGACCGGCTGGTCGGCGCCCGGCCCCCCGCGTTCGGCGGCCATGTGGGCGCGGGCGGCCTTGATGATGTCCCACGCCGACAGCTCGTCGGTGGACGGCGGGCTGTGCATCGCCGGGGACGTCAGCTCCGCGGCGACCGCCTGCGGCACCGCGAACCCGCTCGCCGGCGGCGCGACCTGCGCCAGCCGGCACCACGTCAGCCCGAGGGTGTAGGTGGTGGACAGCAGCGCGGCGAGCGCGTCGGCGTCGTCGCTGCGCAGCGCGTCGGGGAGCCGCCCGTCGCGCGGCCACAGCGTCCGCAGCGGGTTGGCCGGGTCGGCCAGGACCGCCTGCAGGGTGCGGGCGCTGTCGGGATCGAGCCAGCGCTGCAGGGCCGGCAGCGCGCCGGGCGCGGCCTGCAGGTCGGCGGCCAGCACCGCGATCCCGGCGCGGCGGACCTCGTCGTGGCCGCGGCCGGGCGCCGACGGGCGCGGCCCGGTCAGCCCGGCGACGATCTGCTGCAGGTCGTACAGGGCCAGGCGCAGGTACTCGCCGGGCGCGGTGTCGCGGACCATCGGGGTGGCGTACTCGGCGGGGCAGCGGCGCCGCCACTCCTGCAGGACGGCGTCGGGCCCGTACCGGACGGTGGCCATGTCCTGGTTGACCATCCGCAGCGACGCGGCCGTCACGGCGGCGAGGGCGTCGGCGCCGGGCCGGAACCGGGGGTCGGCCTGCAGTCCGGCGGCGACCTCGTACATGACACGGGCGATGTGGGCGGCACCGCCGCCGTCGCCCGCGCCGAGCCGGTGGACGTAGTAGCCGGCCAGGGTGGCGAAGTCGGGCGGCATCATCCAGTGCAGCCGGTCGGCGGAGGTGGTCAGGAACGGGATGAACGACTCGATCAGCGGGTGCTCGGTCAGCGCGACCGGGGACCCGGCGCACCACAGCAGCGCGCCCCACGCGGCCGCGACGGTGCTGGGCGTGCCCGGCTGGAACATGGGGTCGCGCTGGGCGAACTGCTGCGGGTCGACGGCCAGCGCGGTGGTGAGGGCCTGGGAGATGCGCGCCACCACGGCGGTGTCGGGGACGGGCCCGAGGAACCCCAGCGGCGCCACCCGCCCGGCCGCCAGGTCGGGGCCGGTGGGGAACAGCTGCGGCGGGACGGGCGGGGTCCCGGCGCCGCGCGGCGCGGGGACGGCGACGCGGCGGTCCTCGAACGCCGCGGGCGGCGGGCAGGGATGCCAGGCGCCGTCCAGTCCGCACCGGTACCAGCGGCCCCACGCGCCGTAGAGCCACCATTCGCCGGCGCCCCACAGCATCCGCGCGGCGACCTGCGCCGCGCGGGCGGCGGGCTGGGCGGTCTGCCACCATGGGGAGGCCACCAGCTCGCGCACGTTGCCCTCGACCGAGGCGAACAGGTCGCCGCTCGGGCCGCCTCCGGTTCCGCCGGGCCCCGCCCCGGCCGCCTGCCAGCTCATCCGGCGAATAGTAGTCGCCCGGTGCCCCGTTTCCGGCATCGCTCGGCCGAACCGGGCGGGTACCGGGCGGTATCTCCCCCTCGGCGCGTAAGGACTGTTATGACAGGATGATCATTAGCTCGCCGCGGGGGCGGGCGAACCGTGCGGCGGGGGTGGGGATGGGCGGCGCGGCGCGCACCACGGGGACGGGCCGGGCCGCCGGTGTCGGCCTGGCGGTGGTGTCCTCGGTGTGCTTCGGCACCTCCGGGCCCTTCGGCAAGGCCCTCATCGAGGCCGGGCTCGGCCCGCTGCAGGCGGTGTGGCTGCGGATCACCGTCGCCGCGCTGGTCCTGGCGGCGATCGCCGCGGTGCTGCGCGGCCGCGCGGCGCTGCGCGGGCTGCGGCCCCACGCCGGCCCCCTGGTCGCCTACGGGCTGACCGCCATCGCGGGCTGCCAGGCGCTGTTCTTCGTCGCCGCGTCCCGGCTGCCGGTGGGCGTGGCGAGCCTGCTGGAGTTCGGCGGGCCCGTCGTGGTGCTGGGGTGGCTGCGGCTGGTGCGCCGCGTCCCCGTGCACCGCTCCGCCGCCGCCGGCGTCGCGGTCGCCATGACCGGGCTGGCGCTGGTCGTGCGGGTGTGGACGGGCCTGTCGCTGGACCCGCTCGGCCTGGCCGCCGGGCTCGGCGCCGCCGCCTGCCAGGCCGGGTACTTCCTGATCGCCGACCGGCTCGCCGGGCGCGCCGACCCCCTGGTGATCACCTCCGCCGGCAGCGTCGTCGCCGCGGCCGCGCTCGCCCCCCTCGCCGCCCCCTGGGCGCTGCCGTGGGACGTGCTGCCCGCCCAGGTCCCCGTCGCCGGCCACACCGCGCCCGGCTGGACCCTCGTCGCCTGGATCGCGATCGTCAGCACCGTCATCGCCTACCTCACCGGCGTCGCGGGCCTGCAGCGGCTCTCGGCCCAGGTCGGCGGCGCGATCTGCTACACCGAGGCCGTCGCCGCCGCCCTCGTCGCCTGGGCCGTGCTCGGCGAGCGCCTCACCCCGCTGCAGATGACCGGCGGCGCGATCGTGCTGGCCGGCGCCTACATCGCCCAGCGCGCCGCCGTCGCCCGCCCCGGCGTCCCCCCGCCCCCGGCCGGCGGGACACGGCCGGTTCCGGACGCCGATCCCGGCGCCGTCCCCCTGACACCCTGACAGGGGAACGGGGGCGGGACGGTCAGGCGTTGCCGGCGCGGAAGCGGCGGGCCTCCAGCGTGACCGACACCGCCAGCAGCACCAGCGCGACCGCGGCGCCCTCGGCGACCGCGGCAGAACAGGGCGCCGAGTAAGGCGGAGGGCCGGTCAGGCGGAGGGCGCCGCGCCCGTCCCGTCCAGGTAGGGCCGCAGGGCCGACCTGACCCGCGCGGGCATCTCCCGCTTGGCCTTGGACGCCGGGTCGATGAACACGTGCCGCACCTCACCGTCGGCGATCAGCCGCTCGCCCACCCGGAACACCGGCCGCACGGTCATGCTCGTCGTCCCCAGATGCGCCACCGGCATCGACACGTCCAGCAGCTCGTCGAACCGCGCGCCCTCCCGGTAGCGGATCCGCGCCTCGGCCACCACCAGGTCGTAGCCGTCCTCCACCATCTCCCCGTACTCGCCGACCAGCGCCCGCCACAGCTCCGTCAGCGCGACGTCGTAGAAGAACAGGTAGTGGCCGTTGAACACCACGCCCTGCTGGTCGCACTCGCTGTACCGCACCCGCAGCCGATGCGTGAAAACCTCGCCCATACCCGGCATCCTGCCGCATGGCGGACGCCCGCCCCCCGCCCAGTTCATAAGCGCTGCTTCTGGGATCAAGAACATCTATCTCTTGGACTTCTGAAGGTGCGGCGACCACGATGGAAGGCGAGCCCAACCGGACACACGGAGACAGCCATGACGCGATACGAGAAGGCCATGCGGCCCGAGGACATCACGCGCCTGTTCGTCGAACGCTCCAACGCCGGCGACGCGGCCGGCGTCGCCGCCCTCTACGAACCCGACGCCGTGCTCGCCTACCCGCCCGGCTCCCAGACCGTCGGACGCGACGCCATCCGGGCGCTCTGGCAGAAGGTGCTGGAGGCCCGGCCCCGCTTCGAACCGGAGGAGCCCCTGCCGACCCTGATCAGCGGCGGCCTCGCGCTCACCTCCACCCCGCCCCGCGACGGCGCCGGCGCCCGCGCCCAGGTCGCCCGCCGCCAGCCCGACGGCAGCTGGCTGCGCGTCCTGGACCAGCCCGAATTCGTCCCGCCGCCCGGGGACGCCCCCGCCTGACCTCACGGCCCGGCGCCCCCAGCGCCCAGCGCCCGGCACCCCGGCGGCCCCGGGGGGGGGCGGTGGCTGAAGGCTCGGCAAAGGTTGCCCCTGCCGCCGGGCTGGACGGCCGGGCCGGGCGGGGCCCGGCCGTTAGCGTGCGGGCATGCCGCAGACGCCCGGCGACACCTCCGCCTACGCGCCCGCCGACGTCCCGCCCGACGCCGCCGATCCCGCGGCGCGGCCCGCCGCGGCGCCCGGGCTCCGGATGCCGCCGTGGCTGCCGAAGGCGTTCGCGCTGGCCGGCGTCGTCGTCCTGGCGTTCATGGCGGGACTGTGGCTGCTGGAGCGGCTGCGCGGCCTGCTGCTGCTCCTGCTGATCTCGCTGTTCCTGGCGTTCGCGATCGAACCGGCCGTCAACTGGCTGGCCCGGCACGGATGGCGGCGCGGCGCCGCGACCGCGCTGATGTTCGTGGCCGTCGCGGTCCTGGCCGCCGGGTTCCTCGGCGGCATCGGGTCGCTGCTGGCCACCCAGGCCACCAACCTCATCGGCGGGTTCCCCGGGTACGTCCGCCAGGTCATCGGATGGGTCAACGCCACCTTCGGGACGCGCCTGTCGCAGGACACCGTGTTCCAGCGGCTCCCCACCGTCACCGGAGCGCTGTCGCGGAACCTGTCCTCCCTCGCGCAGAACGCGTGGGGGATCGGCGCCACCGCGTTCGGCGTCGTGTTCAAGGGCCTCGGCGTCCTGCTGTTCACCTTCTACCTGTCGGCCGAAGGGCCCCGGTTCCGCCGGACGGTCTGCTCCCTGCTGCCCCCGCGGCGCCAGCGGGAGGTACTGCGCGCCTGGGAGATCGCCGTCGACAAGACCGGCGGCTACATCTACTCCCGCGGCCTGCTCGCCCTCATCTCCGGCATCGCCCACTACGCCGCCCTCGCCGGGTTCGGCGTCCCCTACGCGGCGATCCTGGCGGTCTGGGTCGGCGTGGTGTCGCAGTTCATCCCCGCCATCGGCACCTACCTCGCCGGCGCCGTCCCCCTCCTGATCGCGCTGACGGTGTCGCCGGCGACCGCGCTGTGGATCCTGCTGTTCATCCTCGCCTACCAGCAGCTGGAGAACTACCTGCTGCAGCCCCGCATCACCGCCCGCACCCTGGACATGCACCCCGCGGTCGCGTTCGGGCTCATCCTCGCCGGCGCCGCCGTCGCCGGGCCCGTCGGCGTGCTGCTCGGCGTCCCGCTGGGCGCCAGCCTGCAGGCGTTCGCCGGCGCCTACATCCACCGCTACGACGTGCAGGAGCACCCGCTCACCGTGCCCGACCCCGAAGGCGCACGCTGGTGGCGATGGCTGCGCCGCGGCTGACCCCGCCACCGACCGTGCGACCGACCGTGCGGCCCGGCCCGCGCGGGCGGCGGCGACGTCGTCGAGCATTGCCGTGGACGGCGCCGCCCCGCCGGGCTAGCGTGCCGGGAGGAGCATGATCAACAATCGGCTCGGGGGCCGGAGGGAGCCGTCATGAACCGTCCCCGCACGCGCCGCCGCCGCTGGACCGCCGGCCTCACCGCCGCGATCCTCGCCGCGGCCGCGCTGAACACGCCCGCCGCGCCCGCCGCCGGCGCGGCGCACGGCCGCGACCCCGCGCTGCTGCGCCTGCTGGACTCGATGACCCTGGAGGAGAAGGCCGCCCAGCTGTTCGTCCTGCAGATCCACGGCACCAGCGCCGACACCTCCGACCCCGCCGCCGTCGCCGCCAACCGCAAGCTGTACGGGGCCGACAACGCCGCGCAGGTCGTCGCCCGCTACCAGCCCGGCGGGTTCATCTACTACGGCGACAACGTGCGCGACCCGCGCCAGCTCGCCGCGTTCTCCAACGGCATCCAGCGCGCCGCGCTGGCCCGGCCGCACCGCGTCCCCGCGACGATCGCCATCGACCAGGAGGGCGGCATCGTCGCCCGCGTCCAGCCGCCCGCCACCCAGTCGCCCGGCGCGATGGCGCTGGCCGCCGGGCGCCGCACCGGCGACGCCCGCGCCCTGGCCCGCATCACCGGACGGGAACTGCGCGCCATCGGCGTCAACCAGGACTACGCGCCCGACGCCGACGTCAACATCGACCCCGCCAACCCCGTCATCGGCGTCCGGTCCTTCGGCTCCGACCCCGCGCTGGTCTCCTCCATGGTCACCGCGCAGCTGGGCGGGTACCGGTCCGGGGGAGTGACCGCCACCGTCAAGCACTTCCCCGGGCACGGCGACACCAGCACCGACAGCCACACCGGCGTCCCGCAGATCGACCACACCCGCGCCGAATGGGAGCGGCTGGACCTGCCGCCGTTCCGCGCCGCGATCGCCCACGGCGCCGAGGCGATCATGACCGCGCACATCGTCGTCCCGTCGCTGGACCCCTCCGGCGACCCCGCCACCCTGTCGCGGCCCATCCTCACCGGCATCCTGCGCGAGCGGCTGCGCTACCGCGGCGTCATCGTCACCGACGCGCTCGACATGCAGGGCGTCCGCGACAAGTACGGCGACGAGAACATCCCCGTCCTCGCCCTCAAGGCCGGCGCGGACGTGCTGCTCAAACCGCCCGCGGACGCCGACGGCGACGGCGTGTTCCCCCGCCAGCTCGCCGCCGTCGTCGACGCCGTCCGGACCGGGGAGCTGACCGAGAAGCGCATCGACGACTCCGTCTACCGGATCCTGGAGCTCAAGCACAGGCGCGGCCTGTTCCGCGACCCCTACGCCGACGAGTCCCGGGTCGCGCAGACCGTCGGGACGCCCGCGCACCTGGCCGCCGCGCAGCGCGCCGCCGACCGCACCACCACCCTGGTCCGCAACGACGCCGGCGTCCTGCCGCTGCGGCCCGGCCCCCGCGACGCCCTGGTCACCGGATGGGGCGTGTCCACCACCGCCTCCATCGGCACCGAGATCGCCCGCCGCGGCGCCACCGCCACCATCCGGCAGACCGGCATCAACCCCGGGCAGGCGGACATCGACGCGGCCGTCGCCGCCGCCCGCGACCAGGACCTCGTCGTCGCCGTCACCAACCGCGCCTGGGACATCTCCAGCGAACCCGGACACAACGGGCCCGGTCAGATGAACCTCGTCAACGCCCTCATCGCCACCGGGAAACCCGTCGTCGTCATCGCCGTCCGCGACCCCTACGACATCGCCTGGCTCCCCGGCGCCGCCACCTACCTCGCCACCTACTCCTACACCGCCGAGGCGCTGCGCGCGGCCGGCGCGGTCCTGTTCGGGGAACAGGACCCGCGCGGCCGGCTGCCCGTCACCATCCCCGCCCGCGACGAGCCCGGCACCGTCCTCTACCCGTTCGGGCACGGCCTCGGCTACTGACGGCCTCGGCCACTGACGGGCGCGCGTCCCGGCCCGGTCCGGGGTGCGGCAGCCGCTGCCACGCCCCGGACCGGGCCGGTCCGTTCCCCGCGCTCAGGCGCGCGTCACGCCTGCCGGGCGCCGATCGACTTCATCAGCGCCGGCCAGATGAACTTCGACTCCCGCACCCACGCGGGCCAGTTGTGGCGGCCGTCGCCGTAGATGTGGGCGGTGTAGGGGATCTTCAGCTCGTCCAGCCGCTTCTGGAAGTCCTTGTTGTTCGCGCCCACCGCGATCTCGCTCAGCAGGCCGATGTCCCACGGCGCCACGTCCGGGTCGCCCGGCCCCGGCCGCCCCGTCGTCCCGGCGGAGAAGAACACCCCGGTGCCGCGCAGCTTGGACGCCAGCGAGTACGGGTCGTGGGCCTGCCAGTTGGCGTCGTCGGCCCACGGGACGCCCCAGATCGCGAACGGGTCCTGCCCGTTGCTGGCATTGGTGAACATCAGCATCGCCGGCATCCCGATCGAGCGCATCGACAGGATCCCGCTCAGCGACGCCGCGTACTTGAACAGCCCCGGGTGCCGGGCCGCGTACGCCATCGCGCCCGCCCCGCCGGAGGAGTTCCCGATCGCCGCGCGCAGCGCGCCCGCGTGGTAGTTGCGCTCCATCAGCTGGCGCACCTCGGCGGTGTGGAAGGTCTCCCACTTGGGCGACCCGCCCTTGCCGTAGTTGTACCAGTCGGTGTACGAGCCGTTGTCGCCCTCGGGCATGACGACGATGACGTTGTACTTGGCCGCCCACGCCTCGATGTCGCTGTTCTTCGTCCAGGAGGTGTAGTCGTCCTGGCCGCCGTGGAAGGCGTAAAGGACCGGCCACGTCGCCGTCGAGGCCCGCGTCCAGTTCGCCGGCAGCAGGATGCGGGCCTTCACCGACCTGCCCAGCGCGGGCGAGGAGATGGTGATGTCGACCTCGCGGGCGCCGACCTTCTGCTCCGCGGTGATGCGCGCCCCGTCGTCGGCCTTGACCGGCCCCGCCAGCGCCTGCGCGGGCGCCGCGCCCGCCGTGCCGAGCCCGGCGGCCAGGACGACGCCGACCGCGCTCGCGGCCAGTGAACGCCGGCGCGGGATCCGGTGGGGACGGCGGCTGAGGGTAGGTGTCATCTGCTCACCTCGGGGTCAGGCCCGACCCCCGTGGCCGCGCGACTCCGGTGAGTGTCCTCGCCCCCGGCGCAAACGATCTACATGGGGGAGTTACAAGAAACCCGCGCGGCGCTGTGGAGAAGTGAGTCATCCGGCGGCGCCGACCAGCAGCGCGGCCAGTTCGCGGGGCCGGGAGAACATCGGCCAGTGCCCGGTCGGCAGCTCCCGGTAGGTCCAGCCGGGCCCGATCATCGCCGCGAAGACCGGATGCCCGGCCGCGCCCATCTCCCGCACCGCGGCCAGCGGGATCGTCGTCGCGATCAGCGTGCGGGGCGTCTCCGGCAGCGGATCGGGCCTGGTCAGCGCCTGTGTCGCCGTTCCGAACGGCTGCGGGGTGCCGCGCTCGCGCATCGCGGCCAGATGCGCGGCGGACAGCCCGGCCAGGTTCACCGGGTCGGCGTCCGGGTCGAACGGCGGCACCGGGATCACCCGGCCGCCGCCCCGCGCGGCGACGGCCTCCTCCAGTTCCGCGCGCTCGCGCGGTTCGTGGAAGTCGATGGCGGCCATCCCGGACGGCATCGGCCCGCTGTCGACGTACACGACGCGGGCGACCCGGCCGGGCATCCGGTCGGCCGCACCCGTGACGGCCATGTTCGCGCCGCTGTGGGCGACCAGGACGACCCCGTCCAGGCCGCCGTCCTCGACGACCCGCACGATGTCGGCGATCTGCGCCTCGACGTCGACGGGAGCGCCGCCGGGCGCGGCCTCGCCGGCCCGCTCGGCCTGCCCCGCCGGAGTGAGCGCGCGGACGCCGCGGCCCGCCGCCCGCACCGCCTGCGCCACCTCGTCCCACGCCCAGGCGCCGAGCCAGTACCCCGGCACCAGCACGAACGTCGCCTCGCCGGTCTTCATCTCGGCGCCTGCCTTCATCTCAGCCATCTCAGCCGTCCTCCCTCGGTGGGCGTGCCGCCACGCTACGGTGAATACCGGACAGGAACCGCCCGGATTAAGTGAGTGACGCGTGCCACAGCCGACCCACCCCACGACCCGCGTCCTGGCGATGCTGGAGCTGCTGCAGGCCAACCACCGCATGGGCGGCGCCGAACTGGCCCGGCGGCTCGGCGTGGACCCGCGCACCGTCCGCCGCTACGCCGCCCGGCTGGAGGACCTCGGCGTCCCCGTCGTCGCCGAACGCGGCCGGCACGGCGGCTACCGGCTCATGCCCGGCTACCGGCTCCCGCCGCTCATGCTCACCGACGACGAGGCCACCGCCGTCGTGCTGGGATTGCTGGCCGGACGCCGGATGGGCCTGCCCGGCCAGGCCACCGAGGCCGCCCTGGCCAAGGTGCAGCGCGTCCTGCCGGCCGCCCTGCGCGACCGCGTGCAGGCGCTGCGCGACACCCTCGGGTTCACCGCCCCCGACCGCTCCGCCGGCGCGGACGCGGGCCGCGGCGGCGCGGCCGAGCCCGACACCGGCGCCGTCCTCACCCTGGCCGCCGCCGCGCGGGAGCGGCGCCGCGTCCGGCTGCGGTACCGGTCCCGGCGCGAGGAGGAGACCGAGCGGGACCTGGACCCCCACGGGCTGGTGTTCCACTCCGGCCGCTGGTACGTCACCGGCCACGACCACCGCAGCGGCGAGACCCGCACCTTCCGCGTCGACCGGATCGCCTCCGCCGAGACCGGCGCCGCGACCTTCGACGTGCCGGACGGCGTCGACCCCGTCGGGGACGTCACCCGGTCACTGGCGCGCGTCCCCTACGCCCACGAGGTCGAGGTCGTGCTGCGCGCCACCCTCGCCGAGGCCCGACGCCGCGTCCCCGCCTCCGTCGCGACGCTGGCCGAGGACGGCGAGGGCGGCGTGGTGATGACCGCGCGCGCCGAGCGGCTGGACGGCATGGCGCGGATGCTGGCCGGGCTCGGGTTCCCGTTCGCGATCCGCCGGCCCGACGAGCTGCGCGGCCACGTCCGCGACCTGGCCCGGTCGCTGGAGGAGCAGGCCGCCCGCTGACGGCCGGCGCGCCATAATGCCGGGCCGGCCGGCGGGTCAGGAGGCCGCGCGGGCGTCCCACTCGTGGCGCAGCATCGCGTAGACGACCTCGTCGCTCCACTCGCCCTTGACGATCTCGTTCTGCACCAGGTGCGCCTCGCGGCGCATCCCGAGCCGCTCCAGCACCCGCGCGGACGCGGCGTTGCGGCCGTCCAGCCGCCCGCACACCCGGTGCAGGTCCAGGCCCTCGAACCCCAGCCGCAGCACGACCTCGGCGGCCTCGGTGGCGAACCCGCGGCCGTGGAAGGCCGGGTTGAAGATGTAGCCGATCTCGCCCTGCCGGTGCTCGCGGCTGCGCCACTGCAGGTTGACCTCGCCGATCAGGTCGCCGGTCTCGCGCCACACCACCGCCAGGACCAGCCAGTCGCCCTCCCTCTCCACGGTGGAGGCGCCCATCTTCTGCTTCAGGAACGACCGCGACTCCTCCAGCGAGCGCGGCTCCCAGTACAGGAAGCGCGCCACCTCCGGCAGGGACTGGTAGGCGTACAGGCCCTCGAGGTCGTCCTCATGGAACGGCCGCAGGGTGAGCCGCTCGGTCTCGATCGGGTATGCGGGACGGAGCATGCGGAGATCCTATTCACCGCGCCGGGCCCTGTGCGACCCGTGAATCCCCGGCAACCCGCCGCTCGCGCCCGCCCTAGGACCGGCCGCCCGGCAGGTGCCCGCGGGTCGCGCCCGGCCCGGACGCGGCCGAAGGACCGGCGCCACCGGCGTCCCCGTCCCCGCGCCTGTCCCCGTCCTCGTCCTCCAGGCCCGCCTCGCGGCGCTGCTGGTCGTCGAAGGCGCGGGTGTCGCGGAACTCCACGTACGGCTCCTCGTCCGGGGGAGTGCCGGCGGCGATGGCGCGGCCGCGCTCCAGCTCGGAGTTCAGCTCCGACCCCAGCAGGATCGCCAGGTTCGTGATCCACAGCCACACCAGGAAGATGATGATCGCCGCCAGGCTGCCGTAGGTCTTGTTGTAGGAGGAGAAGTTCGCCACGTACACGGCGAACAGCCCGGACGCCGCCAGCCACAGCCCGATCGCCAAGAGCCCGCCCGGCACCAGGCCCCGCAGGCCGCGCCTGGCGTTGGGCGACGCCCAGTACAGCAGCATGAACAGGAACGCCACCACCACCAGCAGCACCGGCCACTTGGCGATGTTCCAGACCGTCACGGCCTGCGAGCCGGCCCCGATCACGTCGCCGACCTTGCGGGCCAGCGGCCCGGTCACCACCACCGCGATCACCGACGCCGACAGCAGCACCAGCGTGACCAGCGTGACGCCGATCCGGATCGGGACGGTCTTCCAGATCGGGCGGCCCTCGGGGATGTCGTAGACGACGTTGGAGGCGGTCATGAACGCCCCCACGTACCCCGACGCCGACCACACCGCGGCCAGCAGGCCGATGGCGGCGACGACCCCGGCGCCGCCGGCGCCGCCCTGCAGCTGCCGCACCGAGCTGACCAGCAGGTCGCGGACCGCGCCCGGCGCCAGGTCGCCGATGTTGGCGATCAGGTCGTCGGTGGTCGACTGGCCGGCCAGCCCGACCAGCGACACCACCACCAGCAGCGCCGGGAAGATCGACAGTACGGAGTAGTAGGTGAGCGCGGCGGCCCACGCGGTGAGGTTGTCGCGCTTGACCTCCCCCGCCGTGCGTTTCAGCGCCGCCGTCCAGGAGGCGGCCGGGGGGTCGGCGATGGCTCTGGGGGCGGGCATGGCGTCCTCTCGGCGGATCGGTGCCGCTCAGCGGCCCTTGTGGCGGCGCACCTGGACGGCGTGCCTCTGACCGGGGCGGACCCGGAACCGCACGGGCCCCATCCGCCTGGTGGACGTCCGGCGGCGGCGCACCCACACCGCGGCCGTCGCGACGGCGCCCGCGGCGACGATCACCGCGCCGCCCTGCCGCGCCCTGGCCATGGCCTGTTCCGAGCCCGCGGCCCGCCACGCCGACGCGGCCGCGTCCCGGGCCCGGTCCTTGGCATGCTCGGCCTTCTCCCGGGCCAGCGCCTTCACATCGGCCTTGGCGGCCAGCTGCTCGACCGTCTCGCCGAGTTCGTGGCGCGCCCGGTCGACCTCCTGGCGCAGCTCCTCGGTGGCGGCGTCGGTGCCGTGCCTGCCCTGCGTGGTCATCGGTGCGTCGCCCTCTCCTTCAGCTCCGCCACGGCCTGGCGGGCCTCGTCCATGGCCTGCTCCGGCTTGGCGGGTGTGGCGCGCCTGGCCTGCGACCGGCCCATCAGCGCCAGCACCCCGGAGACCAGCATCAGGAACCCGCCGATGATGAGCGCCGCCGCCCACACCGGCAGGGCCAGCGCGATCGCGGCGATCGCCGCGGCCAGCAGCGCCGCCACCCCGTACAGCGCCACCAGCGCCGCGCCGCCCAACATGCCGGCGCCGGTGCCGGCGTGCCGGCCCTTGCTCTTCAGCTCCGCGACGGCCAGCCGCAGCTCGGCGCGCATCAGCTCCGACACCTGCTGCGCGGCCTGCCGCACCAGCTCGCCCGTCCCCGCCTCGCCGCGCCCGTTGCGGTGGAACTCCGGGGCGCGGGCCTGGTCCTGCCTGTGCGCGCCCATGCTCTCGGCCGTCGTCTCGCCGTCATGCGTCGGCCGCACGATGCTCATAGCCTTCAGGCCCCCTCCGCGTTTGGTCTCGAAGCCTGGAGGTGGCGTTCCCCGTCGTCAGCGGCTAAACGTGTGCGCGTCCCGACGAAGGGTGAACGGACGCGGCCCGCCGCGCCGCCGCGTCCCGTCGCGTCCCGTCGCGGGCGGCGGCGGCGCGCGGCGGCGGGTCAGCCGCGTCCCACGTGGGACGGCATCGCGGTGGCCAGCACCGTCATCGACTGGACGTTGGCCTCCAGCGGCAGGCCCGCCATGTACAGGACGGCGTCGACGACGTGCCGGACGTCCATCACCGGCTCGGCCCGCACCGAACCGTCCGCCTGCAGGGTGCCCGCGGCGAACCCGCCGGTCATGTCGGTGGCGGCGTTGCCGATGTCGATCTGCCCGCACGCGATCCGGTAGGCGCGGCCCTCCAGCGACAGGGACTTGGTGAGCCCGGTCACGGCGTGCTTGCTGGCGGCGTAGGCGACCGTGCGGGGGCGCGGGGCGTGCGCCGACAGTGACCCGTTGTTGATGATGCGGCCGCCCTGCGGGTCCTGGTCCCGCATCATCAGGAACGCCTGCTGCGCGCACAGGAACGCGCCGGTGAGGTTGGTGTCGACGACGGCGCGCCACTCCTCGTGCGGGTACTCCTCCACGGGCGCGGACGCGCCGAACGTTCCGGCGTTGTTGACCAGCAGGTCCAGCCGTCCCCACCGGGAGGCGACGGCGCCGAACAGGTCCCGCACCGACCCGGGGTCGGTGACGTCGGCGGGGACGGAGAGGGCCTCCCCGCCGCCGGCGGACCGGGCGGTCTCCCGCAGGCGCTCCGCGCGCCGGCCGGCGAGCGCGACCCGCCACCCGGCGTCCAGGAGCGCCGCCGCGACCGCCGCGCCGATGCCCGATCCGGCGCCGGTCACCAGCGCCACGCGCCCGCCCATGAGCAGCCTCCCTCTCTCGGCCCGCCCATTATCCCGCCGCGGGGCAGCGGCGGGGCGGTTAGGCGGTGGTGAGCCAGTCGACCCGGTGCGCCTCGGTCGGGTCGGGGGTCTCCCAGCGGCGCACCAGCCGGTCGACGACCGCGTCCGGGACGGGAGCGCGCCGCGCCCGGTTCCGGTCGCGGATCACGGCGGGGGGCGCCTCCAGCGCGACGACCTCGACCCGTCCCCGGTAGCGGGCCGCCAGGCCGGTGCACGCGTCCCGCTGCCGCCGGGACACGTTGGTGGCGTTCCACACGAACGACCGCCCGGCGCGCAGATGCCCGCGGGCCTCCTCGTGCGCCGCGGCGGCCACCGCGCGCTGGTCGCCGGCCGGGGACACCCCCATCTCGGCGCGGATCCGGTCCAGGCTCACGACCGGCACGCCGGGGCGGTTGGCGGCGGTCCAGTGGTCCTTGCCGGCGCCCGGCAGGCCCGACAGGACGGTGACCGTGCAGCGGGTGTCGTCGTAGGCGGCGTAGCCGGGGTCGCGGCCGGGCGTGCGGAAGTACCAGAACCGGGCGTGGTCGGACGGGAACGCGCGCGGCGCGTCCAGGCAGCCCTGCTCGGCGCAGTACTCCCCGTACAGGGCGACGTTGTCGAGCAGTTCCTCGGTGTCGGGGCAGATCCGGCCGAGGATGTCGGCCGACGCCAGCAGCACCAGGTCGTCGTTGCGGGCCAGCAGGCTGGCGCGGAACGCGATCTGCTGCAGGTCGGGGCGCTCCAGCGCCCAGAACGGCACCTGGTGGTGGCGGATCAGCGCCGCCACATGCTCGCGCCACGCCACGGGCGCGCCCAGCTCCCACAGGATCCGCCGCGCCATCAGGTCGCCGCGCCGCGAATGGCCGCGCGCGGTGATGCGGCCGTCGTCGCCGACGGCGGTGCAGTGCGGCTTGGCGACGTCGTGCAGCAGCACGGCCGCGAACAGCCGCACCCGCTCCCCGGGCGGGCGGGCCCGCCACCGCGGCAGCGCCGCCAGCGCCTCGCACGCCATCCGGGTGTGGACCTCGACGTCGCCCTCGCCGTGGAACACCGCGTCCTGCGGGACGCCCGCCAGGTCGCGGACCCAGCCGAACGCGTCCCGGATCTCCCGCCACGGGACGTCCCAGTGCGGCGGCGCCGGGCACAGCTCATCGAACACCCGCATACAGCACCTCCGGGTCGGCGAGGCCGTTGGCGACGATCGGCCGGTCCTGCCAGTGGGTGCCCGCGTCCAGGGATCGCGGTCAGGAAGCTCGGCCGGACCCACTTGTAGCGGGCGACGGTGCGCCCGTCCTCCTCCACCTTGATGTAGAGGCCCTCCATCTCCTCGCAGGAGTCGGTCTCCTCGGCGACGCGGCCCGGGTCGGCGCCGCCCGCCTCCGCCGCCGCGCGCAGCGCGTCCCGCCAGCGGGGCGTGCGGCAGGTGGACGGGCCCGCGAGCGCCGTCAGCGCCGCCGCGTCGGGCACCGTGCCCTCGTGCAGGACGGGCACCGGCACCACCGGCGCGCCGTCCAGCAGCTCACGGCGCCGCGCCGTCGACAGGAACGTCCCGTCCGACAGGTCGAGCACGTCGAACTCGCAGAAGTAGTGGGGGAGCGCGTCGTAGAAGACGGTGTGCTTGGCGTACAGCCACTCCCCGTACAGCACGTACCGGTCGCCGAGCCGTTCCCGCAGGACGTGCTGGACCGACGCCGCCCACGCCTTGAACGGCCCGAACTGCCGCTCGCGCGGCCCGCTGGCCAGGTAGTGGCCGCGGCTCTGCAGGCGCAGCCGCCCGTCCGGGGCGAAGCTGATCCCGGCGTTGGCGCCGTCGAGCTTCTCCTCCACCACCAGGTGCCGCCCGGCAATCGCCGCGAACGGCGCCGCGGCGAGGTCGTGGTCGCCCGGCTGGAGCCGGGACCCCTCGATGTGCGGGGTCCGGGGGTACTTGCGCAGCATCCGACCGTTGTAGGCGAACACCGCCGATCTCGCCAACCGGTTTTCGGCCCGCGGCTCTGAGGCGGGTGGCTCCGCGGCGGGTGGCGACCCGGTCGGCAGCGGCGCCGGGCCGCAGATGGGCGAACGCGACCGCGAGCGTCTGTGACGGGACGCCCGGTGGCGGATGTCGCGTGACGCGCGGCTCCACCGTGGCGCCGGGACGTTCCACCGCCCCTCGAACCGTGCCCGTTCCCGCCCGCACCGGACGCCGCGGGTGGCCGGGACCCGGGGGTCAGCCGACGGCGATGCGCGCGAGCGCGCCCGACTCCAGCGCCGTCCACAGCGCGCCGTCGGCGCCGAGCGCGATGCCGTGCGGCTCGCAGCCGGGAGTCGGCAGCGGATGCTCGTGGACGCGGCCGTCGGGGGTGATGCGGCCGACGTGGGCGGTGCCCCACTCGGTGAACCACAGGTCCTCGCCGGGGCCGGCGGCGATGGCGTGGGGGCGCGCCGCCGGGTCGGGCAGCGGGAACTCGGTGACCTTCCCGTCGGTGGTGATCTGCCCGATGTGGCCGGTGCCGATCCCGGTGAACCACAGCGCCCCGTCCGGTCCGGCGGCGATGCCGACGGGCGCCGTCCCCTCGGTGGGCAGCGGGTGGACGGCGACGTCGCCGTCCGGGGCGATCCTGCCGATGGCGTTGCCCTGGTTGAGGGTGAACCACAGCGCCCCGTCCGGCCCCGCCGTGATCATCGACGGCATCGTGCCCTCGCCGGGCACCGCGAAGTCGGTGACGTCGCCGCCGGTGGTGACGCGGCCGATGCGGCCGGTGTGCATCTGGGTGAACCACAGGGCGCCGTCGGGCCCGGCCGCGATCCCGCACGGGCCGCAGCCGGCGGGCGCGGCGAACCGGGCGATCTCGCCGCCGGTGGTGATCCGGCCGATCGCGTGGTCGCGGAACGCGGTGAACCACAGCGCGCCGTCCGGGCCCGCCGTGATGATCATCGGCCCGGCGGGGGCGGGGCCGTGCAGGGTCAGCTCGCCGTCCGGCGTCATCCGGCCGATGCGGTCCTCGTGGACGACGGTGAACCACAGCGCCCCGTCCGGACCGGCCGCGATGCCGTACGGGCCCGCCTCCGGGCCGGTGACCGCGTACTCCCTGATCGTGGCGTGCGAACCCTGCGACATGATCGTCCCCCCTCGTCCTCAACTGCTGTTACCGCACCGCGGCGAGGTTAACGCAACCCGCGTTGCGTTACGCTCGGTGCCGTGAGCTCCGACCCGCGCCGGGGACGCCCGCCCATGACCGCGCCCGGGCCCGGCACCGTCCGCCCCGGCGGCCGCACCGCCCGGGTGCGCGACGCCGTCCGGGCGGCCACCCTCGCCGAGCTGTCCGAGCACGGACACCACGGCCTCACCGTCGAGAACGTCGCCGCCCGCTCCGGCGTGCACAAGACCACCGTCTACCGGCGCTGGGGCGGCGCTGACGGCCTCATCGCCGACGCCCTCGACCGCGCCGCCGCGGAACCGTGGCCCGTCCCCGACACCGGGACCCTGGCCGGCGACCTGCGCGACCTCGCCCGGCTCGTCCTGGCCGGCCTCACCGACCCCGCTCAGGAGCCTCTCACCCGCGCGTTCGTGCTGGCCGCCGCGCATAGCGCCGCCGCCGCCCGCGCCCTGCACGCCTTCTACGCGCGCCGCCACGAGCAGTCCGCCGTCATCGTCGAACGCGCCGCCGCCCGCGGCGAGGTCCCCGCCGGGACCGACCCGGCCGAGGTCGTCCGCACCGCCGTCGCGCCCCTCTACCACCGCGCGTTCATCACCGGCGAACCGGTCGACGCGGCCGCCGCCGACCGCGCCGCCGCGGCCGCCTGCGCGGCGGCCCGCGCCGGCGCCCTCGTCGCCCCGGGACCCGAGCCCCCGCCGCGGGGGCGGCCCCGCCCCGCCCACTGAACCCCCGGTTCCCCGGCGGCTCAGGCGAGGCCGGCGTCGTGGGCCAGGAGGGCGATCTGGGTGCGGTTGTCCAGGTCGAGCTTGGTCAGGACGCTGGACACGTGCGCCTTCACCGTTGCCACGCTCATGAACAGCTCCGCCGCGATGTCGGCGTTGGACCGCCCCCGCGCGATCGCCAGGACCACCTCGCTCTCGCGCGGGCTGAGCCGGGCGAGCGCCGCGCGGGCCCGCTGGTGCGCGCCCGCCTCGGTCGCGGCCCGGTCCATGAGCCGGCGCGTGATCCGCGGCGACAGCATCGGCTCCCCGGCCGCGACCCGCCGGACGGCGTGGACGATCCGGTCCGGCGGTGTGTCCTTCAGCAGGAACCCGCTGGCGCCCGCGCGCAGCGCGTGCAGGACGTCCTCGTCGGAGTCGAACGTCGTCAGCACGATCACCTCGGGCGGGTTCGCCCTCGCGCGCAGCCGGCGCGTCGCGGTGATGCCGTCCACCCGCGGCATCCGCAGGTCCATCAGCACGACGTCGGGCGCGTGCGCGTCGGCCGCGGCGGGCACCTCGTCGCCGTCGGCGGCCTCGCCCGCCACCGTGATCCCGCCCGTCCCGTCCAGCATCATCGACAGCCCGGCGCGGACGAGCGCGTCGTCGTCCACGATCAGCACGCGCAGGGGAGGGATCACGCCGGCCATGGTAGCCAGGCCCGCAGCCGGAACTCCCCGCCGGCGACCTCGTGGTCCAGCCGGCCGCCCGCCAGCCGGACCCGCTCGGTCAGCCCGACCAGCCCCGTCCCGCTGCCCGGCGGCGGAGCCTGCCCGCCCTCGGCCGCCAGCGGGTTGCGGACGTCGATGACCAGCCCCGCGCCGGGACGCCCCTCCAGCGCCACCCGGACGGGACGGCCCGCGGCGTGCTTGCGGGCGTTGGTCAGCGCCTCCTGCACCACCCGGTATGCGGTCCGCCCCGCCGCCGGCGGGAGCTCCGCCGCGCCGTCCACCTCCTCGCGCAGGTCGACCCGCCCGCCCGCGTCGCGGGACTCCGCCACCAGCCGGGGCACGTCGGCCAGGACGGGCTGCGGCCGGTCCCCGCCGTCCCCGCCATCCTCGCCGCCGTCGTCGGCGCGCAGCAGCAGGATCACCTCGCGGAGCTCCTCCAGCGCCTGGTGCACCCCGGCCCGGACCACCCCGGCGGCCTGCGCCAGCTTCTCCGGCGGGGCGTCCGGGCGGTACTCCAGCGCCCCCGCGTAGGTGGCCAGCAGCGACAGGCGGTGCGCCAGCACGTCGTGCATCTCCCGCGCGATCCGGGCCCGCTCGGCCATCCGCGCCTCGGCGACCCGGCGGCCCTGCTCGGCCTCCGCGCGGCGCGCCCGCTCGCGCAGCGACATCAGCAGCGCGCGGCGCGCCCGGGCGAGCGCACCCCAGCCGATCACCGCGCCGTACCCGAGCGCGACCAGCAGCAGCCACCAGCCGAAGGAGATCCCGCCGCTCGGCTGCCGCAGCCCCTGCACGACGTGCGCCGCGATCCCCGCCGCGCCGACCCCCGCCGCGACCGGGAACGGGCGCCGCTGCGCGACCTGCAGCGCCCCCATGCTCGCCACCGGCGTCGCCGCCGGGGACAGCGCCGCCAGCGCGCTCAGCGCCAGCGCCGCCGGGACCGGGCGCCACAGCAGCGCAGGCGACAGCAGCCAGCCCGCCGCCCCCACCGCGACGTCCAGCGCCAGGACGCCCCCGCCCGCCCCGGTACGGCCCCACACCGTCAGCGCGACCAGCGCCCCCGACACCGCGAGCATGATCGCAGCGCCGGTGCGCATGCGCAGCGGACCCGCGTCCACCTGGCCGAACGTCGCCTCGTCCACCGGGCAAAGGCTAGCGGCGGCCCCCCGGGGCCGACACCGACCAAAGTCGGTGACCGCCCCGCCCCCGGACGGACCCGCCCCCGCCCCGCGCCCGATGCGGCGCACCCGCCGCCGCCGCGACGCTGACCGGACGTGAACCGAACGAAGGAGACCGACATGTCTGGCGACACCCCCACCCGGCAGGCCCCCACCCGGCAGGCCCCCGCTCCCGGGACGCGCGCCCGGCGGGCGCTGGCGGTCGGCGCCGCCGCCGTCGCGGCCCTCGCGCTGTGGGCGCTGACCGGCCCGGTCCTCGGGCTCGACCCGGCCGCCGGGACCGGCGGGCGGACCGAGCCGGTCGGGGCGGGCATGGTCGCCGCCGCGGCCCTCGCCGCCGGGCTGGCCGGCTGGGCCCTGCTCGCCCTGCTGGAACGCGCCGCCCGCCGCCCCCGGCGCACCTGGACGGCCATCGCGGCCGTGTTCCTGGCCCTGTCGCTGGCCGGGCCGCTCGGCAGCGCCGCCGATGCCGCGTCCCTGGGCGTCCTGGCCGCGATGCACCTGCTGGTGGGCGCCGTGCTGATCCCCGGCCTCGGCCGCTCCGCCCGGACCCGCTGACCCGCCGCCCGAGCGCCCGGCGCCCCGGCGTCCGGCCGAGCCGATCAGGATTCGAGAAGCGCCCGCGGCGGCGCCCGGCTACCGTGGCGAGCGCGGGGGACGGGCGCCCCGGCGGGCGCCGCGGCCGGCGCCGCCGATCCGGCAGGGCGATCAGGTAGACAGTGACCGTTGCCGCGGCCGAGGGCCGCGACCGCGCGGGGTGAAGGAGAACGATGAGCAGGGCCACGAACAGCGACACGGGGGCGCCGCACGCCGCCGACAGCCACGACCTGATCCGGGTGCACGGCGCGCGCGAGAACAACCTCAAGGACGTCAGCATCGAGATCCCCAAACGGCGGCTCACGGTGTTCACCGGCGTCTCCGGCTCGGGCAAGAGCTCGCTGGTGTTCAACACGATCGCCGCCGAGTCCCAGCGGATGATCAACGAGACGTACAGCACGTTCGTGCAGGGGTTCATGCCGACGCTGGCGCGGCCCGAGGTCGACGTCCTTGAAGGGCTGACGACCGCGATCATCGTCGACCAGCAGCGGATGGGCGCCGACCCCCGCTCCACGGTCGGCACCGCCACCGACGCCAACGCGATGCTGCGGATCCTGTTCAGCCGGCTCGGGCGGCCGCACATCGGCTCGGCGCAGGCGTTCTCCTTCAACGTCGCCTCGATCAGCGGCGCCGGCGCCGTCTCCTTCGAGCGCGGCGGCAAGACCGTGAAGGAGCGGCGCAGCTTCAACATCACCGGCGGCATGTGCCCCCGCTGCGAGGGCACCGGGTCGGTCACCGACTTCGACCTGACCGCCCTCTACGACGACGGGCTGTCGCTGAACGAGGGCGCCCTCACCATCCCCGGCTACAGCATGGACGGCTGGTACGGCCGCATCTACCGCGGCTGCGGCCTGTTCGACCCCGACAAGCCCATCCGCAAGTTCACCGACGACGAACTGCACGACCTGCTCTACAAGGAGCCCACCAAGATCAAGGTCGAGGGCATCAACCTGACCTACGAGGGCCTCATCCCCAAGATCCAGAAGTCGTTCCTGTCCAAGGACCGGGCGGCGATGCAGCCGCACATCCGCGCGTTCGTCGACCGGGCCGTGACGTTCACCACCTGCCCCGACTGCGGCGGCACCCGGCTCAGCGAGGCCGCCCGCTCGTCCAAGATCGACGGGATCAGCATCGCCGACGCCTGCGCGATGCAGATCAGCGACCTCGCCGAATGGGTCCGCGGCCTGGACGAGCCGTCCGTCGCGCCGCTGCTGGCCACGCTGCGGCACACCCTCGACTCCTTCACCGAGATCGGGCTCGGCTACCTCAGCCTCGACCGGCCGTCCGGCACGCTGTCGGGCGGCGAGGCGCAGCGCACCAAGATGATCCGCCACCTCGGCTCCTCGCTCACCGACGTCACCTACGTCTTCGACGAGCCGACCATCGGGCTGCACCCCCACGACATCCAGCGCATGAACAACCTGCTGCTGCAACTGCGCGACAAGGGCAACACCGTCCTGGTCGTCGAGCACAAGCCCGAGGCCATCGCGATCGCCGACCACGTCGTCGACCTCGGCCCCCGCGCCGGCACCGCCGGCGGCGAGGTCGTGTTCGAGGGCACCGTCGAGGGGCTGCGCTCCTCCGGCACCCTCACCGGGCAGCACCTGGACGACCGCGCCGCCCTCAAGCCGTCGGTGCGCGAGCCGTCCGGGAAACTGGAGGTCCGCGGCGCCGACACCCACAACCTGCGGGACGTCGACGTCGACATCCCCCTCGGCGTCCTCGTCGTCGTCACCGGCGTCGCCGGCTCCGGCAAGAGCTCGCTGATCCACGGGTCGGTATCGGGACGCGACGGCGTCGTCGCCGTCGACCAGACCCCGATCCGCGGCTCGCGCCGCAGCAACCCCGC
Organism: Actinomadura monticuli; assembly: GCF_041463655.1. Taxonomy (NCBI): domain Bacteria; kingdom Bacillati; phylum Actinomycetota; class Actinomycetes; order Streptosporangiales; family Thermomonosporaceae; genus Actinomadura; species Actinomadura monticuli. Next base: position 22,460 of record NZ_JAXCEI010000020.1, read on the forward strand.
CACCTACACCGGGCTCCTGGACCCCATCCGCAAGGCGTTCGCCAAGGCCAACGGCGTGAAACCCGCCCTGTTCAGCGCCAACTCCGAGGGCGCCTGCCCCGTCTGCAAGGGCGCCGGCGTCATCTACACCGACCTGGCCATGATGGCCGGCGTCGCCACCGCCTGCGAGGAATGCGAGGGCCGCCGGTTCCAGGCCGCCGTGCTGGAGCACCGCCTCGGCGGCCGCGACATCAGCGAGGTCCTCGCGATGCCCGTCACCGAGGCCGAGGAGTTCTTCGGCGCCGGCGAGGCCCGCATCCCCGCCGCCCACAAGATCCTGCGGCGGATGGCCGACGTCGGGCTCGGCTACCTCACCCTCGGGCAGCCCCTCACCACCCTGTCCGGCGGCGAGCGCCAGCGGCTCAAGCTCGCCACCCACATGGGCGACAAGGGCGGCGTCTACGTCCTGGACGAGCCCACCACCGGCTTGCACCTCGCCGACGTCGAGCAGCTGCTCGGCCTCCTGGACCGCCTCGTCGACTCCGGCAAGTCCGTCATCGTCATCGAGCACCACCAGGCCGTCATGGCGCACGCCGACTGGATCATCGACCTCGGCCCCGGCGCCGGCCACGACGGCGGCCGGATCGTCTTCCAGGGGACGCCCGCGCAGCTGACCGCCGACCGCTCCACCCTCACCGGCGAGCACCTGGCGTCCTACATCGGCGCCTGACACGCCCGCGGGACGGGCCGTCGCGCCCGCCGCGGACGTGCCCGGTCAGAGCCGTATGGCAGGATTCCACAGGTGAGCAGCAGTCCCGACGCGGCGCAGCGCCTGCGCGACCTCGCGCGGCTGCGCCGCGTCCGCGACCGCATCGACCGCGACTACGCGCAGCCGCTGGACGTCGAGGCCCTGGCCCGCGGCGCGCACATGTCGGCCGGGCACCTCAGCCGCCAGTTCCGGCTCGCCTACGGCGAATCGCCCTACGGCTACCTGATGACGCGGCGCATCGAGCGCGCGATGGCGCTGCTGCGCCGCGGCGACCTCAGCGTCACCGAGGTGTGCTTCGCCGTCGGCTGCTCGTCCCTGGGCACCTTCAGCACCCGCTTCACCGAACTGGTCGGCGAGCCGCCCAGCGTCTACCGGCGCCGGGCCGCGGACGCCACGGCCGGCATGCCGTCGTGCGTCGCCAAGCAGGTCACCCGGCCGGTCAGGAAACGAGAAGCACCGGACCGGGCGCCGCAGCTAGCGTGACCGGCATGGGCATCACCATCCACGCCAGTTTCCTGCCGCACACCGACCCCGACGCCTCCCTGGCCTTCTACCGCGACGTCCTCGGCTTCGAGGTCCGCACCGACGCCGGATACGAGGGGATGCGCTGGATCACGGTCGCCCCCGCCGGGCAGCCCGGCGCCTCCATCGTCCTGGAACCGCCCGCCGCAGACCCCGGCGTCACCGACGACGAGCGCCGCACCATCACCGAGATGATGGCCAAGGGCACCTACGCCGGCGTCGTGCTGGCCACCACCGACCTCGACGACACCTTCGAGCGGCTGCGCGCCGCGGACGCCGAGATCGTCCAGGAGCCGGCCGACCAGCCCTACGGCGTCCGCGACTGCGCCGTCCGAGACCCCGCGGGCAACCTGCTCCGCATCCAGGAGCAGCACTGAACGACCCTCCCGGGCCGCCGAGCGCGGGCATGGTCCGGGGTGGAGCCGCGGCGGGCCGCCGCGGCTCCACCCCCGGTCAGTCCACGGGCATCACCGTGAAGGCGAACCCGGCGCTCGTCGTGCGGCGCAGCGGGACCTCGCACTTGATCCGGCGCAGGACCTCGCTCCTGCTGAGGCCCAGCCCCCGCGCGATGAGCCGGTCCGGGCGCACCGGCACCGGGTCCTCCAGGACGACCTCCACCCGGACCGGCCACGGCCCGTCCGGGCGCGGCGGCGGGGCGTCCAGCCGCCAGGCGCCCCGCCAGTCCAGGGCGAAGCGGTTGCGCCGGGCCAGCAGCGGATCCAGCAGCCTGGACGCCACCAGCTCCGGATCGTTCTCGCGGTAGCCGCGCAGGTCGGCCGGGTCGAACGACCTGACCGGCACCCGCTCGTGCACGGTGAGCTTGATCGTCCGATCGCACGACGAGCAGCGGACCAGCAGCCACACGTCCAGCAGCTTGCCGTTGGCGTTGACGCGGAACCTGCCCTCGCCGACGGCGGCCGACTCCGGCCCGCAGGCCGCGCACCGCAGCGACAGCAGGGGCAGCCCGGTCCGGCGCACGACCCAGGGCAGCACGATATGAGGTTGTGAAGACATGAGCTCTCAAGACCTGACACGAGGCCGATTGCGCGCGGCCTCGAACGCTGAGCGGCCGGGCGCGCGAGCGCGGCCCGGCGGAGCCGGCGCGAACGCCGGCTACAGGTGAGCGGAAGAAGGTGTCAGGTCTGAAGAGCAGGCGGGGTCACGCGGTCTCGTCCTCTGTCCTCGCGGCGATGGGCCGCAGGCAACCTACGGGACCGCGCAGCGAACCCTCAAACGGTTTTCCCGCCGGGGCGGGCGCGGCGTCAGCCCCGGCCGAGGACGCAGAACTCGTTGCCCTCCGGATCGGCCAGGACCGTCCACGGCACATCGCCCTGACCGAGGTCGAGGTCGGTGGCGCCCATGGTCCGCAGCCGGGCCACCTCCGCCTCCTTGTCCTCGACGGGGAAGGGCAGCAGGTCCAGATGCACGCGGTTCCACCAGGACCGCTCGGCGGGCGCGCGGATCAACTCCAGGTACGGCCCGACGCCCTCGGCGGAACGCATCGTCGCGTGGTCGTCGGTCGTCTCGTGCACGGTCCAGTCCATCGCCTCGCCCCAGAACCCCGCCATGGCCCGGGGCTCCGCGCAGTCGACCACCACCGCGGCGATCGGCCCGGTGTCCCGGTAGACCTCCCGGGGCTCCAGCACGCAGAACACGTTGCCCTCCGGGTCGGCCAGGACCGTCCACGGGACGTCCCTCTGGCCCACGTCCGCGGGCGTCGCGCCCAGGTCCTTCAGGCGGTCCACCAGTTCGGCCTGGTGGGCCGCGGAGGTCGTGGCCAGATCGAGGTGGACGCGGTTCCTCACCGTTCCGGGGTCCGGGACGGTGACGAGATCGATGCAGACGGCGGTGGGATCCGGCCAGTCGAATCCGACGGGCTCGAGGTTGGTCACCCCGGGCCCCTCACTGGAGGTGCCCCACCCGAGCGCCTCCGCCCAGAACCGGCCGAGTGCCGAGTCGTCCCGGGCCTTGAAGTTCACCTGAACAAGTCGCAACGCCATGGCGCCCCACCATATGCGCAGGCGGGCGAGTGCCCAGAACCGGCCGCGACCCCGCCCGACCCCGCCCGACCCCGCCCGACCCCGGCCACGACAGGCGCGGCGGCCGGGCGTCCACCACCGCTCCCAGTGAAAGGACCTGGTCGCGTGGGATGCGCGGCGCGGTTCTGAAGCCGGTGCCCATGGTGCAGGCGAGCGGGATGAACGCGGCGATCAGGACCTCGTCATGGGGGACGCCCAGTGCGGCGGCGGGTTCGCGTTCGAGGGCGCGGCCGGTCAGGTCGGATCACCGGTTCCGGTGCGGGTTCTGGTGCGGTGTGAAGCGAGGATGCGGGTGAGGTCGGTGACGGGGGAGGAGGCGAGTTTGTGGTTGGTGTCGTCGTAGCCGCGGGTGGTGCGGGGGTCGGCGTGTCCGGCCAGGTCCTGGACCTTGGCGAGGGGGACGTCGTTGCCGAGCAGGGTGGTGATGACCGTGCGGCGGCCGCTGTGCGGGCTGAGCCGGGACGCGGCGGGCAGCCCGGCGAGCGTGGCCTGGCGGCGCAGAATGTTGGTGACGTCGCGCTGGGTGAGGCGCTTGCCGCCGGCCTTGGCCCGGTCGTAGGGGTGTGGGGTGGTGACCAGCAGCGGTCCGGGCGGGCAGACGCCGTCCGGGCGCCGCTCGGCGCGGACGGTCAGGTAGGCGTCCAGGACGCGGCAGAGTTCGCCGTCCAGGCGGACGTAGTCGCGTCCGTCGGGTCCCTTGCCCTTGGCGGTGTAGCGCAGCACGCGGTATCCGGCTTCGGTGTCCAGGTCGCTCAGGTCGGCGCCGGTGAGCGCCGAGACGCGTAGCGCGGTGTAGAACAGCAGCGCGGTCACGGCCGCGTCGCGCCAGGCCGCCTCGGTTCCCTTCGCGACGGCGCGGCTTTCCGCGGTGTCGAGGAGTCGCGCGGTCTCGGCGACGCCGAGGGTGGGCGCCTTGCGGGCGGACGCGGCGATCTGCGCGCTGGTCGGGCGCTTGACCAGCAGGGTCGGGTTGCCGTCGGCGACGTCGTTGGACTGCAGGTAGGCGTACCAGGACGACACCGCCGCCAGCCGCCGCGCCTGGGTCGCGGCGCTGGGCGGGCGTGCCCGGCCGCCGACGGTGACGGTCATGGACGCCGTCCAGTCGTCGATGTCGGCGCGGCGCGCCGCCCGCGGGTCCAGCCCGGTGCGGGCGCAGTGGTCCAGCCAGCCGCCCAGGTCGCGGTAGTAGCCGCGGCGGGTCGCGTCGCTGCGCTGGCCGCGCAGCCATGCGGCGGTCAGCAGCCGCAGGCCGTAGCGGTCGCCGGGATCGTCGAGCGGCAGCGCGGGCAGTAGCGCGACGGCCTCCTCGACCGGGTCCTGCGCCGGTTCCCGGCCCGGCGTCACGGACGTCGGCGGAGCCGGCGCCGGCACCAGCTCGGTGGCTCCCACCGGGGTCTCCGGGGCCGGCCGCGGGTCGGCGCCCATGCCGCCCGCCACCGCGGTGCTCGGCTCACCCGCGCGGTCGTGTGTGGCATCGATCGCGGGCCGGTCGCCGCTGTTGATCATGCACACCAGGATAACCGTCATTATCCCGGAGCCTCAACGTCTTCACTCTTACGCGTTTCGCACGACGCGTTAATCATTAATCGCGTCGTGTAGTGAAAAAATGGCTATGGTGGGCCGGGTGAGCAGCGAGACGAGCAGCAAGAACGGCACCAGTGGCGACTCCGGGGACACCGCAGGCCGCGCGGTGGTCACGCCACCGGCCGACGGGGGCGGTACCTCACCCGCGCCCGCACGGGCATCACTCGGCGTGCCCCCGGGCGCCGCCGGATGTTCGGCCGGCGGCGTATCCCCGGCCGAGCAGGGCGGCCTGCCGCCCGGCAAGGCCGAGCCCCCGGCCGCTCCCGGCGTTGACGCCAACGCCGAGGTCGACGGAGAAGCGGGCGAGCATGCCGCGGCCGAGACCTCAGCGACGGCATCGGCGGGGGAGTGCGCCCTGGCCGGCTGCACCGAACCGCTCCCGGTCCGCGGCCGCGGACGGCCCGCCAAGTACTGCAGCAAGGCCCACGCCGACCAGGCCAGCCGGGACCGACGCGCGGCCGACGCCGCCGCGGTCGACGAACCGCTCCACCAGGCCGAAGCGCTCGCTCAGCGGGTACCGGAGTCCGTCAGCGCCCTGCAGGAGCAGCTGACCGCGCTGCAGGACTTCCTCGCCAAGGCCCAGGACGGAGCGCTCAGCCGGGTCCGGCAGGCCGAGGCGGAGGCGACGGCGGCCGGCCAGGCCGAGGCCGACGCCGACGCGCGCGCCCACGCCGCCGACCAGGCACGCAAGGAAGCGGTCGCCGCCGCCGAACAGGCCCGTGCCGCCCGGCGGGCCGCCGAGCAAGCCGCGGCCCGGGACCGCGCCGCCTTGGAGCAGGTCCGCGCCGACACCGCCGAGGCCGTCGCCGCGCATCAGAGCGCCCGCGACGCCGCTCGCGATGCCCAGGCCGCCGCCGAGGCGGCCCGCGACGCCAAGGCCGCCGAACTGCGCGATACACGCAGCGTCCACGAGCGAGAGCGCGCGCAGTGGGAAGCCGCCTCCCGCGCCCAGGCCGACAGGCTGCAGGCCCTCCGGACCGACCTGGCGCGCACCACCGCGGCACTGGCGTCCGCACGGGAAGCGCTGGCCAACGCCCACGGCGACACCCGCGCCCAGCAGACCAGAGCCGAAGCCGCCGAGCAGGCGCGCGACGAGGCGATCCGGCACGGACACGAGGCGGCCGCCCGCGCCCAGGCCCTGGAACGTCGGCAGGAAACCCTGGAGGCCGCCGCCGAGCAGGCCGCTCAGCAGCTGGCCGCCGCACAGAACGCGCTCGCCTCCCGCCAGGCCCTCTGCGACCGGCTCGAGACCGACCTTGCGGCCGCGCGCGCCGACGCCGCGGCGCAACGGGAGCGCGCCGCCCGCGCTGAGGCCGCCTCCGCAGGTCAGGACCGCCGCAGCCGCGCGGACGACCACGGCCTTGGGGAACATCGGCACGGCGGTCATCGGTGAGAACGATCATGGTGTGGCTGTAGCCGCTGGGAGGACGTTGACGCGGTTCTCGTACTCGCGGCGGGGCCTTGCGCTGTGCCGGGACCAGGGGTGCCCTGGGCTCTGCCGTCTGGAGGCCGGCAGCGTTCGAGGAGCTGGCGGTGGATCGCGGGCGCGGCGCTGACGCGCAGGGTGTGGCCCTGGCCACGCCGTACGGTCACGCCGTGATCGAGGTCGTGGAGGGGACGCCCACGACCGCCCGTAGTCCCTCGTCGCCACGGCGCGCTGTGTGGTGCCCTCAAGGAGGCGCAGCAGGATGCCCTGACCTAGATCGTCTTGTGGAAAGCTTGGGTGTTCGCTGACGGAAAGCGAGGACAGGAGCGTCCGGTGGGGGGTGCGTTGCGGGTTTCGCGGCCGAATGCGCGGTTTCAGCAGTGGGAGGCGCTGCTGCGGAACCGGAACAAGCGGCAGCGGGCGGGGGAGTTTCTGGTGCAGGGCGTCCGGCCGATCAGTCTGGCGGTGGAGCGCGGCTGGGCGGTGCGGGCGCTGATCTACGATGCCGAGCGGCCGCTGTCGCGGTGGGCGGCCGGGATGCTGGAGCGGGCCGGGGCCGAGCGGGTGGCGATGGCGCCCGAACTGCTGCGGGAGCTGAGCGGTAAGGACCAGGAGGTTCCCGAGCTGGTGGCGGTGGTCGCGCTGCCGACGATGACCTGTCGCGGATCGCGGTGGTGCCGTCGTTCCTGGGGGTGGTGTTCGACCGGCCGGCCGGGCCCGGCAACATCGGCACGATGGTGCGTTCGCTGGACGCGTTCGGCGGGGCGGGGTTGATCGTCACCGGGCACGCCGCCGACCCCTACGATCCGAAGGCGGTGCGTGCCTCCACCGGGTCGCTGCTGGCGGTGCCGGTGGTCCGTGTCCGTTCCCACCGCGAGGTGCTGGACTGGGTGCGGCGTGAGCGGACGGCCGGGCGCCCGCTCATGGTGGTCGGCACGGACGAGAAGGGTGCCGCCGACATCGCCGAGGTGGATCTGACCGGCCCGGTGCTGCTGGTGATCGGCAACGAGACCGCCGGGCTGAGCGCGGGCTGGCGGGAGGGCTGCGACATGATGGCGCGGATCCCGATCGGGGGTGCGGCCAGCTCACTCAACGCCGCCAGCGCCGCGACGGTCGCGCTGTATGAGGCCGTCCGCCAGCGCGCCCGCAGGTCCTAGGGGACGCCAGTGGCCTACCGTCCATCGCGAGACCGGCGCTTCAAAGACCCCGTTGACCCGCCCCGACCGGGCGGGCAGAGAATGGCGTCGAGGTCTTCGGAAGCGTAGACCACCTCGTCAACGACCCCCGGTGCACCCGGGGCCGTGCTGAGGGGAGCCGATGTCTCGCAGCGTGGTGCTGCTCTCCAGCGCGATCGTCGGTCCCGCGGAGTTCCTGGAGGTCGTCCGCGCGCTGGGCGGGGAGCCGGGTGCCGAGCCCGGCGGCGCGCCGAGCGGGGAACTGGAGCGCGACGAAGGCCGGATATGGGTGCATCCGTACGAACCGGACACGCTTCCCTACGGCCCGCCGCTTCTGGACGCCTACGCGCGGAAGTTGGGCGCGCCGCCGCGCTCCCGGGTGGTGGTCGAGTTCACCAGCGCCGCCGGGAGCGAGTGGCTCGTGGCCGAGTACGTCCTCGCCGTCGCGGATCGGTGGCCCGTGGTGGTGGACGACCTCGGTGAGCAGATCGTCGGGATGGAGGAGTTCCAGGACCGCCTGAGCGACCGGTACGGCGGCTTCTTCGTCCCGGACGCCTCGTATGACGCCGCGCCGGCGGCGGCACGGCGCCGGCGCGTCACGGACGTCACCCTGATCCTCCCCGCTGCGGTCGACCCCGGCGCCCTCAAGCGGCTGGCCCGGTCGCTCGGCGCGCGGATGGATCCCGACGAGCACACCGACGCGCTGCTGCAACGCGGCGCGGGCCGCGTCTGGCTGCGGCTGGACGAGCCGGGTGCGGCGCCGGTCGAGCCGGGCAAGGGGGACTTGCACCGCCGGGTCCTCGGCGACGCGCCCTACAACTCGGTGTCACTGGAGGTCCTCGACACCGGGGAGTCGCAGCCCCTCGCCGCGGAGCTCATCCAAGCGGCCGCGGCGCGCTGGCCCGTCCTCATACGCGGCGCGTCAGGCCGGGTGATGACCGCACAGGACGTCCAGGACCGGGTAGCCGCCGGCACGCACCCCGTTCTCGACCGCTAGAGGCTCCGTGTCCCTCGGCCGTCGCTGAACAACACCGAAGGTGCGGTGTCCGCCGTCTCGATGTCGGTGGATGCGGTCACCAGTGGGGCGGGGTAGTGGAGACAGGGCGGGGTGCAAAGGGCGGAGCCGGCGGCCGCCAGCCTTCGCCAGTTCCCGCACGCGCGGATCGCCGCGCGCCCGCTCGCTGAGCTGCCGCCACCGCAGCGCGTGGGCGACCAGGCCGAGCATCGGCGGCCGGGCGGCTTGACCTGAGAGCGGCATGCCCCGCATGATACATCCAGCCCGATTGATGCATCAAACCAGCTTGATGTATTTCGGCCGTTCTCCGCGCCCGGTTCGTCGGGCTGGCGGGGGAGAGCGGCCCGGGCGTATCGAGACGAGGGAGATCCGGTCATGGTCGAGGGGAAGGAACGTCCCGGCGGCGCGGGGACGCGGGAGGCCGCGCAGCCGGACCGGTGGTGGCTGGTGGTCGCCGCTGCGCTGGCGGTGTTCATGGCCTCCGTGGACATGAGCATCGTCAACGTCGCGCTGCCGGCGATCGAGCACGACCTCCAGGTCGCCCCCAGCCTGACCGAGTGGGTGGTGCTGGCCTATCTGCTGCCGCTGGCCGGTCTGGCGCTGCCGAGCGGACGCTGGCTGGACGGTGTCGGGCGGCGCCCGGCGCTGCTGTTCTCACTCACCGGGTTCGCGACGGCCAGCGCCGCGGCGGGCCTGGCGCCCGGCCTGGCCTGGCTGATCGGCGCGCGGCTGGCGCAGGGGGCCTTCGGCGCGCTGCTGTTCTCGCTGGTTCCGGCGCTGGCCACCGCGGCCGTCGGGCCGCGGGCGCGCGGCCGCGCGATGGCGGTGATCACCACCCTCGGCCCACTCGGGCTGATCAGCGGGCCGGGGCTGGGCGGCGTTCTCGTCGACGCGGCGGGCTGGTCGTGGATCTTCTTCGTCAACGTCCCGGTGAGCCTGCTCGTCATGGCGGTCGCCGTGCGCGCGCTGCCGCCCGGCCCCGCGCTGCGCGTCCCCGACCGCCGCTGGTTCACCGAGGCGGGGCTGCTGAGCGCGGCGGTCGCCGCGCTGCTGCTCGCGCTGTCGCTGACCGCCGAGGGGGGACCGGCCTGGATGCTGCTCGCGCTGCCGGCGGCGCCGCTGCTGGCGCTCTGGCTGCGCATGCCCGCAGGCGGCGCCGTGCGCGGCCTTCTCTCGGCCCCGGGGCAGGTGGGGCCGCATGTCGCCCTTGCCGCGGCCGCGACGGCCATCGGCACCGTGTTCTTCATCGCCCCCTTCTTCCTGCAACGCCAGCTCGGGGAGTCGGTGTCGGCCGCCGGCGCCACCCTGCTGCTCTTCCCCGCCGGCATGGCGGCGATGGGACCGGTCGGTGGCGTGCTGGGCGACTGGTGGGGCCCGCGCAGGACCGCCATCGCGGGTGCGGTGGTGTTCACCCTGGGCCTGGCCCTGCTGCTGCCCCTGGACCACTCCTGGGATCCCGCGGACCTGGGCTGGCGGCTGCTGGTGGCCGGCTGCGGAAACGGCCTGTTCAACGCCCCCAACATGGCGATGGCGATGGCACGCGCGCCGCAGCGGCTGCTGGCGACCACCGGATCCTCCACCAGTCTGGCCCGCACGCTGGGCTTCGCCCTGGGCCCCGCCCTGGCCACGCTGGTGTGGTCGGCCTCCTCCTACGGGCCCGCGGGAATGCGGGCGGCCCTCGCCGTGGCGACCCTGCTCAGCGCCGCGGCGGTCATCGCCCTGGTACGGACGCCGCCGCTCCCTGCCGCCGGCACGGCCGCCGGGCACCGCGCCGGGCACCGCGCCGGCGGCGACGCGACCACCTGACCGCCGGATGCCCTTCCCCAGCCCCCTGTCGCCGCGTTCCGAGGAGGATGCCGATGGCCCCGCGAGTTCCCGGTCCCCAGCCGCCCGACACGCCCGCGCCCGGGCCGGACGGCCCCGCCCGCCTGGCGCGCCGGCTGGGGACCGGGGACGCGGTGTTCATCGGGTTGGGCTCGATGATCGGGGCCGGGGTGTTCACCGTGTTCGGCCCCGCCGCCCGCGCGGCCGGCACCGGCCTGCTGCTCGGGCTCGCGGTGGCCGCGGTGATCGCCTACTGCAACGCGGTGGCCTCCGCGCAGCTGGCGGCCGCCCATCCGGCCTCGGGCGGCGCCTACATCTACGGCCGCGAACGGCTGGGCCACTGGTGGGGATTCACGGCCGGGTGGGGGTTCGTCATCGGCAAGACCGCCTCGTGCGCGGCGATGGCGCTCACCTTCGCCGCCTACGCCGTCCCCGGCCCATGGTGGGCGCGACGCCTCGCGGCGATCGCCGCGGTGACGGGCCTGGCCGCGCTCAACTACCGCGGCGTGACCCGGACCGCGCTGGCCGCCCGCGTCCTGGTCATCGCCAGTCTCACCGTGCTGGCCGCCGTGGTGCTCGCGATCGCCGCCGGCGGTGGCGCCGGCGCGCCCGGCCTTCACGGCCGGGCCGTGCTGGGCCACGGCGGCGCCTACGGCGTCCTGCAGGCCGCCGGGCTGCTGTTCTTCGCCTTCGCCGGGTTCGCGCGCATCGCCACCCTGGGCGAGGAGGTCCGCGACCCCCGGCGCACCATCCCCCGCGCCATCCCTCTCGCGCTGCTGATGACCGTGGCCGTCTACGCCGCGGTCGGCGTGGCGGTGCTGGCCGCGCTGGGCCCGGACCGGCTCGCCACCGCGGCCGCGCCGTTGTCCACCGCCGTCCAGGCCGCCGGCGTCGGCGCCCTGGCCCCCGCGGTGCGCGCCGGGGCCGCGCTCGCGGCGCTCGGCGCACTGCTGGCCCTGCTCGCCGGCATCGGCCGCACCGTCCTGGCGATGGCCCGCCACCGCGACCTGCCCGGCCCGCTCGCCGCCGTCCATCCCCGCCACCGGGTACCCCACCACGCCGAGATCGCGGTCGCCGTCGCCGTCAGCGCGCTGGTCGCCGTCGCCGACCTGCGCAGCGTGATCGGGTTCTCATCCTGCGGCGTGCTGATCTACTACACCATCGCCAACGCGGCCGCCTTCACCCAGCCCGCCGCCGACCGCCGCTGGCCGCGGCCGCTGAACGTGTTCGGCGCCGTCGGCTGCCTCACGCTGGCCGCCACCCTGCCCTGGCACTCGGTCCTGGCCGCGGCCGGCGTGCTCGCCGTCGGCCTGACCGGCCGCGCACTCGTACTGGCACGGCGACCACGGGACTAGCGGTCGCGGCCGGTGCCGCAGCGCCGGCCGACGCCTGGACTCGACCCGGCCGCCACCACCCGCGGCCGGCTACGGCGGCGCCCTCGGGGGATGCGGCGGCGTTCCCGATGGCGGGCGGCGGTTCCGACGGCGTCGACGGCGTCGAGTGCGTGGTGCGGTGCCCGGAGCGGTCGGTAATCTCAATGTTGAGATTTCGGGAGGGGCCGTGGCGGATGCGGTAGACGAGATCCTGGCGCAGTGGGCGCGGGAGCGCCCCGACGTGGACGTGTCCGCCATGGGCGTCATCGGGCGGATCTCGCGGGCGCAGCTGCTCCTGGGGCGTGAGCTGAAGCGGTTCTTCGCCGAGCAGGGGCTGGAGAGCTGGGAGTTCGACGTGCTGGCGACGCTGCGCCGGCACGGCGCGCCCTACGAGCTGACGGCGGGGGCGCTGCTGCGGGCCGCGATGGTGACGTCGGGGGCGATCACCAACCGGATCGACCGGATGGAGGCCAAGGGGCTCGTCGAGCGGGTCCGCGACGCCGCGGACCGCCGGTCGGTGCGGATCCGGCTCGCGCCGCGCGGCCTGGAGCTCGTGGACGAGCTGGTCGCCCTGCACGCCGCCAACGAGGACCGGCTGCTGGCCGCGTTGGACCCGGCCGAGCGGGAGCGGCTGGCGGCGGCGCTGCGCGCCCTGCTGGAGTCGCTGGGCGACACCTCCCTCGGCTAGCGGGACGGCCGGCGGGGGAAGTCCCGGACGGCGCGGGCGGCGCGCGCGGCGATGGCGGCCAGGTGCGGGGCGAGTTCGGGCGGGTCGAGCAGCGTGTAGTCGACGGGCAGCAGGGCGACGCGGTGGGCGAGGAACCGCAGCGAGTCCGAGTGGGTGTGCAGCAGGCAGGCGTCCTCGCCGGCCGGTTCCAGGACGCCCTGCCAGGCGGTGACGTGCTCGGCGGCCTCGGCGATGGGGGCGTGCAGCAGCAGCCGCGCCCGGATCGTCCCGGATCCGCCGGCGAGGGCGTCCATCGTCCAGGACACGGCGTCGGCGCCGCCGGGCAGTTCGCGGACCGGGCCCCGCACGCCGGTGCGATGCGGGGCGCTGACGCGGTCGGCGCGGAAGGTGCGCCAGGCGCCGCGATCCTCGTCGTGGGCGACCAGGTACCAGCGGCGCCCGGCGGTGACGAGGCGGTGCGGCTGCGCCAGCCGCCGGGTCCGGTCGCCGCCGGCGGCGGTGTAGGTGAAGCGGACGTGCTCGCGGGTGACGCAGGCGGCGGCGAGCAGGGCCAGAATCTCGGGGTCGGCGGCGGGCGGCGCGCCGTCCTGCGGGGGCAGGGACACCGCGGCCTCGGTGAGCGCGGCGACGCGGTGCCGCAGCCGGTGGGGGAGGACCCGCTCGAGTTTGGCGAGGGCGCGCAGCGAGGTGTCCTCGATGCCGGTGACGGCGCCGGCGGCCGCGGTGCGCAGGCCGATCGCGATGGCGGTGGCCTCGTCGTCGTCCAGCAGCAGCGGCGGCATCGCGGCGCCGGCGGTGAGGCGGTAGCCGCCGGCGCCGCCGCGGGTGGCGTGCACGGGGTAGCCGAGTTCGCGGAGCCGGTCGACGTCGCGGCGGATGGTGCGGGCGGTGACGCCGAGCCGCTCGGCGAGTTCGGCGCCGGGCCATTCGCGGGGCGCCTGCAGCAGGGACAGCAGTTTCAGCAGCCGCCCGGACGGGTCGCGCATGTTCCCCATCATGCCGTCCACTTAGGACGTTCGGTGACCTAATGCCGGTCTAGCGTCGGTACCGAGGCCGGACGTCCCGCGCCTCGCGAAGGAGGAGCCATGCTGCGCGGATTCGCCACCATCAGCCTGTGGGCCGACGACCTGGAGGCGGCCAGGGACTGGTACGCCGAACTGCTGGGCGTCCCGCCGTACTTCAGCGTCCCCGGGCCCGACGGCCGCGCCGGGTACTACGAGTTCCGCGTCGGGGACTACGAGCACGAGCTGGGCCTCATCGACGCCCGCTTCCGGCCGGACGGCGGGCCGGGCGGCGGCGCGGACGGCGGGCCGGGCGGCGCGGTCATGTACTGGCACGTCGACGATCTGGAGGCGGCGGTGGAGCGGCTGCTGGCGATGGGCGCCCGCGAGCACGAGAAGGTCACCGAGCGGGGCGAGGGGACGGGGTTCGCGACCGCGTCGGTGGTCGACCCGTTCGGCAACATCCTGGGCGTGATGACCAACCCGCACTACCTGGAGATCCTGGCCAAGGCCGGCCCGCGCTGAGCGGCCCGGCGCGTCCACCTCGGGCGAGCGGCGGGGCGCGGGCGTGTGAGATGCGTCTCTCCGGCTCCGGGGGTGTCACGTCCGCGGCGGCCGGAGGCCTCTTACGTGCATGGGAACTTTCGTGGTCCGGCCGCGCGACACGACCTGCCACGCCCTGCTGTACGCCGCGCACGACGCCTTCCGCCGGGACCTGGACCGGCTCGCGGCGGCGGTGGCGGCCGGCAAGGGCGGGGCCGCGCATGTGCGCGCCGGGTGGGACAACCTCAAGGACCAGCTCCGCCTGCACCACGACCTGGAGGACCGGCTGCTGTGGCCGCGGGTGGAGCGCGCGGTGGCCGGGCGCCCGGCGGAGGCGGCCGTGCCGGCGCAGATGCGCGCCGAGCACGCCCGGATCGGGCCCCTGGCCGCCCGCGTCGACGCCGTGCTGACCGATCCGGCGCCGGTGGACGGGCGCGCGGTGGCGGCGGTGGCGGCCTTCCGGGAGGCGCTGGAGGCGCATCTGCGGCACGAGGAGGCGACCGCGCTGCCGCTGGCGGAGTCGCTGCTGGAGCCCGCGGAGTGGCGGGCGCTGGCCGCCGAGGCCGAGGGCCGCTGCGCCGCGGGCGCGCCGCTGTTCGTCCCGTGGGTGGTGGACGGGATCGCGCCGGTGGCGCGCAGCCGGTTCCTGACGGCGCTGCCCGGCCCGGTCCGCGACCGCAACCGGGTGGCGTGGGAGCCCCGCTACCGCAAGCGCCGCCTGTGGAGCACCTGACCGGGCTGGGGCGCGGTCACCAGGGGACGGCGCGGACGCGGACGTGGTCGTCGGCGGGGTCGTAGTACGACAGCAGCAGCGCCCCCCGGGTGCTGAGGCCGGGATGGCCGATGAGGGCGCGGCACTGGTCGAGGCCGGTCCCGCCCGAGCAGCCGACGGTGCCCTCCCCGGCCGGACGCCAGGGGCCCTCGGGCGCGGCGGCGCGCCAGAGCCGGTACCGGCCGCCCAGCCCGGTCTGCTCGATCATGACCAGGCCCCTGCCGAGGCGGGCGTAGTCGGCGACGTGGACGGCGTAGGGCGCGGCGCCGGGAACGACGCCCGCCGCCTGGAACGCGTCGCGGGTCCACCCGGCGGCCGTCCGGTACTCGTAGGCGGCGGGGTCGCGCCAGGCGGCGGGGTCGGCGCGGACGCGGGCCAGGGCGACGCGGCCGCCGGCGCAGGCACCGAACCCGTGGGCGTCGCAGACGGCCGCGAACAGGTACAGGTGCCCGGCGGCGAAGACGGGGGAGCCGAGGTTCTGCTGGAACGGCAGCCCGCCGGGCGCGGTGAAGGGCCTCGCGCGGCCGGTGAGGGCGTTGCGCGCCGGCCGGTACTCCACCATCCCGAAGCCCTGGGTGCTGATGGACGCCGCGGTCACGCACACGTCGGTGTAGGTGATCAGGACCGTGTCCGCGCCGGGCGGGAGGGCGGCGCCGGACACCCAGGAGGCGCTGTAGGCGGTGCCGGGCACGTGGCAGGGCCGCCCGCCGGGCAGGACGAGGCCGGGCGGCGGCCCGAGCAGCCCCTGCGGGGGCCGCGCCGCGCCCGTGTCCGTGTCCGCGCCCGTGTCCGCGGCGGGTGCCGGTCCGTGCGCGGTTCCGGAGGGGGCGGGGAGTTCGGTGAGGGCGGTGGGGACGCGGCCGGGGACGGCGGGCGCGGTCGCGGCGGTGGCGCCGAGCCACAGACCGGGACGGGTGCCCGTCCACACCGAGTCGCAGAACAGCCACAGGCTGCGGCCCGGTCGTCCGGGCAGCGGGGCGCTGTAGCCGCAGTCGCGGTCGATGGCGTTGCCGGGCGCGGCGGTCTCGTAGCGCGACAGGACGCGGGCGGGCGGCGCGGCCCCCGGCTGCGGCGGGCGGGCGGGGGCCCCGCCGGACGCGGTCGCAAGGACGGCGGCGAGCGCCGCGGCCGCCAGGGCGAGGGCGGTGCCGGCACGGGGAGGACGGCGGTTCAGCGGGACCTCCTCCCGGGAGGGGTGCGGCGGCGGGATCTCACAGCGTGGCCCGCCGCCCCGTCCGCGATCAACTCCGGCCCCGGGCGGGCGCCCCTCAGAACCGGGTGGTGACGGCGGATTCCAGTCGCCACGAGGACGCGGGACGCAAAGGCCATGTTTGCCCGGACCTGCTCGGGTACGCCCGGTACGGGCCGGTACGCCGACCCGACTGCGCGGACGTCCGGCGACGGCGCAGGAGGAAGGGGCCGATGACCGGGCAGGTCCCGGCGGCCCCCGACCGCGGCGCGCACGAGCGCACCCTGCGCGGCGGCCGACGGCCGGCCCCCACGATTCCCCCGATTGGAAGGACAGATGATGAAGACCCCCTCGGTTCCGGGCAACGGGCCCGGACAGGTGAGCGAGACCGCGGCCAAGGCCGGCCGGTCCGCCGGCAAGACGGCCGGCGAGGCCACCGGGAAGACGGCCGGCAAGACGGCCGGAGGCGCGGCGGGCACCGCGAAGGAGACCGCCGGGGCCGCCGGCGCCACCGCGCGGGCCGCGGGCAAGACCGGCGGCCAGGTCGCCGGCCAGGTCGCGGCGCTGCCCGGCCGGGCCACGGCCCTGGCCAAGCTGGTGACGCTGCGGCGCTTCCTGCGCGCCGCGCCGGTCGCCGCGGCCGCCGTCGCCGGCGTCGTCGTCGGACGCGTCACCGCCAGGAAACGCTGACCCGGCACCGCCCGCGCGTCGACCGAACGCCCCCGGCCCCGGCCGGGGGCGTTCCGGCTTTCCCGCCCGGACCGCGCACGAAGCCCCCCATGAAACCCCTCTTGAAGCCCCCGTGAAGCCCACCGCGGCATGACCCGCACCCGGCCGGACACTGACCGTCCCGTGACCGAAACGAGGTCGTCAGTTTAGAGAGATCTCTGTGGGTACACCCGGGTCGTGCCAAAAGCAACCCCTGACGAGGAGATGAGATGACTGGGCCAATCGCCCAGCAGACTTCGGGCAGCAACTACGTCCAACGCGGCGGATCCGGCAGCGGGCTCGCCGACGTCGTCGACCTGATCCTGGAGAAGGGTCTGGTCATCGACCTGTACGCCCGCGTGTCGCTGGTCGGGATCGAGATCCTCACGATCGACGTGCGGATCGTCGTCGCCAGCGTCGACACCTACCTGCGGTTCGCCGAGGCCGTGAACCGCCTCGACATCGCCCACGACGGGACCTCGCAGGGCCTCCCCGAGTTCGTGGGGGGCATGCAGGAGTCGGGCGCCAAGAAGAAGACGCGCGGCGCGCTGGAGGGCGCGCAGGAGCGGCTGAAGGAGACCTTCGGCGGCGGCGACTCCGACGAGGAGGAGGACAAGCAGCCCGCGCGGCGCCGCTCGTCCAGGAAGAAGGAGGACGAGGAAGAATGACCACGCCGCAACCCCCCGGCGACCGGGTCCCGCAGTACGTGTACGGAGTGACCCGCGCGGACGCGGAACTGCCGGCGGAGATGACCGGGCTGGACGACCGGCCGGTGTCGCTGGTGCAGAACGGCGGCACGTGCGCGGCGATCGTCAGCGACCTGCCCGCCGACCGCGCCCTCGGCGAACGCGCCGACCTGGTGGCCCACCAGCGGGTCCTCAACGCGCTGGTCGAGGCCGGCACCGTGGTGCTGCCGTTCCGGTTCGGCGCGGCGCTGGCCGACCGGGAGGCCGTGGAGAAGGAACTGCTCGCCGGCAACTCCGACCGCCTGGGCCAGGTCCTGGACCAGCTGGAGGGCCGCGTCGAGCTGCGCCTCAAGGCCACCTACGTCCAGGACGAGGTCCTCGGCGAGATCATGTCGGCCGAACCGGAGATCGCCGAGCTGTCGCGCCGGCTGCGCGAGGTCCCGCCGGACGCCGCCGACGCCGTCTACTACGACCGGATCCGGCTCGGCGAGCTGATCGCGCAGGCGATGGAGCGGCGCCGCGACCAGGACGGGCAGGTCCTGCTGGACGGCGCGGCCCCGGCCGCGGAGGCGTTCGCGCGCAAGACGCCCGCCCGGGAGGAGGACGTCCTGGACGCCTCCTTCCTCGTCCGCGCCGACCGCCGCGCGAGCTTCGAGGAGGCCGTGGACAAGCTCGGGCAGGAGCACGGCGACCGCATCCGGCTCCGGCTGATCGGGCCGCTCCCGCCCTACGACTTCGTCCCGGAGGCCTGAGTCAGATGGGACTGTTCAGCGGCCTGGTGACGCTGCCGCTCGCACCCGTCAAGGGCGTGGTCTGGCTGGCCGAGACCCTCACCGAGCAGGCCGAGGCGCAGCTGTACGACCCGGGGCGCATCGCCGCGGAGATGCAGCAGATCGCCGACGAGGCCGCCGCCGGTGAGATCACCGACGAGGAGGCCGCGGCCCGCGAGGAGGAGCTCATCCAACGGCTGAACGAGGGCCGCGCCCGCGGCTACCGGCCGGACGGGTAAGGGAGGCAGCCGATGATGTCCGCGTCCGAGGCCGCCAAACGCGCGGCCGAGCACGTCACCGCGATGACCGGCCGCAGCGCCGAGAGCGTGGTGGGGATCGAGCGCGCCGGCGAGGGCGGCTGGCGCGTGGCGGTGGAGGTCGTGGAGACCCGCCGGATCCCCGACTCCGCCGACATCCTCGCCTGCTACGACACCGAGGTGGACGCCGACGGCGACCTGGTCGCCTACCGCCGCGCCCGCCGCTATCCCCGCGGACGAGTGGAGAGGGACTGAGACGCAGTGAGCGAGATCTCCTGGACCGGGCAGCGTTCCCCGGCACGGTCGATGGCCGGTGAGCGGTCCTCGGCCAACCTGGCGGACCTGCTGGAGCGCATCCTCGACAAGGGGATCGTGATCGTCGGGGACATCCGGGTGAACCTGCTCGACATCGAACTGCTGACCATCAAACTGCGGCTGCTGGTGGCATCGGTGGACCGGGCGAAGGAGATGGGCATCGACTGGTGGGAGCACGACCCGTCGCTGTCGTCCAAGGCCCGGCAGGACGAGACCGCCCGGGCGCAGGACGCCGACCGCGAACTGCTGGAGGAGAACCGGCGGCTCCGCGAACGCCTCGCCGCCCTGGAGGCCGGCCCGCCGGACGCCGGCACTAACGCCGGCACCGGCGGCGCCGGCCGCCCCGAACAGCGGAAGGAGCGCAGATCATGACCGGCACGCCGATCGCCGGCGGCCCCGCCGACACCACCGCCGTCTACCTGTACGGGGTGGCGCGTCACCTGGACCCCGCCGCGCTCGGCGACGCCGCCGGCGTCGCCGGCGCGCCCGTGCGCGGCGTCACCGCCGGCGAGCTGACCGCCCTGGTCAGCACCGTCGCCCTCGCCGAGTACGGCGAGGCCGCGCTGCGCGCCAACCTCGAGGACCTGGAGTGGCTGGAGGCCACCGCCCGCGCCCACCACGACGTGGTGGACCGCGCCGCGCACGCCGCGCCCACCGCCCCGGTCCGGATCGCCACGATCTACCGCGACGACGCGCGCGTCGCCGAGGTGCTCGCGGCGCAGGGCGAGCGGTTCACCGAGATCCTCGACCTGATCTCCGGCCGCTCGGAGTGGGGCGTGAAGGCCTACGCCGACCCCGAGGCCATGCGCGGCGACGACATCCCCGACGACATCCCCGCCGACCCACCCGACGGCGGGGGCGCAGATCCCGGTGGGGGGCTCGCGCCCAGAGCCGAGCCCCTCACCGGCCCCCAGCCCACCGGCCCCGCGCCCGCCCCGTCCTCCGGCGGCGGCGTCGGCACGGCGTACCTGCGGCGCAGGCAGCAGGAACGCCGCCGCCGCGCCGAGGCGGGACGCCGGGTCGGCGAGCAGGCCGACACCGTCCACGCCGAACTCGCCGACCACGCGGTGGCCTCCCGGCACCACCCGCCGCAGGACCCGCGGCTGTCGGGCCGGGCGGGCACGCAGATCCTCAACGCCGCCTACCTGCTGGACGAGGAGCAGGTGGCCGGATTCCTGGCGGTGACCCGCGCGGCCGGTGAGCGGCTGCCGGGCATCGAGCTGGAGGTGACGGGGCCGTGGCCGCCCTACTCCTTCATCGACACCGCCGCCGCCACGCCCGCGCGCGAGCCGGGGGACATGTGACGGCCGTCCTCGACCACGGCGGCGACGCCCCCCTGGAGCGCATCGCGCTGGTGGACCTGCTCGACCGGCTCCTGGCCGGCGGCGTCGTCATCGCCGGAGACCTGGTGATCTCCATCGCCGGAGTCGACCTGGTGCAGGTGTCGCTGCGGGCGCTGATCACCACCGTCCGCGACGAGCTGCTGCCCGAGGAGGACCGCCCATGAACCGCCACCACCACGACCACGACCCCGGCGAGCACGGTCCCCGCGCCCGCGGGGACGACCGCCGCGAGCGCGGCCGGGAACCGGTCACGGGGGAGGTGTCGGTCCGCGACCCCGCCGCCGGGGACCCGTTCACCGACGACATCCTCGCCGGCCGCACCGGCGGCTCCGCCGCGAGCCCGGTGCGGGCGGCGCCCGCCCGGGAACGCGACCTGCGCGAACGCTCCTCCCGCACGATGCAGCGGCTCCGCTCCGACCCCGAGACCGTCGAGCGGGACCTGGTCAAGCTCGTGCTGACCCTCGTCGAGCTGATCCGGCAGCTGATGGAACGCCAGGCCCTGCGCCGCGCCGAAGGCGGCGACCTCACCGACCAGCAGGTCGAAGATCTCGGGCTGGCGCTGATGCGGCTGGAAGAGGCGATGACCCGGCTCAAGGACCACTTCGACCTCGACGACCACGACCTCAACCTCGACCTCGGCCCCCTCGGCCCCCTCCTGCCCGAGGACTGACGCCCCGGCCCGCCGGGCCTCACGCCGCATCCACCACCAGCCGCCCCTCACCCGCCTACATCTCCCGATGTACGCGCCCCCGCCACGCCCCCCACCCCAGCACGACCGCCACCACCACGTACGGCACCGCCGCCAAACCCATCAGCATCCCCGCCCCCCACCACCGCGACCCCAGCGCCCACCCCGCGTACACCAGCACCGCCACCGTCTCCGACCCGAACCCCGCCACCGACGTCACCGTCGCCCGCGCCCCATCACCGATCCGGTCCTGCAACCGGGCGTCCGCGGCCGCCAACGCCCACCGGAACACCCCGAACGCCACCGCCACCAGCACCAGCCCACCCGGCCGCCCGCTGAACGACCCCACCGCCAGGCACACCGCACCCACCACCAGCACCGGCGGCAGCCACCCGGTACGCCGCCCCGCCAGCCAGCCGCCCACCGCGTCGCCCACCGTCACCACCATCACCAGCAACGGCACCGACGCCTCCGCCACCCCCGACGACCGCACCAGCAGCGGCACGTACTCGTCCAGCGACGTCACACCCTCCAGCACCACCACCAGGACCAGCGCCCACCGCACCGCCGGCTCCCGCCGCACCTGCGCCCACCCCTCGCGCACCACCGACCCCAGCGACGGCTCGACCTCCGCCTCCGCCGCACCCCGCGACTCCGGCAGGAACCACCCCGCCACCGCACACGCCGCGCACACCGCCACGCTCGCCGCACCCAGCGCCCGGTAACCGCCCGCCGCCAGCACCGGCGACGCCACCGCCGACGCCGCCACCACCGCCAGCAGCGACACCGCCTCCGACCGGCCGATCAACCGCGCGTACGACCCCGCCGCCCCGGCGCGCTCCAACTCCTCGTACACCAGCGCCTGCATCGTCCCCGACCGCAGCGCCGACCCCGCGCCCCACAGCACGAAACCCGCGGCGAACACCGGATAAGAAGGAAAGAACGCCCACAGACCGAAACCCGTCCCCGCCAGCAGGGGAGAGGCCACCAGCAGCAACCGGCGCGAGAACACGTCCGCCCACAGACCGGACGGCAACTCCAGCGCGAACGTCGTGACCGACCAGATCACGAACAGCGACGAGATCGCAGCGGGAGACAACCCGGTCTCGGCGAACAGCACCGCATAGACCGGGTACAAAAGAACGAAATCCTCGAGGAACGCGTAGACGTACAGCCTCCGCGCGAGCCCCGCCTCAGGTGAAGATCAATGTCGTCGGCGCATACCCGCACCCTAACCGCTCCCCATCCCGGCCCGCACCCCGAAACCGGCGGGGGAGGGGAGGGGCTCAAACGGACGGATCACGTCCGAACAACGCCAGCAGCCGCGCCAGGTCACCGGCGCCGTCCGCGACACCGACCTCCGCACCCACCATCCCCGCCTCACGCACGCGCCGCGCCATCCGCTCCGCCGTCGCCAGCGCGGAACGCACCAGGTCCGCGTCCGGCGCCACCACCTGGCCCGTGGCCCGCGCCAGATCCCACGTGTGGACCAGCAGCTCCAGCGGATACCCCTCGAGCCACTCCCGCATCGTCGCGGGCCCGAACGCCAGCGGAACCGTCCGGTCCAGCGCCTCGGGCGTCAGCGCCGCCGCCATCCGAGCCCGCACCGCACGCCAGGACGCCACCGGGTCCGCGCCCGCGACCTCCCGCCAATCCGGATCGTCCTGGGGGAGCGGCCGCCCGGCCGCCCGCAGCTCGATCACCAGCAGCCCCGCGGTGACATGCCCCGCCACATCGACCGCCGCCCACCCCTCGCACGGCGAGGGGGAAAGCCACCGGTCCGCCGGCACCGCCGCGAGCACGGCCTCGAACCCGTCCAGCGCCCGGACGAAACCCTCGGGAACCACGCCGACACCACCACCCCGGATCGAGGACGCCGCGGCACCGCCTCGCACGATGCCATGATCAACCCGACCACGAGGGACCGCCCTTGTAAAGAGCGAGCGTCGCACCATCGCCTCAATGGGTTGAGCCGCGCGGCGGTCAGACGCTCGGAACCGGCGCGCCGCCCGCAGCGCGCAAGAGGGGCCCAGCCGGATCGTCGGCCGGGCCCTCTTGGGCGATCTTCGCTCTACTTAACATAATGTACATTATCGACCAAGCCTCAGACCTGCTGATAGTGGGGCGATGCAGGCGTCGCCCGCACCTCTCGGCGTCAGGTGCGGCGCGTTCGGCCGCGAATGCGCCGAGCCGCGCCCGCGGTCTGGAGCCGGCCGCCCGGGCGGTGGTGCCGGGTGACGCCGGTGTCCGAGGCCGGGAGCAAGATCATTCGCGCTCCGCCACCTTCCTGGTCGGTGATCACCGGTGTCCGCCGGTCGTGCGGTCCGGTTTCGGGTCGGCGGCGGGGGCGAGGGCGGGGTCGAGGGCGATCCAGTAGCGGTCCTCTCCACGGATGCGGCCGTCGGGAACGCCGCCGTTCGCCATGATCACCCGGCGCGACGGATCGTTGTCGGCCGCGCACGTCAGCAGGACGCGCTCCAGGCCCAGCAGGCGGCACTCCACCAGCCCGGCGGCCAGCATCCGCGTCGCGTGGCCCCGCCGCCGCCACGGCATCACGACGTGGTAGCCGACATGGCCCCCGACCTCGGCGAGCTCCGGCGTGAGGCGGTGCCGGACGATCAGCGTCCCCAGATAGTCCTCGCCCGAGACGTACCAGAACGTCGTGCACGGCACGCCCCACCGCCGCCGCACGCCCCGGCGCCCCGCCACGAAGGCGTCGAAGTCGCGGTACGCCTGGTCCAGCCAGTCCATCGGGTCGCCGGTCGCCAGATGGTCGGCCCGCTCCCCGGCCAGGAACGACGCGCGCACCGCCGTCGTCGGCGCGGTGAGACGCGGTGCAGGGAGGAGATCGCTCATGCGCCCCAGTCTGCCCGCGATCCGATTGGAACCGGGTCCTCCTCCGCTCCGGCCGTGCGCCGCTCTTCCGCGATAAACCGGACAGAAGCCGAATTCTGTTCGGTATCGAATCTGTGTTCGGTCCGTCAACCGCCTGTGGTGAGTTCGGTGAACCGGAGGGCGTTGCGGACGGCGGCGCCGCCGGGATCGTTGTTGAAGTAGACGTAGGCGTCGGCGCTGCCGGCCAGCTCGTCCGCCCAGCTCCGCAAGGTCTCGTCGTCGTAGTCGGGCCACGGTTCGGCCGGTCCTTCGTGGAAGCGCAGGTAGAGCCATCCGGTGGTCCGCCAGAGGGGCGTCTGGGAACGGCCGAGGCGGTCGGTCCAGCACAGGGCGGCGCCGTGCCGTTCGAGGACGCCGCGGGTCTCGTCCGTCCACCATGAGGGGTGGCGGGGCTCGACGGCGACGCGGACGTCGCCGGGGAATCGGCGCAGGCACGCGTCGAGGCGGCCGGGCTCGGCGCGCAGCGTCGGCGGGAGCTGCAGCAGGACGGGGCCGAGCTTGCCGCCGAGCCCGGCGGCGGCGTCCATGAGGCGCGCGACGGGTTCGGCGGGCTCGTTGAGGCGTTTCATGTGGGTCAGGTAGCGGCTGGCCTTCACCGCCATGACGAATCCGGGCGGGGTGTTGGCGCGCCAGGATTCGAACGTCTCGCGGCCGGGCAGCCGGTAGAAGGCGTTGTTGTTCTCGACCGTCGCGAAGACGTCCCCGTAGCGTTGCAGCCAGCGCCGCTGCGGGAGCCCGGGCGGGTAGAGGACGCCGCGCCAGTCGGCGTACTGCCACCCCGACGTGCCGATGAGCATCCGCCCCTCCCCCTGGTCCGGTGGTGCCTGCCGTGGTCCTACCCCTGACGGCGGTGCTCTGTCGGTGGCGGGCGGTAGCGTCCGGCGGGTGCGTCCTTCCGATGTTCAGCGTCTGACGGTGGCCGAGTGCGTGGATCGCTACGGGGAGATGGTGCGTGCGAAGACGTCGACGGGCGCGCTGGCGCCGGCGTCCGCCGAGGTGTACGCGCGGGATGTGGTGACGTTCGCGGCGCTGGCGGGCGCGGAGCGGGTGCTGGACGATCTGACGGGTGAGGACGTCGATGAGGTGCTGCTTCGGTTCGCCAGGAAGCCGGATGAGCGGCGGCGGGTGCGGGTCGTGGAGCCGGGGGGCGCGCCGTCGCAGAGTGCGGCGTCGCAGGCGCGGTTCCGGCGTTCGGTGTCGGCGTTCTTCCGGTATGCGGTGGTGGCGGGGTGGGTGCAGCTGAATCCGATGGACGCGGTGACGGTGCGGCCGAAGCAGCGGGGCGGGCTGCGGGCGGAGCGGCGGTCGCTGACGGTCGAGCAGGCGGAGGGGCTGCTGGGCGCGGCGCGTGACCTGGCGGAGGAGCCGGCGGCGGCGCCGCGGCGGCGGGATCAGCGGACGGAGTTGCGGGACGGGCTGATCGTGCTGCTGCTGGCGGCGGTGGGTCCGCGGGTGTCGGAGCTGACGGCGGCGAACGCGGAGGACTTCTTCGTCAACGGTGGGACGCGGTACTGGCGGATCTTCGGTAAGGGCGGGCGGACGCGGGACGTGCCGCTCCCCCGTCCGGTGGCGGAGGTGCTGGACGCGTATCTCGCGGAGGGCCGGACGCTGCTTGACCGGGGGCGGGAGCCGAAGGCGCTGCTGCTGTCGTGGCGGGGGCGGCGGCTGGCGCGGGGCGATGTGCAGGGGGTGATCGACCGGGTGCTGGAGCGGGTGGAGCCGGTGCGGCGGCGGAGCGTGACGCCGCACGGGCTGCGGCATACGACGGCGACGCATCTGCTGGCGGCGGCGACGGACATGGACGCGGTGCGGCGGGTGCTGGGGCACGCGGATCTGTCGACGCTGGGCCGGTACCGGGACGAGCTGCCGGGTGAGCTGGAGGCGGCGATGCGGGTGCATCCGCTGCTGGGGCAGGTGGAGGGCCGGCGCGGTTGAGGGCCGCTCCCCCGCTCCCCCGGTGGCGGGACGGTCAGGCGGCGGTCAGGCGGCGGTGAGGGTGCGGGCGAGGGTGTAGGCCTCGGTGAGGTCGGTGCCGCGGTAGTCGAGGGCGGCGATGTCGGCGAGGTGGTGGTCGGCGTTGACGGCGACGGTGTTGGTGAGGTGGCGGAACAGGGGCGCGTCGGACATGGAGTCGCCGTAGGCGGTGCATTGGGCGGGGGTGAGCCGGTGGCCGGCGCGGAGTTCCTCGGTGACGCGGACCTTGTCGTCGGGGGTGAGGATGCCGGCGGGGTCGAGGGTGCCGGTGAAGGGCATCGGGGGGAACCGTGAGGCGATGACGTCGTCGAAGCCGAGGGCCAGGAGGTGGCGGGCGAAGAAGTCGGGCGACATGGTGATGACGGCGGAGTGTTCGCCGCGTGCGCGGATGTCGGCGCAGACGTCGGCGATGCCGGTGAGCCAGGTGGCGGCGGTGTAGGCCGTGGCGACGATGTCGGGGGTGAGGTCGCGCCAGAGGCGGTGGATCTCGATGGAGAAGCCGCGTGTGTCGAGGGTGCCGGCGCTGAAGCGCGCCTCGAGTTGGTGGAGTTCGGGGAGGGTGCCGAGGTGGCGGGCGATTTCGAGGTTGGCGGTGGTGCCGGCGAGGAGTGTGCCGTCCATGTCGAAGATGTGCAGGTGTCCCACAGGGTGTGCAGTGTGCCGGAGGCGGGGGCGGCGGCGCGAACGGTTTTCGGTGGTCGTGCGGGGGTCGGGGTCGTGCCGGCGGGGGCGCGGGCGGGCCGGTAGGGCATGCGCTTCCGGTGTGGGCGGCCCCTGGCGAAAGTCGGGGGTGGTGGTGGTCGTTCGCGGGATCCGCCGGGTGTGATCGTTTTCTAGCGTCGTGTGCATGGACGGGATCTTGGGCGTGCTGGACACGGCGGTGACGTCGCCGTGGTTCTACCTGGTGTTGTTCGCGGTCGCGGTGATCGACGGGTTCTTCCCGGTGGTGCCGAGCGAGAGCCTGGTGATCACGGCGGGGGTGTACGCGGCGTCGGGGCGCTTGGAGCCGGTGGCGGTGGTGGTGCTGGCGGCGGTGGGCGCGTTCACGGGTGATCACGTGTCGTTCCTGGTGGGGCGCCGGGCGGGTGGGCGGCTGGTGCGGGGGTCGCGTGCGGGGACGCGGCGTCATGCGGTGTTCGGGTGGGCGCGGCGGACGCTGGAGGAGCGGGGCGGGCTGGTCCTGGTGGTGGCGCGGTACGTGCCGGGTGGCCGGACGGCGGTGACGGTGACGATGGGCGCGGTGGGTTACCGGCTGCGGTCGTTCTCGGTGTTCGCGGCGGTGGCGGCGGTGTCGTGGGCGCTGTACGGGGTGCTGCTGGGTCATGTCGGCGGGGTGGCGTTCGAGGACGATCCGTTGAAGGGCGTGGCGGTGGGGTTGGCGTTGTCGGTGACGGTGCTGGTGGAGGGGGTGCGTTTCGTGCGGCGGCGCCGTCGTGCGGGGGGCGGGGAGCCGGTGGCGGGGCGGGAGAGGGAGCCGGTGGGGCCGTTGTCCGGCGGGTGATGGCGGGAAAGTGACAGGGTTCGTGTGATGGTGGCCGTAGGGTGAACTTCGGCGGTCCGTCCGGTGTCTCAAGGGTGTCGGGCAGGGGCCGTCCGCGAGCGTGAGGGAGAGCATGGGAGCGCCGGATTTCAGCGCCGATCTGTACCGGGAGATCACCGGGTTCGCGCAGGGCACGCCGTCCTGGGTGCATGAGGTGGCGGACGTGGGGACCGATGGGGGGCTGCTGCTGTTCGCCGTGTTGTTCGTGGCGGGCTGGTGGCGTGCCCGGGGTCTGGACGCGCGGGCGATGGGGCTGGCGCTGCTGGCGCCGTTCGCGGTGGTGTCGGCGTATCTGGTGAGCGAGGTGTCGAAGAGCTTCATCGAGGAGGAGCGGCCGTGCCGGGCGGTGGCGGGGGCGGTGCACATCGCGGCGTGTCCGCCGCAGGGCGACTGGTCGTTCCCGAGTAATCACGCGACGATCGCGGCGGCGTCGGCGGCGGCGATCGTGGTGGCGTGGCGGGCGATGGCGCCGCTGGTGCTGCCGCTGGCGGCGCTGATGGCGTTCTCGCGGGTGTTCGTGGGTGTGCATTATCCGCATGATGTGGCGGCGGGGTTCTTGGTGGGGGTCGTGGTGGCTCCGCTGGTGGCGCTGGTGTTGGTGCGGGTGATGGTGCCGCTGATCGAGGGTTTGCGGGGCGTGGCGGCGGGTGCGGTGCTGCTGGGTGCGGGTCCGGTGGCGGTGGCCGGTGCGCGGGTGGGCGGTGCGCCGATGGGCGGGTCGGGGGTGCCGGTGCCGCATGCGGGTGTGGGGTCGGCTCCGTTGGACGAGGCGTCGGTGACGATGCCGGACGTGATGGGCGGTGTGACGCGTCGTCAGGGTCCGTTCCGCTAGGCGGAGGCGGTCGTGCCGGGCCGTTCCCTGTGGTGCTGTGGCGCCGCCGGGGACGGCCTGTTTCGTTGTGGGGGCCGGGTCAGAGTGGGGTGTCGATGAGGTCGGCTTCGTAGGCGATGACGGCGGCCTGGACGCGGTTGCGGACGTCCAGGCGGGTGAGGATGGCGCTGACGTAGGCCTTGACGGTGCCTTCGACGAGGTGGAGGCGGGTGGCGATCTCGGCGTTGGACAGTCCGGCGCCGAGGAGGGCGAGGACGTCGCGTTCGCGTGGGGTGAGGGTGGCGGTGCGGCGGCGGGCGCGGGTGCCGTCGGCGAGGCGGTCGCCGCCGATCTCGGTGATGACGCGGTGGGCGACTTTCGGGGAGAGGTAGGCGGCGCCGCCGGCGACGGCGTGGACTCCGGCGATGAGTTCGCGGGGGTCGCCGGATTTGAGGAGGAAGCCGCTGGCGCCGTCGGACAGGGCGCGGGCGATGTAGTCGTCCTCGCCGAAGGTGGTGAGCATGATGACGGCGGTGGCGGGGGCGGTGCGGCGCAGTTCGGCGGCGGTGGCGAGGCCGTCGAGGCGGGGCATGCGGATGTCGAGGAGTGCGACGTCGGGGCGGTGGCGGAGGGTGAGGTCGATGGCCTCGTGCCCGTCGGAGGCTTCGGCGACGACGTCGATGCCGGGGTCGGCGGTGAGGATGGCGCGGACGCCCGCGCGGATCATCGTCTCGTCGTCGGCGAGCAGTGCCCGGATCACTGGTTCTCCTGGTCGTCGCGGTGTCGTTCGCTGAGCTGGTGGGTGTCGTAGCTGTTCTTGGCGGTGAGGCGGCCGCCGGTGAAGCAGAGCCGGTAGATGCGGCTGAAGCCGAGGAGGTTGGCGTCGGGGCGGTAGTAGCGGCAGTGGGCGCCGGGGGGTTCGGGGACGGCGGCGCGGACGGTGCCGGTGTCCAGGGTCTGCATGGGCGGCAGGGTCTGCTCGACGCGGTGCTGGGGGGTGCCGACGGTGAGGGCGGCGTAGTCGGCGGGTGGGAGGACGGAGTTGAGGGTGGCGTTGATGTAGTAGCCGGCCATGAGTGCGCCGAGGAGTGCCATGAGGGCGGCGGGGACGGCGATGGCGGTGATGAGGCCGCGGCGGACCTGGAGTCGTTCGCGGGCGAGGTGGCGGGCGGATTCGGAGGGCCACTCCCCCGCCGGGGCGCCGGGGAGGCCGATGGCGGTGCGCGGGGTGCCTGCGGCGTTCGGGCCGGTGGCGGGGAGGGTGGCGGTGACGTGGAAGCCGCCGTCGGGGGTGGGGGCGGCGTCGAGGGTGCCGCCGTGGAGGCGGACGCGTTCGGTGAGGCCGCTGAGGCCGCGTCCGCCGGCGGGCAGGAGGGGCGGGTGGCCGGGTGGCGGGTCGTTGGTGATCGTCACCGTGGTGGCGCCGTCGTCGTGGGCGAGGGTGACGTCGATGGGGGCGCCGGGGGCGTGTTTGGCGGCGTTGGTGATGGCTTCCTGGACGACGCGGTGGGCGGTGAGGGCGGTCATCGGGGGCAGGTCGGGGAGGGTGCCGGGGCCGGTGAGGTGGACGGGGACGCCGGAGGCGCGGGCGCGGTCGACGAGGTCGGGGATGCTTTCGCGGGCGGGCCGGACGAGTGCGGCCGGGTCCTGCCCGGCGGCGGTGCTCGTGCCGGTGCCGGTGCTGCTGCCGGGGTCTTCGCGGAGGACGCCGATGATCTCGCGGAGGCGGTCGGTGGCGTCGGCGGCGCCGGTGCGCAGTTCGGCGGCGGTGCCGCGGTGGTGGTCGGCGAGGCCGGGGGCGACTTGGAGGGCGCCGGCGCGGACGGCGATGAGGGCGAGTTCGTGGCCGAGGGAGTCGTGCATGTCCTGGGCGATGCGGGCGCGTTCGCGGAGGCGTTCGCGTTCGGCGATGATGCGCTGCTGGTGTTCGAGGCGTTCGGCGCGTTCCCAGCCGGCGCGTAGGAGTTCCTGGTGCTGGCGCCAGTAGCGGCCGATGAGCCAGGGCAGGACGCCGAGGAGGACGAGCCAGACGGTGGAGGGGAACCAGGTGGCGACGTCGAGGCCGCGGGCGGCCGACAGGAGGGTGCCGCCGACGAACACGGCGGTGAAGCCCCAGAGGAGGGGTTGGGCGCGGACGGTGCGCAGGCCCGTCAGGTAGGACAGGGCGGGCATGGCGAACACGAAGTTGCCGTGGATGAGGTTGAGGGTGATGGCGGTGAGCAGGGCGGCGGTGGGCCAGGCGCGGGATGCGGCGACGGCGGCGGCGAGGACGGCCAGGCCGGCGCCTTCCAGCCACCATGCGGGGCGGCCGGGCTGGAGCGGGCTGATCATGTCGGCGGCGACGGGGAACGCCAGGACCGCGTAGAGCAGGACGTCCTTGACGAGTGCGGTGCGGGTGGGGCGGCGGATGGCGGTGCGCAGCGCGGAGGGGCGGGCCCGTGCGGCGGTTCCGGCCGGGCCGGTGGCGCCGTCGTCGCCTGAGGTGGCGGCGGTGGCGTGCGGGTGGGCTCCGGGGGCCGCGGGCTTGGTCACGGCACCACGCTACTGGCCGGCGAAATGGGGTGTTACTGCCGAAAGTCAGGGTGCGGTGGGTGGTGAAGATCGCGGGGCGGGTGCGGGCTGAACTACGGTTGGGCCCGTGACAGCGCCCCCGATGCCGGCCCCGGCACGCCGCCCGCGCGATCTGGCGGGCGGTCCGGCGGGCGGCGCCGCCTTTGGCGGCGGTGCTGGTCGCGGTCGTGCGGATGAGCGTGGCGGCGGTCAGGCCCGTGGACGGTCCGCTGTGGCCGGGCGGGCCGGCGCCGATCGCGGTGGCGCGGTGGAGAGCATGGAGGAGATCGCGTGATCCGGGTGATGCTGGCCGACGACCAGACGCTGGTGCGGGCGGGGTTCCGGTCGATCCTGGAGGGTGAGGACGACATCGAGATCGTCGCCGAGGCCGGGGACGGGGAGCGGGCGGTGGCGCGGGCGGGCGAGCTGCTCCCCGACGTGGTGCTGATGGACGTCCGGATGCCGGTGCTGGACGGGCTGGAGGCGACCCGCCGGATCACCGCCGATCCGCGGCTGGCCGGCGTCCGGGTGGTGATCTTGACGACGTTCGATCTGGACGACTACGTGTACGGGGCGATCAAGGCGGGGGCGAGCGGGTTCCTGGTGAAGGACACCGAGCCGCCGGAGCTGATCCACGGGGTGCGGGTGGTGGCGCGGGGGGACGCGCTGTTGGCGCCGACGGTGACGCGGCGGCTGATCGCCGAGTTCGCGTCCCGGATCACCGCTCCCCCGCCGGCGGTGGAGCTGAACGCGCTGACCGACCGGGAGCGGGAGGTGCTGGAGCTGGTCGCGGCGGGATTGTCGAACGATGAGATCGCCGGGCGGCTGGTGCTGTCGCCGGCGACGGCGAAGACGCACGTCAGCCGTATCCTGGCCAAGCTGGGGGCGCGGGACCGGGCGCAGCTGGTGGTGCTGGCCTACGAGACGGGTGTGATCCGTCCGGGGTGGCTCGGCTGAGCCCGGCGTGCCGGGTGGGCGCAACCGGGTGGGCCGGGCCGGTGTTGAACGGATGTGACGGTTACGGACGAAGCTCTCCCCCGCGCCGGGGCCGCCCGTGCGGAGCCCGCCCGCGACGCGGCGGGCGCGCGGGTGGCGGCGGCGCTGGCGCGGGACCTGGACGCCGGGTTCGCCGACCTGTACGAGGCGTACCGGGGCGCGGTGTTCTCGACCGCGCTGCGGCTGTGCGGGCGGTGGGCCGAGGCCGAGGACCTGTCGGCGGAGGCTTTTCTGCGCGCCTACCGGGCGCTGGCGGGGTACGAGGCGGCGCGGATCGAGGAGCTGCGGCCGCGGGCGTGGCTGCTGGCGATCCTGGCGAACGTGTGGCGCAACAGCCTGCGGTCGGCGGCGCGGCGTCCGGCGGCGGCGCCGATGGAGGAGGCGCCCGAGGCGCCCGATCCGGGTGAGGGCGTGGAGGACGCCGCCGCCCGCCGGGAGACCGGCCGCGAGCTGGCGGAGCTGCTGGCCGAGCTGCCGGAGGCGCAGCGGGCCGCGGTGGTGCTGCGGCATGTGACCGATCTGCCCGTCGCCGAGGTGGCGGCGGTCCTGGACCTGCCGGAGGGCACGGTGAAATCGCACGTCTCCCGTGGGCTGGCGCGGCTGCGCGGGCTGCGCGCCGCGCGGCAGGAGGAACGGCGGGAAGGGGGTCCGCGATGACCGGTGTCGACGCCGCCGGGCGGCCGGACGGCGAGCCGGGCGGGGCGCTGGCGCGGGAGCTGGCGGGGCTGGCGGCCGACGCGCCGCCCGGCCTGCTGGACCGCATCGCCGCGCGGCGGATCCGGCTGCCGGGGCCGCTGGAGGACGGGCCGCTGGCGGGCCTGCAGGTCGCCTTCACCGACCATGGCGTCGCCTACCTGCGCGCCGGGATGGGCGAGCGGGAGTTCGCCGAGGCGTTCCGGGAGCGGTTC
The DNA here is from genome assembly GCF_041463655.1 of Actinomadura monticuli. NCBI lineage: Bacteria > Bacillati > Actinomycetota > Actinomycetes > Streptosporangiales > Thermomonosporaceae > Actinomadura > Actinomadura monticuli. Next base: position 54,800 of record NZ_JAXCEI010000020.1, read on the forward strand.
GGGCGGCCGCTGCTGCCCGCCGACCGTCCGCCGGCCGGGCTGGTGCCGGCGCTGCGCGGCGGACGGCCGGGCGGCCTGGCGCTGGATCTGCGGGGGCTCAGCGGTTTCGAGGCCGCGGTGCTGGAGGCCGCCGCGCGGATCCCGCGCGGGCAGACCCGCCCGTACGCGTGGGTGGCGCGGCAGGCGGGGCGGCCGAAGGCGGTGCGGGCGGTGGGGTCGGCGCTGGGCCGCAACCCGGTTCCGCTGCTGATCCCCTGCCATCGGGTGACCCGGTCGGACGGGTCGCTGGGCGAGTACGTGTTCGGCGCCGACGCCAAGGAGCGGCTGCTGCGCGCCGAGGACGTGGACGTCGACGAGGCCGCGGAGCTGGCGCGGCGGGGGGTGCGGCTGGTGGGGTCGGACACGACCGGGATCGTGTGCTACCCGACGTGCGGGGACGCGCGGCGGATCGCGCCCGGGCACCGGCGCGGGTTCGGCGGGCTGGCGGCGGCGCTGGCTGCGGGATACCGGCCGTGCCTGCGCTGCCGCCCCGCCTGACCCCGCCCCGCCTCCCCCATCCGTGTGACCCGGCCGTGTGACCCGGCCGTGTGACCCGGCCGTGTGACCCGGCCGTGCGGGCATAGAACGGTGCAGGCCGGGAATGGGCCGTCCACCTGCGGGGACGAGTCCATGCCCGTCCCCGCTCCGAGGACCGCCGACGAGGGGGAGATCGCCATGCGCGTCGTCGTCACCGGCGCCACCGGCAACATCGGGACCAGTACGCTGCGCGCGCTCGCCGGGGACCCGGCCGTCACCGCGGTGATCGGCCTGGCGCGCCGCGTGCCGGGGCCCGGCGCGGAGCGGGAGGCCGATCCGGCCGGCACGGGGAAGATCGAATGGGCGGAGGCCGACGTCACCGACACCGACCTGGTGCCGCTGATGCGCGGCGCCGACGTCGTCGTCCATCTGGCGTGGCTGTTCCAGCCCACCCACCGGCCGGCGGTGACGTGGGACGCCAACGTCGTCGGCAGCAGCCGGGTGTTCGACGCCGTCGCCGAGGCGGGCGTGCCGGCGCTGGTGTACTCCTCGTCGGTCGGCGCCTACTCCCCCGGCCCCAAGGACCGGCCGGTCGACGAGTCGTGGCCGACGCACGGCTGGCCGGGCGCCGCCTACTCCCGGGAGAAGGCCTACGTGGAGCGGCTTCTGGACGTCTTCGAGTCGAATCGGCCGGACTGCCGGGTGGTGCGGATGCGGCCCGGGTTCGTCTTCGAGCGGCAGTCGGCGAGCGAGCAGCGGCGGCTGTTCGCCGGGCCGCTGCTGCCCGGGCGGCTCGCCCGCCCCGGCGGCGTCCCGGTCGTGCCGGACATGCCGGGCCTGCGGATGCAGTTCCTGCACTCGGCCGACGGGGGGCAGGCGTTCCATCTCGCCGTGACGGGCGACGCCCGGGGGGCGTTCAACATCGCGGCCGACCCGGTGATGGACGCGGCGGAGCTCGCCGACCTGCTGGGGGCGCGCACCGTCCGGGTCCCGCAGCGGGGGGTGCGGGCCGCGATCGCCGCGGCGTGGGGCCTGCACCTGGTGCCGGCCTCCCCCGGCCTGTTCGACCTGGCCATGGAGATACCGGTCATGGACACCGGGCGGGCCCGGACCGAGCTGGGCTGGACGCCCCGGCACACCGCACGCGAGGCGTTCACCGAGTTCCTGGACGGCCTGCGCGCCGGTTCCGGGCGCGACACGCCGCCGCTGGCCCCCGGCACGGGCGGGCCGGGCCGCGCCCGCGAGTTCGCCACCGGCGTCGGCCGCAGACCCTGACCCCGCCGGCCGACCCGTTGGCGGCCGGCCGCACCGGACGGCGCCGTCCTGCCGTCCACCGTTCTTCCGTCCACCGCAACGTCCGCGAACATCCGGAGGTCACCCGATGCCGACGATCACTTCCGACCACCTGCACACCCTGCTGGCCTCCACCGACCGCGACGCGGCGCTCGTCGTCGTGGGCGGCCGTGCCACGGTCGTCCCGAACGATCCGAGCCGCGGCGGCGGCCCGGAGGACGCCATGGTGATCACCACGCGGGACGCCGTCATCGCCGAGCTCGACACCGGCGCCAACCAGGAGCGGATCGAGGCCCTGGCGCAGCGCCTTGACGTCGCCCTGGACAGCCTCGGCGGCTGACCCGCCGCGCACCCGCGCCGCCCTGCCGTCGCGCTGCGGGCGGCCGTCCGTACGGCCCTGCGGGGCGGGCCCGGTGCCCGGCCCGCAGGGCCGCGCTCGCGTGCTCAGTCGCGGTTCTCGGCCGCGGTCCTGGTCCGGCGGCGGTGGCTGGTGTCGCAGAACGGGTAGGAGCGGCTGCGGCGGCACGCGCACAGCGCGACCAGCCACCGGTCCGACACGGCCGTGGTGCCGTCCTCCAGGACGACCTCGACCGGGCCCTCCACCAGGACCGGGCCGCCGGGCACCATCCGCACCCGCCGCCGGCCGGTGGCGGGCCGGCTCGCGGGGGCGGGCTCAGGCGGGCTGGTGTTCGCGGGCATGGCCGCCCCCGTCGTCGATGTCGCCGTGCCGCGCGCCGTGCCGCGCGCCGTGCCGGTCGGCGCGCACCACGACGAGGTCCTCGTGCCGCTGCCCCGGCCCCAGCAGGCCCCGTGCCGCCAGCCCGGCCGCGCGGCGCCGCATCACCGGCCCGAACGGCTCCCGATGCCGGGCCACGACCGACGCCCGCATCCCGGCCGAGCGCAGCGACGCCAGTGTCGCCGCCTCGCCGTTCAGCGCCGAGTGCACCAGCAGCAGCGTCCCCGAGGGCGCCAGGTGGTGCGGGGCGAGCGCGCAGATGCGGTCCAGGAGGGCGCGGCCGTCGTGGCCGGCCTCCCATGCGCGGGCGCGTCCGCGGACGGCGGCGGGGTCGGCGTCGCCCGCCACGTACGGGGGGTTGGCGACGATCACGTCGAACACCTCGCCGGCGACGGGGGCGAACAGGTCGCCGCGCAGGACCCGGACCGGCAGGCCGCGCATCCGGGCGTTCGCGCGGGCGGCCAGCACGGCGGTCGCCGACACGTCCACCGCGACGACGTCGCAGCCGGCGCGGGCCGCGGCCAGCGCCACGGCGCCCGTGCCGGTGCCGAGTTCCAGGACCCGGGCGCCGGCCGGGATCCCGGCGCGGGCCAGGGTGCGGGTCAGCGCGTCGGTGAGCAGCGAGGTGTCGGACTGCGGGCGGTACACGCCCGGCGGTCGCAGCAGCATCATGGCCCCTCCTCCTTCGGCTCGCCGTCTCGCCCGGCGGCGGGTGCGTCGGGGGGTGCGTCAGGGGGTGCGTCGGGGAACGGCCGGCGCAGCGCCGGGCGGCCGGCGCGCCAGCGGTCCAGCAGGTGGGCGCCCAGGCGGTCCTCCAGCAGCCCGGTCGCGCGCACGCCCAGCGCGACGTCGGCGGCCAGGCCCGGTTCGTCGGCCAGCAGCGGGCCGATCACGTCGTGGCGCAGGACCTGCTCGTGGACGGCGTCGGCCTCGATGTGCTCGGTGTAGAACAGCAGGGCGCGGGGGCCGGCGCCGAGGCGTTCCATGGCCTGGGCCATTCGCCGCGCGGACGGCGCCGTGGTGATCTCGGCGGCGGCGAAGTGGCCGACCAGGGCGCCGCGCAGCGACCGGTGCAGCCCGAACAGCGACATCATGTTGACCGTCGCGAGCATCTGGGCGGGGGCGGCGTCGACGTAGGCGCCGTAGGAGGGGTCCAGGCCCAGGTCGTCCAGGAGCCCGGCGTACAGGCCCTGGTGGATCATCTCGGGGCGGCCGCCGCCGAACTCGTCGTTCTCGACCGCGACCAGGGCGGTCTTGGCGCGGCCGCGCAGCCGCGGGATGACCCACGCGTGCGGGTCGGCCTCCTTCAGGTGGTACACCGACCGCATCGCGGCGTGCTCGCGGAGCTGCCACGGCTCGGCGTGGTCGCGCAGGTGGTGGGAGACGCCCGTGGAGTCCACCGGTTCGACGAGGAGTTCCCGGAGGGCGCCGTCCACGCCGGCGCCCCCATCGGCGCTCCCATCGGGGCCCGGGGCGGTGTCGCGGCGCAGGGCGGCCAGGAACGCCGTCTCCAGGGCGGCGCGCAGCCGCAGCAGCGCCGGGTCCCATTCCCAGTCGGGGTCGACGCCGGCGAAGCCGCGGTAGTGGAGCTCGTAGCAGGTGTGCAGGGCGAGGTGCAGGTCGTCGCCGTAGGGGTCGGCGGACGCGGTCGCGGCCGTGCCGGGGACGGGGCCGGTGCCCGGGAGGCGGGCCGGGTCGCCGGTGGGCGGGCCGCTCTCCAGGGCAGCGGTCACGGCGTGTGACAGCGGGCCGCGCGGCGGCGGCGGTGCCGGGGGCGCGTCGTGCGGGGCCGGGTCGCGCACGGCCGGGGCGTGCGCGCGGGCCCGGACCGGGGCCTGCGAAGCGGTCATGTGTCCTCCGTCGTGAGGGGTGCGTCCGGCTCCGTTACCCGCTCACACGCGTCCCATACGCCCGGTTTCTCCCCTGGTGCCGCATCGGGTGGCGCGGCGGGCGGGCCAGGGGGGCCGGCCGCCGCGGTCTGCCGCGCCAGCAGGTCCACCGCCGCGCGGGGGCCGCCCCGCCGGGCGGCGCGGCGCTGGCGGTCCGCGCCCGTCCCGGCGCGGCGGACCGCCTCCAGCAGCGCGAGGACGGTGTCCAGGTCGCCGGCGGCGGCCAGCGCGGGGGCGGCGCGGGCGACCAGGTCGTCCACCCTCCGCCACGCCGGGACCGGGCGCCGCGCGACGGGGTCGGTCAGCGTGCCGTCCAGGCCGCGGCGGGCGGCGTTCCACAGCGCCGCCGCGCACAGCTGCGCGTCCGCGCGCGGCGCCTCCCGACCCGCCTCCAGGTCGGCCAGCGCCGCGCCGACCAGGCCCCGCACCAGCGCGGCCTGCAGCAGCGCCTCGTCGGCGGTCGCCGCCGCGTCCGCCGCACGCACCTCCACCGTCGGCCACCGCGGCGACGGCCGCGCCAGCCAGAACGTCATCGCCTCGTCCACCAGGACGCCCGACGCCACCAGCGCCGCGACCCGCGCGTCCCATTCGGCCGCCGACGGCGACCACGGCGGCACCCCCGCCCCCGGGAAGCGCGCCATCTCCACCGCCCGGCGGGCGGCGTAGCCGGTGTCGCGGCCTCGGTCGAACGGCGAGTTCGCCGACAGCGCCAGCAGCACCGGCAGCCAGGGCCGCAGGTGGTTCACCACCGCCACCGCGGTGTCGCGGTCGGGGACGCCGACGTGGACGTGGCAGCCGCACGCCTGGTAGTCCTCCACCACGTCCCCGTAGGCGGCCGCGATCGCGGCGAAGCGGTCGCCGCGCGCGGGCGGCGGCGGGCGGCCGCCCAGCACCGGCGTGCCCGACGCCACCAGCAGCACGCCGGCGTCGCGGGCCGCCGCCGCCAGCCGGGCCCGCCCGAACCGCAGCTGGGCGCCCAGGCCGGCCAGGTCGCGGCACACCCCCGTGGTGGCCTCCACCTGCGAGGTCAGCAGCTCGGCCTGGAACGAGCCGCCCGACTCGGCCCACCGGTGCGCGCCGGCCGCGGCCAGGACGCGTTCGGCGTCCGGGACGCACTCCCCCGACACCGCGTCCACCAGCAGGAACTCCTCCTCCACGCCGACGCTCGCGCCGGGCGCGCGGGCGCCCGCCGCCCGGCGCCCGCCCGTGTGCCGCCCGCCTGTCTGCTGCCTGTCCGTGTGCTGCCCGCCCATGTGGTGTGCCCCCTGATCCGTGCGCGCTCCGTTCCCCGGGGGATGCCCGTCCAGGACGCCCCCTCCCGCCGTCGGCCAAGATCCTTTCCGCGTGCCCTGGGACGGTGACCGGATCGTTCCGCATCGTGCCGTGATGACGCCTGTCGCGCCGGGCGGCGGCGGGCCAGGATCGACCGCATGAACCGTGCGCTTCTCGTCATCGACGTCCAGGAGTCGTTCCGCCGCCGCCCCAACTGGGAGGCGGTGTCGGCGCCCGACATCGCCGCGCGCGCCGCCCGCCTCACCGCGGCGGCCCGCGACGCCGGCGACCTGGTCGTGTGGGTCCTGCACGCCGAGCCCGGCACCGGCGGGGTGTTCGACCCCGACACCGGCCACGTCCGCCTCATGGACGGCCTGGAGCCCGCGCCCGGCGAGCCCGTCCTCACCAAGACCTCGCGGAACGCCTTCACCACCACCGGCCTGCAGCAGCTGCTCACCGCCCGCGGGATCGGCGAGGTGGTGATCTGCGGCATCCAGACCGAGCAGTGCTGCGAGACCACCGCCCGGCTGGCCGCCGACCTCGGCTACCGCGTCACCTTCGTCACCGACGCCACCGCCACCTTCCCCATCGAGCACCGCGATGCCCCGCCCGGCCGGCCGCTCGCGCGGATCCTGGCCGACCCCGCCACCCTGCCCACCGACCAGATCATCGCCCGCACCGAGTACGCCCTGGCCGGGCGATTCGCCGCCATCGCCCGCCTCGACGACCTCGCCCCCACCCCGGTATCATGACCGGATCGTGAACCGCGTCGTCTTCGTGCTCGTCCCGGGCATGCACCTGCTCGACCTCGCCGGGCCCGCCCAGGTGTTCTCGACCGCCGCCGACACCGGCCTGCCCTACCGGCTCGCCTACGTCGCCGACCGGCCCGGCGGGGCCGGGCCGGAGGACGGGCCGGATGACGAGGTGGAGGTGCCGACCGCGCAGGGCCTGCCGGTGCGGGCGCCCGCCGCCTGGCCCGGCCTCACCGCCGCCGACACCGTCCTGGTCCCCGGATGGCGGTGGGGCTCCGGCGCGCCGCACGCCCCGCCGGTGTCCGCCGGCGCCGCCCGCCGCCTGGCCGCCCACCACGCCGCCGGCGGCACCGTCGCGTCCGTCTGCGCCGGCGCGTTCGCCCTCGCCCACGCCGGCCTGCTGGACGGGCGCCGCTGCACCACCCACCACGAGCTGCAGGACGCCCTCGCCCGCCGCCACCCCCGCGCCGCCGTCGTCCGCGACGTCCTGTACGTCACCGACGGCCGCGTCGTCACCTCCGCCGGCATCGCCAGCGGCATCGACCTCGCCCTGCACCTGGTCGCCGCCCGGCACGGCCCCGGCGCCGCCGCCCGCATCGCCCGCGCCATGGTCGTGTACGCGCGCCGCAACGGCGACCAGCCCCAGGCCGGCGCCATGCTCCGGCACCGCGCCCACCTGTCCGACGCGGTGCACCGCGCGCAGGACCTCATCGACGGCGGCTACACCCGTCCCCTCCCCCTGCACCGCCTGGCCGCCGCCGCGGGCGTCAGCGAACGCACCCTCACCCGCCGCTTCGCCGCCGCGACCGGCCTCACACCCCTGCGCTACCAGCAGGAACTGCGGCTGGAGCACGCCGAGCACCTCATCGGGCAGGGCGCCACCGCCGAGGCCGCCGCCCGCGCCGTCGGGTTCACCGACGCCCGCATGCTCCGCCGCCTGCGCGCCCGCGCTCCCGCCTCCCCGCCCCCCTCCTGACACGCCCGGGCGCGGGGTCAGCCGCGCAGCGCCACGTAGGGGGCCAGTACCAGCAGGCACACCACCAGGGCGCCCTTCAGCGCCGCCACCGGGACCGCCCGCGCGATCGCCCACCCCGCCAGCACGCCCGCCAGCTCCGGGACGCCCACCAGCGCCGCCAGCGGCCAGTCGACCGCGCCCGCCGCGACGTACCCGACCGTCCCGATGCCGGCGATCACCACCGACTGGGCCTGCGCCGCCGCCAGCGCCGGCAGCACCGGCATCCCCAGCGCCAGCAGCAGCGGGACGCTCAGCAGCGGCCCCCCGACGCCGAACATCGCGCCGACCACCGCCACCCCCGTCCCCACCGCGACGGCCGCCGGCCACCCCGGCCACCCCGGCTCCCCCGCGGCCTCCCCGCCGCCCGGGCGCCGCCACAGCACCAGCACCGCGACCAGCGCGACGAACGCCCCCAGCAGCACGCCGAACACCCGGCCCGTCACCAGCCCGTTCGTCAGCACGCCCAGCGGCGTCCCCACGACCGCGCCGGCCGCCAGCAGCGCCGCCGTCCGCCCCGTCGAGGCCTCCCGCAGCTGCCCCGACCGCGTGTAGGCGGCCGTGCCGAGCAGTCCCGTCGCGACGTTGGTGACGATCGCCGTCCCCGCCGCCTGCGCCGGCGACAGGTCGGTGAACGCCACCAGCCCCACCGTGATCAGCACCCCGCCCGGCCCCACCGCGGTGATCCCGACACCGGCCGCCACCGCCAGCAGCACCAGCCCCGCGACCACCGCCGGCTCCAGCCCCGTCACCGCCGCGCCGCCCGGAGAACGGGCGGATCCGGTGTGCGGAACCGGCACCCCGGCCCCGGCCGGCCGCGCCCGTTCACAGAGCGTGCCCGCACCGGCGAAGCAGGGCGCTCGATGGCGGCCCCGGGTGTTCCGTCGCCCATGGCCGTCCCGATCACCGCCACCAAACGCTGCTTCCCACCCATGCCAACGGGTTCCTCCAGGTGGACGCGCTCTACCGCGGCAACCGTCGTCTCCCGGGCGAGCTCGGAAATTGTACGTCCGGTCCCCAGCCCGTCCACGGTCTCCTCCGGCCGGGTCCGGGTGCCGCCGACCGGTGAAGCGCCGCGGGCCTCCGCGGCTACGCCTGCCCGGTCGTGGGACCCGGCCGTGTCGGGGTGGGCGGGGGCGGCGTGCCGGGGCGGGGGGCGGCGAGGGCGCCGGACAGGAACAGGGTGGTGACGGCGGCGCTGGCCTCCTCCACGCTCAGGCGGCGGCGGATGACGCGGGACACCACGCCCTCCAGGAGGCTGAAGTACATCTCGGCGAGCGTGTGGACGGGCAGGTCGCCGCGGAACCGGCCGCCGGCGGCGCCGCGCTCGAACACCGCGCGCAGCGTGCCCGCGAGCTGCCGCTCGACGCGGCGGGCCTCCCGCGGCCCCTTCTCGAACAGGCCGAGCGCCCGGTTCCGGCTGGTCGCGGCGATCGTCGCGCGGGTCATCCGGGCGACGGCCTCCTCGATCGGCACCGAGTCCAGGCGGGCGTCCTCCAGCCGGGCCGCCAGGTCGGTCAGCGCGGCCTCGTACAGGGCGCACAGCAGGGCGTCGCGGCTGGCGAAATAGCGGTAGAGCGTCGTGCGCGCGACCCCCGCGGCCCTGGCGATGTCGGTCATGCCCGCGGCGTCGCCGTGCTCGGCCAGCACCCCGGCGGCGACCTTCAGGATCTCCGCCCGCACCTGGTCGCCGGTGACCGTGCCCCTGCTCATCGCGGGAAACAGTACACCGCTCCCGCGGTGCGGGGCGGCCGGTCCGGTCCGCGCGGTGCCGTGCCGCCGACCGGAGGGCCGTGGATCCGCCGTCCCGCCCCGCGTGCGCGACGTGCTGATGATCCGCAGTGACGAGACCGCGGGGCCGATCGCCGGTGGGATGAGGACGGCCCCTTCCGGAGCCGCCAACCTGGGAAGGACACCTGCATGGAAATCGTGTACTCCAAGGACGGCACACGTATCGCCTGCGAGCGGACCGGCGAGGGCCCCGCGCTGGTCCATGTCGGCGGGGCGCTGCGCGTCCTGGACGGCCAGACCCACGACGTCGCGCCCGAGGCGCTCGCGCCCGTCCTGGCGGAGTTCCTCGCCTGACCCGGGCGGTCAGGCCACGGGGACCTCGATGTGTCCGGGCGCGCCGCGCCGCACCCGCGCGCGCCCGGCGGTGGCCCCGGCGGCCCAGGCCTCGAACGCCTCCAGGTCCGCTGCGGGGACGGCGACGTCGGCCTCCACGGCCGTCCCGTAGCGGACGTCGCCGGTCTGGTGTCCGGCGGCGTGCAGGTCGCCCAGGAACCGTCCCGCCAGCGCGTGGTCGACGCGGACGGTGACCGTCACCACCGGGCGCAGCTCCACGATCCCGACCGCGTCGACGGCGCCGGCGACCGCCTGGGAGTAGGCGCGCACCAGGCCGCCCGCGCCGAGCTTGACCCCGCCGAAGTAGCGGGTGACGACCGCGGCCGTGCCGGTCAGGCCGCGCCGCACCAGCACCTCCAGCATCGGGACGCCCGCCGTCCCGGCCGGTTCGCCGTCGTCGCTGCTCTTGGTGATCTCGCCGTGCTCGCCGACCACGTAGGCGGTGCAGTTGTGGGTGGCGTCGCGGTGCGCGCGCCGGTGCGCGGCGATGAACGCCGCGGCCTCGGCCTCGTCGGCGACGCGGGCGAGCGTGCACACGAACCGGGACCTGCGGATCTCCAGTTCGTGCGAGCCGCCGCGTCTGATCATGCGCATGACGTCTCCGAGTCTATGTTTGGCGCGGTGCGCGGCCGGTCACCTTGGGGGCATGGACGCATTGGACGGGCTGTACCGGCGGTGGCTGTTCGAGGTGTGGGCGGGCGACCCGGCCGTCGCACGGGAGATCCTCGCCCCCGGCTTCACCGGGCACTGGCCGGACCTGGAGGTGCACGGCCCGGACGAGGCGGCCGAGCAGGTCCGCCGCTCGCACGCCTACTTCGCCGACGTCCGCACCACCCTGGACGCGGGCCCGGTCGTCGGCGACGGGATGGTCGCCGCCGCGTGGAGCTTCCACGGCGCGTACCGGGGCGGCATCCCGGGGGCGACCGCCGCGCCCGGCACGCGGGTGTCGTTCCGCGGGCAGGACCTCTTCCGGGCGCGGGACGGCCGGTTCACCGAGTACTGGGTCGTGTCGGACGCGCTCGGCATGATGACCGCGCTCGGCGCCCTCGGCTGACCGGCCCCGCCCCGCGCTCCCCGGTCCACCCGCGTACCGGCGCACCCGTGCACCCGCGGATCAGACGAGGTCGATGAGGTCGGCGATCGAAGGGACGACGCGGCTCGGGCGGAACGGGAACCGGGCGATCTCCTCCTCGCGGGTCACGCCGGTCAGGACCAGGATCGTCTCCAGCCCGGCCTCGATGCCGGCGACGACGTCGGTGTCCATCCGGTCGCCGATCATGGCGGTGCACTCGCTGTGCCCGCCGACGACGTTCAGCGCCGTCCGCATCATCAGCGGGTTGGGCTTGCCGACGAAGTAGGGCTCCACGCCGGTCGCGCGGGTGATCATCGCGGCGACCGCGCCGCACGCGGGCAGCGACCCCTCCGGCGACGGCCCGACCGGGTCGGGGTTGGTCGCCACGAACCGGGCGCCGCCCTCGATCAGCCGGATCGCGCGGGTGATCTGGGAGAAGCTGTAGGTGCGGGTCTCACCGAGCACGACGTAGTCGGGGTCGATGTCGGTGAGGACGAAGTCGGACTGGTGCAGCGCCGTGGTCAGCCCCGCCTCCCCGATCACGTACGCCGAGCCGCCGGGCCGCTGGTCGGCCAGGAACCGGGCGGTGGCCAGCGCGGACGTCCAGATCGACTCGGCGGGCACCTGCAGGCCGGCCGCCGCGAGCCGGGCCGACAGGTCCCGGCGGGTGTAGATCGAGTTGTTGGTGAGGACGAGGAACGGGGTGCCGGACGCCGACAGCCGGCGGATGAACTCCTCGGCGCCGGGCACGGGGCGGCCCTCGTGGACCAGGACCCCGTCCATGTCCGACAGCCAGTACTCGATCGGCCTGCGTTCCGTCATGCCCCCATTGTCGCAGGTGGGGATCTTCGCTCGGGCCGCCCGCGCCGGGCGCCCGACGCGGCCGGGGACGTTGACCTGCACGTGATGTGGATCATAGATTTTCGGCACGGCGCACCCGAATCGTGTTCGGCGGTCCGGCCGCGCGGCGGGCGCGCCGACACCCCGCAGGAGGCGCGAAGTGCAGGACCCCGAAGTGCAGGACCCCGAAGTGCAGGACCCCGAAGTGCAGGACCCCGAAGTGCAGGCGGGCGGCGGCGGGCTGCCGGGCATCGCCGAGGTCAGGGCGGCGATGACGGCGCCCGGGCGGCTGTTCGAGATGGACGAGGCCGACATCCGCGGCGTCCGCACCCGGGTGTGGAAGAACGCCCCGGCCACCCTCCGCGACATCCTGGAGATCTCCCGCGCCCACGGCGACGCCGACTTCCTCGTCTACGAGGGCGACCGCCTCACCTTCGCCCGCCACTACGCGGCCGCCGCCGCGTTCGCGCGGCGCCTCATCGACCGGTACGGGGTGGCCAAGGGCGACCGGGTCGCGATCGCGATGCGCAACTATCCCGAGTGGTCGGTGGCGTTCTTCGGCGCCGCCGTCGCCGGCGCGGTCGTGGTGCCGCTGAACGCCTGGTGGACGGCCGGGGAGCTGGAGTACGGGCTGGCCGACAGCGGCGCCAAGGTGCTCGTCGCCGACGCCGAGCGCGCCGCGAGGCTGGCCGGTGTGCTGCCGGACCTGGGCGTCGCCTGCCTGGTCACCCGCCCCGACGGGCCCCTCCCGGACGGCGCGGAGCCGTTCGCCGGCGTCCCCGGCGACCCCGGCGACCCGGCCGCGGCGTCCCTGCCCGACGTGGCGATCGACCCCGACGACGAGGCCACCATCTTCTACACCTCGGGCACCACCGGGCGCCCCAAGGGCGCCCTCGGCACGCACCGCAACATCACCACCAACCCCGTCAGCCTCGCCTACGGGATCATGTCGGCGGGGGTCCGCGCCGGCCGGACGATCGAGGAGCTGACCGCGCCGCAGCCGCGGGTGACGCTGCTGAGCGTCCCGTTCTTCCACGCCACCGGCTGCCATTCGGTGCTGGTGACCAGCGCGCTGCAGGGCGGCACCGTGGTGCTGATGTACAAGTGGGACGTCCGCAAGGCGCTGGAGCTGATCGAGCGGGAGCGGGTCACCGGGTTCGGCGGCGTCCCCACCATGGCGTGGCAGGTGCTGACCTCCCCCGACTTCGGCGACTACGACACCTCCAGCCTCACCGGCGTCAGCTACGGCGGCGCCCCCGCCGCGCCCGCCCTCGTCGACAAGATCAGGGAGCGGCTCCCCGAGCGGGTGCCCGGCAACGGCTACGGGCTGACCGAGACCTCGTCGGTCACCACCTACAACGGCGGCGTCAACTACCTGGAGCGGCCCGAGAGCGTCGGCCCGCCCGTCGCGGTCTGCGACGTCAAGGTCGTCGGCCCGGACGGGGACGAGCTGACGGCCGGCGAGGTCGGCGAGTTGCTGATCAAGGGGCCCAACGTCATCAAGGGGTACTGGAACAAGCCCCAGGCGACCGCCGACGCGTTCGTGGACGGCTGGTTCCACAGCGGCGACCTGGCCCGCCTGGACGCCGACGGGTTCGTCTACATCGTCGACCGCGCCAAGGACATGCTCATCCGCGGCGGCGAGAACATCTACTGCGCCGAGGTCGAGGCCGCCCTCTACGAGCACCCGGCGGTCGCCGACTGCGCCGTCATCGGCGTCCCCCACGAGGTCCTCGGCGAGGAGGTCGGCGCGGTAATCGTGGCGCGCCCCGGCGCGAAGGTCGCCGCGGACGAGGTCCGGGCGTTCCTGGGCGAGCGGATCGCGGCGTTCAAGGTGCCCGCCCACCTGTGGTTCCGCGACGAACCGCTCCCCCGCAACCCCGGCGGCAAGATCCTCAAGACCCGGCTGCGGGAGGAGCTGCTGCCCTGACCCGTCCGGGCCCGGCCCCGTCCGGGCCCGGCCTCGGACGCGCCCGGACGCGCGGCGGGGCGCCCCGGAGGACCGGGACGCCCCGCAAGGCCCTGAAGGGGGACGCTCAGATGTCCGGCCTCAGACGTTCACGCCGAAGTCGGAGGCGATGCCCGACAGGCCCGAGGCGTAGCCCTGGCCCACCGCGCGGAACTTCCACTCGGCGCCGTTGCGGTACAGCTCGCCGAACACCATGGCGGTCTCGGTCGAGGCGTCCTCCGACAGGTCGTAGCGCGCGATCTCGCTGTTGTCGGCCTGGTTCACCACGCGGATGAACGCGTTGCGGACCTGCCCGAAGTTCTGCTGGCGGCTGTCGGCGTCGTAGATCGACACCGGGAACACGATCTTGGCGACCTCGGCCGGGACGGTGCTGAGGCTGACCTTGACCTGCTCGTCGTCGCCCTCGCCCTCACCGGTGAGGTTGTCGCCGGTGTGCTCGACCGAGCCGTCGGGGCTCTTGAGGTTGTTGAAGAACACGAAGTGCTGGTCCGACAGCACCTTGTTCTCCGCCGAGACCAGCAGGGCGCTGGCGTCGAGGTCGAAGTCGGTCCCGGTGGTGGTCCGCACGTCCCAGCCCAGACCGACCACGACGGCGGTCAGTCCGGGAGCCTCCTTGGTCAGCGAGACGTTGCCGCCCTTGCTCAGACTGACTCCCACTGTTGTCTACCTCCGTATCGGGACTGCGGGTGGGTCACCCGCGATCGGCCTGTCTTACATGAACGGTAGCCACCCCGCGCCGGTTCCCCCGGCTCCTTGGCGAATTCGCGGCGTGGCGTGCCGTTTCGTCCGATCCCGGCGCCCGGCCCCGGGCGCGGAGGGTGCGGTCACAGGCCGGGCAGGAACACGGCGGGCGCGGTGACGGGGGCGGTGGCGAGGATCTCCAGGACGACGCGGTCGGGGCAGGCCTCGGCGGTCCGCGCGGCCAGCGCGAGGTTGCCGTTCCAGGCGGCGAACGCGTCGTCCCCGGCGCCGAGAGCGGCCGCGACCCGCCCGGCGAGCCGGTCGCGCATCCGGCGTTCGGCGTCGCGCGCCAGGAACAGCCACACCGCCGGGGATCGCGGGTCGCCGCCATCGGGCGGGCCCGCCTCGGGCTCGGGCGGGACGTAGCGGTCCCGGCCGACCAGGGCGCCCACGCGGTGGGACGGCCGGCTCGCGCCCGGCGACCTGGTGCTGCTCGCCGGGTTCGGCGCGGGCGTGACCTGGGGCCACACCGTCTTCCCCTGGCCGCCCGCCTGACCGGCGCGCGAGGCCACTACATGCCTTGCCAGTTATATGCGGTGAGGGTTATGTTCTGGGAGGGGCGCGGACGGGCGTGCCCGCCCGCGCCCCCGGGCATGACCGAACCGAGGAAGGCGGGGCGAGGATGGACACCGGCGACACCGGCGACGGCACGGCCGACCAGCGCGGCGGGCGCACCCTGCTGCGCTTCGAGCGCCGCCTGCGCCACCCGCCCGAACGCGTCTGGCGCGCCCTCACCGACCCCGCCGAGCTGTCGGCGTGGCTGGCCGAGGCCGTCCTGGAACCCGCCGCGGGCGGCGCGTTCGAGCTGCGCTGGCTCAACGCCGGCGACGCCGCCGAGCAGACCACCGCGCGCGGCACCGTCACCGCGTTCGACCCGCCGCGCCTGCTGGAACTGGACTCCGACGTCCACGGCGTCCTGCGCTGGGAGCTCTCCCCGATCCCCGACGGGACGCGCCTGGTGTTCACCAGCGACGTCCGGCTGCCCGGCGAGTACCTGGTCCAGACCCTGGCCGGCTGGCACCTGCACCTGGACTACCTCGCCGAGGCCCTGGACGGCGCCCGCGTCGACTGGGCGAACTGGACCACCGCCCGCTGGCAGGTCCACCACGACCGCTACGCCGCGCGCCTGGGCGCCCTGGACGCCGTCCGCGCGCTGCACCGCCGGATCCTGGACGGCTGGAACGCCCGCGACGGCGCCGCGTTCGCCGCGCCGTTCCGCGACGACGGCGAGACCATCGGGTTCGACGGCAGCCTGCACGCCGGCCGCGAGCGCATCGCCGCCCAGATGGACCGGATCTTCGCCGACCACGAGACGGCCCGCTACGTCGCCGCCGTCCGGGACGTGCGGCTCATCGCGCCCGGCGCCGCCGTCCTGCGCGCCGTCGCCGGGATGGTCCCGCCGGGCGCCGCCGACGTGGCACCGGCCGCCAACGCGGTGCAGACGCTCACCGCGTCGCAGCTCATGGGCGAGTGGAAGGTCGCGCTGTTCCAGAACACCCCGGCCGCCTACCACGGCAGGCCCGAGGAGGCCGAGGCGCTGACCGCCGAACTCCGCGCGATCCTGCACGAGCACACCTGACCACACTGTCAGCGCTTGAGGGAGTGCAGCAGTTCGCGGGTTTCGGGGCGGCGGTCCCAGGCGATGGCGGCGGCATCGCGCTCCACGCGGGCTCCAGCACCAGCGTCACGACGGCGCCGGCCCGACCGGCGGGTTCTTCGACGACGCCGGCCCCGGCGGCCCGCCGCCTGGTAGGGGGTCACCAGGGCGACAGGACGAGCGCCTGGACGGCGAGCGCGGTCGCCGCCTGCGCCGCCAGCCACGGCCGCGCGGCGGGCCGCCGCAGGGACGCCGCGACGACCAGCCACGCCGCGAACGGCACCCAGATCCGCTCGACCTCGCCGCGCGTCACCCCGGACAGGTCCAGCACGAGCACCCCCGCAAGCGCCGCGCACGCCAGCACCGCGGCCGGAGACGCGGCCCGCTCCCGGGTCGCCAGGCGCAGCGCGGCGGGCAGGGCGCGGGCGGTCGCCGGGCCGGTCAGCAGCCCCAGCACCGCCACGTTGGCCAGCAGGAAGTAGGCGTAGGGGCGCTGCGCGGATCCGCGGCTGACCAGGTAGGTGTCGAAAGTGGCGCGGACGCCGTCGGGCCACCAGAACCCCAGCGCGGTGAACGCGGCCGGGACCACGAGCAGGCCCGCGCCCAGCGCCGCGAGCGCCGCGGCCCTGGGCCGGGTCAGCAGCAGCACCGCCAGCGGCACGGCGAACAGCGGCAGCAGCCCGTAGCTGAGGTAGGGCAGGCACCCCAGCAGCAGCCCGCCCGCCCCGGCCGGGACGGCGGCGCGCCACCCGGCCCGGCGGGCGGCCAGCGCCAGCAGCGCCGTGCCCCAGGCGCCCACGGCCAGGAAGAACGCGTCCATCGCCGTCGCGATCCACACCGCCAGCGGCGCCAGGGCGAGGAACGGCACGGCCGCGCGCGCCGCGCGCTCACCCGCCGCGCACCGCACCGTGACGGCGATGGCGGCGGCCGCGGAGGCGCCCGCCGCGATCACCAGCGCCGCCGCCGGGCCGGTGCCGCCGAGCCCGGCCTTCTCCAGCGCCCACAGCACCAGCACCGGCAGCGGCGGATGCCCCCGCACGTGCGTGGTGTAGCCGCCGAGCCGCTCGGTGAACGTCCGCAGCCACTCCAGCGGGTCGGGGCGCAGCTGCGCCAGGCCGGCCGGGTACTCGGTCGGCGCGTCCAGCGGGGCGGCGACCGCGTCCCGTCCGTCGCTCACCGCGAGCGCCACCGCCCATGCCGCGGCGGCCGCCCAGGCCAGCAGGGGCACCGCCCGCCAGGGCAGCCGCGCCGCGAGCGGCGGCAGCGCCGCCACGGCCGCCGCCGCGAACGCCGCAGCGGGCAGCATCTGCCATGTCAGGGGCCGCTCCCGTGCCCGCGCGTGCAGCGGGGGCAGCGGGTCCTCGGTCTCCAGGCCGGCGCGGCGCAGGTACCAGCCGGCGGCGAACGCCGCCGCGATCCCGGCGGCCCACACCGCGACCGCGACCCATCCGGCCCGTCCGGTCCGGGCGCGCCGCTGCGTCCCGGCGCGGCTCCGCTCGCCGGTGAGGGTCACCGCTCCCGCCCCCTGCGGCCGGCGATGAGGCGCGCCGCGGCCGCCGCGGCGGCGACGGCGGTGATCGCGGCCAGGACGAGCGCGAGGTTGCGGCCGTAGGGCAGCGGGAGGCGCGACGGCTCGTCGGCGCGGCGCCCGTACCCGAGGACGAGCGGGAGCGCGATCGCGGTGACGCAGCCGCCGATGATCAGCGCGGCCCGCGCGATGCGCCGGTACGGGCCCGGCAGCCGCCCGGTGGCCAGGCCCGCGAGCAGGACCGCCGGGACCAGCACGCCGTCGTGCAAGACCGCCGCCCCCGCGAACCACGCCGCCCATCTGGCGACCGGGACGTCGGCGGCGACGCCGCCGAGCCCGAGGCCGATGAGCGCCAGCCCGGCCGCGTACGCCGCGCCGACCCCCATCCGGGCCTTCACGACACCACCAGCCGGTGCACCCATTTGGTCTGCATGACCCCGGGGCGGTTCGGCGCGATCAGCCGGCAGGGGTGGCCGTGGTCGAGGGCCAGGGGCGCGCCGTTCATGCCGAGGGCCAGCAGTGTCAGCGGGTCGTGCCAGTGCGGCGGGTCGACCCGCGAGGAGCGGTAGAGGCCGCCGCGCTGCAGCGACTCCACCCGCACCCGCGCGTCGCCGGCGACGCCGGCGAGGCGCAGGACGTCCCGCAGCCGCACGCCGTGCCAGTCCGCCTCCACGCTCCACCCCTCGACGCACGCGATGGGCAGCCGCGCGGTGCGCTGGGGCAGGGCGCGCAGGTCGGCCAGTGACAGGGTGACCTCGCGGTCGACGCGGCCGGTCACGGTGAGCCGCCAGCGGGGGTCGCGGGCCGCCGCGGTGACGCCGGTCGCGGCGGCCGACTTGTTGACCGGGACGTCCTGCGGCCCGGTGCCGGGACGGCGCGGCGCCAGCACCGCCAGCGGCGCCAGCGGGGTGACCGCCTCCCCCACCGTGGTCAGCGCGATGGCGCCGCCCGCGCCGGCGACGGTGAGCAGGAACCCGCGGCGGCCCACCGCGTCCCGCGGCCGGGTCATCACGGTCCTGCGCGCCTTGCCACCCTCGTTGGCGACGTGGATGACGAGCGACCCGATGAGAATGTAGGCGGTCCAGTAGTGCGCGGTGGTGAAGTAGAACCGGAACACGTACCAGTAGGCGATGTTCAGCACGCCGGTGACGAACTGGAACAGCGCGGCGCCGACCAGGACGAACACCAGCAGCCGCTGCACGGCGTGGCCGATCGAGCGGACCGGCGGCCACTGCCACAGCTTCGGGTAGACCGTCCACAGCTTGGCCAGCAGCAGCGGCACCGTCGCCAGGCCGCCGATGACGTGGACGCCCTGGGTGACCCGGTACAGGTTCACCGGCCGCGACGGCCACCGCATCCAGCCGGCCGGCTGCTGCATGAAGTGGCTGACCAGCCCCGTCCCGAACGAGACCAGGACGGCGGCGCCGAGGGCGATGCCGAGCCAGGACGCGACCCGCTCGTCGTGCAGCCGGCTGGTGAACCGCTCCGGCAGGCCCGTGACCAGCGCGGGCGGTTTCAGCGCGGGTTTCAGTGACGCAGGGCGACGAACCACCGTCCCGCCTCCTCCCACAGCTCGGTGACGGTCGCGGCGCAGCCGGCGGCGAGCGCGGCGGCGGCGTCGGCGGACACGTGCGCCCAGGTGAACCATTCGCCGACCGCGCGGCCCGACCGCAGCCGCAGCGGCTCGACGCGGGACGCGGCGCCGGGCGGGTCGACCTCGACGAGGGCGCGGCCGCCGGGGGCCAGCAGCGCCAGGACGCGGCGCAGCAGCGCGGCGGGGTCGCCGCCGATGCCGATGTTGCCGTCGGCGAGCAGCACGGTGCTCCAGCGCCCGGCGCCGGGGACGCGGCCGAACACGTCCCGGCACAGGGCGGGGCCGCCCGCCGCGACGGTCAGCGCGACCGCGGCGGGCGCCAGGTCGATGCCGAGGACGGGGACGCCGCGGCGGGCGAGCGCCACGGTGAGGCGGCCCGGCCCGGAGCCGACGTCCAGGGTGGCGCCGGCGCAGCGGTCCAGCAGCCCGGCGTCGCCGGGCCGGGCCGCGAGCCAGTCCTGGACGGGCAGGGGGCGGCGGCGGCCGTCGGCGTGCTCGATCTCCACGGGGGCGCGCCCGCGCAGCGCCTCCTCGTACAGTTCGCCGATCATGCCGGGACGGTCCTGAACCCGAGGCCGCGCAGGGTGGCGGCGAACCGCCCGCCGGCGGCGAGCGCGGCGACGGCGTGCGCGTCGGCGGGGGTGTCGACGTCGGTCAGCTCGGGCAGCAGCCCGACGTCCAGGCCGGCGCCGCGCAGCCGCGCGAGCTGGACGGCGCCGGTGTCGGGCCGCGACATCGGGACCCCGCGCAGCAGCCGCGCGTCGGGGCGGCGCAGCCCGAGCAGCCAGAACCCCCCGTCGGACGCGGGCCCGAACACCGCGTCGCGGCGCCCGAGCTCGCGGGCGGCGCGGGCCAGGAGCGCGGGCGTGACCTGCGGGGTGTCCATGCCGATGAGGACCAGGGGGCGGCCCGCCCACGCGTCGTCGAACGCGGCGGCCAGGCGCTCGTCCAGGCCGCCGCCGCGCTGGGCGGCGACGGCGAACCCGGCGGGCAGCCACGGGCCGGGTGTGCCGGCGAGCGCGAGGGTCCGCCGCCGGGCCGGGGCGGCGGCGGCCGCGGCGAGGGTGTCGCGCAGCGCCGCCTCGGCGAGCGCGGCGGCCTCGGCCGGGGTGTAGGCGGGCGTCAGGCGGGTCTTGACCCGCCCGGGCACGGGCTCCTTGGCGATGACGATGAGGTCGGCGGTCATCGGCCGGCCTCGGCGAGGACGCGGCGCATGTCGCGGACGGCGCGGACCGTCCCGGGCAGGGTCCCGGTGACCTTGGAGTCGCCGGTGCGGGGACGGTAGGCGACGTCGATCTCGCCGATCCGCCAGCCGGCGGACGCGGCGCGCAGCACCATCTCCAGCGGGTACCCGAACCGGCGGTCGCGCAGGCCGAGGGCGAGGAGCGCGTCGCGGCGGGCGGCGCGCATGGGGCCGAGGTCGTGCAGGCGGGTGCCGGCGCGGCGGTTGAGGGAGCGGGCCAGGACGGCGTTGCCGAGGCGGGCGTGCGGCGGCCACGCGCCGCGCCCCGACGGCCGCCGCCGTCCCAGCACCAGGCCCGTCGCGCCCGCCGCCTGGATCGCGGCGAGCGCGGCGGCCAGGCGGGGCAGCTCGGCGGGGTCGAGGGAGGCGTCGGCGTCCATCACGCACACGACCTCGGTCTCGGCCGCCGCCAGCCCGGCGTGGCAGGCGGCGCCGAAGCCGCGGTCGGGGGCGGGGACGACGCGGGCGCCGTGGTCCGCGGCGACGCGCGCGGAACCGTCGGTGGAGGCGTTGTCCACCACCAGGGGCCGGAAGCCGTCCGGCATCCGGGTCAGCACCCAGGGCAGCGCCTCGGCCTCGTTGAGGCACGGGAGAACGACATCGATCACGGGTCAGACGCTACTTTCAGTGATGGGACGGCAACCCTTACGAACTGGTGACGGGCGAACCGGCGGGCATCTCCGCAGGCATCTCCGCAGGCGTCGCGGCGAACTCGGCCATGCCGTCGGTGAACGCCACCGACGGGGAGAAGCCCAGCTCGCGGCGGGCGCGGTCGGGCCGGGCGACGATGTGGCGGACGTCGCCGAGCCGGTAGCCGCCGGTGACGACCGGGGCCGGCCCGCCGGCCGCGGCGGCGAGCGCCCGCGCCATGGCGCCGATCGTGCGGGGCTCGCCGCTGGCGATGTTGTAGGCGCGCACCCCGCCGGGCTCGGGCGGGCCGGCCGCGACCCGCTCCAGCGCCAGCACGTTGGCGCGGGCGACGTCGCGGACGTGCACGAAGTCGCGGCGCTGCCCGCCGTCCTCGAACACCAGCGGCGCCTCGCCGTTCAGCAGCCGCGACCGGAAGATCGCCGCGACGCCCGCGTAGGGGGTGTCGCGCGGCATCCGCGGCCCGTACACGTTGTGGTAGCGCAGCGCGGCGGCCGACCCGCCCGTGGCGCGCGCCCACGACGCGGCAAGGTGCTCCTGGGCGAGCTTGGTGTCGGCGTAGGCGTTGCGGGGGTCGGGCGGGGTCTCCTCCCCGACGGCGCCGGGGGCCAGCGGCCGCCCGCAGCGGGGGCAGGGCGGCTCGAACCGCCCGGCCTCCAGCGCCTCCCGCGGGCGGGGCCCGGGACGGACGGGCCCGTGGCTCGCGCAGGCGTAGGCGCCCTCCCCGTACACCACCATCGAGGACGCCAGCACGAGGGCGCCGACGCCGGCGCGGGCCATCTCCGCCAGCAGCACGGCGGTGCCCTGCACGTTCGCGGAGGTGTAGGCGGGCAGGTCGGACACGTCGACGCCGAGGCCGACCTTGGCGGCCTGGTGGCACACGGCCTCCACACCGGCCAGGCGCCGCGCGACCGCGGCGGCGTCGCGGGCGTCGGCGGGCGCCGCGCCCAGCCCGTCGGGACGCAGGTCGAGGCCGCGGACGCGGTGCCCGGCGGCGGTGAGCGCCGCCGCGATGTGCGAGCCGATGAATCCGGCCGACCCGGTGAGCAGTACGTTCATGGCGACGAACGTAGGCCGCGCGGCGCGGCCGGGACGGCGTGCGGGGCACGGTCAAGGCACCTTGTTCGAACCTTGTAAGAACTTCACCCGGCCCGGCGGGTCACGCGGCGACGAGGGGGGCGAGCAGCCCGACGGCGGCGTCGACGTCGGCCTCGGTGGTGGTGAGGTGGAACGCGCAGCGCAGCCGTCCCGCGCGCACGGTGGCGATCACCCCGTTGCGGCGCAGCATCTCGGCGGTGCCGTCCGGGACGGCGACCGACACGATCGCCGAGTCGCCGGGCGGCAGGCCGAGCCCGGCGGCGAACCGGCGGGCCAGCGCCACGTCGTGGTCGTGGATCGCGGCGACCCCGACCCGTTCGAGGAGTTCCAGGGCGGGGGCGTGCCCGGCCCAGCACTGCCACGCCGGGGACAGGTCCAGGCGGCGCGCGTCGCCGGCGAGCCGCAGCGGCAGCCCGTAGACCGAGTCCCAGATGTCGGCGCCCGCGTACCAGCCGGCGCCGATGGCGGGCAGCGCGTCCAGGGCCTCGCGGGTGCCGGTGAGGAAGCAGGTGCCGCGCGGGCCGAGCAGCCACTTGTAGCCGCCGGCGACGAGCCAGTCGACCTGCCCGGCGGGTAGCGGCAGCCACCCGGCGGCCTGGGTGGCGTCCAGCAGGATCCGGGCGCCGTGCGCGCGGGCCGCGCCGATCAGGTCGTCGATGGGGGCGATGCGGCCGTCGGCGGACTGCACCGCCGACACCGCGACGACGTCGGCGCCGCCGGCGACCTCCTCGGCGATCCGCTCCAGCGGGACGGACCGCACGGCCAGTTCGGGCCGCGCGGCGAACGGGAACAGCAGCGAGGTGAAGTCGCCGTCGGCGACCAGGACCCGCGCGCCGGCGGGCAGTGACGCCGCGACCAGCCCGACGTAGTAGGACACCTGCGGCCCGCACGCGACCCTTGCGGCGGGGACGCCGAGCAGCCGCGCGAACGCCTCCCGCGACCGGGTGACCGCCTCGTCCAGCGCGGTGGGGACCATCAGCCCGGCGGCCCGGTCGCGTTCGGCGGCGAGCATCGCCTCGTGCGCGGCGCGCGGCGGGAGCCCGTAGGTGGCGGTGTCGAGGTAGGCGGCGCCGGCGGCGAACTCGCGCTGCGCCCGCGCAACGGTCGGCAGCCCGGTGGAGACGCGCTCATTGGAGGAGGTCATGCACCGATCGTGGTGCACCCGCGTCCCATAGCACAAAGTACGGTTTTCTGGGTGTTCCATCAGCCGGGTTGATACCTTGCGGGGATGCTGGACCTGCACCGGGGCCGGATCCTGCGGGAGGTGGCGCGGCTCGGCTCGATGACCGCCGCCGCGCGGTCCCTCGCCTACACCCAGCCCGCCGTCTCGCACCACATCGCGCGGCTGGAGGCCGAGGTCGGCACGCCGCTGGTGGTGCGGCACGGCCGCGGCGTGCGGCTGACGGAGGCGGGGCGGGTCCTGGTCGAGCACGTCGAGGACGTCCTGGCCCGCATGGACGACGCGCAGGAGCGGATCGCGGCGATCGCGGGGCTGCGGGCGGGGCGGGTGCGGGTCGCGGTGTTCCCGACGGCGGCCGGGGGCCTGCTGCCGGACGCGCTGGCCCGGCTGCGGGAGCGGGCGCCGGGCGTGTCGGTGACGCTGGTGGACGCCGAGCCGCCGGAGGCCCTGTCCCTGCTGCGCGCCGGGGAGACCGACATCGCGGTCGTGTTCCGGTACGCGCACATGCCGCCCGACGCCGACGCCCGGTTCCGCGAGGTCGCGCTGGCCGAGGACCCGGTGAGGCTGCTGGTCCCCGCCGGGCACCGGCTGGCCGCCGCGGACCGGCCGCGGCTGGAGGACCTGGCGGCCGAGACGTGGGCGTCGGGCTGCGCCCGCTGCCGCGACCACCTGCGGTGGGCGTGCGAGCGGGCCGGGTTCGTCCCCGACATCGCGTTCGCCACCGAGGACCATGTCGCGATCCAGCGGCTCGTCGCGCGGGGCCTGGCGGTCACGACGCTGCCGGCGCTGGCGCTCGGCCTGCACAGCGAGCCGGGCGTCGCCGCCCCGGACGTGCCCGCCGTGGGGAGCCGCCGCATCAGCGCGGTCGTCGCGGCCGGTCCGCGGCCGCCTGCGGTGGCGGCGCTGCTGGACGAACTGACGGCCTGCGCGACCCCTTAGGACAGGTGGCGGTGCAGGTCGGTGAGGCGGCCGGCGGCGGCGAGGACGGCCTCGGCCAGGCCGGGCAGCCGGTCGTCGCCGAACCGCACCGCCGGGCCCTGCAGCGCCACGGCCGCGAACACCCGCCCGGAGCCGTCGCGGACCGGCGCGGCCACGGCGCGGACCCCGGGCAGGCGCTCCTCGTCGCTGACGGAGTAGCCGCGCTCGCGGACGAGCCGCAGGTCGGCGTCCAGTTCGCGGCGGCTGGTGAGGGTGGCGGGAGTGTAGCGGCGGTACGGCTCGTCCATCGCGACGGGGTCCTCGCCGTAGGCGAGCAGCACCTTGCCCATCGCGCACGTGTGGATCGGGTTGCGGTCGCCGGGCGGCTGGTCGTAGCGCAGCGGATGCGGCGACGGCAGGTGCAGCAGGATCGCGACCTCGTCGCCGGCCCGCGCGCCGAGGCTGACGGACTCGCCGATGCCGTCGCGCAGCGCGGTCAGCTCCGGCTGCAGCAGCGTGGCGCCCATCCGCTCCAGCGCGAGCCGGCCGAGGATCGCGGTGGTGGGGCCGAGGAAGTACCGCTCGGTCGCGGGGTCCTGCGCGAGCATGCCGGTGGCGTGCAGGGCGTGCACGATGCGGTGCGCGGTGCTGACCGACAGGCCGAGCCGGTGCGCGATCTCGGTGGGGGTCTGCCGGGCGGCGTCCTCGAAGGAGCGGAGCACGGCCACCGACCGGTCCACGGTCTGGGTTCCCGGCTTGGGGTGCTGTGTCCCTTCTCCGCGCTCGCTGGTCACGCGTCCCATACTCCCACCGGACCGGGACGCGCCTCGCGCAGGGGCGTGCCATAGTGGGCGAGTGGCCTCCCAGACCCCGGTACGCCAGACCCGTCCGTCCAGGACCAGCGGGGCCCGGGGCCCGTCCCCGTCGCTGACCGCCCGGCACGGGGTCGCGTTCGCGCTGAACCCGTGCGCGAGCCTGCTGCGCCTGTACGCCGAGGCCGGCCCGGTCGCGGCCGTCGGGA
Source organism: Actinomadura monticuli (assembly GCF_041463655.1). Classification (NCBI taxonomy): domain Bacteria; kingdom Bacillati; phylum Actinomycetota; class Actinomycetes; order Streptosporangiales; family Thermomonosporaceae; genus Actinomadura; species Actinomadura monticuli. The sequence continues at coordinate 79,843 of NZ_JAXCEI010000020.1, forward strand.
CGCGCCGCCGCCCGTTCGTGCACCTGTTCGGCCCGGACGCCAACGCGTTCGTGTTCGCCAACTCGGGGCTGTTCCGCTGGCGGGAGGCGTTCGACCTGCTGGTGCCGGTGAACGGGGAGACCGCGCTGATCGTCAGCGACGGCGCCGACCACCGGCGGCGGCGCCGCCTCGTCCAGCCGGCGTTCCACCACCGCCGCGTCGCCGGGTACGTGGCGCGGATGGCGGACAACACCGACGCGGCGCTGCGGGCGTGGCGGCCGGGCCGGACGCTGGACGCCTACGCCGAGCTGCGGTCGGTGATCCGCCGCAGCACCGTTGAGGTGCTGTTCGGGGACCGCCTCGCCGCCGACGCCGAGGTGATCGGGCGGCGGCTGCAGGTCGCGCTCGCCGCGGTCGACCAGAACTTCGTCCTGCAGATGGCGTTGCGGTCGCTGCCCAACCCGTACATGCGGCGCGTCGCCGCGGCCCGCGCGCAGGTGGTCCGCCGGGTGGACGAGGAGATCGACCGGCGGCTGGCCGGCGGCACCGGTGAGGACGAGCGGGACGGGCAGGGCGACGTGCTGGGCATGCTGCTGGCGGCCCGCGACGAGGACGGCGCCGGCCTGACCCGCCAGGAGCTGCAGGACCAGGTCATCTCGCTGATCTCCGCCGGGTACGACACCACGAGCGCGGCGATGGCGTGGGCGGTGTACGCGCTGCTGGCGCATCCGGACGCGGCGGAGCGGGCCCGGCGGGAGGTCGCCGAGGTCGTCGGCGACCGTCCCGTGCGGGCCGCCGATCTCCCGGCGCTCACCTACCTGGACGGGGTGGTGAACGAGACGCTGCGGCTGTTCCCGCCGGCCGTGCTGAGCGCCCGCGTCCCGGTGGAGGACTTCACCTACGCCGGGCACCGCGTCCCGGCGGGCGCGATGGTGCTGTACTCCCCGTTCGTGACGCACCGGATGCCGGAGGTGTGGCCGCAGGCGGGACGGTTCCGGCCCGAGCGCTGGGACCCGGCGTCGCGGCTGCACCGTCCCGCGACCGCGTCGACGTACCTGCCGTTCGGCGGCGGGCCGCACCGCTGCATCGGCTCGACGCTGGCGACGGTGGAGATCAAGACGATGCTGGCGTGCCTGCTGCGCGGCCCCCGGCTGCGCCTGGTCTCCCCCGCCGCCGTCCCGACGAGCGTGACCGCGATGCGGCCCCGCGGCGGCCTGCCCGTCGAGGTCCTGTAACGCGGGGCACCCGGCCGGGCGCCCCGCGGCGGTCAGGTCTGCCGCAGGCAGGCGCAGAACGGGTGCCCGGCCGGGTCGGAGAGCACCCGCCACCGGTCCTGGCCGGGCTGGAACTCGAACGTGCCGCCGCCCAGCTCGGCGACCCGGGCCTCGGCCTTGTCGAGGTCGTCGACGTAGAGGTCGAGGTGGAACTGCTGGGGCCGGTCCCCCTCGGGCCACGTCGGCGCCCGGTGGCCGGGAACGCCCTGGAAGTAGACGTCCAGGCCGTTGGGCAGCTTCACCGCGGCGGCCTCCGGCGTGTCGTAGGTGATCTCGCCGCCGGTGAGGGCCGCGTAGAACGCCGCGAGCGCCGGCGGCTCCGGGCAGTCGAGGGTGACGGCGGCGAATTCCGCGATACCGGACATGGGCAACTCCTCTGTCGTTGGGACGCACCCACCCTCGCAGGAGAAGCTGACACCTTCTGTCAGGTACCGCGGCGCGATCAGCGGGCGGGCCCGACGGTCACCGGCCGGTGGCGAGGCGGGCGGGGAACCCGCCGGTGGCGACGGGGCCCCAGCGGTCGATGGTGACGCGGATCAGGGACTTGCCCTGGGCGCGCATCGCCTCCCGGTACTCGTCCCAGTCGGGGTGCTCCCCGGCGATGCGGCGGTAGTAGTCGACGAGCGCGTCGGCGGCGTCGGGCATGTCGATGACCTCGGCGGTCCCGTCGACCTGGACGTAGGGGCCGTTGAAGTCGTCCGACAGCACGCACGCCGACACGCGCGGGTCGCGGCGGGCGTTGCGGGCCTTGGCGCGTTCGGGGTAGGTGGAGATCACGAGGCGGCCGCGGTCGTCGACCCCGCACGTCACCGGGGACATCTGGGGGCTGCCGTCGGAGCGGACGGTGGACAGCAGCGCACGGTGGCGGGGACGCAGGAATTCGAGCAGTTCGGCGCGGCCGACGCGGTTCGCGGTGGCGATGGAAGGAGCCATGGTCCCCACTTTAGGGACCGGGCGGCGATGAGTTCGGGGGCGCCGCGTCGTCTACACCGTGACGACCCGGCCGACGAGGGAGAAGGAGGAGGACGATGAGCGAGCGTGAGCCCGTCGAGGCCCGCAATCTCGACATCTACGGCGCCGGCGAGCTGGCGTGGGAGACCGTCCGGGACGCGCTGGTGGAGGCGCTGCCCCGGATGGAGACGGCGGCGTTCCTGGGGACGGTCCGCCCTGACGGGCGGCCGCACTCGGCGGGCATCGGCCCGCAGTGGCGCGACGGCGACGTCTTCTTCGTCAGCGGGCCGGGCACCCGCAAGTCGCGGAATCTGGCGGCCAATCCGGCGTGCACGCTGTCGGTGCGCACGGCGAGCGGGGACGTGGTGCTGGAGGGGACGGCGGAGCGCGTCACCGACCCGGCCGTCCTGGAGCCGGTCGCGGCCGGGTACCGGGAGGGCGGCTGGCCGGCGCAGGTGGAGGGGGACGCCTTCACCGCGCCCTACAGCGCGCAGAGCGCGGGCCCGCCGCCCTGGCACGTGTACCGGTTCACCATCCACGCCGCGGTGGCGCTCAGCACGGTGGAGCCGTACGGCGCGATGCGGTGGAGCTTCGGCTCCTGATCGTCGACTTTGGTCTACGGTCCGGTCGCCGTTCGGGCGTTGGGCGGGCCGCCGGCCGGCGGCGAGACTGGCGGCATGGCAGGGGGCATTCCACCGGCCGGCCGCTGGACGCTCGTGGACGGCGGGCGCCGGCTTGAGGTCGAGACCGAGCGCGCGGGCCGGGAGTACAGGGCGCGCCTGTACGCGGACGGCGACCATGCCGCGGAGGCTGCGGGGTTCCCGGGGGTCGAGCTGCCCTTCGGGGAGTCGACCGTGGCCGTCGTGTTCGGCGCCGCGGGGCTGCTGGACGGGCAGGCCGCCCGCTGCGAGCTGCGCCCGCCCGACCCCGGCGAGGAGGACGGCGAGAACGACGAAGAGCGTGAGGGCGGCGGGCCGCGCGCCGAGCCGGTGCCGTTCGCGCCGCCCGAGGGGACGCGGGCGGCGCGGCGGGAGGCGTTCGCGCGGGCGCATCCGGTCCTGTACGCCTCCCGGCACGTGGCGGCGGCGGCCGGGAAGGTGCTGTTCCCGCTGCTGGGGCTGGGCGTGCTGGTGAAGGTGCTGCTGGGCATGGTCCCGCGCCCGGACGTGCGGCTTCCCGACATCGACCCGCCGTCGCCGCCGTGGCGGTCGATCCGGCCGGTCCCGTGGCCGGACGCGGGCCTCCCCGATCTGCCGGAGGTGTCGCTGCCGCCGTGGGCGCGGGCGGTGCTGGGGACGACGAAGCTCTGGGTGCCGGTCGTGATCGCGGTGGGGGTGGCGGCGCGGGAGGTGCGGCGGCGTGCCGGGCGGTCAGCCGCTGAGCAGGGCGAACAGTCCGGCGCAGGTGAGCGCGACCATGACGGCCGCGACGGGGAGCTGCCCGCGCGGGGCCGGGCCGGGGCCGCGCAGGGCGAGGTCGTGCGCGGCGATGGTCCCGGCGATGTGGCCGAGGACGATGGCGTTGACCTGGACCTGGGCGGTGAGGGTGGGCCCGGCGAGGTCGTAGTCGATCCGGTTGCCGGTGGAGCCGAGCAGGTTCGCGCCCGTCCCGAAGGGGTCGCTGGCCAGGATGAACGTGGTCTGGCCCTCCAGGACGAGGAACGAGAAGTAGTGGGCGAGGGTGTAGCCGAGCGCGATCGGCAGCAGGGTCGCGGCGAACCGTGCGGGCAGCGCGGCGGGGTCCTGGCCGGTCAGGCGTGCGCTGAGCCGCAGCGCGGCGGCGTATCCGGCGGTGACGGCGGCGATGGCGGCGGCGAGGCCCAGCGTCCCGGCGGGGACGCTGGAGGGGTCGACGTTGTCGCGCCAGTAGGTGGTGCGGGTGATGCCGTCGAACCCGGTGGAGCCGATGAGGACGCACGCGGTCGCGGTGAGGCCGGGTTCGGCGGCGCCGCCCATGAGGCCGGTGAGCGGGGTGCGCAGCACGAGCGTCCCGTCGCCGCGCCGCCCGATGGGGCAGAGCCGGGCCAGGAGGCTGGAGTAGGCCTCGAACCCGTCCCCGCGGGTGAACCAGTCGCGGCCGAACCACCAGGCCGGGGCGAGGTTGGCGGCGGCGTAGGCGAGGATGAGCGTCCCGACGAGCCGGGGGTCGGAGCGGTGCGGCGCGACCAGTTCCAGCCATACGAACCCGGTGAGCCACGCGGCGGCCGGCCAGTAGCCGAGGCACGCCGGGAGGGGGCGGCGGCCGTCGGGCGGGGTGCGGGTGGCGCGGCAGAGGGCGGCGTGCAGGGTCCGCAGCGGGTTGACGCGCCGCCATACGGGCCCGAGCAGGACGCTGGCGGGGACGAGCCCGACCCAGAACGTCACGAACAGCGCCCAAGGCGCCAGGTTGGCGCCGTCGGAGCGCGGCCCGGCGAACGCGACGGCGACGACGAACGCGGCGGCGGCGAGGGCCAGGAGGCGTCCGGCGAGGGTGAGGGCGGGCGAGTCCAGGGCGCGGGCGAGCGCGGCGGGCAGCGGGCGGCCGGCGTCGGGGTGCAGGCGGGGGCGTTTCCACGCGGCGGTGAGGGCGGCGAATGAGGCGGCCACCGCGATCCCGCCGCCGGCGATGGCGGCGACGGCGTCCAGGGGCAGGTCGGTGCGTCCGCCGAGGCCGTGGGCCAGGACGTGCGCCCCGCCGGTGAATCCGCCGGTGAATCCGCCCGCGAGGCCGCCGGTGATGCCGCCGGTCACGGTCAGCCGACCTGCAGTTCGAGCACGCGGGCGCCGGAGTGGTGCAGTTCGGCCTCGAACACGCCGGGGGTGGCGGCGGTGAAGCGCAGGGTGGCGGGGCGCCCGGGGGTGATCTCCAGTTCGCGGTCGTAGCCGTGCAAATGGAACTCGTCGGCGGTGTCGCCGGTGACGGTGATCTCGACGACGGCGCCGCGCGCGACCTTCACGCGCCGCTGCGCGGTGCGGACCTTCCCGCCGGTCACGGTCACCGCGATCCGGACGGCCGGCGGTCCCGGGGCGGCCGGGGACGACGGCGCACCGGTGGCGGAGGGGGCGGCGGGGGTCCCGGACGGCGCGGCGGGCGCGGGCTCCCCGCATCCGGCGGACGCCGCCAGCGTCAGGGCGGCGGTGGCGGCCCCCGCGATGATCCGCAGCCTCATGGCGTCCCCCTCGTCCCGGTGTCCCACACCACAGATTGTGACACTAGACAATGACACATTCAAAAATGACATACTCCTGTCGGGGTTGTTCGCCCCTTCTGTTCTGGTTCCTGAGGCGAGGGAGCACCGGTGTCGGACCACCTGACGGGCACGCGAGCGCAAGCCGTGCTGCGGCTGGCCGCCGAGGCGCCGGCCAAGCCGGCGGGCGGCGCGGCCCTCGACCAGATCCTCATCGCCTCGACCGGCGCCGCCGCGCTGACCGCGGTGCTGCTCGTCCTCGGCTGGGGGCACCGCACCGGCCGCATCACCGTGCTGGACCGCATGGCGCGGGCGGCCGCGCGCGGCGCCGGTCGCGGCGTGCCGGGCTGGGCGGCGCTGCCGCTCCAGGTCGCGATGGTGTCGCTGCTCGTCGCGCTCCTCGGCATGTACTGGGACATCTCCCTGCACATCTCGCACGGCCGCGACGAGGGGCCGCTGGCCAACATCGCCCACTACCCGATCCTGATCGGGCTGTTCGGCATCTTCACCGCCGGCGTGCTGGCCGTGGTGCTGCCCAGGGGCGAGCGTCCCGGCGCGGCGTCGGTGCGGATCACCCGGGACTGGCACGCGCCGGCCGGCGGCGTCCTGCTGGCCGGGGCCGGGTTCTACGCGCTGCTCGGCTTCCCCCTCGACGACGTGTGGCACCGCATCTTCGGGCAGGACGTGACGCTGTGGGGGCCGACGCACCTGATGCTGATCGGCGGGGCCGGGCTGTCGCTGGTGGCGCTGGCGATCCTGGAGCGGGAGGGCCGGAGCGCGTGGCGGGGCCCGGAGTCCGAGCAGCCGCCCGGCTGGATCCGCTACGCGCGGCGCTGCATGCTCGGCGGCGGGCTGCTGATCGGGCTGTCGGTGTTCCAGGCCGAGTACGACTTCGGGGTGCCGCAGTTCCGGCTCGTCCACCAGCCGCTGCTGATCGCGCTGGCGGCGGGCTGCGCCCTGGTCGCGGTGCGGCTGTGGGCGGGACGCGGCGCCGCGCTGCTCGCCACCGCGTTCTACATGCTCGTGCGGGGCGGGGTGTCGGTCCTGGTCGGCGGCGTCATCGGCGAGCTGTGGGCGGCGGTCCCGCTGTACTTCGCCGAGGCGCTCTGCGTGGAGGTCGCGGCGCTGGCGCTGGCGCGGCGGCCGCTGGCGATGGGCGCGCTGTCGGGGGTGCTGATCGGCACGGCCGGGTTCGGCGCCGAGTACGCCTACGGGCAGGTCGCGTTCCGGCTGCCGTGGACGCCCGACATCCTCACCGAGGGCATGGCGATGGCGGTCACCGGCGGCGTCGCGGGCGGGCTGTGCGGGGCGCTGCTGGCCGAGGGCCTGGCGGGCCGGGCGCCGCGCCGGGCGGTGTCGCGCGGGATCTTCGCGGGGGCGATCCTGGCGGTGTCGGCGGCGGTCGCCAACGGCCTGGTGATCGACGTCCCGCAGGGCCGGACGGCCACCGTGACGCTCACCGGCGTCAGCGGCGACGCCGCGCACCGCACCGCCGGAGCCCGCGTCGAGTTCTCCCCGGCGGACGCGGTCGACGGGCCGGCGTGGGTGACGGTGACCGGCTGGCAGGGGCAGGGCCTGCACGTCGACCACCTGGTGCGCGAGCGCGAGGACGTCTACCGGACGAGCGAGCCGATGCCGCTGCACGGCGGCTGGAAGACGCTGATCCGCGTGCACGACGGGCGGACCCTGGCCGGCGTCCCGGTCTACATGCCCGCCGACCCGGCGATCGGCGCGGGCGAGCTGCCCGCCGCCGCGCGGTTCACCCGGCCTGTGCAGAGCGAGCGGTCGGTCCTGCAGCGGGAGCTGAAGTCCGATGTGCCGGGCTGGCTGTGGGCGGTGTGCTCGGCGGTGGTGCTGGCGTGCACGCTGGCGCTGGTGATCTCGTTGGGCTGGGGCGTCGCGCGGATCGCCCGCCGGCTGCCCGACACCGAGCCCGCCGCGACCGCGCCCCGGGAGAGGGCGGGCGCGTGACCGCCGCGGGCGTGCTGGCGTCCCATCCGATCATCACGGCGGTGCCGTTCTTCGTGCCCACGTTCATCGTGGTCGCGGTGATCGCGGTGGTGATCTGGCGGGACCGCCGCCGCGGCGACGACCCGGCCCAGGACGACCCGGCCCAGGACGATCCCCGTCCGGATGGCCCCGGTTCGGGCGGCGCCGCCTCGGGCGGGCCGCCGCAGCAACCGTAGACTCTGCCGTCATGAGCGACCGGCCGTCCCCCTCCCCGTACCTGTCGGAGCTGTTCTCGCTGGAGGGGCGGGTGGCGGTCGTGACGGGCGGCAGCTCGGGCATCGGCCGGGCGATCGCGGTGGCGCTGGGCCGCTCGGGCGCGTCCGTCGTGGTGGTCGCGCGGCGGGAGGGCGAGCTGGCCTCGGCGGTCGCCGAACTGGAGGGGCACGGGTGCCGGGCGGCGGCGGTCAGCGCCGACCTCGGGTCGCGGGCCGCGGTCGCCGGGGCCGCCGAGGAGGCCGCGGCGGCGTTCGGGGAGCCCGACATCCTGGTCAACGCGGCGGGGGTCAACCTGCGCCCGCCGATGGACGACCTCGGCGCCGACGTGTGGGACACCACGATGGCGGTGAACCTGGACGCGCCGTTCCTGCTCGGGCAGCGGTTCGGGCCGGGCATGGCGGCGCGCGGCTTCGGGCGGCTGATCCACATCGCCTCGCAGCAGGCGTTCCGCGCGTCGGTGACCAGCGGCGCCTACGGGGTGTCCAAGGCGGGCCTGGTGGCGCTGGCCCGGTCGCAGGCCGAGGCGTGGTCGCCGCGCGGCGTGACCGCCAACACCCTCGTGCCGGGGTTCGTGATGACGCCGCTCAACGCCCGGCTGTCGGCCGACCCGGTGCGGGTGAAGGCGCTCGCCGACCGCACCCTGACCGGCCGCAACGGCCTGGCCGCGGACTTCGCGGGCGCGGCGGTGTTCCTGGCCTCGGCCTCCTCCGGTTACGTCACCGGGCAGTCGATCTTCGTGGACGGCGGCTTCTCCGCCCACTAGGCCCCGGAGCCCCGTCGAGGCGGGCCCGGCGTCAGGCCCGGCGTCTGTCCTGGGGTCAGGTTCGGGGTCAGGCCCAGAGTCCGGTCGCGTCGACGGCCGCGGCCGGGTCGGCGGCGTGCACGATCCCGCCGGGCGGCCGCCCGTCCCCGTCCAGGACGCGCCAGCCGCCGAGCTGCACGACGGGGACGCGCCCGGCGCGCATGGCCAGCGCGATCTCCGACAGCGTCCCCCAGGAGCCCCCGACGGCGATCAGCGCGTCGGCGGCGTTGACGATGACGGTGTTGCGGGCCTGGCCGAGGCCGGTGGGGACGGCGACGGTGAGGTCGGGCCCGGCGGCGGCGCGGTCGGCGGCGGGCAGCACGCCGACCACGGTCCCCCCGCCGCCGCGGGCGCCGGCCGCGGCGGCGGCCATCACCCCGCCGAGCCCGCCGCAGACCACGACGGCGCCGCGCCCGGCCAGCAGCCGCCCGGTCTCGCAGGCCAGGTCCCATTCCCGTTCGGTGCACTCCCCCGGCCCGCACACCGCGACCTGCACGGCCATGGCGGCGCTACCCGGCGCCGTGCCGGGCCGCGATCTCGTCGATCGCGGCGGCGAGCGCGAAGTCCTTGCCGGTGAGGCCGCCGGCACTGTGGGTGGACAGGGTGAACGTCAGGGTGCGCCAGCGGATGTCGATGTCGGGGTGGTGGTCGGCGTCCTCGGCGGCGCGGGCCACATCGGTGACCACGTCGATCCCGGCCAGGAACGACGGCGCCCTCACCTGCCTGCGGATCGCGTTCCCGTCCCGCGCCCACCCGGGCAGCTCCCGCAGGCGTCCGGCGACGGCGTCGTCGTCGAGCGTGTCGGCCATCATTCGCTCCCTGTCCTGGTCGGCCCCCGGCGCTGATGCCCTGCCTTCCCTACCTTCCCAACGCTCCCAACCTTCCCATCCGGCTTGCTTCCCCGTTCCTTCCCCGCATGCGGGCGCGGTCACGCCTTGCCCGGGGACAGGTCGTACAGGGTGGTGCCGCCGACGGCGAAGGTGGTGAAGTTCGCGGCGACCCAGGCGCTGAGGCATGAGGACGTCCAGGACGACCAGGTCGGGGGTGCCGCGTTCCAGGCGCTCCAGGGCCATGACGCCGTCGGCGGTCGTCGACCCGGTACCCCTCGAACTCCGGGCTGCTGGACAGCGATTCGCGGGCGGCGGGCTCGTCGTCCACGACAAGTATCCGCGCGGGTCCGCTCTCCCGGGTGCCGGGCTCCATGCACTCACCGTAAGCACCGCCGGTGGGCGTCCTGCGCACCGGCGGGTGTTTCTCATGGTTCTCTCAGAATCTTCTGAGCGGCGGTTCAGGGCCCGGCCTGCGGTTCGGCGGTCACCTCGATGATTTCGGCGGTGATCTCGGCGGTGGCCTCGGCCCACACGTCGCCGGTCCCGGTCTCGGCGCCGGTGCGGGTCTGGACGACGACGGTGACGTCGGCGGTGACGTCGGCGGGGGCCGGGGCGGGGCGGGTGGCGGTGGTCCAGGTGGTCTTGGCGACGTCCACGACCACGTCGCGGGACACGTCCAGGATCATGCCGCGCAGCCGCTCCTTCATCGCGAGCCGGAGGGCGTCGCGGAGCAGTTCGCGCAGGACGGCCTCCATGGCGGCGGCGGCGGCGCGGCTCGCGGCGCGGGCGGCCAGGTCGCGGGCGGTGCGGGCGAACACGCTGCCGGCGGCGGCGGTGAGCAGGTCCCCGGCGGTGCGAGCGGCCGGCGAGCCGGCGGCGCGGGCGGCCAGGTCCCCCGCCGCGCCGGTGAGCGGGGCCAGGTCGGCGGCCAGCCCGGTGTCGCGGGCGGTGTCGCGCACGGCGGCGGCGAGGTCGCGGGCGGCCTGCTCGGCGGTCTCGCGGACGACCCGGGCGACGACGTCGCGGGCGACGATCATCGCGGCGTCGACGGCGGCGTCGGCGACGGTGTCGACCGCGGCGTCCACGACGGCGCGGGTGGCGGCCTGCACGACGGCCTGCACGACGGCCTGCACCACGGGCTGGGCGGCGGTCGCGGACGCGGTGCGCCCGGCGACGTCCAGGGCGGTGGCGGTCGCGGCGCGGGCCAGCGGGCTGCGGACGGCCAGGCGGCGCGCGGCGACCGTCAGCGGGTGCTGCGCGGCCTGCTCGGCGAGCGCCATCGCGGCGGCGGCGGCCTCCAGCGCGCCGGCGGTGGCGGGGTTGGCCGCGACGGCCGCGCGGGCCTCGGTGACGGCGCGTTCGGCGGCGCCGCGCGCGGCCCGGACGGCGGCGTCGCGGGCGGCCCGCTCGATCGCCCGCATGGCGGGCGTGCCGGACACCTGCTCCAGGATGCGGTCGGCGGCCAGCGCCGCGGCGTCCCGGGCGGCGTCGCGGACCGGTTCCCCCGCCTGCGCGGCGAGCCGCGCGGCCGACGCGGCGGCGGGGGCCAGCCCGTCCCAGATCTCCTCCAGCCGCTGCGCGGCGGCCCGGTCGGCCCGCCCCGCCCGCTCGGCGAGCCCGGCGCCGCGCCGGTCCACGGCGTCCGCGCCCCGCGCGGCCGGTTCCTCGTTCGGTTCCTCGTTCGGGCCCGAGTCGTTCACGTCCGAGTCGTTCACGTTCTTGCCGGTCACGTTCTTGCCGGTCACGTCGTCCACGGCCACGCCCCTCATCGCGATCCGCCCCACAAATCACCATAACTGCCGTCCGGCGAGGTCACGCCCGTGCCGCTCCCCCGGTTTCGCGGCAGGCTCGCGCCCGCCGCGGCCGATCCAGCTCCCCGCCCGGGGAGCGCCCGGAAATAATGGGTGGCGTGGTGCCGGGGCGGGCGAGTAATGTCGCGTGCGCAAGCACAGTGGGACATGCACGGTGAGACAAGCGTGATGAGAGGGGTGGGGATGTATGGCCGTCGTCGCGGTCGCTGCCGCGCGCAGCACTCGGTCCGTCCTCATCCCCGGGGCCGCCGGCTGACCTGAACCCGCACGGCCGCGTCCGCGGCCGGTTCGCGGTGTCCGCGCGCCGGGCCCCCTTCACGCAAGGGTTTCCAAAGCAGTGTCTTCCGTATTCGCGGGGTCGTCCCCTCTGGCCGCCTACGGCTGGGACGAGACCCTGGAGAACGAGTTCACCTCTCATCGCGCCGCGGGGCTGGTCCCCGGGCGCGTGGCCGCGGTCGACCGCGGCCTGTGCGACGTGGTCACCGAGGACGGCCCGGTCCGGGCGTCCACGGGGCCCGTCACCTCCGATGACCCGGCGCCGTGCACCGGCGACTGGGCCGCGCTGGACCCGGACGGCCCGGACGAGCGGCCGGCGGTGGCGGCGCTGCTGCCGCGCCGGACCGCGATCGTGCGGTCGTCGGCGGCGCGGGACTCGCGCGGCCAGGTGCTGGCCGCCAACGTCGACACCGTCGCGATCGCGGTGTCGCTCGCCACGAGCCCGGACCTCGGCCGCGTCGAGCGGCTGCTGGCGCTGGCGTGGGAGAGCGGTGCGCGGCCGGTGGTCGTGCTGACCAAGGCCGACCGGGTGCCCGGCACCGCCGCCGCCGAGGCGGAGGCCGCCGCCGCGGCCCCGGGCGTGGACGTGGTGGCGTGCAGCGCGGCGACGGGCGACGGCGTCGAGGCGGTCCGGGCCGTCCTGTCCGGGACGGTGGTGCTGGTGGGGCCGTCGGGCGCGGGCAAGTCCACGCTCGGCAACGCGCTGCTGGGCGCCGACGCCCTGGCGACCGGCGCGGTCCGCGAGGGCGACGGGAAGGGCCGGCACACCACCGTCCGGCGGGAGCTGCTGCCGCTGCCGGGCGGCGGCGTCCTCATCGACACGCCGGGGCTGCGGGGCGTGGGACTGTTCGAGGCGTCGCAGGGCCTGGAGCGGACGTTCGCCGACATCGAGGAGCTGGCCGCCGGGTGCCGGTTCGGGGACTGCGCGCACCGGTCGGAGCCGGGGTGCGCCGTGCTGGCCGCCGTCGAGGACGGGACGCTGCCGCGCCGCCGCCTGGACAGCTACCGCAAGCTGCTGCGCGAGAACGCGTGGGCGGCGTCCCGTACCGACGCGCGGCTGCGCGCCGAGCGGGAGGACCGGCGCAAGGTGATCAGCAGATGGCAGCGGCAGCTGTACCGGGAGCGGGGGCGGGACCGGTGAGGTGGACGGTCAGGCCGGAGACGGCCGCGGACGCCGGCGCGGTGCGGCGGGTGCTCACGGCGGCGTTCCCGACCGCCGGGGAGGCCGACCTGGTGGAGGCGCTGCGCGGCGACGCGGCGTGGGTGCCGGGACTGTCGGCGGTGGCCGAGACGCCCGGCGGCCGGGCCGCCGGGTATGCGCTGGCGACCCGCTGCCGGGTCGGCGGCGGGCCCGCGCTGGCGCTGGCGCCGGTGGCGGTCCTGCCGGAGCTGCAGCGGCGGGGGGCGGGCGGCGCGGCCGTCCGGGCCGTGCTCGCTGCGGCGGCGCGGCGCGCGGCGTCGGGAGGTGAGCGGCTGGTGGTGGTGCTCGGGCATCCGGAGTACTACCCGCGGTTCGGTTTCGCGCGGGCGTCGGGCCTGGGCGTCTCGGTGGCGTTCGCGGCGCCCGTCGAGGCGCTGATGGCGCTCGTGCTGGACGGGCCGGGCCCGGTCCCGTCCGGGACGGTCGCCTACCCGGCCCCGTTCGGCGTGTGAGACGGCCCGCGGCCCGCGGCCTGTGAGGTCGCGGGCCGCGGGTGCCGGGCCGCGGGTGCCGGGGCGGGTGTCAGCGGCCGCGGCGCCGGTAGGTCCGCACCGACAACGGCACGAAGATCGCCAGCAGCAGCGCCGCCCACCCGAGGGTCGCGGCGACCGGGTGGGCGACGGGCCAGGCGAGCCCGGCGCCGTCCCCGGCGGGCGCGCCGGGGTTGCCGAACAGGTCGCGGCAGGCGGCGGTGAGGGCGCTGACGGGGTTCCAGTCGGCGATGACCTGCAGCGGCCCGGGCATGCCGCCGGTCGGGACGAAAGAGTTGGACAGCATCGTGACCGGGAACACCAGCGGGAGGAGCTGGTCGGCGGTCTGCTCGTTCTTGACCACCAGGCCGAGGTAGCAGCCGGCCCAGGACAGCGCGTACCGCATGAGGGCCAGCAGCGCGAACGCCTCGGCGGCGTGCAGGAGGCCGTCGCGGGCGCGCCAGCCGACGACCAGCCCGGCGCAGGCCATGATCGTCATGCCGAGGAGGCCGTTGAGGATCTCGGCGCCGGTCTGCCCGAACGGGACGGCGGAGCGGGCCATCGGCATGGAGCGGAACCGGTCCATGACGCCGCGGGAGGCGTCGGTGGCGACCCGCATGGCGACGGCCATGGTCGCGGTGAAGGTGACCATGGCGAACAGGCCGGGCATCAGGTACTCGCGGTAGTCGCCGCCGCCGGGGACGGAGATCGCGCTGCCGAACACGTACCCGAACAGCACGACCATGACGGCGGGGAAGATCAGCGCTGCGACGAGCTCGCCGGGTTCCTGGCGGATGCGCGACAGTTCGCGGCCGATGAGGGTGAGGCCGTCGGCGGCGGTCCAGCGCAGCCGCGCGGCGCGGGCGCCCCGCGCGCCGGGGCCGCCGTGCGCGGCGGGTGCGGTGGTGAGGGCGGTCATCGGGCGGTCTCCTTCTCGCGTTCGCCCTCGCGTTCGCCGGCGTCGCCGGTGAGGCGCAGGAACACCTCGTCGAGGGTGGGGCGGCGCAGCCCGGCATCGGCGGCGGTGACGCCGGCGCGGTCGAGTTCGCGGACGACGTCGGCCAGGCGGGCGGAGCCGGCGGGCAGCGGGACCGAGAGCCGGTCGCCGTCCAGGGCGGGGTAGGCACCGGTGAGGGCGTGCAGGACGTCGGCGGCGACGCCGGCCATGGCGGGGTCGTCCAGGACGACGTCGAGGCGGTCGCCGATGGAGGCCTTGAGCTGGTCGGGGGTGCCGGTGGCGATGACGCGCCCGTGGTCGACGACGGCGATGTCGTCGGCGAGGCGGTCGGCCTCGTCCAGGTACTGGGTGGTGAGCAGGACGGTGGTGCCCTCGGCGACCAGGCCGCGGACGGTGTCCCAGATCTCGCCGCGGCTGCGGGGGTCCAGGCCGGTGCTGGGCTCGTCCAGGAACAGCACCTGGGGGCGCAGGATCAGGCTGGTGACGAGGTCGAGGCGGCGGCGCATCCCGCCGGAGTAGCCGGCGACCTGGCGGTCGGCGGCGCCGGTGAGGCCGAACCGCTCCAGCAGCTCGTCGGCGCGGCGGCGCGCCTCGCGCCGGGGCAGGTGGTAGAGGCGGCCGAACATGCGCAGGTTGCCTCGTCCGGTGAGCTTCTCGTCGACGGCGGCGTACTGGCCGGCGAGCCCGATGCGGGCGCGGACCTGGTCGGGCCGGCGGGCCACGTCGTACCCGGCGATGCGGGCGTGCCCGGAGTCGGCGTCGGCCAGGGTGGCCAGGATCCGCACGGCGGTCGTCTTGCCGGCGCCGTTGGGGCCGAGGACCCCGCAGACCGTCCCGGCGGGGACGGCGAGGTCGAGGCCGTCCAGGGCCTGGGTGGCGCCGTAGCGCTTGCGCAGCGCCTCGGCCACCACGATCGGTTCCTCCGCCACGATGCCTCCTCTGGGTACGGCGTACGCAACTACCGTAGACAACTGGGTACGACGTACGCAACTAGGATGCTCGGAAAGGACGACGAGGAGGTCCGGTGGCAGGCGCCGAGCGGCAGGTCAGCATCTGGTCGGTCCCCGAGCGGCAGGGCCGGGGGCCGCGCCCCGCCTACAGCCGCGCCCAGATCACCGAGGCCGCGATCCGCATCGCCGACGCCGACGGGCTGGAGGCCGCCTCGATGCGCCGCATCGCCGCCGACCTCGGCACCGGCGCGATGTCGCTGTACCGCTACGTCCCCTCCCGCGACGACCTGCTGGACCTGATGATCGACCACGTCCTGCTGGAGGCCGACATCCCCGCGCACCCGTCCGGGGACTGGCGTGCCGACCTCACGCTGATCGCCGAGAGCACCCGGCGGATGTGGCTGCGCCACCCGTGGCTGGCCGGCCAGCAGCGGCCCCGCGCCGCCTTCGGCCCCAACCGGCTGCGGCTGCTGGAGTTCGCGTTCGGCGCCCTGGACGTCGGGATCCCCGTCGACGAGATGTTCATCCTGCTGGACATGCTGAACGGCTACGTCGAGCGCGTCGTGCGCGGCGAGATCGAGTGGGCGCGGGAGATGCGCCAGAGCGGCCTGACGCCCGAGCGCTGGATGCTCGACAGCGCCCCCTACGTCCGCGAACTGCTCGACAGCGGCCGGTACCCGATGTTCAGGCGCATCGTGGTGGACGCCCGGCTCCCCCACATGACGCCCGAGGAGCAGTTCCGCTACGGCCTGGACCGCGTCCTGGACTGCATCGCCGGCGCGCTCCCCTGACCCCGGCGTCCTCCTTCGTTAACTTCCCTAACTTCCCTATCGTTACGTGTATGCGTTACTTTAGGGAGTGATGGAGGAGAAACTGTACTCCGTGGAGGAGGTCGCCGCGCTGCTCGGGCTGCACGTGCGGACCGTGCGCGGCTACATCCGGGACGGGCGGCTCAAGGCGGCGCGGATCGGCAAGCAGTACCGCGTCGCGCGCGCCGACCTGGAGGCGCTGACCGGGCGGCCCGCGCCGGGCCCCGGCCCCGCGGCGGTCGAGGTGTCGAGCATCGTGCAGGTCGACGGGGTCGGGCGGGAGGCCGCCGGGCGGCTGGCGACGCTGGTGCAGGCGGGCGCCAACACCGGCGACCCGGGCCGGGCGCTGCGCCTGCAGGTCGTCCACGACGAGGAGAGGAACCGGTTGAAGATCGTCATCCTGGGCGGGGCGGCCGAGACCGCCGACCTGCTGCGCATGCTGGACGCCGTGATCGGCGGCGGCAACGACCTGCTCGACGGGCCCCCGCGGCCCTTGCGGCCCTTGCGGAACGAGGCCGCCGATGGCTGACGTGATCGAGGAGCGCGCCGGGACGCCGGTCCTGGTGTGCGACCCCGGCGGCCCGCCCATCGCCACCGAACAGGACGCCCTCGACCTGATCGGCGCCACGTACCTGGGCGCCGACGTGGTGGCGGTCCCGGCGTCGCGGCTGGACCGGCGGTTCTTCTCGCTCGGCACCCGCTTCGCCGGAGAGGTCATGCAGAAGTTCGCCAACTACCGGGTGCGGCTGGTGGTCGTCGGCGACATCTCCGCGCTCGTCGCGGCCAGCCCGGCACTGGCGGCCCTGGTGCGGGAGTCGAACACGGCCGGCCACGTGTGGTTCGTCCCCGACCTGGACGCCCTGGACGACCGGCTCCGCCACGCGGCCTGACCCGCCGCCCCCGCGAACGCGGGATCCCGCCCCCAGGGTGACAGCGGGGACGGGACCAGAGACGTCGGCGGGATTCGAACCCGCCCGGCGACGGCACTGCGTGCGGGCCCCCGCTCGAACCGCCCGTACCGCTCGGCCGAACCGCTCGGCCGCGGCGCCCGGAACGCCCGCCCGATCAGGGTGCCCTGCGTCCCGCCGGCACCGCAACACCATTTCCCGCCGCGGATGTTTCCGCTGGATGGAACGATGACGTTCCCGCGGGCGTCCGGCATGGTGAGGGTGGGAACGTGGCCCGCGCGCGGGCCCGCCCGGGCGCACCGAAACCGCGCGCACCGAAACGAGGAGGAACGATGGCGTTGCTCGACGCCGGCGTCTGGGCCGGGAAGATCTTCGACGGCGGCTGGCGGACCGTGGACGGCGGCGTCTACGACGTCACCGAACCCGCGACCGGCGCCACGCTCGGCACGCTCGGGCAGGCCGACGCCGGCGACGTGGCCCGCGCCGCACGCGCCGCCGCGGCCGCACAGCGCGACTGGGCGGCCCGCACCTACGAGGAGCGCGCCGCGGTCCTGCGCGCGGCGGGACGCCTCTTCGAAGAGCACGCCGCCGAGATCGGCGACTGGATCGTCCGGGAGGCCGGATCGATCCCCCCGAAGGCGCAGCTGGAGACCCACTTCGCCGAAAGCCTGTGCTACGAGGCGGCCGCGCTCGCCTCCCACCCCCAGGGCCTGGTGCTGCCGTCGGCGCAACCGCGCTGGAGCCTGGCGCGCCGCCGCCCCGCCGGCGTCGTCACCGTGATCGCGCCGTTCAACTTCCCCCTGATCCTGGCGATGCGGTCGGTCGCGCCCGCGCTCGCCCTCGGCAACGCCGTCCTGCTCAAGCCCGACCCGCGCACCGCGGTGTGCGCCGGCGTGTCCATCGCCCGCGTCTTCCAGGAGGCCGGCCTGCCCGAGGGCCTGCTGCAGCTCCTGCCGGGCGGCCGCGAGGCCGGCGAGGCGGTCGTCGCGGCGCCGGAGGTGCGGGTGGTGTCCTTCACCGGCTCCACCGCCGCCGGACGCAAGATCGGCGAAGTGTGCGGACGGCTCCTCAAGCGCGCCCACCTCGAACTCGGCGGCAACAACGCCCTGATCGTCCTGCCCGGCGCCGACGTGCCCGCCGCCGTGTCGGCCGGCGCGTGGGGCGCGTTCCTGCACCAGGGCCAGATCTGCATGACCGCCGGACGCCACCTCGTCCACGAGAGCCTGCACGCCGAGTACGTCGCGGCGCTCGCCGACAAGGCCGACAAGCTGCCCGTCGGCGACCCCGCCGCCGGGCAGGTCGCGCTCGGCCCGATCATCGACCAGGCCCAGCTCGCCCGCATCGACGACCTCGTCACCGGCACCGTCGCCGCCGGCGCCCGCCTCGCCGCCGGCGGCACCCACGAGGGCCTGTTCTACCGGCCGACCGTCCTGGACGAGGTCACCCCCGACATGCCCGCCTACGCCCAGGAGGTCTTCGGGCCGGTCGCGCCCGTCGTGCCGTTCTCCACCCCCGAGGAGGCCGTCGAACTGGCCTCGGCCACCGAGTACGGCCTGTCCCTGGGCATCCTCGGCGACGTCGGCCAGGCCATGAAAATCGCCGACGCGATCCCCACCGGCCTGGTCCACATCAACGACCAGACCGTCAACGACGAGCCCGTCGTCCCGTTCGGCGGGGTCGGCGCGTCCGGCAACGGGTCCCGGTTCGGCGGCCCCGACGCCAACATCGAGGCGTTCACCGAGACGCAGTGGGTCACCGTCCGCGGCGAGATCGCCACCTACCCGTTCTGACCAGCGGCCCGACCCGCCGGTTCCGGTGCGGGCGGCGGCCCGCCCGCTAGGCTCCGGGGTGTGATGGGACGCGACCCGGAGTACCTGGCGTTCCTGCGCCGCCGCCTCACCGAACCCCCCGAACCCCCCGAGAAGACCGGGACGGGCGGGCCGCGCGGGACGGTCGAGGACGCGCGCCGCGAGCACGCGGCCGACCTCGCCCGCTCCCCCCGCCCGCCCGTCGCCGCCGTCCGCGACCTCACCGTCGACGGCCCGGCCGGCCCCCTGCCCGCGCGCCTGTACCGGCCCGCATGGGACGGCCCGGCCCCCGTCCTGGTCTACTTCCACGGCGGCGGCTGGGTCCTCGGCGACGTCGACTCCTACGACCCCGTCGTACGCGCCCTCGCCGTCGCCAGCGGCGTCGCCTGGCTGTCGGTCGGGTACCGGCGCCCGCCCGAGGACCCCTTCCCCGCCGCGCTCGACGACGCCGTCGCCGCCGTCCGCTGGACCGTCCGCAACGCCCCCGCCCTCGGCCTGGACCCCGCCCGCACCGGCGTCGCCGGCGACAGCGCCGGCGGCCAGCTCGCCGCCGCGGCCGCCGGGCTCCTGCGCGCCCCCGGCCCCGACCGGCCCGTCCTGCAGGTGCTGCTGTACCCCGCCCTCGACCTGCGGGACGTCCCGCCGCCCCCACCCGACCCCGACGGCCTGCAACTCCCCCGCTCCGGCGTCGACCGCGCCCTGCGCGCCTACCTGCGCGGCACCGACCGCACCCGCCCCGAAGTGTCCCCGCTCCTGGACCCCGACCCGGCCACCCTCCCCCCGGCGGTCATCGCGACCGCCGAGCACGACCGGCTGCGCCCCCAGGCCGAGCACCACGCCGCCCGGCTGTCCGCCGCCGGCGTCCCCGTCACCCTCGTCACCGGCACCGGACTCGACCACGGATTCCTCGGCTGGGGCGCGTTCGCGCGCCGCCCCGCCGAGGCGATCAACGAGATCGGCGCCGCCGTCCACCGCGCCCTCACCGGCGTTCCGGACGGCCCGCCCACCGCCTGACATGCGACCTTAAAGACACTTGCCCCCGCCGTTTAGCTGGCTTGACGCGGGAAATCACAAAGGCACGACCCCCACGCCGGAACCCGACGACGGTCGAGGAGGCCACCGTCTTGTACAGGACGCACGAGATGCGGAACACCCGGACCGCCGAGTCCGGCCTGGAGGAATGGGCCTGCCCCACCTGCGGCCGCCGCATACTGCTGCGCTGGCCGCCCCACTACGTCAAAGAGGTCATCGACGCCGGCGACGAACAGGCATGCCACATCGCCAGCACCGCGGACGCCCCGCCCACCGACCCGGCCGGCGAACGCCGCCGGCTCCGCGAGACCGGCGTCCACGCCCTCACCGCACCCGTCCGGGCCGGCCTCAACCCTCCCGAACCCGTCTGACACGAACCCGTCCCCGCACCGCAACCCGACCGCACGCGCCCACCCGAACCAGCCGCGCCCGCATCAGCCGGCAGAATCCGGCACGCCCGGTCAACCCTTCGCCAGCTCCGCGCGCAGCAGATCCAACCCCATCGGGCCCAGATCCAGCGCCCGCCGGTGAAACCCCTTCAAATCGAACGCCGCACCCGCCCGCCGCCGCGCCGCCTCCCGCGCCTCCAGCCACACCCGCTCACCCAGCTTGTAGGCGATCGCCTGCCCCGGACGCCCCAGATACCGGTCGATCTCGAACGCCACCACCGAATCCGGATCCGGGCCCTTACGCGACCGCAGGAACGCCGCCCCCAGCTCCGGCGTCCACCGCTCCCCCTCATGGAACCCCGCCCCCGCCGGAATCGGCAGCTCCAGATGCAACCCGATGTCCAGCACCACCCGCGCCGCCCGGAACCGCTGACCGCCCGCCAGCATCCCCAGCCGGTGCGCCGGATCCCCGTAATGGCCCAGCTCGTCCATCAACCGCTCCGCATACAGGCCCCACCCCTCGCAATGCCCCGGATGCAGCTCGCTCGACAACCGCTGGAACCGGTTCAGCCGCGGATTCAGCGTCGTCACCCCCAGCTGCAGATGATGACCCGGCACCCCCTCGTGGAACATCGTCGTCGGCACCGTCCACGTCACCACCTCCGCCGACGGATCCCCCACCGTCCACCACACCGTCCCCGGACGCGACAGATCCTCCGCCGGCGCCAGATAGTAGATCCCCGACTCCACCGGCGGGATCCGGCACTCGATCCGCCGCAACGGCTCCGGAATGTCGAAATGCGCCCCGTCCAGATCCTCGATCGCCCGATCCGCCAGCTCCTGGATCCACGCCCGGAACGCCTCCGCCCCCTCGATCCGGTACGCCGGATCCGCGTCCAGCGCCGCCATCACCGCGGGCACCGGCTCACCCGGCAGGATCCGCGCCGCCGCCTCCGCCATCTCCGACTCGATCCGCGCCAGCTCCTCCCAGCCCCACGCGTACGTCTCCGCCAGATCCAGCTCCGTCCCCAGGAAATCACGCACCCCCAGCCGGTACCGGTCCGCGCCCAACGCGTCCCGCTCCGGCGCCCGCCCCGCCAGCGTCCCCCTCAGGAACCCCGCGAACTCCGCCAGCGCCGCCGACGCGCCCCGCACCGCCTCCCCCAGACCGTCCCGCAGCGCCCCGTCACCATGCCGGGACACCAGACCCCCCAGATACGCCGGGAACTCCGCGCACTCCCGCGCATTCCGCAGCACCTGCCGCCGCGCCGCAACACGCCCCCGCCCGCACGCCCGCTCCAGCGACACCCGCAACCCCGCCAGCGCACCCGGCAGCGCCCGCAACCGCCCGCACACCGCATCCCAATCGGTCTCCGCACCCTGATCCAGCAGTTCCACCGCCATCCGCAGCCGCTGCACCGGCCCGTCGGTGGTGTCCAGGAACCCTTCCCGCACCCCCGCCTCCTCCAGCGCCACCTCCACCTCGAGCCGCTCCCGCAGCACCGCCGCCGCGACCCGCCCCGCATCCCCCTCCACCCGCACCCGGCCCAGCTCCGCCAGCGTCCGCCGCGCCAGGTCCGCCCGCGCCGCCACCCCGTCCGGGCCGTAGTCGGTCAACCGCGCGTCCTGCCCCGCGATCCCCATCAGCGCCGCCAGACACGGATCCAGCGCGGCCAACTCGTCCGCGTACCGGTCGGCGAGATCATCCAGTGCGGTCATCGCCCCAGGCTACGACCCGCACCCCCAAAAGCGATCATGAAAATGTGCCAAAAGCGCCGCACCCCGCTCAGCGCGCCTCCGCCGCCAGCCGCACACCCAGCCCCACCAGCACCACACCCGACACCTGATCCAGCCGCCGCCGCACCACCGGACGCCCCAGCACCCGCCGCGCCGCCCCCACCAGCCACACAACCACCGCATACCACGCCAGATCGATCAACGCCCACAGCACCGAGAACCCCACCAGCACCCACGCCACCGGCCACCCCGCCGGCACGAACTGCGGCAGGAACGACACCGCGAACACCCCCGCCTTCGGATTCGCGAAATTCGTCACCAGCCCCAACCGGAAACACCGCCACCACGACAACCCCGGCCCGTCATCCGCCCCCGCACCCGCCCCGCCCGGCGCACCCGGCGCGCCACCGCGCCGCGCATGCCACAACGCCCGCACCCCGAACCACACCAGCACCACCGCACCCGCCACCCGCAACCCCTCGTACGCCAGCCGCGACGCCGCCAGCAGAGCCGACAACCCCACCGCCGCCGCCACCCCCCACACCAGCACCCCGGCCTCGTTCCCCAGCACCGTCGCCAGCCCGCCGCGCCGCCCCGACCGCACCGACTGCCGCATGATCACCACCGTGCTCGGCCCCGGCGCCATCGCGATCAGCACCGCCGCACCCGCGAACGCCAGCAGACTCTCCACCATCCGCCCATGCTCGCCACCCGCACCCGCCCGCGCAACGCCCTTTCCAGCAGCACCTTTTCCAGCAGCACGGTCCGCGCTACAGCGGCGCCCCGTCATCACCGCCGGTCCCGCCCGACGGCGTCTGGGACGGCGACGGGCTCGGCGGCGTCGTCGGCACCCGCGACGGCGACGGAGACGGCGACCTCGGCGACTGCGACGGAGACGGGAACGACGGCGTCGGCTCCGGCGGCGGAGGAGGCGGCTCCTTCACCACCGGCTGGCACGCGAACAGCACCCCCATCAACAGCGCCAGCGCCACCAGCGCCGCCGCCAACGCCACGATCGCCGCCACCAGAGAACGCTCCGGCGGACGCTCCCCCACCGGAACCCCCGCACCCGGCGCCGGGCCCGGCACCGGACGCGGCGGACCCTCCAACGCCGGCTCCCCCGACCCCAGCCAATACGGCTGGAACTGCGGACCACGCCGCCGCCCACCCCACCAGCCGCGCCCCGCCCCCTGGAACACCACCGGCTCCAGAAACCGCTCCGCCCCCACCCGATCGACCTCGTACAACGTCGCCACCCACGGCGCCGGACCATCCGGCTGCGCCGCCACCACCGGCGCCGCCCCACCCGGCCCACCACCGGAACCACCGCCCGGCAACCCCTCCGAACCCCGCCCCGGCACACCACCCGCCGCCGGCACCGCCGCATTGATCGCCGCACGAAACCGGCCCCGCGCCGCCGCGTCCCCCGCCGCACCCCGGTTCAGCACCGCCACACTCGCGCGCCGCCCCTCACCGTCCACCCCCAGGAACACGATCCCCGCGGCGGACTCCGACAGACGCGCCGACAGACGGAACGGCCCCAACTGAACAGGATCACCCGGCGGCAACGGCCTCGACATGGCCGCCACACTAACAACCACGCCCTACGATCGGGCCCAGGACCGGCACCGCGCCCCCGACCATCCCCGGCACACCGCTGAACCGATCATCGCCCGCACGCACGTATCCCGAACGAACGGGTACAAGTGATCGCGTAGGGTCAGAACACGCCCACCCGGCACCCGACGGACAGGCCCGCCAGGGACAGCGAGGGGACTCCCACCATGACCATCGCCGCCACGGACGTCGACGAGGCCGCGGCACTCCTGCAGAACACCCTCGCCGAGGTCAAGAAGGTCATCGTCGGCCAGGACCACATGGTCGAACGCATGATCGTCGCACTCCTCGCCCGCGGCCACTGCCTCGTCGAAGGCGTCCCCGGCGTCGCCAAGACCCTCGCCGTCGGCACCCTCGCCCGCGTCGTCGGCGGCACCTTCGCCCGCCTCCAGTTCACCCCCGACCTCGTCCCCTCCGACATCGTCGGCACCCGCATCTACCACCCCTCCACCGAGCAGTTCGACGTCGAACTCGGCCCCGTCTTCGTCAACTTCATCCTCGCCGACGAGATCAACCGCGCCCCCGCCAAAGTCCAGTCCGCCCTCCTGGAGGTCATGGCCGAACGCCAGGTCTCCATCGGCGGCACCACCTACCCCCTCCCCCGCCCCTTCATCGTCCTCGCCACCCAGAACCCCATCGAGTCCGAAGGCGTCTACCCCCTCCCCGAAGCCCAGCGCGACCGCTTCCTCATGAAGATCGACGTCCACCACCCCGCCGCCCACGAGGAACTCCAGATCCTCCAGCGGATGAGCGTCGACCCGCCCGAAGCCGCCCAGATCCTCGACACCGACCACCTCGCCGGACTCCAGCGCGCCGCCGAAGAGGTCTCCGTCCACGAACTCATCGCCGACTACATCGTCCGGCTCGTCATGGCCACCCGCGAACCCGACCAGTACCGCCTCCCCGACCTGCGCGGCGTCATCGAGATCGGCGCCAGCCCCCGCGCCACCCTCGGCATCGCCTCCGCCGCCCGCGCCCTCGCCCTGCTGTCCGGACGCGACTACGTCCTGCCCGACGACGTCCGCGCCGTCGCCTGCGACGTCATGGCCCACCGCCTCGTCCTCACCTTCGACTCCCTCGCCGACGGCATCGACCCCGGCGACGTCATCGCCCAGATCCTCGCCGCCGTCCCCCCGCCCCGCGTCGTCTGGAACCACGGAGCGGCGGCGGTGACCACCGCATGACCGCCAGGCGGACCACAGGCCGGCGCCCGCGCAGCGGCAAACTCGCCCACCTCGCACCCGAACGCACCCTGCGCCGCCTCGAACTCCAGGTCACCCGCCGCCTCGACGGACTCCTCAACGGCGAACACCTCGGCCTCATCCCCGGCCCCGGCACCGAACTCGCCGAAGCCCGCCTCTACCAGCCCGGCGAGGACGACGTCCGGCACATGGACTGGGCCGTCACCGCCCGCACCACCACCCCCCACGTCCGCGACCTCATCGCCGACCACGAACTCGAGGCCTGGGCGCTCGTCGACCTCACCCCCAGCATGGACTTCGGCACCCAGACCATGATCAAACGCGACCTCGCGGTCGCCGCCCTCGCCGCCGTCGGCTTCCTCACCGTCCGCCTCGGCGACCGCGTCGGCGCCTACCTCCTGCACGCGGACGGCATGCGCCGAAGGCCCGCCCGCACCGGCAAGGCCGCCATGTACGCCCTCCTCCAGGCCGTCCTGGACGCCCAGTCCGTGCACGACGGCGCCCACCGCGCCGACACCGCCCGCACCGCCGCACCGCCCCGCGACCTCGCCGCCGCCATCGCCTCCCTCGACCGCGGCCAGACCCGCCGCGGCCTCCGCGTGATCATCTCCGACTTCCTCGCCCCCGACGGCGCCGACCCCGCCGGCGACCCCGCCGGCGGCCGGCACGGGCAGCCCGGCTGGGAACGCCCGCTGCGCCGCCTCGCCGCCCGCCACCAGGTCCTCGCCATCGAGATCATCGACCCCCGCGAACTCGACCTCCCCGACGTCGGACTCGTCGAGATGGCCGACCCCGAGACAGGAACCGTCCACGAGATCGTGCTCAGCCGCCGCGTCCGCGAACGGTACGCCGCGGCCGCCGCCGCCCAGCGCGAGCGCACCCGCGACGCCCTCCGCCGCAGCGGCGCCCACCATCTCGTCCTGCGCACCGACCGCGACTGGATCGCCGACGTCGCCCGCTTCGCCCTCCGCCAGCGCCGCGCCGCAGGCCGGCCCTTCACCACCGCGGGAGTGCGCCCATGACCTTCCTGTCACCCGAACGCCTCTGGCTCCTCGGCCTCCTGCCGCTGCTCGCCGCCGCCTACCTGCTCATGCAGCTGCGCCGGCAGCGGTACGCCGTCCGCTTCACCAACCTCGCACTGCTGTCCCAGGTCGCCCCCAGGCGGCCCGGATGGCGCCGGCACGTCACCGCCGTCCTGTTCCTCGCCATGATCCTGCTGATGATGGTCGGGTTCGCGCGGCCGGCGACGTCCGTCAAGGTCCCCCGCGACCGCGCGACCATCATGGTCGCCGTCGACGTCTCGCTGTCCATGATGGCCAGGGACGTTTCGCCCAGCCGTTTCGACGCCGCCAAGGCCGCCGCCAAGAAGTTCATCGGGGACCTGCCCGGACGCTTCAACGTCGGCGTCGTCGGATTCGCCGGCAACGCCAACCTCGTCGCCGCGCCGTCCGCCGACCGGGACGCCGCCGTCGCCTCCCTCGACCAGCTCGTCCTGGCCAAGCGCACCGCGATCGGCGAGGCCGTCTTCACCTCCCTGCAGGCCGTCCGGTCCTTCGACGCCGAGGCCCGCCAGGACCCGCCGCCCGCCCACATCGTCCTGCTGTCCGACGGGGACAACACCACCGGGCGCTCCGTCCAGGAGGCCATCGACGCCAGCCGCGTCGCCCACATCCCCGTCTCCACCATCGCGTTCGGCACCCCCTACGGCACCGTCGACATCGAGGGCGAGACCACCAGCGTCTCGGTGAACAAGGAGACGCTGAAGACCCTGGCCGACAGCACCGAGGGCAAGGCCTACGAGGCCGCCGACGCCGGCCAGCTCGACGACGTCTACGGCAACATCGGCACCTCCCTTGGCTTCAAGACCGAGCACCGCGACGTCGCCGCCCGCTACCTCGGGATCGCGCTGCTGTTCGCCTTCGCCGCCGGCGGCGCCTCCCTCGCCTGGTTCTCCCGCCTGCCCTGAGTCCCCCCGCCCGACCGCGTCTTTCCGCCGCTCCCGCACTGGTAGCGTCGGCGGACGTGGGGGATCACTACTTCACCGAGCGGCCCGGAGCCGCCGGCCGGCGCCGCACCGTCGACCTCGTCCTGCCCGACCTGCACCTGCGGCTCGACACCGACAGCGGCGTGTTCTCCCCCGACCGCGTCGATCCCGGTACCCGCGTCCTGCTGGAGACGGTCCCGCCGCCCCCGCAGGACGGCGACCTCCTCGACCTCGGCTGCGGGTACGGCCCGATCGCCCTGACCCTCGCCAAGCGTTCGCCTTCGGCGATGGTGTGGGGCGTGGACGTTAACCGGCGGGCGTTGGAGATGGCGGAGGGCAATGCCAAAGCCGCCGGCCTTGACAATGTAAGGTTCGTAGTGGCTGACGAGATCGACCCCGGCCTCCGCTTCACCGCGATCTGGTCCAACCCCCCGATCCGCATCGGCAAGGCCGCGCTGCACGACCTCCTCCTCGCCTGGCTCCCCCGCCTGGCCCCCGGCGGCCTCGCCCACCTCGTCGTCCAGAAGCACCTCGGCTCCGACTCCCTGCAGCGGTGGCTAACCGGCCAGGGCTTCCCCACCGAGCGGATCGCCTCCCGGTCCGCCTACCGCGTCCTGCGCATCTCGTCCCGTACGGAAGGCCCCGCCCGATGAGCACCCCCGACCCCGCGACCGGCCGCCGGCAGCTGCGCGCCACCGACGTCAAGCGCCTCAACCGCGACTGGCGCCGCCGCACCGGCGCCCGCCTCGGCCTGCTCGTCGAATCCGTCACCCAGCCGTTCAACATGGGCTCGATCATCCGCAGCGCCGCCGTCTTCGGCGTCGAGCACCTCTGGCTCGCCGGGAACGCCACGCCGCCCACCCACCGGGGCGTCGCCAAGACCGCCCTCGGCACCGACCGCCTCGTCCCCTGGGAGCACGCCGGCACCCCCGCCGAGGCCGCCGCCGCCGTCCGCAAGGAGGGCCTGCGCCTCGTCGCCGTCGAACTCGCCACCGACGCCGTCCCCCTGCACGACGCCCCCCTCGACGGCGACGTCTGCATCGCCGTCGGCGGCGAGGACCACGGCTGCTCCCCCGCCCTCCTCGCCGCGGCCGACGCCGTCGCCTACATCCCGCAGATCGGACGCGTCGGCTCCCTCAACGTCGCCGTCGCCACCGCCATCGCCCTCGCCGAGGCCCGCCGCCGCGAATGGAGCGGCTGAGCCGCCTGCACCCCCGCACCCACCGCGAATGGGTGCTGCACCCCATGGCCGTCCCGGCCCCCTTGCCGCATGGTGGAGGTTCGCCACGCATTTACCTCCGGCGACCGAAGGGAGCCCATTGCGATGACGGTCAACAGCGCGGTCAACGGCGCGGCCGGCGATGCCCTCGGCGGCCACCCGCCGGGCGGCACGGCGGCACGGCAGGCCCGCGAGCTGCTGGAGCGCGAGCGCCGGACCCACATCGCAGAACTCGGGCTCCTCGAAGGCGAGAGCGCCCCCGACGAGGCCGTCATGGCCCGCCGCGGAACCCTGCAGAGCAACCTGGAGGAGATCGACGCCGCCCTCGCCCGCCTCGACGACGGCACCTACGGCCGCTGCGAGGACTGCCGCAAGCCCGTCCCCGAAGGCCGCCTGGAGATCATCCCGTACGCACGCCGCTGCGTGGTCTGCCAGCAGCGGCGGCGGTGACGGCCGCCACCGGGGCGGCACCGGACGGCCCGCGCGCCGCCCTCGACCTCGGCAGCAGCCGCGTCCGCGCGAGCGTGCCCGCCCTGGACGTGATCGTCGACCGCCCGTCTGCGGCCGGCGGACCCGGCCACGGCGGGCTGGCCGCCGCCGGGCGCCGCCGCCCGCGCGCGGGCGCGGCACGCCCCATCGAGCACGGCATGGTCGCCGACGCCGGCGCCTGCACCCGCCTCGCCCGCCTGACGCTGCTGGAGGCCGACCCCGGCCTCCGGCTCCGGCAGGTGCTGCTGGCCGTCCCCACCGCCGCCAGCGACGTCCAGGAGGGCCGCGCGGCCGCCGCCGTCCGCGCGGCCGCCGGGTGCCCGGTCCGGACGATGGAGGCGCCCCTCGCCGCCGCCATCGGCGCCGGGATCGACATCGGCGACCCGCGGCCACGGCTCGTCCTCGACATCGGCGCCGGCATCGTCGAGGCGGCCGTCGTCATGCGGGGCCGCGTGCACTCCGCGCGGTCCGTCCAGTACGTCCCCGACCAGCGGGTCGGGCACAGCGTGCCGCGGCTGCCCGAGCACGTCCGGGAGCGGCTCGCGGCGAGCGTCCACCACGTACTGGCCGA
The DNA here is from genome assembly GCF_041463655.1 of Actinomadura monticuli. NCBI lineage: Bacteria > Bacillati > Actinomycetota > Actinomycetes > Streptosporangiales > Thermomonosporaceae > Actinomadura > Actinomadura monticuli. The sequence continues at coordinate 108,502 of NZ_JAXCEI010000020.1, forward strand.
CCTGCCCGCCCCGCTGCGCCGCACCGCCCGCGACGGCGGCCTCCTGCTCACCGGAGGCGGCGCCCGGCTCCCGTCCCTGCCCGGACGCCTCGCCGCCGAGATGGGCCTCACCGTCACGATCGCCCCGGATCCGGCACGCGCCACCATCCGCGGCCTCGCCCACGCCTGCCGGTCCCCCGGCGCCTGGGCCCTCACCCGCGCCTGACCGGCCCGCCCCTCGGCCCGCTACACTCCCTCCCGTGCTGTTCCTCATCTACGCGTAGGACGCCCCCGCCGCCGCGCTCGCGACGGCGGCCTCCGGCGTCCCCGTAAACGCCCCTCCGCGGGCCTCCCCTGAGGAACAACCCCCATGCCACCGTCGTACGCGGCCGTCCTGCGCGCCCCGCACGCCCTCCGCACCTTCGGCCTCGCCCTGGTGGGCCGCCTGTCCTACGGGACGGTCTTCCTGTCCCTCATGCTGGCGTTCACCGCCGCGACCGGCTCCTACACCCGGGCGGGCGGCCTCATGGCCCTGCTCGGCCTCACCGTGTCCACCCTGTCGCCGCTGCGCGCCGGGCTCATCGACCGGCACGGCCCGCGCCGCACCCTGCCGCCGATGGCCGCGGCCTTCTCCCTCACGCTCGCCGCCCTGGCCGCCCTCACCTGGCGCCCCGGCGCGCCGCTCCCGGCGCTGACGGCGCTCACGGCCGCGGCGGGGATCACCATGCCGCCGCTGGGCGTGGTCATGCGGACGCTGTGGAACGTCCTGCTGCCGGACGGGCCGCTGCTGCGCCGCGCCTACAGCCTCGACACCGTCTGCGAGGAGCTCGTCTTCGTCACCGGGCCGCTGCTGGCCGGGCTGCTGGCCGCGGCCGCCTCACCGTCCCTCGGGATCGCGCTGAGCGCCGTCCTCATGGGCATCGGCACCCTCGGGCTGGTCACGTCCCCGGCGGCGGCGCACCGGCCGCAGGGGCGCCGCCACCGGCCCCGCGCGCGCGTCATCCCGCTCGCGCCCTGCGCCGCCGCGGCGGCGACCGGCGTCGTGCTGGGCTCGACCGGCCTGCTGGCCGTCGCGTTCACCCACCGCCACCACCAGCCCGCGGCCGTCGCCTGGGTCGAGGCCGCGCTCGCCGTCGGCAGCACCCTCGGCGGCCTCGCCTACGGCGCCCTCAGCCGCGCGCTGCCCGGCCGCCGCCGGCTCGCCGCCCTGCTCTGCCCGCTGGGCACCGGGCTCGCCGCGGCGGGGCTCTCACCGTCCGTGCCCGTGCTGACCGCCGCGGCGTGCGCCGCCGGGCTCTTCATCAGCCCGGCGCTGACCTCCGCCTACCTGATCGCCGACGCGACCGCGCCGCCCGGGGCCCGCACCCGCGCGGCGGCCTGGGTCAACACCGCGCTGAACCTGGGCGCGGCCGGCGGGACCGCGGCGACCGGCGTCCTCCTGGACGCGCTGCCCCTGCCGCTCTGCTACGCCCTCGCCGCCGTCCCGGCCGCCGCCACCGCGGCGGCGCTCCTCGCGTTGCCGGAACGGCAACGCGATTCGCCGTCCGCGGCGACCACGGCGCACCATCGGGGCATGGACGACACCACCGACGCCAAGGAATTCTGGGACGCCCGCTACGCCGAGCGCGACCGCATCTGGAGCGGCGACCCCAACACCGCCCTCGTCCGCGAGGTCACCGGCACGGCGCCGGGCGCCGCGCTGGACCTCGGCTGCGGCGAGGGCGCCGACGCGATCTGGCTCGCCCGGCAGGGCTGGCGCGTCACCGCCGTGGACATCTCCGCCGTCGCCCTCGAACGCGCCGCGCGCCACGCCGCCGAGGCCGGCGTCGCCGGCCGCGTCGACTTCCAGCGGCACGACCTGGCCGCGTCGTTCCCCGAGGGCGCGTTCGACCTGGTCTCGGCCCAGTTCCTGCACTCCCCCGCGGACCTGCCCCGCGAGCGGGTCCTGCGGACCGCCGCCGCGGCCGTCGCACCCGGCGGGGTCCTGCTGATCGTCGGGCACGCCGGACCGCCGCCGTGGGACCCCGGCGCCCACCCGCACGTGCACCTGCCCACCCCGGACGAGGTGCTGGAGTCCCTGGAACTGCCGGACGGCGCATGGCGGGTGCTGGTCAGCGAGGAGCACGAACGTCTCCAGACCGCGCCCGACGGACGCACCATGACCCGCACCGACAACACCCTGAAGATCAGGCGCCTGCCGGCCTGACCCGTCGGGACCGGGCCGTCAGGACCGGGCCGTCAGGACCGGGCCGTCAGGACCGGGCCGTCAGGACCGGGCCGTCAGGACCGGGCCGTCAGGACCGGGCCGTCAGGACCGGGCCGTCAGGACCGGGCCGTCTGCTCCATCAGGGCGGTGAACTCCTCCAGGGAGATCTTGCCGTCCCGGTTGGCGTCGGCGGCCACGACCACCTCCACCGCGCGGGTCTCGGTGACGTCCTGGCCCAGCTTGGTCATCAGGTTCTTCAGCTCGTCCGTGGAGATGTAGCCGTCGCCGTCGACGTCCACGAGCTCGAAGGTCGCCCTGTAGTCGTTCACGTCCGCCATGCGGATCCTCCTTCGCCGATCGATTGCGGGGCGACCGTAGCACCGCGCCCGCCGGCACCGCCCTTTACGAAGTAAGGTCAAGCTTGGGCGCGCGGTCCGCCATAATCGGACGGGTGCGCCGCTCGTACGAGTTCCTCGACCATCCCGGGCCGATCCCCTTCGCCCACCGCGGCGGCGCGGCGGGCCGGCCCGAGAACTCGATGGCCGCGTTCCAGCGTGCCGCCGACCTCGGCTACCGCTACCTGGAGACCGACGCGCACGCCACCGCCGACGGCGTCGTCGTCGCCTTCCACGACCGCACGCTCGACCGCGTCACCGACCGCACCGGCACCATCTCCCGGCTGCCCTGGGCCGAGGTCGCCAAGGCCCGCATCGCCGGCACCGAGCCCGTCCCCCGCCTGGAGGACGTCCTCGGCTCCTTCCCGGACGCGCGCGTCAACATCGACCTGAAGGACGCCCACGTCATCGGCCCGCTCGCCACGACGCTGCACCGCACCAACGCCTGGAACCGGGTGTGCATCACCTCGTTCTCCACCCGCCGCCTGGCCCAGCTGCGCGCCCGCCTGCCCCTGTTCACCGACCGCGACGTGTGCACGGCCCTCGGCCCGCGCGGCCTGATGGCGCTGCGCGCCAAGTCCTACGGCGGCCCCGCCGCCAAGCTCGTCCGCCTGGCCGCCACCGGCGTCGCCTGCGCCCAGGTCCCCTACGGGCTCGGCCCCGTCCCCTTCGTCACCGAGTCCTTCGTCGAGCACGCCCACCGCCTCGGCCTGCAGGTCCACGCGTGGACGGTCAACGACCCCGCCGCCATGCGGCGCCTCCTGGACCTCGGCATCGACGGCATCATGACCGACGAGCTGGAGGCGCTGCGCCGCATCATGGCCGAACGCGGCCTCTGGCACTCCCCCAGCCCCGCGCGCACGCCCTGACGCCGGCCGGCCGAGGCCGGCGGCGCCGTCCGCGGGTCAGCGGTTGAAGCCCGGCGGGCGGTACTCGGCCGCGATGCGCATCGGCGGCCGCGGCTGCGGGCGCTCGGCGGGCCGGGACGGCTGCCCCGGTGGAACCGTCCCGCCGACCTGGAGGTCGGAGCGCTGGGCGCGGATCGCCTCCAGGAGTTCCAGATCCTCCGGGGAGACCAGGGCGGCCATCACCCTGCCGCGCCGCGTGAGCTTGACGGGCTCGCCGGTGTAGGCGACCCGGTTCACCAGGTCCGCGAACTGGGCCCGTGCTTCGGTTACCGGAACATCCACGTGATTCATCGTATAGCGAAACACCCGTCCTCCCCCTGGCCCGGTCGCGGGCGCGGGCTTACGCTCTCCGTACAGAGTGTACGAAACGTACAGATGATCGAGGAGGGGTCGTGCACGGCGAACCGGGTCAGGACGGCGGACGGCAGGCGGAGACGTTCGCGGGGAGGTCGCGGGCCGCGGTCGCGGAGATCCCGCGGCTCGCGGAGGCGCAGCTGTTCGAGCGCCTGCTCGCGCAGCGGATCGTGTTCCTCGGCAGCGAGATCGACGACGGCCTCGCCAACCGGGTCAACGCGCAGCTGCTGCTCCTCGCGGCGCAGGACGCCCGGCGCGACATCACGCTCTACATCAACTCCCCCGGCGGGGTCGTGGACGCCGGAATGGCGATCTACGACATGATGCAGTTCGTCCCGAACGACATATCCACCGTCGCGATGGGCATGGCCGCGTCCATGGGACAGACGCTGCTGTGCGCGGGGACGCGGGGCAAGCGGTACGCCCTGCGGCACGCGCGCGTGATGATGCACCAGCCGCACGGCGGGATCGGCGGCACCGCGTCCGACATCAAGATCCAGGCCGAGCAGTCGCTCTACCTCAAGCGGACCCTGGCCGAGCGGACGGCGTTCCACACCGGGCAGCCGCTGGAGCGGATCGAGGCCGACGGCGACCGGGACGCGTGGTTCACCGCCGAGGAGGCCCGCGACTACGGTTTCGTGGACCATGTCGTCGACAGCACCGACCGGGTGGGCACATGACACGTGCGGAACGGCGGTACCTCGTCCCCGAGTACGAGGAGCAGACCGGCTACGGCCGCAAGGACACCAACCCCTACAACAGGCTGTTCGAGGACCGCATCGTCTTCCTCGGGGCGCCGGTGGACGACACCAGCGCCAACGACGTCACGGCGCAGATGCTCGCGCTGGAGTGGATGGACGCCGACCGGCCCATCTCGCTCTACATCAACTCGCCGGGCGGGTCGCTGACGGCGATGCTGGCGATCTGCGACACGATGCGCTACGTCCGGCCCGAGGTCGAGACGACGTGCGTGGGGCAGGCCGGGTCGGCGGCGACGGTCCTGCTGGCCGCCGGATCCCCGGGCCGGCGGCAGGCGCTGCGCGGCGCGCGGATCCTGCTGCACGAGCCGGAGATCGAGGTGTCCCGCGGGTACGCCACCGACCTGGACATCCAGGCGCGCGAGGTGCTGCGGCTGCGGGCGCAGACCGAGGCGATCCTGGCGGAGGCCACCGGGCGCGGCCCCGAGGGGGTGCGCCGCGACCTGGACCGCGAACGCTACTTCACCGCGGCGGAGGCCAAGGAGTACGGCCTGATCGACCACGTGCTCACGTCCCGTGGCTAGCGGGAGCGCCGGACATTTCGCGGCGGCGGCCCGGTGCGGCCGGAAACGACAGGGTTGGATCATGCCGCGCAGGGGAATCTTGTCACGGTGTTCAGCGTTGGTCAGGGCAAGACCGCAAGCCGTCTGGGAGGCACGTGACGATGGCCGAGCGCGCACTTCGCGGCACCCGACTCGGAGCGACGAGCTACGAGAACGATCGCAACACCGATCTGGCCCCTCGGCAAGAGGTGGACTACACCTGCACCAAGGGCCACCGGTTCACCGTGACGCTCGCAGCCGAGGCCGAGGTGCCGATGACCTGGGAATGCCGCAACTGCGGCGCCACGGCCCTGCGGGTCGACGGTGAGCTGCCCCAAACCAAGAAGGGCAAGCCGCCGCGGACCCACTGGGACATGCTCATGGAGCGCAGGACCGTCGAGGACTTGGAGGAGGTCCTCGCCGAGCGCCTCGAGATACTGCGGGCGGGACGCAGGAAATCCGCATGAGCCGCTGAGAGAGTCTTGACGGACGGGCCCGTGCCGGCGACGGCGCGGGCCCGGCCCATGCCCGGGCACAGGACGTCCGTGCGCGCGTCCTGGAGAGGCGGGACGTGTGGAGGCGGGCCGGAGGCGGGGCGCCGTCAGCCGCCGGCGCGGGGCCGGACGAGGCCGCTCTCGTAGGCGGTGACGACGGCCTGGACGCGGTCGCGCAGCCCGAGTTTGCGCAGGATGCGGCTGACGTGGGTCTTCACCGTCTCCTCCCCCACGACGAGGCGGGCGGCGACCTCGGCGTTGGACAGGCCCGCGGCGACCAGGCGCAGCACGTCGGTCTCGCGCGGGGTGAGGACGTCCAGGACGTCCGGCGCGGGCGGGCGGGGGCGCAGCCGGGCGAACTCGCCGATGAGGCGGCGGGTGACGGCGGGGGCGAGCAGCGCCTCCCCGGCGGCGACGACCCGGACGGCGTCGAACAGCCGCTCGGCGGTGACGTCCTTGAGCAGGAAGCCGCTGGCGCCCGCGACCAGGGCGTCGTAGACGTGCTCGTCGAGGTCGAACGTGGTCAGCATGAGGACGCGCGGCGGGTCCGGTTCGGCGGTGACGCGGCGGGTGGCCTCGATGCCGTCCATGACGGGCATCCGGACGTCCATGAGCACGACGTCGGGCCGGTGCTCGCGGCACACCCCGACCGTCTCGGCGCCGTCGGACGCGGTCGCCACGACGGCGAGGTCCGGCTGGGTGCCGAGCAGCGCCCCGAACCCGGCCCGGACCACCTCCTGGTCGTCGGCCACCACCACGCGGACGGTCACGGCGCCTCCAGCGGGAGCGTCGCCTCGACCAGGAACCCGCCGAGGGGGCCGGGACCGGTGCGCAGGTCACCGCCGACCGCGGCGGCGCGCTCGCGCATGCCGAGCAGCCCGTGCCCGGCCGGACCGGGCCCGGGGCCCGGGCAGGGGCCGGGGCCGTTGTCGCGGACGGTCACCCGCAGCGCGTCCGGCGCGTAGTGGACCTCCACGTCGACGGCGGCGCCCGGCGCGTGCCTGCGGGCGTTGGTGAGGGCCTCCTGGGCGATCCGGTAGGCGGCCAGTTCCAGGCCGGGGTCGAGGGCGGCGACGGCCCCCCGGACGATCAGCCGGGCCCCGGCGGCGCCCGACGCGCGGGTCTCATCGACGAGGTCGAGGAGCTGCTGCAGGCCCGGCTGCGGGCGGCGGGTCGGCTCGGCCCCGGCGTCCTCGCGCAGCACGCCGAGCAGCCGCCGCATCTCGGTCAGCGCGGTGCGGGCGGTGTCGCCGATGGCCAGCAGCCGCGCGGCGCCCTCGGCCGGCATCCCGGGGACGGCCAGCCGCGCCGTCTCCGCCTGCACGGAGATCATCGAGATGTGGTGGGCGACGACGTCGTGCAGCTCCCGGGCGATGCGGGCCCGCTCGCGCCGCGCGGTGTGCTCCAGCAGGGTGCTCTCGAACGCGCGGCGGGACGCGGCGAGCGCGGCGGCCTCCGCGCGCCGCCGCAGGATCCGCCGCCGCGCCAGGGCCGTCCAGACGGTCGCGAGCGCGGCGAGGGCGGCGACGGCGGCGCCCCCGTGCAGGACGCAGGCCGCCGCCGCCGCGACCGTGATCGTCGCCGCGGCGGCGGTGATCCGGTCGCGGGCGAGGGCGAGCGGGAGCGTCGCGCACACGTCCACCACGATCGCCAGGGACAGGACCACGCCGGAGCCGTGCGTGCGGAGGACGGCCTCGGCGGCGCCGGCCGCGGCGAGGCAGGCGCCTACCGCCGGCCACCGCGACCTCCCGCCGTTGTCCGCCACGCCGATCATTGTCGCGCGTACGGCGGCCCGGGGCGTCCCTCCCGAGGGGGACGCCCCCTCCCCCGTCCCCCGCCCGCGAAGACCGCTCCGCGGCGGGACGCCCCGGCGCCGCCGCGGTCCGTAGCCTCCCTGGGCATGGAGGCAACCATCGAAGTGCGGGGCCTGCGCAAGCGGTACGGCTCCGCCGTCGCCGTGGACGGGCTGTCGTTCACGGCCGGGCCCGGGCAGGTCACCGGGTTCGTCGGCCCGAACGGCGCCGGCAAGTCCACCACCATGCGGATGATCATGGGCCTGGACCGGCCCGACGCCGGGACGGCGCTGGTCGGCGGGCGTCCCTACCGGTCGCTGAAGGCGCCGCTGTGCCGCCTCGGCGCGATGCTGGACGCGTCGGCGGTGCACCCGGCGCGCCGGGCCCGCGACCATCTTTGCTGGCTCGCGCACGCCAACGGGCTGCCGGCCCGCCGGGTGGACGAGGTGATCGAGCTGGCCGGGCTCGGCGGCGCGGCGCGGCGGCGGGCGGGCGGGTTCTCGCTGGGCATGCGCCAGCGGCTCGGGATCGCCGCGGCGCTGCTCGGGGACCCGCCGGTACTGATGTTCGACGAGCCGGTCAACGGCCTGGACCCCGAGGGCATCGCCTGGATCCGGGGGCTGCTGCGGTCGCTGGCCGCCGAGGGGCGGGCGGTGCTGGTGTCCAGCCACCTCATGAGCGAACTGGAGGGCGGCGCCGACCACCTGGTCGTCATCGGGCGGGGCCGGCTGATCGCCGACACCGGGGTCGCCGAACTGCTGGAGGCCGCGTCCGGCGGGCGGGTCGAGCTGCGCACCGCGCGGCGCCAGGAGGCCATGACGGTGCTGGCCCGCGCGGGCGCCACGGTGACGGCGACGGGCCCGGACGCGGTGACGGTCGCGGGCCTGCCGTCCGAGCGGGTCATCGAGACGCTCACCGGCGCCGGCGTGCCGTTCAGCGGGATCACCGCGCACCGCGCGTCGCTGGAGGAGGCGTACATGGAACTGACCCGGGACGCGGTGGAGTTCCAGGCCCTGACCGGTGGGGAGGCCCAGTGACCGCCCCGGCCCCCGCGGCGGGGACGGCGTACCGCAGCGGCGTCGAGGCGGAGGCGCACGACGGGTTCGGGCGGCTGCTGCTGGCCGAGTGGACCAAGCTCCGGACCGTCCCGCGGTGGATGCTGACGCTGCTGGCGTCGGTCCTGCTGACGGTCCTGGTGGCGCTGCTGTCGGCGGCGGGGACCGAGTCCACGGGCTCGGGCGGCGAGTCCGGCCCCACGCCCCTCACCGCGGCCTCCGACCTGGGGCACTACACCTACCTGCCGCTCGCGGGGGACGGCGCGGTCGCCGCCCGCGTCGCGTCGCAGGACGGCGGCGGCGCGTGGGCCAAGGCCGGGCTCATGATCCGGAGCAGCACGCGGCAGGGCGCCCCGTACGCGGCGCTGATGGTGACGCCCGGCCACGGCGTCCGGCTGCAGACCGGTTATGAGGGCGGCGGCCAGGGCGGCGGGACGGCGACCGCGCCGCGCTGGCTGAGGCTGACCCGCTCCGGCACGACCGTGACGGGCTACGACTCCGCGGACGGGCGGACCTGGCACCGCGTCGGGTCGGTCCGCCTGGAGGGGCTGCCCCGGGACGCGCTGGCCGGGATGTTCGTGGCCGCCCCCGACAGGGTCGAGGTGCAGCGGCAGTTCGGCGGCGAGAGCATCTCCGGGGAGCCCGGCGCCACCCGCGCGACGTTCGACCACGTGTCGGTGTCGCCCGCGCCGCCGGGCGCGTCCTGGCGGGACCGGGGCATGCCGGGCGGGCCAGCGGCCGACCCGGACGCGGACGGCCGAACCCAGAGCGGCGGGACGTTCGCCCTGAAGGGGACGGGCGACATCGGCCCGGACCGGTTCGCCGACGACATCACCAAGACGACGCTCACCGGCGTGCTGATCGGGCAGGCGGCGATCGTCGCGCTCGCGGTGCTGTTCGTGACGGCCGAATACCGGCGCGGCATGCTGCGGACCACGCTCGCGGCATCCCCGCGGCGGGGACGGGTGCTCGCCGCCAAGGCGGTCGTCGCGGGCCTCGCGTCGCTGGCCGCCGGGCTGGCGGCGGCCTTCGGCGCGGTGCTGCTCGCCCGGCCGGTGCTGCGTTCGCACGGCATGTCCCCGCCGCCGGTGTCGGACGCGGCGGTGCTGCGGGCCGTCCTCGGCACCGCGGTGCTGCTCGCCGTCGTCGCGGTGTTCTCCCTGGCCGTCGCGGTGATCGTGCGGCGCAGCGCGCCCGCGATCACGATCGTCCTGCTGCTCCTGCTCGTCCCGCAGATCGTGGCGACGGGGCTGCCGCTGTCGGCGGCCCGGTGGCTGGAGCGGCTCACCCCCGCCGCCGGGTTCGCGATCCAGCAGACGGTCACCCGGTTCGACCAGGCGATCGGCCCGTGGGCCGGGCTCGGGGTGCTGTGCGGGTACACGGCGGCGGCGCTGGCCCTGGCCGCGTGGCTGTTCCGGAAGAGGGACGCATGAGCGGAGCGAACCAGGGGGCGCGGGCGGTCGTCCCCCCGCGAGGAGCCTGCGTGAACGCGCTGCACGCGGAGTGGACGAAGCTGCGGACGCTGCCGAGCACCTGGTGGGTCCTGGCCGCGCTGGCGGCGCTCACCGCCGCCGTGGGCGCCGCCGTGACCGGATCGGTCGACACCTCGCACTGCACGGACCCGGCCGGCTGCATGGAGGACACGCCCAAGCTGGCGCTGTCGGGCGTCCAGATCGGGCAGGTCGCCGCGGTCGTGCTCGGCGTCCTCGCGGTCGGCGGCGAGTACGCCACCGGGACGATCGCGGCGACGCTGGCGGCCGTCCCGCGCCGCGCCGCGGTCCTGGCCGCCAAGGCCGCCGTCGTCGCGGCCGCCGTCGCGGCGGCCGCGACGCTCGGGGTGCTGGCGTCGCTGGCGGCGGGGCGCGGCCTGCTGCCCGGCAACGGGTTCACCGCCGCGAACGGCTACCCGCCGCTGTCCCCGCTGGACGGCCCCACGGCACGCGCGGCGGCCGGCACCGTCCTGTACCTGGTGCTGGTGGCGCTGCTGTCCCTGGGCATGGGGACGGCGCTGCGGGAGCCGGCGGCGGCGATCACCGCGGTGCTGGCGCTGCTGTGGATGGTCCCGGTCGTCACCCGGCTGGCCGGGAGCGCGACCTGGCAGGACCGCCTGGAGAAGGTGTCGCCGATGCCGGCGGGCCTGGCCGTGCAGGCGACGCGCGGCCTGGACCGGCTGCCGATCGGGCCGTGGCAGGGCCTCGGCGTCCTCGCCGGCTACGCGGCGGCGGCGCTGCTGGCGGGCGGGATCGTGCTGGCGGTGCGGGACGCCTGACCCGGCGCGCGCCCGTCAGGCGCGCGACGCCGTGTCGTCGTCCTCGCGGATGACCTCGCCGCGGACCACCGGTCCCGGCGGGGTCTCCACGCGCCCGGGACCGGGGCCGCGGCCGAACGGGTCGAACTCGGCGCCGCCGGGGCCGCGCGGCGGGAACACGGTGGCGGCCCGCTCCTCGGCCGCCCGCAGCCGCCGCTCCGCGAACGACATCAGGGCCCGCCGGACGAACGGGCGGGTGAAGGGGAGCACGAGCAGCAGCCCGGCCGCGTCGGTGACGAAGCCGGGGAACAGCAGCAGGATGCCGCCGGCCATGACCAGCGCGGCGTCGCCGAGCTCGCGGTCCTGCAGCACGCCGGTGCGGACGGTGTCGTGGAGCGCGCCGTAGGCGCGGCGGCCCTCCCGCCGGATCAGCCACGCGCCGAGGACGGTCTCGGCGACCAGCAGCCCGACCGTGGGCCAGGCGCCGATCGCGCCGCCGACCTGGAGGATCACGAAGATCTCCAGCACCGGCAGCAGCAGGATTCCCAGGACGATCAGCAGCGGCAGCATGGCCTCATCTTCGGTTCGTCGAAAGCCTCTCCCCCGTACAACGCCAGGGCGGCCCCGAACGTTTCCCGCGGGCTCAGCGCGGCGGGCGGATCTTCCCGACCCGGTCGGACATGCCCCACTGGGTGATGCGCAGCGCCGCCTCGGCCATCACGTCCCGGCTCATCTTGCTGGTGCCGTGCTCGCGCTCGACGAACGTGATCGGCACCTCCACCACGCGCAGCCCCTGCCGCAGCGCGCGCAGCGCCAGGTCGATCTGGAAGCAGTAGCCGCGCGAGTCGACCTCCTCCAGCCCGATCTTCTGCAGCGTCGCGGCGCGGAAGGCCCGGTACCCGGCGGTGGCGTCGTGCAGCGGGATGCCGAGCATCAGCCGGGCGTAGGTGTTGGCGCCGCGCGACAGCGCCTCGCGCCGCTTCGGCCAGTTGCGCACCTTGCCGCCGGGCACCCAGCGGGCGCCGATGACGAGGTCGGCGTCGGCCAGCGCGGACAGCAGCCGCGGCAGCTCCTCGGGCTGGTGGGAGCCGTCGGCGTCCATCTCGACCATGACGTCGTAGCCGTGCTCGGCCGCCCACCGGAACCCGGCGACGTAGGCGGGGCCGAGCCCGTCCTTGCCCTGCCGGTGCAGGACCTTGATCTGCTCGTCCTTGTCCGCCATCGCGTCGGCGACGTCGCCGGTGCCGTCGGGGCTGGCGTCGTCGACGACGAGGACGTCCACCGACGGGACGGCGTCGCGCACCCGGCCGGCGATGCGCTCGATGTTGTCCCGCTCGTTGTAGGTCGGGATGATCACGAGCACCCGGCCGAGGTCGGCGTCGGCTGGGATCTCCATCGGTGTCAATTCCCCTCGTTCTTCCTGGCTGTCCATGCCGCCGCGAGGACCGCGCCGAGCCCCAGCGCCGCGAGCGCCCACTCGGGCGCCGCGCCGAGCCGGTCCGACAGGGTCCGCTGCGTGCGCACCGGGACGGTGCGGACCTGGACGTCCGGGACGAACTCGCGGGACTCGTCGAGCATCCTGCCGTCCGGGGCGACGATCGCGCTGATCCCGCTGGTGGCGGCCACCAAGATCGTACGGCCATGTTCGACCGCGCGCAGCCGCGACATGGCGATCTGCTGCGGCGGCAGGCTGGTGCGGCCGTAGGTGGCGTTGTTGGTCTGCACGACCAGCAGGTCGCCGCGCGCCACGTCGCGGACCTCCTTGTCGTAGGCGACCTCGAAGCAGATGACGTCGCCGACGGTGGCGGGGCCGAGCCGCATCACGCCGGAGCGGGTGCCCTTGGCGAAGTCGCGCGGGATCCGCTCGAACCGGGTGATCAGCTTGGTGAGGAGGTCGCGGAACGGCAGGTACTCCCCGAACGGCACGGGATGCCGCTTGACGTAGTAGTCGCCGGGGCCGCTCCGCGGGTCCCAGACGATGCCGCGGTTCTCGACCTTCTCGCCGTCGGGGCTGTCGGTCAGGGCGCCGACGAGGACGGGGACGCCGACGTCCTTCACCGCGCCGTCGATGGCGTTGTAGGCGTCGGGCTCGGCGTAGGGGTCGAGGTCGCTGGCGTTCTCCGGCCACACGACCAGCTCGGGCCGGGGCAGCTCGCCCGCGCGGACCTTCGCGGCCAGCTCGTGGGTGGCCGCGACGTGGTTGTTCAGGACGGCCTTGCGCTGGCCGAGGAAGTCCAGGCCGAGGCGCGGCACGTTCCCCTGGATCACCGCGACGGTGACCGGGCGGCCGGACGCGGGCGTGGGGATCAGCGTCCCGCCGCCCACGACGGCGGCGGCGGCCGCCAGGCACGCCGCGAGCGGCGCCAGGGCGCGCCACGCCGGGCGCGGAGCGTCGTCCGCCCCAGACCCGGCCGGGCGGGCCCGGCGGGCGCGGTGGGCGCGGTGGGCGGCCACGGCGGCGCAGGCGAGCAGCCCGCCGATCAGCGCGGTCAGGAACGTCACCAGCGGCGCGCCGCCATAGGACGCGTACGGGGTCAGCGGCGTGGCGGTCTGGCTGAACGCCAGCCGCGCCCACGGGAACCCGCCGAAGGGGACGCGGCCGCGGATCAGCTCCTCGGCGACCCACAGCGCGGCCGTCCAGACGGGCCAGCCGGGCAGCCGGGCGGCCACCGCGATCCCGGCGCCCAGCGGCAGGAAGTAGGCGGCCTGGACGAGGCTGAGGATGATCCAGCCGTCCGGGCCGATCCGGGAGATGCCCTCCAGGACGGGGATGAAGAACGCCGCGCCGGCGACGAAGGCGAGCCAGGCGCCGGTGCGGGCCGCCCGGCCGCGCACCGCCAGGGTGAGCAGCGCGACGCCCACGGGGGCGAGCGGGGTGAGGTCGATCGGGGGGAAGGCCAGCCACATGGCCAGGCCCGCCGCGGCGGCCAGCAGGGTGCGGGGCCAGCCGGCGCGGCCGCCGCGGCGCAGGCCGCTCAGCCTCGCCGCGCGCGGCGAGGCCGGCTCGCCGCCGGATGCGCCCGGCCGGCCCTCGCCGGGGCCCTTGGCCGCCGACCGGTCCGGGAGGGTCTCCTGGGCCACGTCCCCACCTCGTTCGCTCGTTCCCTCCCCGGAACGCTACCGGGCGCGGACGCCCACGGCGACCAGGCCGGTGCGCGCACCCCGTGCGCCCGACCTCCGCGCGCGCACGCCCGAGCGGTGGCGGGGGCGGGGTCCGGACACGGAAGAGGGCCCGCGACATCCGTCGGGCCGGAGTCGTCCCACAGGCGGTGAGAACGAGCTCCGTTTTCTACTGGATGTCCGGGCCCTTCCCGGGTCCAACCCCCCGCGCGATCGGGCGGCTCCGCCCGGGTCCGCTCCCGGACCACCGCACTGGCTGAGGCGGGCACGATGCCGACCACTCGCGTGATCCCCGTCCCCGTCGTGGCGCGGTGCCCGGCGGCGCCTCGGGCGGCCGATCGGTGAGTCCCGTGCTGGACTGGAGCAAAACTACCGGCTTCCGGCCCCTTGTCAACCGCCGCATGTTCTGCGGCGACAGGGTGTCGTCGCAGGTCAGAGCCATGATCGGCGGCCTTCGATTTCGGTCCGCGAGATCGGCGATCATGGCGTGGCGGCGCGCCCGTCAGGATTCCGGCGCGGCGACGACCACCGTCCCGGTCGCGGTGACCGCGACGATCGGCTCGGGCAGCACCTCGGCGGCCGACTCGCCCTTGTCGGGGCGGCCCCGGCACACCACGCGGGCCTCGAACTCCATCGCGCGGCTGCGGGTGCCCGCGCGCGTCAGGACGGCGGTGGTCTCCAGCACGTCGCCGGCCTTGACGGGCGCCCGGAACTGGACGTCGGCGTAGGAGGCGAACAGGCCCTCGTCGCCGTCGGTGCGGATGCACAGCTCCGTGGCCGCGTCCCCGAACAGGCCGAGGACGTAGGCGCCGTCGACCAGGTCGCCGGCGTAGTGGGCGTGGGAGTAGGGGATGTAGCGGCGGTGGGTGACGGTCGTCCCCTCGCGCGGGTCACTCATCGTCGGCCTCTCCATCATCGGTGGCGCTCGCGGCTTCGGCGGCGCCGTCGTCGCGGGCGGGCAGCAGGGCGTGGACGAGGTAGGCGGCGACCTCGGCGGGCGTGGTGCCCTTGCCGAAGATCCGGTCGACGCCGAGGTCGGCCTCGGTGACGGTGTCGAACCGGGGGCCGCCGACGACCAGCAGCGGACGGCCCATGCCGCCGGCGACGGCGGTCGGGTACTCGGCGTGGAACGCGGCGGCCATCTGCTTGGTGTTGTGCAGGTGGGCGTTGCGCTGGGTGACGACCTGGGAGACGAGGACGGCGTCGGCGTTCTCGGCCTTGGCGCGCTCCACCAGCTCCTCCACGGTGACCTGGGCGCCCATGTTCACGACCTGGATCTCCCGGTAGTACTCCAGGCCCTTCTCCCCCGCGAACCCCTTGACGTTGAGGATCGCGTCGATGCCGACGGTGTGGGCGTCGGTGCCGATGCAGGCGCCGACGACGACGAGCGGCCGGTTCAGCCCTTCGCGGATCGCGAGGTTCACCTCCTGGGAGGTCAGCAGCGGGTAGGCGCGCTCCGCGGGGGCGGGGATGGACGCGTAGTCGATCAGGTGCCGCACCTTGCCGTACACGATGAAGAACGTGAAGTCGGGCCCCATCGGCTTGGCGTGCACGACGCTCGCTGGGTCCAGGCCCATCTTCCCGGCGAGCTGGAGGGCGGCCGCCTCGGCGCGCTTGCCCGCCGGGACCGGCAGGGTGAACGACATCTGCACCATGCCGTCGCCGGTGGTGTCGCCGTAGGGGCGGATCACCTGCCGGGTGTCGGCGGGTTCCGCCGGGGTCTCCGTGGGGGCCTGGGGCCCGGTCCCGGGGCTCTCGACCGTCATGCGGGCACCTCCTGCTCGGCGGCGGTTCGGGCGGCGTGCGGGTCCTCGGTGTCGAGGATGTCGATGGCGGGGTTGAAGTAGCCGTCGGCGCGGGGGACGACGCCGTCCAGGCCCTTGCCGCCGTCGGACGGGCGGCGGGTGACGCCGAAGGTGCCCTCGGCGATCGCGTTCAGCAGCCCGTCGTCGGCGATGCGCTCCAGCAGGTCGACCGACTCCGCCAGCACCTGCTTGGCGCGCTGGACGAGCATCCCGTCCGGGCGGGGCATGAAGTCCTCGGCGAGGTCGCCGCACGCGTCGCGGACGTAGCGGACGTTCTCCAGCGCCAGGTCGCGGTCCGACAGCCACGGGGTGTGGATGCCCTCGGTCATCATCCCGATCAGGATGATCGACTGCCCGGTCATGACGCCGGCGAGGTTGAAGAAGGCGTCCAGCAGGTAGCCGGCGAAGATGTTGCCGGTCATGTGCTTGGTCGGCGGCATGTACTTCAGCGGGGCGCCGGGGAACAGCTCCCGGACGAGCTGGGCGTGCGCGAGCTCCAGCCGGAACGACTCGGGGATCGCCGGGTTGATCTCGAAGGCGTGACCGAGGCCGAGCTGGGCGTCGGCCAGGCCCGCCTCGTGCCCGAACCGCTCGTTCAGCAGCTGGCTGACGACCACGGTGTGCGCGGCGTCGACGGCGTCGGCGGTGGTGAGGTAGTTGTCCTCGCCGGTGTTGATGACGATGCCGGCGCGGGCGTGGATCTGCCGGGAGAAGCGCTGGTCGATGAACGTGCGGCGCGGGTTGATGTCGCGGAAGATGATCCCGTACATGCAGTCGTTGAGCATCATGTCCAGGCGCTCCAGCCCGGCGAGCGTCGCGATCTCCGGCATGCACAGGCCGGACGCGTAGTTCGTCAGCCGCACGTACCGGCCCAGCTCGCGGGACACCTCGTCCAGCGCCGCGCGCATCAGCCGGAAGTTCTCGCGGGTGGCGTAGGTGCCGGCGTAGCCCTCGCGGGTGGCGCCCTCGGGGACGAAGTCCAGCAGCGACTGCCCGGTGGAGCGGATCACGGCGACGACGTCGGCGCCCTCGCGGGCGGCGGCCTGCGCCTGCGGGATGTCCTCGTAGATGTCGCCGGTCGCCACGATCAGGTACACCAGCGGCCGCGGGGGGTCGGCCGTGTCGGGGGCGGGCAGCGCGGCCAGCAGCCGGTCGCGCTCGGCCCGGCGGGCGTCGATGCGGGCCATGCCGCCGCGGGCGGCCTCGCCGGCGGCCTCGCGGGCGTGCTCGGCGTCGGCACCCGACGGCAGCCGGAACGACACCCGGCCCCGGGCGGCGGCCCGGGCGAGGTCGTCCAGCGAGCCGTGCGGGCCGGTCAGCAGCGCGTCCCAGACCGGCAGGGCGAGGCCGTGCTCGAGGCCGACCTGGTCGCGGACGGCGTCGGCGAGGTGGTTGGCCCACGGGAGCCCCCCGTCGTCGGCGCCGGTGAGGCCGGTCAGGCGCAGCAGCGCCCGCTCGACCGAGACCGTCGTGTGGGAGCGGGCCATCCGGATGATCGGCTCCGCGGCCCGGGCGGCGAGCCGCCGGGCGGCGCGCACCGCCTCCGGGTCGAGGTCCAGTTTTCCCTGCGGCGCCATCGCCGTCTCCCCTCACGCAGCCGCCCTGCACAGGCCGGTCCGAACAATCATCCGTCATGCCGGGTTCTCTACGGGAGATCTTCCGGCATGAACACCGTATTTCACAAGAACTGGCGGCAGAACTCCCGACCTGTCCTCGCCCGCACCGATCACCTTCCCTGGCCGGGCGGTCACGTCACCTCCAGGTGACGGTCATCGCGAAACCCACCGGTAGCGACGGACCGTGAAATTACACTCACCCCACGTGATGACGCCCGACTCGGGAGGGGCATGATCGTTTACTGTGCCGCCGCGGCCTGCGCGGTGGGAGTGGTGCTCGTGGCGAGCCGGCTCGTCCGGCGCTGGCGGGGCGTGGACGACCCCGACCCCGACGGGCCCACCGCCGCGCACACCGGCGCGATGCTCTCCGCGCTGTTCCTGCTGGCGTTCGCCATCGCCATCGTCGTGCCCTGGACGACCATCGACGCGGCCCGGTCCAACACCTACGCCGAGAGCCAGGCGATCTCCGAGGCGTACTGGGCCGCGAGCCGGCTGCCGCCGCCCGACGCCCGGCGCGTCCAGGACGGGCTGATCGCCTACGTCGCCCTCGTCCGCGGCCCCGAGTGGAGGCTCATGCGCGAGGGCCGCCTCAGCCCCCGCGCGCGGCAGCGGCTGGACGGCCTGCGCCGCGACGTCATCGCCGTCAAGGCCGGCGACGACGAACTGAAGGACGCCCGCAACGCCGTGCTCGACCACCTCACCGAGATCTCCGCCGCCCGCGGCCAGCGCGCCATGGACGCCCGCACCACCCCGCCCGCCGGGCTGCTCGCCGTCACCGTGCTGACCGGCCTCGCGGTCGTGCTGCTGCCGTTCCTGTCCGGGGCCCGGCCGCGCGGCGCGACCCTGCTGCCGCTGTCGCTGATGGCGGCGCTGCTCGCGGCCGGGACGTACCTGACCGTCGACATCTCGCACGTGTTCACCGGCGCCCTGGCCGTCCGGCCGGACGCCTTCACCGGCCTGCAGGCCGACCTGCAGCGCATCGCGGGAGGTGGGTGAGCGTGCGCGCCAGACTCGCGGCGCCCGTGCTGCCCGCCGCCGTCGCGGGCGCCCTCGCCCTCCCGGCCTGCGCGCTCGCCGCCCCGGTCCCCCCGCCGCCGCCCGGCATCGGCGTGTGCATCGACATCGAGATCGGGCCCGGCGCCGACGCCGACGGCTGCGCCGAACCCGCGCCGCCCGACACGCCCGAACCACCGCCCCCCGAGCCGCCCCCGCCCGCCGAGGAGCCGCCCCCGGCCGAGACCCCGGAGCCCCCGGCCGAGCCCGCCCCGCCCGAGCC
>NZ_JAXCEI010000021.1:0-114802 GCF_041463655.1 Actinomadura monticuli
TGCCCGCCCCGGCGCCGGAGCCGTCCCCCGCGCCGCGGCCCGACGCGACCACGATGGACGCGACGGCGGGGAACACGGCCCCCGCCCCCTACCCGCCCCCGGCGCCGGACCCGGTGTGGCCGGTGGAGCCGCAGCGCACGCAGCTGGACACCGACGCGTTCAGGACCCAGCTCGACCCCGGCCCGGCGTGGCCCGGCTCCGGCGCGTCCGCGCGGCCCTCCGCCCCGCCGCCCCTGCCGGAACAGGGTCTGCCGCCGGCCCCGGATCCCCAGGCCGCCCTGCCGCCGATGCCTCCGATGCCGCGGGCCGCCGCGGATCCGGCCCCGCACGCGGACCTGCCGCCCCCGCCGGCGCCGGTCCCCGAGCCGCCGCCCCCGCTGCCGGCCGCGCCGGTCGCCGAGCCGGAGCCGCAGGTCGCCCAGGCGTACGGGATCCGGTTCCTGTGCGGCGCCGACGACATCGAGCGCGTCGTCACCGAGGTGCGGCGGCGCGGCAAGTGGGCGCGGCGGCTGCGCGGGCAGGAGGTGTCGAGCGCGTCGGCGCCCGCGCTGCTGCTGATCGGCGCGCCCTCCAGCGGGCAGCGGCGGCTGGCCCGGATGGTCGCCCGCGCGCTGGCGGAGGTGGAGGCCTCCAGTGGCGAGGTCCACTCCGTCCACGCCGAGGACCTGCGCGAGCACGGCCCCGACGGGCTGCGCGCCGCGCTGGAGGAGCACGCGGGCCACGTCCTGCTGCTGGACGGGCTGGACGGGCTGATCCTGGACGAGGCCGACGGCGCCGCGTACGCGTCCGTGCTGTACCGGACGCGGCTGGAGGGCGTCAACGACACCGCGCTGCTCGGCACGTGCGAGCCGGACCGGGTCGGGGAGCTGTCGGCGGCGTCGCCGGAGCTCACCGCGGATCTGCGCGCGGTGCGGCTGCCGGACCTGTCGGGCGCGCAGGCGCGGGCGGCGCTGGTGCGGCTGCTGGCCGAGGAGCGCAGCCTGCGGCTCGGCGCGGACGCGTGGGAGGTGGTGAACCGCGAGGCGGGGTCGCTGCGCCCGCGCGGGCGGCTGACCGGCGCGCGGCTCGTGGAGGCCTACCTGGACCGGGCCGCGACGCGGCATCTGGGCAGCGCGGAGGCCACGCAGGCGATCGGGAGCGCGCTGTCGCTGACGGCGGCCGACTTCGAGGGCCTGGCGGCGGAGCTGTCCGGCCGCTGACCGCGCACCGCCGGGGCCCGATTCCCCTTGCCCGCAGGGGATTTCGGGCCCCGCGGCGCGGCGGAATGTCGGCGCCCCGGGTCACGATGGGTGCGTGGATCGCGTAGACCGGCTGCTGGCGCTCGTCGCCGAGCTGCGGGCGGCCTCCCCCGAACCGCTGGACCCGGCCGTCCTGGCGGCGCGGCTGGGAGTCAGCGGGCGGACCGTCCGCCGCGACCTGGAGCTGCTCAGCCACGGCGGGCTGCCGGTGCGCTCCGGGCCGGGCCGCGGCTACGTCCTGCCCCCGCCGCCGGACCCGCCGCCGCTGAGCGAGGTCGAGTCGCTGATGGGCCCGGTGCACGGCACGCTCGCCGAGGCGGTCCGCACCCGCCGCGTGGTGCGGCTGGCCTACACCGATCGGGCGGGGGCGCGCAGCTTCCGCGACGTGGAGGCGCACGGCCTGGTCATCGCCCCCTACGGCGAGTACCTGGTGGGGTGGTGCCGGATGCGGGACGGGCCGCGGATGTTCCGGCTGGAGCGGATCGGCGCGGCGTTCCTGTCGGGGCGGGCCGCGGAGGTCCGCGACCTGGACGGGCTGCTGGCGGCGCTGCGGGTGCCGGTGCCGCGCCCTCCCGCGGAGCCGAGCCCGCGCGGCCGGGCGGGCCCGGCGCGGGCCCGGGCGTGGACGCTGGACCGGCTGGAGCACGTCCGGTCGCGGCTGCGCGACGCGGCCGCCGAGGCGCGCGGCCCGGCGGCGCCGGGCCGGCCGGGCGGGGGCGCGGCGGCGCTGCGCGGCGTGCTGGGGCATCTGGCGGAGTGGACGCGCTGGCAGGCGGCGGCGATCCGGTCCGCGGCGACGGGCGAGGAGCCGGTGCCGGCGGGGCGGCGACCGCCGTTCCCGCCGGGGTTCGACCGGGAGATGCCCTACCACGCGCGGGAGCGGATGATCCAGGACGCGATGGCGCTGCGCTCGCTGGGCGAGGTGGCGCGCGACCTGGAGGAGGTGCTGGACTCGGTGGGGCACTGGGCGGCGGACTGCGACGACGCGCTGTGGGAGGACGAGCTGCCCGACCCGCGCCCCTACGGCCCGCCGGGGCCGCCGCGTCCGCTGGCGGACCTGCTGGCGGGCTGGCGGGGCCCGCTCGCCCACATCGAGTGGCATCTGGACCGGCTCACCGACGAGCCGCCGCTGCCGCCGGGCGACGACGAGGAGGAGGTCTGGGTCGTCGACCGCTGCCCCCTGCAGGCCTGACCCGCCCCCCGCCGCCCCCCCGCCGCCCCGGCGTCCGGCACGCGATGCGGGCCGCGGGTCAGGGCGCGGCGCCGGGGGCGGGCCGGCGTGGCGCGGGCACCGCTGCGCCGTCGGCCGGGGCTCCGTCGGCCGAAAGCGTGCCGGCGGGGGCGGTGCCGGGTGGCGGGGTGAGGCGGCGGGTGAACCACACGGTCTTGCCGGGCGGGTGGGGCAGGGCACCGAAGGCGGTGGCGAGGGCGACGACCAGGAGCAGGCCGCGGCCGGCCTCGGACCAGTCCAGGACGCGGGGCGGCCCGCCGGGGGCGGCGGGCGGGGCGGGGTCGGCGTCGCTGACCTCGGCGGTGAGCAGGGTCCCGTCGAGGCGGAGGGCGAGGCGGACGGGGCCGCTGCCGTGTACGACGGCGTTGGTGACGAGCTCGTCGACCATGAGGACGATGTCGCCGGTGTCGGCGGGGTCGGTGACGTGCCAGTCCCGCAGGGCCCGCGCGGTGAGGCGGCGGGCGCGGGACGCGGCGGTGGCGCGGGCGGGCAGTTCCCACGCCGCGGCCGTACCGGCGCGGCCGGTCTCGGTGCCGTCGGTGTCGGTGCCATCGGTGTCCGCGCGGTCCGTGGCGGCGTCCGCGTGCGGGTGGTCTTCGGTCGCGGTCGGTTCGGGCGGTGCCGTCCCGGTCCCGGTGGTCGTCATCGTGCGGTCCCCCGTTTCGTGCGGTCGTAGTCAGGGACGCGCCCGGTCCGGGGGCGGTGCACGGGTGGAGGGAAACCCTCACCCGGGGGTGAGGTGGACCGCGCGCGCGGGTGCCGGTGGAGGAGGCACTCGCCGGGAGCCGTTAGAGTGGACGGGTCGGTGTGGCATGTGTCCCCCGGGCTCTACCTGACGCCTTCGGGGAATACCGCCGGTCCCATGCGGTCCGGGCTGGAGCTTCGTTGTGCCTTTCGCCGTGAGGCGACCACCACACCGGCTTGAACGCCGAGGCCCCGGCGGGTTCGATCTCGCCGGGGCCTCGGCGTTCGCATGTGCGCGGTGCGGGGAGGACGGGTGGTGTTAGAGGACGGCCGCCGCGATGCCGGCGCCGATCGCGGACAGGACGATGATGACGGCGGCGGCGGTGAGGACGATGACGCGGGCGCGGCGCCCGCGGGGGGCGCCGAGGCGGGCGAGGCGCTGGGCCAGCCGCGGGTCGTCCTCGCTCAGGCGGACCTCGATCTGCGTGAGGATCCGCTGCTCCTCCATCGACAGCGCCATGCTTCAAACCTCCGGGGGGTGGTCAGGTGACTGGTTCCTCCCCGCAGATCATGATCATTATCCCTTCGGGGCGTTGACCGTTGCGCCGCGGCCGGGGGCGCTCTGGTGGTGGAGGCGGTCCAGGGCGGTGACGTAGTAGGTGTAGGCGCGGCCGGGTTCGGCGGACGGGTCGATGATGCCGCCGCCGCGGACGTCGGCGATGAGCCGGCCGGGGTCGACGGGGGCGCAGCCGGGGGCGGCGCCGTCCACGCGGTAGACGGCGTAGGAGGCGGCGCCCTGGGAGGGCCGCCAGGTGACGCGGACGCCCTTGTCCTCGGTGACGGCGGCGGTGTCGTGGACGGGCGGGGGCGCGGCGCCGCCGCGGCCGGCGGGGACGGGCGCGATGGCGGGCCGCGCGTAGTGGTCGTCGCGGAGCCGGGCGGCGAACCCGCGGCGGTTGGCGGCGATGTCGGAGGCGCTGAAGAACACGTCGCCGCGGACCTGCGGGTACTTGGCGTTGAGGGTGAGGTGCCGCGACAGTTCGGCGGGCTTCTTCCAGGTGGCGTCGGCTCCGACGCGGTAGGCGGCCTGCCCGATGGTCAGCTGCACGCGGGTGCCCTTGACCTGCGCGGCCCACCAGGCGACGAGCTCGGCGTAGTCGGCGCGGGGGTCGCCGATCGGCCAGTACAGCTGGGGGGTGACGTAGTCGACCCACCCCTTCTTGATCCACTTGCGGGTGTCGGCGTAGATGTCGTCGTAGCTCTGCAGGGCGCGGGTGGACGAGCCGGCGGGGTCGTTGCCCTTGTTGCGCCAGACGCCGAAGGGGCTGATGCCGAACCGGACCCACGGCTTGGCGTCGTGGATCTTCTCCGACAGCGACTCGACGAGGGTGTCGACGTTCTTGCGCCGCCAGTCGCCGCGGTCCATGCCGTTCCCGTGGGCCTTGTAGGTGGCGCCGTCGGGGAACTCGCCGCCCTCGGGGTAGGGGTAGAAGTAGTCGTCGAAGTGCACGGCGTCGATGTCGTACTTGGTCACGACGTCCATGACGGCCTTGGTGGCCAGGTCGCGGACCTGCGGCAGGCCCGGGTCGTACCACAGGCCCGTCCCGTACTTGCGGACCCAGTCGGGGTGCTGCCGGGCGGGGCTCTCGGGCGACAGCTTCTTCACATCGCCCTGGCGGGACACGCGGTAGGGGTTGAACCAGGCGTGGAACTCCAGGTTGCGGGCGTGGGCCTCCTTGAGCATGAACGCCAGGACGTCGTAGCCGGGGTCCTTGCCCTGGGTGCCGGTGATCCACTGCGACCACGGCTCGTACGGGGAGTCGTAGAACGCGTCGGAGTTCGGGCGGATCTGGACGAACACGGCGTTCATGTTCATCGCGGCGGCGGTGTCCAGGAGCTTGACGTACTGCTTCTTCTGGCCGGCGGCCGAGCCGCCGGCGTCCTTGGGCCAGTCGATGCCGCCGACGGTGGCGATCCACATGCCGCGCAGCTGCCGGCCCCTGGAGTCGCCGGGGGCGGCGACCTCGGAGCATTCGGCCTTGGCGCCGGGCGGCACGGGGCCGCGCCCGCCGGCCTCCCGCTCCCCGAACGCGGGGATGCCGCACGCGGCGAGCGCGCCCGCCGACACCCCCGCCGTCAACGCCGCCGCCATTGCCCGGTACCTGGATCGCCTAGCCATAGCGGCCCATTGTTACGCACCCGTTGCGATGCTCGGGCCAGAACGCGAATGCCCGTGTGATCCTCTCCCGTCCCGTTTCACCCGATCCTGCCTTGCGGCGTATCGCAACGAGGCCCGGCGGCGGCGGCCGCCGCCATGGCGCGGTCAGGCGGGTTCGGGGTCGAGCTCGATCGGCTCGGCGATGACGTCGACCATGGCGCCGTTGCGCAGGACGGTGACGGGCAGAGGCCGGCCGATCGCGTCGGCGAACATCAGCTTCTGCAGCGACTGGGCCTGCGATACCGGCGCGCCGCCCGCGGTCAGGACCAGGTCGCCGCGGCGCAGCCCGGCCCGGTCGGCGGGGCTGCCCGGCACCACCTCGGCGACGCGCAGCGCGTCGTCCTGCCCGGTGCGGGCGCGCAGCGCCGCCGGGACGGGGACGGGCGCGGCCGCCAGGCCGAGGAACGCGCGGCGGACGCGGCCGTCGCGCATCAGCGCGGCGATGATCCGCCGCGTCGTCGCGTTGACCGGGACGGCCAGGCCGAGCCCGATCCCCGCGACGGCGGTGCTGACCCCGACGACGCGGCCGGCCGCGTCGGCCAGCGCGCCGCCGGAGTTGCCGGGGTTGAGGGCGGCGTCGGTCTGGATGACGTCCTCGATGACGCGGACGGCGGTACCCGAGCGGGTGGGCTGCGCGGTCGGCAGCGACCGGCCGAGCGCCGACACCACCCCCGCGGTCACCGACCCGGTGAGGCCGAGGGGGTTGCCGACCGCGACGACGAGCTGCCCCACCACCAGCGCGTCGGCGTCGCCCAGGACGACCGGACCGGGGGTCGGGCCGTCCGCGCGCACGACGGCCAGGTCCGACAGCGGGTCGGTGCCGACGACGGTGAAGTCGGCGGTGGCGCCCCCGGCGAACGCGGCCTGCCCGCCCGCCGCCGAACCGACCACGTGGGCGTTGGTCAGCAGGAACCCGTCGTCGGTGAACGCCACGGCCGAGCCGGCGCCCTCGCCGCGGCGGTGCCGGACCCGCAGCGCCGCCACCCGCGGGGTCAGCTCGCGCGCCACGGCCGACACCACGCGGGAGTAGGCGTCCAGCGGCTCGGTCTCGTCCATGCCACCTCCCGGATGATTACATCGTTACACGGTAACCATCCGGGAGGAAGGGGTGTTCCCGGTCACGCCGGGCGCGGGTCCGGCCGCAGAACGCTGTACAGCACCTCGTCGTGGTACCGGCCGCCCAGGAAGCTGTAGCCGCGCATCACGCCCTCCCGCGTGAACCCCGCCTTCTCCAGCGCGCGCTGCTCGGCGACGTTGTCGACGTCGGTCTCGGCCTGGATCCGGTGCACCGGCGTGTGCGCGAACAGGTACTCCACCAGCAGCCGCTGCGCCCGCGTCCCCGCGCCCATCCCGCGCGCCCCCGGCATCAGCGAGATCCCGATGCTCCAGCACCACGTCCGCGCCGCCGGCGTCAGGCGGCGGTAGGACACCAGCCCGAGCCGGTCCCCGCCCCGCACGACCAGCAGGGTCCCGGTGTCCTCGCCGAGCATCCCGTCGGACTGCCAGCGGCGCCGGAACCGGCCCGGATCGAACCAGCCCTCCCACAGGAACGGGCCGGCCAGCTCCGGATCGGTGCGCAACCGCTCCACGAACGGCAGATCGTCCTCGGCGACGGGCCGCAACAGCACATGATCGTTCACGGGTCGCCACCGTAGGGCCCCGCCGCCCCCGCCGCCACCCGGGCTCAGCGCAGCGTCGACAGCCCCCCGTCGACGTGCACGACCTGCCCGGTCACATAGGACGCGCGGTCCGACAGCAGGAACACCGCCACGTCCGCGACCTCCCACGCCGTCCCCTGCCGGTGCATCGGGATCAGCCGCGCGACCTGGTCGCGGCTCCGGTTGCCCGCCGAGGCGTCCCGCCCCATCACCGTGTCGATCAGGCCCGGCGCCACCACGTTCGCGCGGACCCCGCGCGGCGCGCCCTCCGCGGCGATGTGCCGCACCAGCCCCGTCAGCCCCGCCTTCGACGCGTCGTAGGACGGCGACCGCGACCCCGGCTTGGTCCCCGCCAGGGACCCGATGAACACCAGCGACCCGCCCGCCTCCAGCGCCGGCATCGCCGCCTTGCCCACCAGGAACGGCGCCCGCAGGTTCACGTGCAGGACCCGGTCCCAGTCGGCCAGCGCCGTCCCCGCCAGCCCGTACCCGATCCCGATCCCGGCGTTGAACACCACCCCGTCCAGGCCGCCGAGCCCCTCCACCGCCTGCGTGACCACCCGGTCGCACGCCGCCGGGTCGGTCACGTCGGCCACCACCGTGCACGCCTTCCCGCCCTCCGCCGCGATCATCGCGACGGTCTCCCCCGCGGCGTGCTCGTCGACGTCCGCGCACGCCACCATCGCCCCCTCCCGCGCGGCGCACACCGCGATGGCGCGGCCGTTGCCGACCGGCGCGGCGGGCTCGGCGCTCGGCCGCGTCCCCGCGCCGACGACCAGGATCCGGCGTCCGGCCAGCAGCCCGCCGGAGGGGCGAAGATCGGGCATGACCGGCACCGTAGCCGACACCGCCCCGTCCCGCCCAGAGGCGACGCCCGCCCGGGGCCGCCGGGAACGTCCGGAAGCGGCCCGCGAGGGGCGCGAGCGGCTAGGGTGCCGGGCATGGGAACCGCCGCACCCGGACAACCCGTCGTGGTCGAACGCGCCGCCGGCGCCGGCGGCGAACTGGTGCTGCGCCGCGCCGGCGCCGACTACGAGATCATCAGCAACGGCGTGTTCCTCATGGACACCCGCAACGGCGAGTCCGAGCGGCTGCTGGTCCGCGCCGCCGCCGAGCGGCTGGACGGACCGGTCCGGCTGCTCATCGGCGGGCTCGGCGTCGGGTTCTCCCTCGCCGAGGCCCTCACCCTCCCCGACGTGACACACGTCACCGTCATCGAACGCGAACCCGCCGTCATCGGGTGGCACACCGCACGACTGCGCCCCTGGTCGCGCGGAGCGCTGGACGACCCCCGCGTCACCGTCCGGTGCGCCGACCTCCTGGACGCCGTCGCCGACCCCGCCCCCGGCACCGGACGCTTCGACGCGATCTGCCTCGACATCGACAACGGCCCCGACTGGACCGTCACCCCCGGCAACGCCCGCCTCTACGCCCCCACCGGCCTCGACCTGCTCACCCGCCTGCTGACGCCGCGCGGCGTCCTGGCGGTGTGGAGCGCCGGCGCCGCACCGGCGTTCGAGGCGCTGCTGCGCGACCGGTTCGCCCGCGTCGAGGCCCGCCCGGTGCCCGTGCCGCGCGGCGAACCCGACGTGGTCTACCTCGCCGCGCGCCCGCGCCCCGGCGGGTGAGCGCCGCGCGGGACGGGCCGCGCACACGCCCCTACAAAGCGGGACGGGCCGTTTCTGTAGCCCGCGCGACCCTCCCCGAACGTCCAGTTCGCTAGGTTTCGGCCTGACAAAACCTTTTTGGGAGGATCTGTGGCTACTGCCCACGCAACCCAGCGGCGCCCCGCCGTCCTGGGCGACCTGCTGCCCGGTTCCCTGGCCCGCGACGCCGCCCTCGTCGCCGGCGCCGCCGCGTTCGTCGGCGTCGCCGCGCAGATCGCCGTCCCGCTGCCCGGCACCCCCGTCCCCGTCACCGGCCAGACCTTCGCCGTCCTGCTCGCCGGCGCCGCCCTCGGCACCGGACGCGCCGCCCTCGGCATGCTCGTCTACCTGCTCGCCGGAATCGCGGGCGTCCCCTGGTTCACCGACGGCACCTCCGGCGCCGGCTTCCCGACCCTCGGCTACATCATCGGGTTCGTGGTCGCCGCCGCCGCCGTCGGCCGCCTCGCCGAACTCGGCGGCGACCGCACCCCGCTGCGCACCGTCGGCACCATGCTCGCCGGAACCGTCATCATGTACGCCGCCGGCGTCCCCTACCTGATGGCCTCCCTGCACGTCGACCTCGCCAAGGCGATCGACCTCGGCATGACGCCCTTCCTGGCCGGCGACGCCCTCAAGGTGCTGCTGGCGGCCGGGCTGCTGCCCGCCGCCTGGAAGCTCACCGGCGCCGCCCGCCGCTGACACCGCCCCGCATCCGTCCCGTCCCCGCGCATGGGGACGGGACGGACGGGCATACGAGCCCCCACACGCGCCCCGGCCGGCCCCGCACGCCCCCGCACGCCCCCGCACGCCCCCGCACAGGCCCAGCACAGGCCGCCCGTGTGGCGCACACCTCACCCCGCACCCCCGCCCCCACCGTTTGAACAGGTTCAAATCTGTCGTACAGTGGCCTGGTGAAGCTCGCCGTGACAGCACCGGACCGACTCACCGTCCACACCGTCCCGGTCCCCGACCCGGGCGACCTCATCGCACGGCTTCCACACCCCACCGCCCTCGCCTGGATCCGCCACGGCGAGGGCATCGTCGGCTGGGGCGAGGCCGCCCGCCTCACCCTCCCCGGCGGCGACGACCGCTTCGCCGACGCGGCCCGCATGCTCCGCGACCTCTTCGGCACCGCCGACGTCGACGACCCCGTGGCCGTCCCCGGCTCCGGCCCCGTCGCCTTCGGCTCCTTCGGCTTCGACCCCAAATCCCCCGACTCCACCCTCATCATCCCCCGCCGCATCCTCGGCCGCCGCGACGGCCGCGCCTGGCTCACCACCATCGGCGACGACACCGACCCCCTCACCCTCGCCAACCCGCCCCAGCCCCCCACCGCCCTGCACTGGAGCGACGGCGCCCTCCCCGAGAACGACTGGGCCGACGCCGTCGCCACCGCCGTCGACCGCATCCGCGGCGGACGCCTCGGCAAAGTCGTCCTCGCCCGCGACATCACCGCCCGCGCCACCGCCCCCATCGACGCCCGCGCCCTCCTCCAGCGCCTCGCCGCACGCTTCCCCGGCTGCTACACCTTCTCCTGCGCCGGCCTCGTCGGCGCCACCCCCGAACTCCTCATCCGCCGCACCGGCGACGACGTCGAATCCCTCGTCCTCGCCGGCACCACCGCCCGCGGCGACACCCCCACCGACGACCACGCCCGCGCCGGCCGCCTCTTCGGCTCCGCCAAAGACCGCGAAGAACACCGCTACGCCGCCGAAATGGTCCGCGACGCCCTCACCCCCCTCTGCGCCGAACTGACCGTCCCCGCCCAGCCCGAACTCCTCACCCTCCCCAACGTCCTGCACCTCGCCTCCCCCATCCGCGGACGCCTCGCCGCCGACCGCTCCGTCCTCGACGTCGTCGCCGCCCTGCACCCCACCCCCGCCGTCTGCGGCACCCCCACCGACATCGCCCTCGACCTCATCCGCGAACTCGAAGGCATGGACCGCGGCCGCTACGCCGGACCCGTCGGCTGGGTCGACGCCCGCGGCGACGGCGAATGGGGCATCGCCCTGCGCTGCGCCGAGATCGACGGCACCCGCGCCCGCCTCTTCGCCGGCTGCGGCATCGTCGCCGACTCCGACCCCGACGCCGAACTCGCCGAAGCCCGCACCAAGTTCCGCCCCATGCAGTACGCCCTCCACGGCTGACCCGACGGCACACCGACACACCCGAGCACCGGGCACACTGGGACGATGCGCGCGAGCCGGCTGCTGTCCCTCCTGCTGCTCCTGCAGACCCGCGAACGCATGACCGCACGCGAACTCGCCGCCGAACTCGAAGTCTCCGTCCGCACCGTCTACCGCGACGTCGAATCCCTCAGCGCCGCCGGCGTCCCCGTCTACGCCGACCGCGGACCCGACGGCGGCTACCGACTCCTCGGCGGATACCGCACCCGCCTCACCGGCCTCACCGAAGACGAAGCCGCCTCCCTCCCCCTGTCCGGCATCCCCGGACCCGCCACCCAACTCGGCCTCGGCGACGTCCTCGCCGCCGAACTCAAACTCCTCGCCGCACTCCCACCCGCCCTCCGCGGCCGCGCCACCCGCATCCGCGAACGCTTCCACCTCGACGCACCCGGCTGGTTCCGCACCCCCGACGACGTCCCCCACCTGCACGCCATCGCCGACGCCGTCTGGAACCAGCACCGCATCGAGATCGGCTACCGCCGCTGGCGCCACCCCCAGCACGTCACCCGCACCCTCGACCCCCTCGGCGTCGTCCTCAAAGCCGGAACCTGGTACCTCATCGCCCGCCCGGCCCCACCCCCCGACACCACCGACGCACCGGACGGGCCCCGCGCCGCCCTGCGCACCTACCGCATCTCCCGCGTCCTCACCCTCACCACCCGCCACGACCACTTCGAACGCCCCGACGGATTCGACCTCGCCGCCCACTGGGCCGCCTACACCCACCGCTTCGAAGCCGACTCCTACCCCGAGCACGCCACCGTCCGGCTCTCCCCCGACGGCCTCACCCGCGCCCCCATCCTCCTCCCGCCCACCATGGCCCGCGCCGCCATCGACGCCGCCGACACCGCCCCCGACACCGACGGATGGACCCGGGTCACCCTCCCCATCGAATCCGTCCGCCACGCCCACGTCGAATTCCTCAAACTCGGCGCCGACGTCGAAGTCCTCTCCCCACCCGAACTCCGCGACATGATCACCGCGACCGTCCGCGCGCTCGCCACCCGCTACACCCCCGACACCCCCCATCTGCCAGGATGATGACCCGCCAACCGGCGAAAACGCACCCCCGAACCCCCGGTACGGTCGAAACGACCCCAGCACAGTGAGACGGAGGACGAAGCACCGTGGACGTCGAACGGACCGCTTTGCCCGGAATCGGCCTGCAGCACGTCATGACCACCGGGCGCGGCCGCCAACTCGGCGTCATCTCCCACCGAACCGGCCGCCGCGACCTCGTCATCTACGACAAAGAAGACCCCGACAGCTGCATCGCCACCGTCGCCCTCACCCCCGAAGAGGCCAACGCCATCGCCGAACTCCTCGGCACCGGACGCATCGTCGAACACCTCGCCGAACTCCACCGCCAGGTCGAAGGCCTCGTCACCGAGCAGTACCCCATCGCCCCGGGATCCCCCTACGACGGACGCCCCCTCGGCGACACCCGCGCCCGCACCCGCACCGGCGCCTCCATCGTCGCCGTCGTCCGCGACGGACAGGTCCTCGCCAGCCCCCGCCCCGACTTCACCATCACCGCCGGCGACATCATCGTCGTCGTCGGCACCGGAGAAGGCACCTCCGCCGTGGCGCAGATCCTCGCCAACGGCTGACCGCCCATGCACTCAGCCGTACAGCTCATCGAACTCGGCGCCATCATCCTCGCCCTCGGACTCCTCGGCGCCGTCTCCGTCCGCTTCTCCATCTCCCCCATCCCCCTCTACCTCATCGCCGGCCTCGCCTTCGGCTCCGGCGGCATCCTCCCCCTCACCACCAGCGAAGAATTCGTCTCCATCGGCGCCGAAGTCGGCGTCATCCTCCTGCTGTTCACCCTCGGCCTCGAATACACCGCCGGCGAACTCGTCGGCACCCTCCGCACATCCGCACCCACCGGACTCGCCGACCTCGTCCTCAACGCCGCCCCCGGCGTCGCCGCCGCCCTCATCCTCGGCTGGGGCCCCGTCGCCGCCGTCGCCATGGGCGGCGTCACCTACGTCACCTCCTCCGGCATCACCGCCAAAGTCATCGGCGACCTCGGCTGGCTCGGCAACCGCGAAACCCCCGCCCTGTTGTCGGTCCTCGTCTTCGAAGACCTCACCATGGCCGCCTACCTGCCCATCCTCACCGCACTCCTCGCCGGAGCCGGCCTCCTCGGCGGCGCCGCCACACTCGGCATCGCCGCCGCCACCATCACCGCCATCCTCTACATCGCCCTCCGCCACGGAAAACTCGTCGAACGCTTCGTCGCCAGCCCCAGCGAAGAAGTCCTCCTCCTCAAAGTCCTCGGCCTCACCCTCCTCGTCGCCGGCATCGCCCAGCAACTCCAGGTCTCCGCCGCCGTCGGCGCCTTCCTCGTCGGCATCGCCCTGTCCGGCAGCCTCGCCCACACCGCCCAGAAACTCCTCGCACCCCTCCGCGACCTCTTCGCCGCCGTCTTCTTCGTCTTCTTCGGCCTCCACACCGACCCCGGCGACCTCCCACCCGTCCTCGGCATCGCCGCACTCCTCGCCGCCACCGGCGTCCTCACCAAAATGGCCACCGGCTGGATCGCCGCCCGCCGCGCCGGCGTCGCCACCACCGGACGCCTGCGCGCCGGCGCCGCCCTCGTCCCCCGCGGCGAATTCAACATCGTCATCGCCGGCCTCGCCGTCAGCGCCGGAACCAACCCCCGCCTCGGCCCCCTCGCCGCCGCCTACGTCCTCATCCTCGCCGTCGTCGGCCCCGTCCTCGCCCGCGGCACCGAACCCCTCGCCGCCCGCCTCCGCACCCGCCGCGCACAGCGCCGCGCCCCGCAGACCGACGACGACGTACCGGTGATCCCCCGCCCCGTCCCCACCGGCGACACCGGCCCCACACCCACCATCACCTGACCGCCCATCACCTGACCGCCCGGCCCCTCCGCGGACGTCACCCGCCCGCGGACGGCTGGCACCCCGGACACCAGAACAGATTCCGCGACGCTACCTCCGCCGCCGCCACCGGCGTCCCGCACACCAGGCACGGCAACCCCGCACGCCGGTACACGTACACCTCACCACCATGATCGTCCACCCGCGGTGGACGCCCCATCGCCTCCGGCGTGTGCTCAGGACGAACCGTGTCGATCCGCCCCGCCCGCACACCCTCCGCCATCAGCAGCACCAGATCGTCCCAGATCGCCGCCCACTGCCCCGCCGCCAGCCGCCGCCCCGGCAACCGCGGATCGACCCCCTGCCGGAACAGCACCTCCGCCCGGTAGATGTTCCCCGGCCCCGCCACCACCGACTGATCCATCAGCAGCACCGAGATCGGCGTCCGCGACCGGCTGATCCGCCGCCACGCCACCTCCGGATCGGCGTCCGCCCGCAGCGGATCCGGCCCCAGCCGGTCGCGCAGCACCTTCACCCCGCCCGGCTCCAGCACCTCGCACGTGTTCGGACCCCGCAGATCCGCGAAATGCCCCCCGCCCGACAACCGCAGCCGCACCACCCCCACCGGCTCCGGCGCCGGCAGCTCCCCGAACCCGAACCGGCCGTAGATCCCCAGATGGACGTGCAACGTCACCTCGTCGTCGAACCCGAGCAGCAGATGCTTCCCATGCGCGTCCGCGTCCACCAGCACCCGCCCGTCCAGCCGCAGCGCACCCTCCGCGAAACGCCCCTGCGGGCTCACGGCGGCGACGGCGAGGCCGCCGAACATCCGCTGATGCTCGGCGGCCAGGCGATGAATCGTGTGTCCCTCGGGCATGGCCCGGAGCATAGCCCCGCCCCTACCGCAGCGGCTCCCCGATCTCCCGCATGTGACCGAGAGCCTGCCGGTACGACTCCACCAGCCCCGTCTCGGTGTACGGCAGGCCCACCGCCGCGCAGTGCTCCATCACCATCGGCCGCACCCGACGCAGCCCGCACCGCGGGATCCCCGGGAACAGGTGATGCTCGATCTGGTAGTTCAGCCCGCCCATCAGCCAGTCCGTGACCACCCCGCCCCGCACGTTCCGCGACGTCAGCACCTGCCGCCGCAGATGCCCCCACCGCTCACCCGGCTCCGGCATCGCCATCCCCTTGTGGTTCGGCGCGAACACCGCCCCCAGGTGCACACCGAAAAGCGCGTGCTGCACCGCGATCAGCGCCACCGCCTGCGGCACCGGCAGCAGCGTGAACGCCAGCGCCAGATAACCCGCCGCGTGCACCAGCAGCAGACCGCCCTCGACCAGTCGGTCGCGCCGGGAACGCCCCCGCAGGAACAGCAGGCTCC
The DNA here is from genome assembly GCF_041463655.1 of Actinomadura monticuli. NCBI lineage: Bacteria > Bacillati > Actinomycetota > Actinomycetes > Streptosporangiales > Thermomonosporaceae > Actinomadura > Actinomadura monticuli. The sequence goes on from NZ_JAXCEI010000021.1 coordinate 15,092, forward strand.
CCACTTTCAGATTGACGCCCTCCAGCGTCAGCAGCGGGAAGAACAGCGCCGCCTGATGCCGCGCCACCCACCGCGCCACACCCCGCTTCCGCCCGGCCTGCTCCCGCGTCCACGCCAGCACCCCCTCGCCGACGTCCGGGTCCTTGCCCACATGGTTCGGGTTCGCGTGATGCCGGTTGTGCTTGTCGTTCCACCACCCGTGCCCCATCCCCAGCAGCAGATTGCCCAGCAGCAGGCCGAGCCACCGGTTCGCCCGCGCGCTCCGCGCGATCTGCCGGTGCCCCGCGTCGTGCCCGAGGAACGCCGCCCGCGCCGCGAGGACGGCGAGCGGGACGCCCAGCAGGACCGTCCACCAGCTGTCCCCCGCCCACGCGACCGCGGCCCACACCGCGGCGGTCGCGGCCAGGTTCAGCCCGATCGCCCGCGCGTAGTACCCGCGGCGGCGCTCCAGCAGCCCGCTCTCGCGGACCCGCCGCGCCAGCGGAGCGAAGTCACTCCCGGAAGACCTCCCGGGAGTCGCCGCCGGAGCGGACGGGACGTGCAGGGTCGCGGGCATGGAGCCTCCAGTTCGAGCGGGAAAGACGACTACCCGAAAGCTACGCAGTGTGAGACCGTGCGGTCGCCACGCTGCGGAGCCATACCCGCCCTGGCTCGAAGGTCCCGGTAACACCCGATGTCCCTCGCTCCCCCGGGCGACCCGCCCGGCACGGCAGGACCCTGCGTAAAAGACCGGGGACCGCCGCCATATAAGGTCATAAGTCATGGACGATGGCACGCGGTGGATCGAACTGGACGGTGCGGTCAACGCCCGAGACCTCGGCGGGCTCCCCGCGGCAGACGGCCGGACCACCCGGCGGGGACGCGTGCTCCGCTCCGACAACCTCCAGGACCTCTCGGTCGGCGACCTTCGCGTCCTCCTCGACGACTACGCGCTGAAGAACGTCATCGACCTGCGCAGCGACGCCGAGGTCCGGCTCGAAGGCCCCGGCCCCCTCACCCGGATACCGACGGTGACCGTCCACCACCTGTCACTGTTCGCCGAGGGAGGCCGCCACACCGATGTCGCCGCCGATGTCAGCGCCGCCGACGTCGACAAGGCGCTCCCCTGGCAGGACCGCACGACCGGCCACTACCTCGGCTACCTCGCCGACCGCGGCGACTCCATCGTCGCCGCCCTGCGCGTCATGACCCGCACCGACGGCTCGTCACTGGTGCACTGCGCGGCCGGCAAGGACCGCACCGGGGTCGTCTGCGCCCTCGCCCTCGACGCCGCCGGCGTCACCCGCGAGGCCATCGTGGCCGACTACGCCCAGACCGGCGAACGCCTCGACGCCGTCCTGGACCGGCTGCGCGCCAGCGACACCTACGCCGCCGACCTCGACTCCCGCCCCGCCGAGACCCACCAGCCGCACGCCGCCATGATGGAGAAGCTCCTCGCCCGCGTCGACGAGGAGTTCGGCGGGACGCTCGGCTGGCTGGCCGGTCATGGCTGGACGCCCGAGGACACCGACGCCCTTCGCGAACGCTTCTTCGCCGTCTGACCCATCGACCCAACACCGGACGCGACCTCGATGTTGCTGATGGATTTGTTTCTTGACGATGGAGCGAGCAGTGCTACCGCCCAGGGCCTTTACACTGTAAGTTCAAGGGTGAAGCATTCGACGCCGCCGGATCGCGGCGCCAGTGCGTCGGGTCAGGCCAGAGTCTCGCGGACGGCGGCCTGCGCGGCCTTGCGGAGGTCGGCGTGCAGGGCCGCGTTCGCCTCCCTGCCGGTACGCGCCTCGATGATCCGCAGCCCCTCCCCCGCCATCGCCTTCGGCAGGTCGGCCGCGGCCTCCAGCCGCCGGTACGGGACGCCGTGCGCGGCGGCGACCGCCTCCACGTCCACCTGGTGCGGCGTGCCGAAGACCCGCTCGAACGGGCCGCGCAGCGCCGCCTGCGGCAGCAGCGAGAAGATCCCGCCGCCCTGGTTGTTCACCACGACGATCGCCAGGTCGGGACGCCGGTCGTACGGGCCGACGATCAGTCCGTTCTGGTCGTGCAGGAACGCCAGATCGCCCAGCAGCGCGTAGGAGCGGCCGCTGTGCGCCAGCGCGGCCCCCATCGCCGTGGAGATCAGCCCGTCGATGCCGCTCGCGCCCCGGTTCGCCATGATCCGGATGCCGCGCCGCGGCCGCATCACCTGGTCCAGGTCCCGGATCGGCATGCTCGCCGCCGTGAACAGCAGCGAACCGCCCGGCAGCCCCGCGACCAGGTCACGGGCCAGCCGCGGCTCGCTCACCTCCGGCACCGCGTCCAGCACCGCGTCGATCGCCGCCGCGGCGGCCAGGTCCGCGCTCCGCCACGACTTCAGCCACGCGTCGTCGCCCGACACCACCGGGATCTCCACCTCGGGAGCCACCTGCGTCGCCGACCGGACCGGGTCCGGCCAGCGCGTCAGATCAGGCGCCAGCACGATGTGCTCCTCCGCGCGGCGCAGCAGCGACAGCAGCGGACGCGACAGACCCGGCTTGCCCAGCGTCACCACCACCTCGGGGCGGTGCGTCTCCACGAACTCCGGGACGCCCAGCAGGAAATGGTGCGACGACAAGGCGTGGTCGCCGTAGCGGGCGTTGCCATTCGGCTCCGACAGCACGGGCCAGCCGGCCATCGACGCCGCCGCCACGTACCGCTTCACGTTCACGGCGCCGTCCCCCACCACCAGGACGCCGCGGCGGGTCGGCGGGACGTGCAGCACCGACCCCGGCGTCGCCGGGCGCACCTTCGTCCACGCGCCCGTCTCGTCACCGTCGAGAGGCTCGCACCACGTCCCGTCGCCGTCGGGGATCAGCGGCTCCCGGAACGCCGCGTTCAGGTGCACCGGCCCAGGCGACGGCGCCTGGGCCGCCCCCCACGCCCGGCTCACCAGCGACCGCCAGTACGCCACCATCCCGGGACGGTTCTCCGGCACGCCCACCTCGGTGCTCCACCGCACCGCCGTCCCGTACAGCTTCACCTGGTCGATCGTCTGGTTCGCGCCGGTGTCGCGCAGCTCCGGCGGACGGTCCGCGGTGAGGACCACCAGCGGGACGCCCGACTCGTGCGCCTCGATCACCGCCGGATGGAAGTTCGCCGCCGCCGTCCCCGACGTGCACACCAGCGCCACCGGACGACCGGACCGCTTCGCCAGCCCCAGCCCGAGGAACGACGCCGACCGCTCGTCGATCCGCACGTGCAGCCGCAGCCGCCCCGCCTCCTCGGCCGCCTGCAGCGCCAGCGCCAGCGGCGCCGACCGGGACCCAGGCGCCAGCACCGCGTCCGTCATCCCGCAGCGCAGCATCTCATCGACCAGGACGGTCGCCAGCGCGGTCGCCGGGTTCACGACGCCGCCCCGATCACCGCGGGGCCGTCCATATGCTCCTGCGCGGCCAGGACCCGGGCCCGCCATCCCGCCGCGTCGGGCGCCTCCCAGCGGCGCAGCGCCTCCTCGTCCACCGCGGGCCGCCGCACCTCGATCTCGCCCCCCACCGGACGCAGCGGATCGCCGGCGACGTCGCCCTCCAGCAGCGACAGCGTCCCCAGCCCGCACGCGTAGGGCAGCTCCGGCAGCGCGGCGGCCAGCGCCACCCCCGCCGCCAGCCCCACCGACGTCTCCACCGCGCTCGACACCACCACCGGCAGGCCGCACGCCTCCGCGACCCGCAGCGCCGCCGCGACCCCGCCGAGCGGCTGCACCTTCAGCACCGCCACGTCCGCGGCGCCCGCGGCCCGCACCTTCAGCGGGTCCTCGGCACGGCGGATCGACTCGTCCGCGGCGACCGGCACGTCCACCCGCCGCCGCACCAGCGCCAGCTCCTCCAGCGTCGCGCAGGGCTGCTCGGCGTACTCCAGCTCCCAGCGGTCCAGCGCCCGGATCATCCGGGCGGCGTGGTCGACGTCCCAGCCGCCGTTCACGTCGATGCGCACGCGGCCGTCCGGCCCGATCGCGTCCCGGACGGCCTCGACCCGCGCCATGTCGTCGGCGTCGCCCTGGCCGCGCTCGGCGACCTTCACCTTCGCGGTCCGGCAGCCGGACTCCTTGGTCATCGCGAACGCCCGGTCCGGGCCGACCGCCGGGATCGTCACGTTCACCGGGATCCGGTCGCGGACGGGCGCGGGCCAGCCCTCGTGCGCGGCCTCCCGGGCGGCGGCCAGCCAGCGGGCGCACTCGGCGGGGCCGTACTCGGCGAACGGCGAGAACTCCCCCCAGCCGGCGGGGCCCTGGATCAGGACGCCCTCCCGGCGCGTCACACCGCGGAACCGCGTCCGCATCGGGATGGAGTAGACCCGCACCCGCTGACCCCCTGACCTGCCTACCGAATCACGGTATTCCGGACCACACCGTGCCTTGGGTCCATTAGTAGTACCACGGGAAACGCGACCAATCGGGGTCGCGCTTCTCCAGGAACGCGTCCCGGCCCTCGGCCGCCTCGTCGGTCCCGTAGGCCAGGCGCGTCGCCTCCCCGGCGAACACCTGCTGCCCGACGAGCCCGTCGTCGATCAGGTTGAACGCGTACTTCAGCATCCGCTGCGCCGTCGGGCTCTTGCCGTTGACCTTCCGCGCCCATTCGAGGGCCGTCGCCTCCAGCTCGGCATGCGGGACGACGGCGTTGACCATGCCCATCCGGTGCGCGGCCTCGGCGTCGTAGGTGTCGCCCAGGAAGAAGATCTCGCGGGCGAACTTCTGCCCGACCTGCCGCGCCAGGTACGCCGACCCGAACCCGCCGTCGAAGCTCGCCACGTCCGCGTCGGTCTGCTTGAACCTGCCGTGCTCCCGGCTGGCGATCGTCAGGTCGCACACCACGTGCAGGCTGTGCCCGCCGCCCGCCGCCCAGCCCGGCACGACGCAGATGACGACCTTGCCCATCATCCGGATCAGCCGCTGCACCTCCAGGATGTGCAGCCGCCCGGCCCGCGCCGGGTCGATCGTCTCCGACGTCTCGCCCTCGGCGTACTTGTAGCCGTCCTTGCCGCGGATGCGCTGGTCGCCGCCGGAGCAGAACGCCCAGCCGCCGTCCTTCGGCGACGGCCCGTTGCCCGTCAGCAGCACGCACCCGATGTCGCTGGACATCCGCGCGTGGTCCAGCGCCCGGTACAGCTCGTCCACCGTGTGCGGACGGAACGCGTTGCGCACGTCCGGGCGGTCGAACGCCACCCGCACCGTGCCGTGGTCGACGGCGCGGTGGTAGGTGATGTCGGTGAAGCCGAAGCCCTCGACCTCTTTCCAGGCGTCCGCGTCGAACAGCTCAGAGACCATGTGTTCCTCTCCTCGGCGACCGCGCCGGCCGGGTCGCGGTCGGTCGTGACCCATTCAACCGCTCCCGTGTTTGAACGCGTTCAGCGGGGTCGTCTACGCTGGTGGGATATGGGTCGCCCACTGCACGCCGTCGTCCTCCCGCCCGGCCCCCGCCTGCTGCGAGCCCTGGCGGACGCGCTCGACGGCGGACCCGCCGTCTGCCCGCTGCCCCCCGGGCTGCCCGCACCGGCCCTGCGCGCCCTGCTGGACGCGCTGTCCCCGGACGCGGTCGAGACCGCGGACGGCCTCGCCCCGCACTCCCCCGGCGGCTCGCACGCCCCCGTGGACGCCGGCACCGCCGTGCTGATCGCCACCTCCGGATCCACCGGAGCCCCCAAGTTCGTCGAGCTGTCCGCGGCCGCGCTGCGGCACTCGGCCGCCGGCACCCTGGCCCGCATCGGGGCCGGCCCCCGCGACCGCTGGCTGTGCTGCGTGCCCACCAGCCACATCTCCGGCGTCCAGGTCCTCGTCCGCTCCCTGGTCGCCGGCACCGACCCTGTCCTCGCGCCGCGTTTCGACGCCGCCGCCGTCGCGCGGGCGGACGGCCTGCACGTCTCGCTCGTCCCGACCCAGCTGCGCCGCCTGCTGGACGCCGGCGCCGACCTGTCCCGGCTCGGCGCGATCGTCCTCGGCGGCGCCGCCGCCGCGCCCGGCCTGCTCGCCGAGGCGCGCGGCCGGGGCGCGCGCGTCTTCACCACCTACGGCATGAGCGAGACGTGCGGCGGCTGCGTCTACGACGGGACGCCGCTGCCCGGCATGCGGGTCGCGCTCGGCGACGGCGGCCGGATCCGCCTGTCCGGCCCGTCCCTGTTCACCGGCTACCGGCTGCGGCCGGACCTGACCGCCGAGGCCAGGGACGGCGGCTGGTTCGTCACCCAGGACCTCGGCGCCATGGAGGACGGCCGGCTCCGGGTCCGCGGCCGCGTCGACGACGTGATCAACACCGGCGGGGAGAAGGTCGTCGCCGGCGAGGTCGCCGCCGCGCTGTCGCGGCACCCGGCCGTCCGGGACGTCGTCGTCGTCGGACGGCCCGATCCCGAATGGGGCGAGCGCGTCACCGCCGTCGTCGTCCCCGCGGGCTCCGCCGCCCCCGAACTGCCCGACCTGCGCGCCCTCGTCCGCGAGACGATGCCCGCCTACGCGGCCCCCCGCGAGCTGGAACTGGTGGAGGCCATCCCGCTGCTGGCGTCCGGGAAGCCCGACCGCGCCCGCCTGCGCTCCGCCGCACCCTGACCTCGTCCGCCCGCGCACGGATCCGCGCATGACCGGGGTGATCACGCGGGGAGGGGACGACCATGGCCGGACGGCTGATCGCCCCGCTGCGCCGCAGCGGCACCCCGCCTCTCGCCGCCACCCCCTCGAACCCGTCCCCCACGATGATCCTGACCTGCAGGAACGGGGGATCGCGTGGTACGGCCGGCCGCTGTGGCCGAGGGGGCCGGACGGATAGTGGCGTTGGTCACGCTGATACCGCCCGGCGCCTTTACGAAGTAAGGTGAGATCGGTTCTGGTCAGAGGTATGAAACGGCCCATTCCGGGCACCGGACGCGTCTGGATCGTTCCTCCGCGATCCTCCGGCGGGCCGCCGCTCCCCTGGCCGCGGGAACAATGACCCGGCCGTGCGACGTTCCGTTAAGTGCGTGCGCTACCAGCGAACACCACCAGCGAACACAATCCGCGCCGCACTCACACACCGAAGGGAGGGGGGTGTCCCCATGCCGCGAAGCGCCGTCGAGACCCCGCTCACGGAGACGGCGGGCCCCGCGCTCAACGAACTCCTGAAGCGTGGCCGTGCCCAAGGGCGCCTCTCGCTCGACGAGGTGCGGGGGGCCTTCGAGAGCGCCGGGATCAGCCCGGCGCAGGGCCGTTCCATCCTGCGCGAGCTGTCCGAGGCCGGCATCAGCCTGGCGGGCGAGGCCGACACCGTCCGCAAGATGGCCGCGGCCGCCGACCACGACGGCGGGGAGACCGCCCAGGCGACGCCCGGCACGGCGCCGGCGCGTCCCGCGAAGAGGCGCACCCCCCGCAAGGCCGCGGGCAGCCCCTCCGGCAAGGCCGCGGCGGGCCCCGCGGACGCCACGGACGCACCCGCCGACGCGCCCGCCGACGAGGCGTTCGAGGTCACCGAGGTCGAGGCCGCCGACACCCCCGCCGACCTGGACGACCAGTCGACCACCATGGGCGACTCGGTCCACACCTACCTCAAGGCCATCGGACGCCGCCAGCTGCTCACCGCCGAGCAGGAGGTCGACCTCGCCAAGCGCATCGAGGCCGGGCTGTACGCCGAGCACAAGCTGGAGACCGGCGACCTCTCCCCCGCCCTGCGCGCCGACCTGGAATGGGTCGCCGCCGACGGCCGCCGCGCCAAGGCCCACATGCTGGAGGCCAACCTCCGGCTCGTCGTCTCGGTCGCCAAGAAATACTCCGACCGCGGGCTGTCGCTGCTGGACGTCGTCCAGGAGGGCAACCTCGGCCTGATCCGCGCCGTGGAGAAGTTCGACTACTCCAAGGGCTACAAGTTCTCCACCTACGCCATGTGGTGGATCCGCCAGGCCATCCAGCGCGGCTTCGCCGACTCGGCCCGCACCATCCGGCTGCCCGTGCACGTGCTGGAGATGCTCAGCAAGCTGAGCCGCGTGGAACGCGACATGCACCAGCGCCTCGGCCGCGAGCCCACCCCGGAGGAGCTCGCCGTCGAGCTGGACAAGAGCCCCGAGCAGGTCCGCGAGCTGCTGCGCACCAGCCGCCAGCCGATCAGCCTGGACTCCACCATCGGCGAGGACGGCGAGACCCGCATCGGCGACCTCATCGAGGACACCGACAGCCCCGAGGCATCCGAGCTGGTCGACCGGCAGCTGATGGCCGACCAGCTGCGCCGCACCCTCGACATCCTGTCGCCGCGCGAGGCCAAGATCATGGCGATGCGGTTCGGGCTGTACGACGGGACGCCGCGCACCCTGGACGAGATCGGCAAGGCCCTCGGGCTGACCCGCGAGCGGATCCGCCAGCTGGAGAAGGAGTCGCTGTCCAAGCTGCGGCACCCCAGCAACGCCCGCCCGCTGCTCGACTTCGCCGTCTGAGATCCCGCACGCGCAAGGGGCCCCGCCCGGAACGTTCCGGGCGGGGCCTTCCCGACCATGGCGGCGATGCCGCGCGGGGTGGAACGTGCACAACAAGTCACGTACGGCCCGTGCGGTTCATCACGGTGCGTGACGGCGGTGTTCCCTAGTCGGCGCGGCGGAACTCCCAGATGGCCACCGCCATCAGAGCGAAGCCCATCCCGAGGACGATGACGATCTCCAGCCAGACCGGGACCGTCCAGCCGTTCCACGTCACGCCCGGGTCGAACGTGGCCAGCAGCCGCGGCGAGACGTCCAGGTGCGCGAACACCACGTGCCGCATCGGGTCGACCGCGTAGGTGAGCGGGTTGAAGCGGGTGAGGATGCTCAGCCACGTGGGCAGGCCGTTCAGCGGGTACAGCGCGCCCGACAGGAACATCATCGGCATCATCGCCATCTGCATGAGCCCGAAGAACGCCTGCATCTGGGTGATCCGCGCCGCCATCATCACGCCGAACCCCGTCAGGGCGAACGCCCCGATGAACATCAGGCCGATGAGCTGCGCCATCAGCGCGGGATCGTAGGGGACGCCGGCGAGGGGCGCGAGCATCACGATCACCACGCCCTGCAGCGTCGCCACGACGGCGCCGCCGATGCACTTGCCGACCACGATCGCGCTGCGGCTGACCGGCGCCACGAGCATCTCGCGCAGGAACCCGAACTCGCGGTCCCACACGATCGACCCCGCGGAGAACATCGCGGTGAACATCACCGACATCGCGCACACGCCGGGGTAGATGAACGTCTTCAGGTCGACGTCCCCGGCCGGGCCGCCGCCGCTGGTCACGAGGTTGGACAGGCCGGTGCCCATGACCAGCAGCCACAGCACCGGCTGGACGAGGCCCGACACCATGCGCAGCTTGTCCCGCCAGAACCGGATCAGCTCGCGGTGCAGGACGATCTTCACGGCGCGCAGGTCCTGCCGCGGGCCGCGCTCGGGCACCCGCACCCGCACGACCTCGGGGACCGTCCCCCGCCCCGCCTTCTCCGCCTTCTCCGCCGTGCTCGCCATCGTCATCTCCTCGCCGCGCGCATCGCCATCCGCATCCGGTCGCTCCCCGACGCCTCGGCGTCCCGGATCGTGGAGCCGGTGAAGGACATGAACACGTCGTCCAGCGACGGCCGCGCCACGTTCACCGACCGGATCGGGACGCCCAGCTCGGCGAACAGCCGCGGCACGAACGCCTCCCCGGAGGCCACCGAGAACGTGACCGCGCCCTCCGACACGACCGCCTCCAGCCCGAACCGCTCCCCGATCTCGGCGATCGCCGCCAGGTCGTCGGCGGTCTGGATGCGGATGCGGTCCTCGCCGACGCCCGCCTTCAGCGCCTCGGGGGTGTCGAGCGCGACGATCCGCCCCGAATCCATGATCGCGATGCGCTCGCAGAACTCGGCCTCGTCCATGTAGTGCGTCGTCATGAAGATCGTGATCTCCTCGGCGCGCTGCAGCTGCCGGATGTACTCCCAGATCGACGCCCGGGTCTGCGGGTCCAGCCCGACGGTCGGCTCGTCCAGGAACAGCACCCGCGGAGAGTGCAGCAGCCCCCGGGCGATCTCCAGCCGGCGCTTCATGCCGCCGGAGTAGGTCTGCACCAGGTCGCCGCGGCGGTCCCACAGGTTGACCATCTCCAGCACCTGGCGGATGCGGCCGGCCGTCACCGAGCGCGGCACCCCGTACAGCTCGGCGTGGAAGCGCAGGTTCTGCTCGCCCGACAGGTAGCCGTCGAGCGTGGGGTCCTGGAACACCAGTCCGATGTTGCGGCGCACGCTGTCGCGTTCGGCGACCACGTCGTGGCCGGCCACCCGCGCGCGGCCGCCGGACGGGCGCAGCAGGGTGCAGAGCATGTTGATGGTCGTGGACTTGCCCGCGCCGTTCGGGCCGAGGAAACCGAAGATCTCCCCCGCCCGCACGGTGAAGTCGATCCCCCGCACGGCCTCCACGTCGCCGAACTTCTTGATCAGGCCGTCGACCTCGACGGCGGGTTCCCCGTCCGGCATGGGGGCCTCCCCTCCGTATGGAATCGCGCGCCCATCTTTGGGCTGTCCAACGGTAGGAGTATCCTATCTCTCACGTCAAGAGAGATAGGACAGCCCAAACGACTCCGAGGAGCCGGACGTGACGGACCAGTCCGACCCGATGTACGACTCGCCCACCTACCTCATGTTCGAGACGGTGCGCCTCGTCCGGCGGACCGCGGCGCGGATGCTCCCCGGCCAGCCGCGGCTGCCCCACCTGCTCGTCCTGTGGTGCGTGGCGCGGTCCGGCCCGCTGTCCCAGCGCGAGGTCGCCGAGCGGCTCAGCATGGACCCCGGCGACCTGGTCGGCATCGTGGACACGCTGGAGAAGGCCGGCCACGTCGAGCGCCGCCGCGATCCCGGCGACCGGCGCCGGTACGCGCTCGACGCCACCGAGAACGGACGGCTGTTCCTCGGCGAGAGCCTCGACGCCCGCGTCCGGCTCAACGAGCTCCTGTTCGAGCCGCTGTCACCGGCCGAGCGGCGCCTCTTCAAGGAGATGCTGCTGCGCGTGCTGGCCCACCACGACGACCGGTTCGCCGGGACGCTTCAGCGCACCGGGAGGGCCGCGGAGCCGATGCCCGACCGCGCCTCGTCGTAGCGGCGCAGGACGAGGCGCGCCGCGGCGCCGTCCGCCCCGATCGGCGCGGACACCGCGTCCGCGCCGCACGCCCGCGCCCGGTCCAGGAACCGGCCGGGCGCGAGCAGGTAGGACGCCACGACCACGCGCCCGGCACCCCGGCGGCGCCGTTCCGCGACGACGTCCGCCAGGGCGGGGCCGCCCGCCGCGACGAAGCCGTGAGTGACGGGCCGCCGCAGCCGCCGCGCCAGCAGCCGGGCGGCGGCCCGCACGTCATCGGCCCCCGCGGGGTCGGCGGACCCCGCCGCGGCGAGGACGACGGCGTCCTCGCTGCGCGGCGGAATCCGGGTCTGCGCGCACTCGCCCAGGCGGCGGGCGAGCGCCTCGGCCAGCAGCGCGTCGGGGCCGAGCGGCCGGGCCGTCACCGCGCCGGGCAGCAGCCGCGCGGCGCGGTCCGGGATGTCGATCAGCGCGTGGTAGCCGCGCGCCAGCATGAGCGGCACCACCACGACCGGCCCGCCGCCGAGCCGGGACGCGGCCCCCTCCAGCGAGGGCTCCGACAGCTCGCCGTACGCCTCCGCGACCCGCAGCCCGGGCCGCATCGCCCGCACCCGGTCCAGGAGGGCGCGGGCGGCGGCGGGCCCGGCCGGGTCCCGCGTCCCGTGCGCGACGGCCAGCAGCGCCGGGCGCGAGTCAGCCACCGGCGCCCGCCGGGAGCCGGTCCACCAGCCGCGGGTCGCACGCCAGCCGGTAGCCGCGCTTGACGACCGTCTCCACGATTCCCGGCCGGCCGAGGCCGCGGCGCAGCCGCGCCACCGCCATCTCGACCGCGTGCTCGTCGGCCTGCGGCCGCGCCTCCCGGCCCCGGGGGACGCCGTTGCCCGCCGGGCGGCTCGGCAGCGCGCCGCACAGCTCCGCCCGCGACACCACGTGCCCCGGGCGCCGCGCCAGCGCCCGCAGGATCGCCATCGGCGCCGGCGCGATCGGCCGCAGCTGCCCGTCCAGCACGACGGCGTGCCCGCGCAGCTCCAGCGACGTCCCGCGCACCGACAGCCGCCGCGACCGGCGCCGCGGCAGGTCCGTGACCAGGGCGCGAACGAGCGCGCCCAGCCGGGCCCGCTCCGGCTGGACGGTCGGGACGCCGTGCTCGGTGAGCGCCCGCGCGGTGACGGGCCCCACGCACGCCGCCACGACGTGCGTGCGCATGGCCTCCAGCAGGGCCTCCTCCAGCCCGTCCTCCGCGGCGACGGCCAGCGTCGCGGCGACCGCCGGCGCGCTGGTGAACGTGATGGCGTCGACCGTGCCCGCGACCGCCTGGCCGGCGAGCCGGCGCAGCGGCGAGGGGTCCTCGGCGCGCGACCACCGGTACACCGGGATCTCGATCACCTCGGCGCCCGCGGCGCGCAGCGCCCCGGTCAGCTCCGGCTGCCGCTCGCCGTACAGCTGCACGGCGACCCGGGTGCCCGCCAGGTCCTTCCCGAGCAGGTGCCGGGTCACCTCGGCGCACCCCTCGGAATCCGGCGACCACGCCTCCCGCAGCCCGGCGGACCGGATCGCGCCGCGCGCCTTCGGGCCGCGCGCCACGATCTCGGCCCCGGCGAGGCGGGCGACGAGCGCGTCGCGCAGCCCGTGCCCGTCCGCCGCCTCCAGCCACGCCCGGAAACCGATCCCCGTCGTCGCGACGACGTGGTCCAGCGGCCCCGCGGCACACTCGCGGGTGGCCTCCAGCAGTTCGGCGTCGTCGGCGATCGGGACGAGCCGGATGGCGGGCGCCAGCACGACCCTGGCGCCGCGCCGCTCCAGCAGCGTCGCGAGCTCCTCGTGCCGGCGGGCCGCCGTCACGCCGACGGCGAACCCGGCCAGCGGCTCACTGCCGGTGCTCATCGGTGAGCGCCACCTCCACCCGGTCCCCGGTGCGGCGGACCCGGAAGGCCGGCACCGCCACCCGCGGGTCGTCCAGGCACGCCCCGGTCCGCAGGTCGAACACCTGCTTGTACATGGGGGACGCCACGGTCGGCGTCCCGTCGCGTGTGCCGAGGATCCCGCGCGACAGCACGTAGGCGCCGCTGAACGGGTCGAGGTTCGACAGCGCGTACAGGGTGCCGTCGAACACGCGGAAGACCGCCACCTGCGTTCCGTCCACCATCGCGCAGACACCGCGCTCGGGGATCAATCCGGCGTAGGAGCAGATGTCGAACCAGCGAGCCGCCGTCCGGCCCGCCCGGTCCCTGGTGATCGTCGCTTCGGGTGTCGTGGTCATGAGCCGATCCTCCGTAAGGGCGGTTTCGCCGCTGGGTCTCCTTTGTCACCGCCGTGTTAAAAGGGACTCACTCCCACCCGGACGGCGCACACCTTGAACTCCGGCATCCGCGACACCGGGTCGAGGGCGGGGTTGGTGAGCAGGTTCGCCCGCCCCTCCCCCGCCCAGTGGAACGGGACGAAGACGGTGTCGCTGCGGATCGCGTCGGTCAGCCGCGCCCGCACGGTCACCGCGCCGCGGCGGCTCTCCACCCGGACGTCGGCGCCGTCCTCGATGCCGAGGCGTTCGGCCAGGTCGGGATGCATCTCGACGAACGGCCCCGGCGCGGCCTCGGCCAGCGCCTGCACGCGCCTCGTCTGCGCGCCCGACTGGTACTGCGCGAGGACCCGGCCCGTGGTCAGGTAGACGGGGTGGTCCTCGTCGACGTCCTCGGCGGGGCCGTGGTGCTCGACCGGGACGAACCGGGCCCGCCCGTCCGGCGTGGCGAACCCGTCGAGGTAGGGGCGCGGCGTGCCCGGGTGGTCCGGCGAGGGACAGGGCCAGAACACCCCGCCCTCGGCCTCGACCCGCGCGTAGCTGATGCCGGCGTAGTCGGCGACGCCGCCCGCGCTTGCCCGGCGCAGCTCGCCGAACACCGTCTCCGGGTCGGTGCTCCACTCCCCCGGCGCCTTCAGCCGCTCCGCGAGCGCGCCCATGATCTCCAGGTCGGTGCGGACCCCGGCCGGCGGCGGGACGGCCCGGCGCCGCCGCAGCACCCGGCCCTCCAGGTTCGTCATCGTCCCCGACTCCTCGGCCCACTGCGCGGACGGCAGCACGACGTCGGCGCGCCGCGCGGTCTCCGACGGCACGAAGTCGGCCACCACCAGCAGGTCCAGGGCGCCGAGCCGCTCCTCCACCCGCGCGGCGCGCGGCGCCGACACCACCGGGTTCGACCCGAACAGCAGCAGCGCCTTCGGGCCGCCGCCGGTGCCGAGCGCCGACAGCAGCTCGTACGCCGACCGCCCGGGGCCGGGCAGGTCGGCGGGGTCGACGCCCCAGACGGCCGCGACGTGCGCGCGGGCCGCCGGGTCGTCGATCTTCCGGTAGCCGGGGAGCTGGTCGGCCTTCTGCCCGTGCTCGCGCCCGCCCTGCCCGTTGCCCTGCCCGGTCAGGCACCCGTAGCCGGACCCCTCGCGGCCGGGCAGCCCGAGCGCGAGGGCCAGGTTGATGAACGCGCCGACCATGTCGGTGCCGCGCGCGTGCTGCTCGGCCCCCCGCGCGGTCAGCACGTGGGCGCGGCCGGCGCGGGCCAGCAGCCGCACGGCCTCGCGCAGCGCGGGGACGGGGACGCCGGTGATGCGCTCGACCCGGTCCGGCCAGTAGGCGTTGACGACCGTCCGGACGGCCTCGAACCCGGTGGTCCGGGCGGCGATGTAGTCCTCGTCGGCCAGGCCCTCGGCGAGCGCCAGGTGCAGCAGCCCGTTGGCGAGGGCGACGTCGGTGCCGGGCACCGGCTGGAGGTGCAGGTCGGCCTGGCGGGCGGTGGCGGTGCGGCGCGGGTCCACCACGATGAGGGCTCCGCCGCCGTCGCGCATCTCCGCCAGGTGACGCATGAACGGCGGCATCGTCTCCGCCGGGTTCCCGCCCGCGAGCAGGACGGCGCCCGACGCCGCCAGGTCCGTGACCGGCCCCGGCAGCCCGCGGTCCATCCCGAACGCCCGGGCGGACGCCGCCGCGGCCGACGACATGCAGAACCGCCCGTTGTAGTCGATCTGGGACGTGCCGAGCGCGAGACGGGCGAACTTCCCGAGCTGGTACGCCTTCTCGTTGGTCAGCCCGCCGCCGCCGAACACCGCGACGGCGTCCGGACCGTGCAGCGCCCGCAGCCGGGCGGCCTCGGCGGCGACGCGGTCGAGCGCCTCGTCCCAGGTGCAGGGCTCCAGCGGCGCCTCCCGGCCGCTCCGCATCAGCGGGGTGGTCAGCCGGTCGGGGACGGTCAGCACCTCCGCCGCCGTCCAGCCCTTCTGGCACAGCCCGCCGCGGTTGGCGGGCACGTCGTCGCGCGGAGTGACCCGCACGGCGCCCGCGCCGGCCGCGTCCAGGGTCATGCCGCATTGAAGGGCGCAGTACGGACAGTGCGTGGGAGTCCCGGTCATGCGCCGAGACTCGGCGGGCGCCGTTTCGCCGCGGAGTCCCCGGTGTGACCCCGGCGTTAAATGCGGTTCACGCGCGGCGTCCGCCGAGGTCAGGACGCCCGCCCGGGGCGCCGCCCCCGGGCCTTGACGAACGCGTGTCAAGCGTTGTCGATCCCTGTCATGGCCTATTCGTCATTATTTGCCCGATTACCGAACGGATTCGTGGTCGTCCGGCGATCTCGTGGACGGATGCGGCCCCCGCCCCCCGCCCGCCCCGATCATCCCCCGGTGATCACGCCTAACCTCGGTACATGCCCGACCTTGCTTACTACGCCTCCCTGCCGCGCGCCCGCGGCGCCGCGGCGGCCCTGCTCCTGGACGACCTCGGGCGGGTCCTGCTGGTCAAGCCCACCTACAGCGAGGGCTGGTACCTGCCCGGCGGGGTCATCGAGGCCGACGAGTCCCCGCTGTCGGCGTGCGTGCGCGAATGCGAGGAGGAGCTCGGCCTCGTCCCCCGGCTGGACGGCCTGGCCTGCGTCGACTGGGGCTCGCCGCGCGACGACGGAGTCGACGCCGTCAACGTGTTCGTGTTCGGCGGCACGATCACCGGCGCGGAGATCGCGGCGATCCGGCTGCCGCCCGAGGAGCTGTCCGACCACGTCCTCGTGGCGCCGGAGAAGATCCCCGAACTGGCCCCGCCGCACGTCTCCCGCCGGATGGACCCCAGCCTGCGGGCCATGGCCGACGGCCGCGCCGTCTACCTGGAGGACGGGCGCGAGCAGCGGTTCGGCGCGCACCGGGCCTGAACCGGCCCGCGACCGAGCCGGCACCCGCGCGAGCCGGGCCCGCACCGGGCCGACCGCACCGGGCGACCCGCACCGGGCCGGCCCCGGTCTCAGACCGGGACCGCGTCCTTGATCTGGCGCGCGCCCTCCGGGTCGACGGCGCGGGCGCAGTGCGCGCAGCAGTAGAAGTGCCCGCTCACCTCCACGCCGTGCCCCATGATCCGGCACTGGCAGTGCTCGCAGATCGGCGCCATCTTCGTGACCGCGCACTCGAACGAGTCGAACGTGTGCACCTGCCCCTGCGCGTGCACCTCGAAGGCCATCGCGTAGTCGTTGCCGCAGACCTCACAGGTCGCCATCGGTCTCACTCCGTTTCCCCCGCCGCTCGCGACCACTGCCTACCCGGCCCGGCCCGGGTCTACCCCGGGTCTCACCGCCGGACGTGCCGCCCTGTGCGACGGAGTTATCACCGGCGTATGACCGGCCACACGCCCCCGAAACCACGCCTCCCTACGGTCGACCCGTCCGAACCGACCAGGGAGAGCACCTCATGACCGTCACCACCCAAACCCCGCGCGGGGACCGCGCCCGGCCGGCGAAGGGCCGCTGGATCGAGGACTGGCGGCCCGAGGACCCCGCCTTCTGGGCCGGCGGCGGCGCGCGCGTCGCCCGCCGCAACCTGATCTACTCGATCATCTCCGAGCACATCGGGTTCTCGGTGTGGACGCTGTGGTCGGTCCTCGTGCTGTTCCTCGGCCCGGCCTACGGCATCGACCCGGCGGGCAAGTTCACCCTCACCGCCGTCCCCGCCCTCATCGGCTCCGCGCTGCGCATCCCCTACACGTTCGCGGTCGCCCGCTTCGGCGGCCGCAACTGGACGGTCTTCAGCGCGGCCCTGCTGCTCGTCCCCGCCGTGCTCGCCGCGTTCCTGATCGAGCCCGGCGTCTCGTTCACCACGCTGCTGGTCCTCGCCGCCGTCGCGGGCGTCGGCGGCGGCAACTTCGCGTCCTCGATGGCCAACATCAACGCGTTCTACCCGCAGCGGCTCAAGGGGTGGGCGCTCGGGATCAACGCCGGCGGCGGCAACCTCGGCGTCGCCGTCGTCCAGCTCGTCGGGCTCCTCGTCCTCGCCACCGCCGGCAAGGACCACCCGGGGCTCGTCGCGGGCGTCTACATCCCGCTGATCGTCCTCGCCGCCCTCGCCGCCTGGCTGCGCATGGACAACCTCGCGCACGCGCGCAACGACCGGCGGGCGATGCGGGACGTCTGCAAGGACGCCCACACCTGGATCATGTCGGTGCTCTACATCGGCACGTTCGGGTCGTTCATCGGGTTCGGGTTCGCGTTCGGGCAGGTCCTGCAGGTGCAGTTCGCGGACGACTTCGACACCCCCGTCAAGGCCGCCTACCTGACGTTCCTCGGCCCCGCGCTCGGCTCGCTGCTGCGCCCCGCCGGCGGGCGCCTGGCCGACCGGCTCGGCGGCGCCGCCGTGACCTTCTGGACCTTCGTCGCGATGGCCGCGGCCGCCGGCCTGGTGCTGGCCGCGTCGACGAGCGGGTCCCTGCCGCTGTTCCTCACCGGGTTCGTCCTGCTGTTCGCGTTCAGCGGCATCGGCAACGGCTCCACCTACAAGATGATCCCCGCGATCTTCCGCGCCAAGGCCCCCGAGGCCGAGGCCCGCCGCCTGTCCGGCGCGCTGATCGGCATCGCCGGCGCCGTCGGCGCGCTGGGCGGCGTGCTCGTCAACGTCGCGTTCCGGCAGTCGTTCCTCGCCTCCGGAACCGGCGACGGCGCCTACATCGCGTTCATCGCCTTCTACGCCGTGTGCTGCGCCCTCACGTGGCTGGTCTACCTGCGGGACCGCCCCGGCAGGCCCGAGGGCGTCTGACGCCCGGACCGCCGCCGCGACCGGCCGGACCTGTCACCCGGCCGGTCGTCGGGCTCGGGCCAGCGCGGCGACCGGCCCGACGAGCGCAGCACCGCCTCCCACGCGTCCCCCGACGCGAGCGGCAGGTGCGGGACGCCCCAGTGCCACGCCGACACCAGCAGGTCCGGGTCGCGCGGCCGGTAGTCTGCGCCGGTCGCGCGGGCCATGTCCCAGGCGTGCAGGTGCCACTCCACGCACGCCGCGCCCGCGTGGTCGCCGACCGTGTACTTGGTGCCCCGGTAGATCAGGTGCGTCCGGTCCCACATGTCGGGCAGCAGGTCGGCGTACGCCCCGGCCGACACCCCGAAGGACATGATCCGGTCGGGGCCCGGCTCGGGCGGTAGCACCGCGAGCTCGGCCGCGTTCTGCCGCGCCTGCTGCCGGATCAGCACCGCCGTCGCCGCCTCCTGCGCGAACAGCGTCGCCAGCCGGCTGTCCGGCGCGTCCTGGAGGTACTCCAGGTAGTTCTCCGCGACGCAGCGCAGGTGCCCGGCGAGGTCGATCAGCCGCCAGTCGGCGCACGGCGTCGGCACGTCCCAGTCGCGGACGGCCCCCGCCAGCGCGCGGATCGCCTTCACCCCGTCCTGGTAGGACTCGAGTACGCGGCACCGGTCCGGCGGCGTGCGCTCCACTGACATCCCCCAACGTCCAGAGCACCGTGTGCCCTCTCCGCCGGGGCGCGTCCGCGCGCACGCTGTCGCGGCGGGGCGCCCCCGGCGTTCCCCGAGAGGGCAGACTCTCAGAGTTCGGTGGCCGGTGCCACCCGGTGACGCTGTGTCGTCACCCGAGCGGGCGGCTCAGCCGAGCGCGGACGGCACCGTCTTGAAGCTCAGCCGGTGCGCCTCGCGGGCCGTGCGCAGCCGGTCGACCTCCTCCGTCCACGGGCGGACGGCCGGGCGCGCCTTCGCCTTGCGGTAGGCGATCTCGGCGGCGCGGCGCGTCTTGGCGTCCTGCGCGGCGGTCGAGTACGCCTTGGGCCCCATGGCGACCCGCTCGGACGCCTCGGCGGCGGCGAGCGCCGCCGTCATCGCCTTGTCGAACACCACCGTCAGCGCGCGCAGCTCCGGCCCGGTGACGTCCGCGGCCTGCGCCTCGCGCAGCGCCCGCTCCGCGTCGCCGGCCGCCGCGAGCCTGCCCTCGTACTCGGCGGCCAGCCGCTGGTCGGCCTCGTACTGCTCCGCGACGTCCTTGCTCACACGGCGGCCCAGCGGCATGGTGGTACTCCCTCGACGGTCTGCGATGCCTGATCGAGGTAAGCGTACGCGGGGTTCCGGCGTGTCATGGCGGCGGACACCCGGCTCCGGCCCTTTACGTAGTAAGGTGCGGTCTCATGGTCAGGCAGCCCAGCATCAACGCCCAGCACCGCGCCCCGCTGTCCACCGAGCGGATCATCGAGGCGGCCCTGCGGATCGTCGACGGCCAGGGGCTCGGCCGCCTCACGATGCGCCGCCTCGGAGACTCCCTCGAGGTCGAGGCGATGGCGATCTACCACCACCTCCCCCGCGGCAAGGAGCAGCTCCTCGACGGCCTCGTCGCGCACGTCGCCTCCGCCCCCGCGGACGACGCCCCGTCGCGGCGCTGGCAGGACGTCCTGCGCGGCTGGGCCGCCGACTACCGGGGGCGGCTGATGGCGCACGCCGGGGTCCTCCCTCTCGTCGTCACCCGCCGCAACCCCGCCGCGCTCACCGCCACGGTCGCGTCCCTGCGCGAGGTCATGCGGCGCGGGGGCGTCGCCGAGGACGCGGCCGCCGTCGCCGCGCACGCCCTCCTCAGCTACGTGATCGGACACACCGCCCTGGAGGTGCGCGGCACCGGCGAGGACGGCGCCGACCGCGCCGTCGACTGGGACGCGCGCTTCCAGGCCGGCCTCGACCTGCTCCTCACCGGCGTGCGGTAGCCGCCCGGTCAGTCCTCCACGACGAGGATCTCCAGCTGGAGCGGTCCGTGCACGCCCTCGACCCGCCGCAACTCGATGCCGTGGGTGGCGGACGGACCGCTGATCCACGTCAGCGGCCGCGCCGGGTCCAGGCGGGAGACCGCCTCCGGGACCGTCCCCACGATCTGGTCGGCGTGCACCACGCACAGGTGGTAGCCGGGCACGAGCGTGAGGGCCCGCCGCCCCTGCGCCCGGCCGCCGTCCAGGACGACCGTGCCCGTCTGCGCGATCGCCACCGCGCAGCCGGTCACCGCGCCGTCCGCGGCGGCCAGGGCGTCGGCGTCGAGCGCCGGGGTGTCGGCGAGCGCACGGACGCCGTCCAGCTCGGCGAGCCAGCCGTACGGCAGGTCCGCCGGGACGACGATCTGCTTGGCCTCCCGCCCCCACAGCGCGGCGGCCACCGCGGTGCCCAGCTCGTCCGCGCCGACGTGCCGGACCGCCGCCCGGTTGTCGGCGACCCGCTCGGTGAACAGGGCGAGGACGTCCGCCCGCGTCGCCGCCTCCGCCTCCGGCAGCCGCCGCGCGTAGCCGCGCGGCACGGGCGGGCGCGCGCCGCGCGACCCGCCGAGGGCCTCGCGGACCCGCCGCAGCACCTCATCGCGCGCGGTCACGCCCGGGTCCTGTCCCACCAGGCGCGGAAGCTCTCCGCGGGCGGCGCGGGCAGGTCGCGGGCCTCCGTCCACGTGCCGAGCAGGCCGGGCAGGCGGCGGATCCGCCCGCCGCGCGACAGCAGCCGCGCCCACCGGGTGCCGCGCCGCAGGACGGTCTCGTGGCGGCGCGGGTCGCCCATCGTCCAGGCCAGGCCGCGCATCAGCACCATCTCGGGCGGCGGGACGGGCCGCCGGCGGCGCGACTCCACCACCGTGCCGCGCAGGTGGACCAGCACCTCCGGGATGTCGATCTTCACCGGGCAGACGACGGCGCAGGCGCCGCAGAGCGTGGACGCGTACGGCAGCGACGCCATGGCCGCGCTCTCCACCCCGCGCAGCTGCGGGGTGAGGATCGCGCCGATCGGCCCCGGATAGACCGGCCCGTAGGGCCGCCCGCCCGTCCGCTCGTAGACCGGGCAGACGTTCAGGCAGGCCGAGCAGCGGATGCAGCGCAGCGCGGCGCGCCCCACCTTGTCAGCGAGGGCCCTGGTGCGGCCGTTGTCGAGCAGGACGAGGTGGAACGCGCGCGGCCCGTCGCCCGGCGTCACCCCCGTCCAGGACGAGACGTACGGGGTCATCCGGTCGCCGGTCGACGCGCGCGGCAGGAGCTGAAGGAACACCTCCATGTCATCCCATGCCGGGACGACCTTGTCGATGCCGGCGACGCAGATCAGCGTCTCCGGCAGCGTGAGGCACATCCGCGCGTTGCCCTCCGACTCCGCCACCACGACCGTGCCGGTCTCGGCCACCAGGAAGTTCGCGCCGATGATCGCGACGCGGGCGCGCAGGAACCGCTCGCGCAGGTGGGCGCGGGCCGCCGCGGCGAGCGCCTCGGGGTCATCGGCCGCGTCGGGCCCGGCGGCGGGCAGGCCGCGCCGGAGCAGCGCGCCGATCTGGGCGCGGTCGCGGTGCGCGACCGGTGACAGCAGGTGGGACGGCTCGTCCTCGCCGAGCCGGGCGGCCAGGTCGGCGAGCGCGGTCTCCCGGACGGTCACGCCCATGCGGGCCAGCGCGCCGTCCAGGCCGATCTCCCGGACCGCCAGCGACGCCGACCGGACGACCTCCGTCGCGCCGGCGTCCCGCACCAGGCCGGCGACGACGCGGCGCGCCTCGGCCACGTCCGCCGCCCAGTGCACGGTCCCGCCCGCCTCCGTGACGGAGCGTTCCAGCTCCTCCAGGTGGACGTCGAGGTCGCCGAGCGCGGCGTCCCCGATGGCGCGGCCGGCCTCGCGCAGGCCCTCCCAGTCGGCGGGCTCGGCGGTCGCGGCGGCCGTCCGCGCGCGGAGCGCCGCGGTCGCGCCGCGCAGGTTGCGCCGCAGGCCGGTGTCGGCCAGCGCGGGCCGCGCGGCGGCGGCGAACTTCGGCATCGGCAGCGGGACGGGCCCGCCGGGCGGCGCGCCGGTCATGCCGGACCCGTCGCGGCGAGGATCTCGGCCAGGTGCATCGTCCGCACGCCGGCCCGCAGCCGCGACAGCGCCCCGCCGATGTGGGCGAGGCAGGAGTCGTCGACCGCGCACACCACGTCCGCGCCGGTGTCGCGGACGTGCCTGACCTTGTCGGCGACCATCGCGACCGACACGTCGGCGTTCTTCATCGCGAACGCGCCGCCGAACCCGCAGCACTCCCCGGCGGCCGGTAACTCGACCAGGTCGAGGCCCTTCACCGCGCGCAGCAGCCGCAGCGGCCGGTCGCCGATCCCAAGCGTCCGCATCGACTGGCAGGACGGGTGGTAGGTGACCCGGTGCGGGAAGTAGGCGCCGACGTCGGTGACGCCCAGGACGTCCACGAGGAACTCGGTCAGCTCGTAGACGGCGATGCCCTCGGCGGCGCGGGCCAGGCCGGGGTCGCGGGCCGCCCGCGCGATCCTCGGGTAGGCGTCCCGGACGGCGGCCGCGCAGGACGCGGACGGCGCGACCACGACGTCGCCGCCCTCGAACGCCGCGGTGTAGGCGCGGGCCAGGTCGGCGGCCTCGCGGTGGTAGCCGGCCGTCCAGTGGATCTGGCCGCAGCACGTCTGGCCTGGTGGGAATACCACCTCGTGGCCAAGGCGTTCCAATAGGACGGTCACGGCCTTCCCCGTGTCGGGGAACAGCGCGTCATCGAAGCACGCGACGGACAACGCGACCCGCATCGGCCTCACTCCCCCTACGCCGTGACGGCGTTCCCCGCCCGACATCGTAAGGGGTTACGCGCCCCCGGCGTGTCGTTCTCCGTCCGTCGCCGCGCGGGAGGGACCCTGTGCCTGGCACCTCGGGGTGAGGATGATCACACCGTTCCGGTACTGCGGTACCAACGGACAACCGTCCCAACGGGCTATAGCCGATGGGGGCGAACCACTTCACACTGGGGTGCGTCAATTAAGGAAAGCACCCACGACCCGACCAGTAGTTGAGACCGGAGGCACACGATGTGCCCGCACCAGCCGCCCTGTCCCTCGCACGACGCACCCGACCGCGACGCCGCCCGGACGCTGGCCGCCCACCCCGAGCAGGGGTGGAGCCTGCTGTGCAACGGTGTCGTGCTCTTCGAGGACACCGGTGAGCTGCTGCCCGACGGGGGAGTCATCGCGCCGCACCGGCCGACGGACCTGCAGGCGCCGTCCGCCGCTTGAGCGGTCTCCACGGGGGACTAGTTCAAACGGGTGATCACCTCGGGGGCAACGCCCACCACTGCCCTTGACCTCTGGGCCCGCCCGGGCCCAGAGGGACCTACTCCAGGCCCGTCCGCACCGGACGGGCCGTCCTTCTGCCAGGGGCCGTCCACTTCTTGAGCCACGGCTCCACCGCCCGGCCGACCGCTGCGGGGTCCTTCCCCAGATCGTGCCGCTCCCCCGGCAGCACCGCCACGTGCGCCGCGTCCGCCGCGTCCGGCACGCCGAACGGGTCGCGATCGCCGTTGACGACCAGGACCTCCGCGCCGGCCCCGCGCAGCTCGTCCACCCGTGTCTTCTCCGGCCTGCCGGGCGGGTGCAGCGGGAACGCCAGGGCCACCACGCCCACCGCCCCGGCCGCCCGTGCCGTGCGGCACGCCACCCGGGCGCCGTTGCTCCGGCCGCCCTGGACGAGCGGGGCGCCCGCGAACCTCCCCCGCAGGCCCCCGACGATCTCCAGCCACGCCTCGTCCTGCTTGACGGGCGAGCCGGGCGCCCGGCGGCCCGCGTACCGGAACGGCTGGGTGACCCGCGCGACGGCGCCGCCGAGCCCGAGCGCCGCCTCCCGGACGGCGAGCAGGTCGGGCGCGTCCACGCCCCCGTTCGACCCATGCGTCAGGACCAGCAGGAACGCCGGGTCGTCCACCGCGTCGAGGGTCACCTCGCCGGGCCCGTGCGCCGTCACGACCTCCATGCGCTCACCGTAGCCGCACCGTCCGGCGATCTTTGCGGCAGACTGGCCGCATGGAGAAGATGACCGACGCCGAGTGGCGCGCGTTCGTCATGGAGGGCACCCGCACCGGCAAGGCCGGCGTCACCCGCAAGGACGGGACGCCGCACGTCACGCCGATCTGGTTCGTCCTCGACGGCGACGACCTCCTGTTCAACACGGCGCGCGACTCGGTCAAGGGCCGCGCCCTCGCCCGCGACCCGCGCGTCTCCGTCTGCGTGGACGACCAGGTCCCGCCGTTCTCGTACGTGCAGATCCAGGCGGAGGCCGCCCTCATCGACGACCTGGACGAGATGCGCCGCTGGGCCGCCGCCATCGGCGGCCGCTACATGGGCGCCGCGCGGGCCGAGGAGTTCGGGGCGCGCAACGCCGTCCCCACCGAGTACCTCGTCCGCGCCCGCGTCACCAGGGTGATCGCGGAACGCGGCATCGCCGACTAGCCCTCCGGCCAGTTCGCCACGGTCGTGCCCATCGCCAGGCGGAGCCGCTCGGCGAAGCTCTCGTGCAGCAGCGGGCCCCACGGGTAGCCGCTCGGGACCCGCACCGCGCCGCCGAGCACCTCGTGGGCCTCGTCCCCCCGCCGCTCGGCGTACCGGACGGCGAGCAGCGCGTACATGTGGTCGAGGGCGCCGAACGCCTCGCCGGCCAGCGCGGGGAGCGTCCCGTCCGACACGGCCTGCTCGACGACCGGCTCCCACCACAGGTCGGCCTCGCCGTCCTCCTCGCCGAAGTCGCGGCGCAGCCTCGCCCGCACCTGCGGCGCGATGCCCGGGTCGGCCAGCCCGCGCCGCCACACCTCGCCCGCCTCGGCGCCGCGCCCGCGCAGCGGCAGCGTCCGCGCCAGCAACTCGGTGGCCAGCGGGCCGGCCTCGGGGTCGGACGGCTCCTCCGCGAGCGCCGCGCCGAACGCGCCGATCGCCTGGTCGAGGTAGGAGATGCCGAGCGCGACGGCGAGCCGCGCGTACGCGTACGGCGCCGCCTCGCGGTCGATGAGCCGGAGCCCGGCGGTCAGGATCCGCTGGGCGCGCGCCGGGTCGGCGCGCTCCAGGAGCCGCTGCGCCAGGTCGTGCGCGGCGAGCGGCCCGTACTCGGCGTCCCCCGTCCCGACCGCCGCCTCCCAGTGGTCCCGGGCCGTGTCGAAGTCGCCGGCGTCGTCGGCGATCCGGGCCAGGGCCAGGTGGGCGGGCGGCAGGTAGGCGGGGTTGCCGAAGTCGACCACCGCGCCCCAGGCGGGCGCCGCGTCCGCGGGCTCGCCGGCCCGCTCGTGCGTGAGCGCCAGGTGGTAGGCGGCGCGCGGGCCGTACTCGGGGTCGGCGGTGGCGATCGCGACCTGGTCGGCCTCCCTCGCCCGCTCCACCTCCCCCGCGTCGTCGAGGACGACGGCGAGCCCGAGCGCGGCCTGCGCCCGGCAGGGCGTCTCGCCCATGGCGAGCACCTTCTCGAACAGCAGCGCCGCCTGCCCGGCCGCACCGCTCTCGGCGAGGCCGCGGGCCTCCTCGCACATCCGCGCCGGGTCGGACGTCTCGTCCGGCAACTCGCTCATCGGCCTCTGCCCTCTGGGGGTTTCTGAAGTCGGCACAGAGACTAGCGACCCGGCCGCGCCGCGTCCCGCGACGACACCCCGAAACCCCCACCAAGATCACTAATTGCGGGCGTTCCGGGGAGCCGGGCGGGCTCAGTCCTCGAAGGCCTCCGGGGGCGGGCAGGAGCAGACCAGGTTGCGGTCGCCGTACGCCTGGTCGATGCGGCGGACGGGCGGCCAGTACTTGTTCTCGCGCAGGGACGGGACGGGGTAGGCGGCCTCTTCGCGGCTGTAGGCGTGCTTCCAGTCGTCGGAGACCATGCTCGCGGCCGTGTGCGGGGCGTTCTTCAGCGGGTTGTCCTCGCGGTCGTAGCCGCCGTCGGCGACGCGCTGGATCTCCCGGCGGATCTCGATCATCGCGTCGCAGAAGCGGTCCAGCTCGGCCAGGTCCTCGGACTCGGTCGGCTCGATCATCAGGGTCCCGGCCACCGGGAAGGACAGGGTCGGGGCGTGGAAGCCGTAGTCGATGAGGCGCTTGGCGACGTCCTCCGCGGTGATCCCCGTCTCCTTGGTGATCTTGCGGAGGTCGGCGATGCACTCGTGCGCGACCAGGCCGTTCCGGCCGGTGTAGAGGATCGGGTAGTGCGGGCCGAGCCGGGCGGCGAGGTAGTTCGCGCCGATGATCGCGCTCTCGGTGGCGGCGCGCAGGCCGTCCGGTCCCATCATCGCGATGTAGGCCCAGGAGATCGGCAGGATGCCCGCCGAGCCCCACGGGGCGGCGGAGATCGGGCCGACGCCGGTGTCCGGGCCCGCCTCGGCGCGCAGCGGGTGGTTGGGCAGGAACGGGGCGAGGTGCTCGCGGACGCCGATCGGGCCGACGCCGGGGCCGCCGCCGCCGTGCGGGATGCAGAACGTCTTGTGCAGGTTGAGGTGCGAGACGTCCGAGCCGAACTCGCCCGGGCGGGCCAGGCCGACGAGGGCGTTGAGGTTGGCGCCGTCCACGTAGACCTGGCCGCCCGCGTCGTGCACGGCCGCGCACACGTCGGTGATCGTCTCCTCGAAGACGCCGTGCGTCGACGGGTAGGTCACCATGATCGCGGCGAGCCGGTCGCCGTGCTTCGCGATCTTCGCGTGCAGGTCGTCCAGGGCGACGTTGCCGCCCTCGTCGCACTTCACGACGACGACCCGCATCCCCGCCATGACGGCGCTGGCGGCGTTCGTGCCGTGCGCGGAGGAGGGGATCAGGCAGACGTCGCGGTGCGCCTCGCCGCGGGAGGCGTGGTAGCCGCGGATGGCGAGCAGGCCGGCCAGCTCGCCCTGCGAGCCCGCGTTCGGCTGGACGGAGACCTTCGCGTACCCGGTGATCTCGGCGAGCGCGGCCTCCAGCTCGCCGATCAGCTCGACGTACCCGGCGGCCTGGTCGACCGGGGCGAACGGGTGCAGGTCCGCGAACTGCGGCCAGGTGACCGGCTCCATCTCGGCGGTGGCGTTCAGCTTCATCGTGCAGGAGCCGAGCGGGATCATGGAGCGGTCGAGCGCGATGTCCTTGTCCTGGAGGCGGCGCAGGTAGCGCAGCATCGCGGTCTCCGAGCGGTGCGCGTGGAAGACCGGGTGGGTCAGGTAGGGGCTCTCGCGGCGCAGCGCGTCCGGGATCGCCTCCTCGGCGCCGTCGGCGGCCGCCGCGCCGAACGCCGCGAGGACGGCGGCGACGTGCCCGGGCAGCGTGGTCTCGTCGCAGGCGATCCCGACCCGGTCGGGGCCGTCCGGGCGCAGGTTGATCCCGCGCTCGCGGGCGGCGGCGACGACCTCGGCGGCGCGGCCGGGCACACGGGCGAGGACGGTGTCGAAGAACGAGCCGTGCACGACCTCGACGCCGGCGGCGCGCAGCCCCGCGGCGATCTCGGCGGCGCGGCGGTGCGCGCGCTGCGCGATCGCGGCCAGGCCCTCGGGGCCGTGGTAGACCGCGTACATGCTCGCCATCACGGCGAGGAGCACCTGGGCCGTGCAGATGTTGCTGGTGGCCTTCTCGCGGCGGATGTGCTGCTCGCGGGTCTGCAGCGCCAGCCGGTAGGCGGTGGCGCCGTCCGCGTCGACGGACACGCCGACGAGGCGCCCGGGAAGCTGCCGCTGGATGCCCTCGCCGACCGCCATGTAGCCGGCGTGCGGGCCGCCGAACCCGTAGGGGACGCCGAACCGCTGCGCGGACCCGACGGCGATGTCGGCGCCGGACTCGCCCGGCGGGCGCAGCAGCGTCAGCGCGAGCAGGTCGGCGGCCACGACCGCCTTGGCGCCGCGCTCGTGCGCCTGCGCGATGACCGGCTCCAGGTCGCGGACGGCCCCGGACGCGCCCGGGTACTGCAGCAGCACGCCGAAGAAGTCGCCGTCCGGCAGTCCGGCGGACAGGTCGGCGGTGACCACCTCGATGCCGAGCGGGATCGCGCGGGTCCGGACGACCTCGATCGTCTGCGGGAGGGCGTCGGCGTCGACCAGGAACGTGCCCGGCTCCTTGCGCTTGGACACGCGGTGGGCGAGGGCCATCGCCTCGGCGGCGGCGGTCCCCTCGTCCAGCATGGACGCGTTGGCGACGGGCAGCCCCGTCAGGTCGGCGACCACCGTCTGGAAGTTGAGCAGGGCCTCCAGGCGGCCCTGCGAGATCTCCGGCTGGTAGGGCGTGTAGGCGGTGTACCAGCCGGGGTTCTCCAGGACGTTCCGCAGGATCACGCCCGGCGTGACCGTCCCGTGGTAGCCGAGCCCGATCATGGACGTCAGCACGGTGTTGCGGGACGCCAGTTCGCGGAGCCGGTCCAGCGCGGCGGTCTCGCTCAGCGCGGGCGGCAGGTCCAGGGAGCGGGCCGTGCGGATCGCGGCGGGGACCGCGGCGTCGACCAGCGCCTCCGCGCCGGAGTAGCCGATGGCGGCCAGCATCCGGGCCTGGTCGTCCGGGCCCGGGCCGATGTGCCGGTCGGCGAACGCGGAGCGCGGATGCTGCGGCGCGGCCACGGGGGCGAAGAACTGGGCGGTCATGGAGAGCCTCCTGGCAGCTGCGGTCGCTCAGGTCCGCCGCCGGCACGGGCCGGCGGCGCGTCTCCCCCTCTGTCATCGGCACCTGAGAGCTTCACCCGCGCGGCGGGGTTTCCCCTTCGGTGAGCCGCCGCCCCCCGAGTGCGGGGACCGGCGCCTGCTTTCCAGAGGTGCCTCGCCCGAGCGGTCCTTTTGCCTGAGAGGTTCCGGGGAGGTTGCCCCTTCGGCGTCCCACGCTGGCGGCGTGGGATCTCTCCCGCCCAGGGTCGACGGCATGTCCTGGACGAAACCCTACCCAATGACCCGCCCGGTCGATCGTCCCGGCCCCCGCCGCCGGGAGCGGACACGGGGGCGTCCTTCCGGCGCCGGAACCGTACCGGCCGGTACGATGTGCTCACTCACCTGGGACAAGACGGACCTCGGGCCATGGGGGCGGAGATGGGGCTGCGAGGTGCGCGCGCGACGGGCCGGATGCCGGGACGGCACTCGACGGCGCGCGACCGGTTCTGGGACGCTGATCACGATGACGGATGGCCGGGGCGGCGGTACCGCGTGACACGGACCCACGACGGCGCGGCGCGCCCGCGGCACGGCGCCACCGCCGCCGGGGTGCCCGTCGACGAGCCCGCCCAGCCGGACCGGATCCGCCGGCCGTCCGACGCGATCAGGTTCGCGGCGTCGCTGGTGGGGCTGGCCGCGGTGATGCTGCTGGTGTCGATCGCGCAGCAGACCACGCACGGGCTGCAGACCGACATCGTGCAGGGCACCGCGCACGCGCCCCGGCTGCTGCTGACGCTGGCGACGCTCGTGTCGAGCTTCGGGGTGCTGGCGGTGCCGATCGCGTTCGCCGTCGAGCGGCTGTTCCACAAGGACGGCACCCGGGTCGCGATCGCGCTGCTGGCCGCCGTGATCGCGTTCGGCGTCACGGTGGGGCTGGACGACCTGGTGGTGCGGGCGGCGCCCGGCGGCGTCCTGGACTCGCTGATCTGGGGCGGCACCGAGACGGCGCCCGTGCACACCGACATCGCCCCGGTGATCGCGTTCGTCAGCGCGGTCGGGATGGCGGGGCGCTCCCGCTGGCAGGCCGCGACCTGGACCATGATCGGGCTGGCGGCGCTGACCGGGCTCACCGCGTCCTACGCCTCGGTCGCCGCGCTCGCGGCCACCTACTTCCTCGGCCGCGCCATCGGCCACGGCACCCTGTACGCCGTCGGGACGCCGAACCCGCGGCCGACGGGGGCGGCGGTCGTCGCGGCCCTGGAGCGGCTCGGGCCGCGGCCCGTGCGGGGCGCGCGGCTGGACGACCCCGCCGACGACGCCGAGGCCGGCCGCCGCTACGGCGTCGTCCTCGCCGGGCGTCCCGCGGGCGGCCGGGTCCCCGCCGGGCGGGGCGCGCACGGCGACTGGGACCTGGAGATCCGCGTCCTGGACCGCGACCAGCAGACCGCCGGGCTCCTCTACCGGATCTGGCGGCTGCTGCGGCTGCGCGCCACCACGACCGGGCGGACGCTGCGGTCGCTGCGCCGGTCCCTGGAGCAGGAGTCGCTGATGGCGTACGCGGTGGACGCGGCGGGCGTCCGGACGCCGCGGCTCACCGGAACCTGCGAGGTCGGCACGGAGGCGGCGCTGCTGGCCTACGAGCACGTGCCGGGGCGGCGGCTCGGCGACGTGCCCGCCGCGGAGATCACCGACGAGCTGCTGACCGACGTGTGGCGGCAGTTCCGGGCGATGCAGGGCGGCCGGCTCGCGCACCGCCGGCTGCAGGAGGACGCGCTGCTGATCGGCGAGGACGGCCTCCCCTACGTCACCGACCTGCACGCCGGGGAGACCGCGGCGGGCGACCTGGCGCTGCGCCTCGACCTCGCGCAGCTCCTCACCACGCTGGCGCTGCGGACCGGGCCCGAGCGGGCGGTGCGGACCGCCGCGTCCGTGCTGGGCGAGGAGGCGCTGGGCGGCGCGGTGCCGCTGCTGCAGCGGGTGGCGCTGTCCCGGGCGACGCGGCAGGCGCTGCGGCGCGACCGGGACCTGCTGACCCGCATCCGGGAGCAGATCGTCCAGCTGAAGCCGGAGACCGAGGCGGCGCCGGCCAGGCTGGAGCGCTTCCGCCCCCGGACGATCTTCAGCGTGGTGGCGCTGTCGGTCGCCGCGTACATCGTCATCCCGCAGGTGACCAGCCTGGACGTCGGCTACCTGGCGGCCACGGCGAGCTGGCACTGGGTCGTCGCCGCCCTCGGCGCGGCGGCGCTGACCTACGTCGCGGCCGCGCTCATGCTGATGGGGTTCGTCCCGGAGCGGCTGCCGCTGCGGCGGACGGTCCTGGTGCAGGTCGCCGCGTCGTTCGTGAAGCTGGTGGCGCCTGCGGCGGTCGGCGGCGTCGCCGTCAACACCCGCTACCTGCAGCGCTCGGGGGTGCGGCCCACCCTGGCGGTGGCGAGCGTCGGCGCGTCGCAGCTGGTCGGGATGGTCACGCACATCCTGCTGCTGGTGCTGTTCGGGTTCCTCACCGGCTCCACGGCGAAGGCGACGCAGGACCTGGCGCCGTCCCGCACCATCGTCATCGCGGTGCTCGCGCTCGGGCTGGTGGCCGGTCTGGCGCTGACGGTCCCCCGCGTCCGGCGTGTCGTCGCCTCGCGCCTGAAGAGCATGTTCTCCGGCGTGGTGCCCCGCCTGGTGGACGTCCTCCAGTCGCCGAAGAAGCTGTGCACAGGCATGGGCGGCACGCTGCTGCTGACGCTGGCGTTCGTCCTGTGCCTGGACGCGTCGATCCGCGCGTTCGGCGGCTCGCTGCCGTGGACGACGGTGGTGCTCGTGTTCCTCACGGCGAACGCGGTGGGGTCGGCGGCGCCCACCCCGGGCGGTCTCGGCGCGGTCGAGGGAGCGCTGACGCTCGCGCTGACGATCTCGGGCCTGTCCGCGGAGACGGCGACGTCCGCGGTGCTGCTCTACCGGCTCTTCACCCTGTGGCTGCCGGTGCTGCCGGGCTGGGGGGCGTTCGCCTTCCTCCAGCGTAAGGAGGCGCTCTGAGCGTCAGCCGGTGCGGCGCGCCCGCCGCCGGTTGGCGAGTTCATCGCGGGGGTGTTCGGGAGGGTCCGTGGCCGCCCGCTCGCCGGGGAGCTCCGCGAGGCTGCCCTCCACCTCCTGCCACACCCGCCCGAGCGCTATGCCGAACACGCCCTGCCCGCCCTGGAGGAGATCGACGACCTCGTCGGCCGACGTGCACTCGTACACGCTGACGCCGTCGCTCATCAGCGTGATCTGGGCGAGGTCCTGCACCCCGCGATCGCGCAGATGCGTCACGGCCGTCCGGATCTGCTGCAGCGACACGCCCGTGTCCAGCAGCCGCTTCACGACCTTCAGCACCAGGATGTCGCGGAAGCTGTACAACCGCTGGCTGCCCGATCCGTGCGCCGGGCGGACGCTCGGCTCGACCAGCTTCGTCCGGGCCCAGTAGTCGAGCTGCCGGTAGGTGATCCCCGCCGCGGCGCACGCCGTCGGGCCGCGGTAACCGACATCCTCCGGCGGCGCGGACACCTGCGTGTCGAAGAGCAGGCCCTGCTCTCCGGCACGGCGGGACGCCACGTGCCTGTCGGGGGTCGCCTTGCCCTCGCCGCTGCTCACCGCCACGCGGACCTCCGGCTTCTATCACCCCGCGGCGCTTCGTCAAGGGGGTTTGACGAATTACACCACGGGTGTTCCACCAGCACGGTAGGTGCCGGTCAGGGTGTGGTCAACGTTCACCGTCGGCGCGTCGCATGCCCGGATGAACCGGCTTCACGTGGGCAAACTGCGCACCTCCGCCACCCACCCACTCCTACCCCGATGCTCCCCCGCCAAAAACCACCAGGTCCAGGACATGCGGCATTTATTACAACCCCTCGCCCGAACGCGGCGGCAGGGGCCGCGGGAGCCCGCTCCGCCCGCGGGCGCGCCTTCGCCGCCGGACGCCGCCGGACGCCGCCCGTGCCGTCAGCCGGCGCGGCCGAAGTCCTCGGGGGAGATCGTGTCGAGGAACTCGCGGAACTTCTCGACCTCGTCCTCCTGCTCGTCCGGGATGGCGACGCCGGCCTCTTCGAGGACGTCCTCGCTGGCGAAGATCGTGGCGCCGGTGCGCAGGGCGAGGGCGATGGAGTCGGACGGGCGGGCGCTGACCTCGACGCCGTTGGAGAAGATCAGGTCGGCGAAGAAGATGCCCTCGCGCAGGGCCGTGATGTTCACGGTGCGGAGCTGGACGCTGAGGGCGTCCAGGACGTCGCGGAACAGGTCGTGGGTCAGCGGCCGCGCGGGCAGCACGCCCTGCTGCGCGAAGGCGATCGCGGTCGCCTCGACCGCCCCGATCCAGATGGGCAGGTAGCGGTCGCCCTCCGTCTCCTTCAACAGGACGATCGGCTGATTGGAGGGCATCTCGACCCGGACGCCGACGACCTCCATCTGCTTCACTGCGGCTCCCTGCTGGTTCTCGCTGTCTCGATCACCACGTGCAGCGGGTCGATTCCTGACCGAACCATGTAGCCAACGTACACCCAGGCCCGGACACCTCGTCGCGCCGCCGCCGCGAGAAAATCCTCCGCGGCGCCCATGATCAGTGGTCGAGGCTTTCGCTGAGCCCCGCGCTGACCAGGGCGGAATGCAGCCGGACCGACAGCGCCGCGATCTCGCGGGCGGTTTCGGCGGCCTCCTCGTGGGCGCCGCGGCTGCGGCGGCGCAGCTGCGGCGCGACCATCTGCTCGATCAGCCCGACCTGGCGGTCGGCGGCGGCCTTCACCGCGCGCAGGTGCCGGACCTCGAAGCCGAACTCGCCGAGCGCGGCGGCGATCCGGCACACGCCGAGGGCGTTCCCCTCGTAGTGCGAGCCGCTGCGGTGGACGAGGCCGTACTCCTCCAGCCGGGCGAGGAGGGCCTCGTCGATGCCGGCGCCGTCGAGGAGCTGGCGGCGGGTGAGGCGGACGTCGGGGTCCGCGGCGGTGGTGTCCGCCGCCACCAGGGTGCGGGGCAGGGTGCGGGGGCGGCGGGACGGCGCCTCGCGGGCGCCGAGCGGCGGGACGCTCTCGCCGCGGTCCCGGGCCTCCAGGTGCTGCCTGATCACGCGCAGCGGCATGTAGTGGTCGCGCTGCGCGGTCAGGACGAAGCGGAGCCGCTCCACGTCCGCGGCGCCGAACTTGCGGTACCCGGACGGGCTGCGCTGCGGCTCGACCAGGCCCTCGGACTCCAGGAACCTGATCTTGGAGATGGTGATGTCGGGGAACTCGGGCCGCAGCAGCCCGAGCACGTCCCCGATCGTCATCAGGGTCCGGGCCGGCTCCGGGTTCAACGCCCCTCCCGTTCCGTTCAGCCGTGCGCCGGGTTGGTCAGGAACACCAGCCGGAACTTGCCGATCTGCACCTCGTCGCCGCCGGACAGGCCGGCCTGGTCGACCCGCTGCCGGTTGACGTAGAGGCCGTTCAGGCTGCCCACGTCCCGGACGGAGAAGGCGTTGCCCTGCCGGGAGAACTCGGCGTGCCGGCGGGAGACGGTGACGTCGTCCAGGAAGATGTCGCTCTCGGGGTGCCGCCCCGCGGACGTGCGGTCCTTGTCGAGCAGGAAGCGGCTGCCGGCGTTCGGGCCGCGCTTGACGACGAGCAGCGCGGTGCCCGGGGGCAGCGCCTCCATCGCCATCTGGTCGGGGCCGGCCGGTTCGTCCGCGCCCGTGTCGGTGTCCAGGGCCTCGAACCCGCCGATGGAGATCGTGGACGTGGACTCGCCGGGCGACTCGCGGTACGGCGGCGGAGCGGCCGGACTCCGGGTCAGCGGAGTGCCGCAGTTCGAGCAGAAACGGGCATCATCCGGGTTGGCGTGACCGCACTGCGTGCAGTAGACGCTCGGCATCGATCGGCTCGGCCTCCTACCATCGGCGTGCCGCACGCGGACGCCCCGCCGCAGCGGGAGCCGCCTGCGCCACGCGCATCCTTCACCCAACCCACGCCGGGGACCCGCCCCCGGCCACGGTCCAACTCACCGCCCGCTCACGCGACGGTCGCCGCAACTTACGCGGGTATTACCCGAGGGGTCAACTGAAACGGTGAGCCGACCGGACCAAACTACCTTCGCCGCTGATCGCAGGTCTACGCCGCCGCGCGGACCGCGGCGATCGCGACGCTCGAGCCGGTCGCCCGGTTCACCGCTCCCCCCGTTCCCTCTAGGGAGACCGTACCGCGCCGACGGTCACTTTCGCGCGCGGGGTGATCAGGACGGTGGCTCCGACGCCCCGCAGCGTCCTGACGAGCCCGCCCGGGATGTTGAGCGCGGTGGTCATCGTGTGGGTGTCGCCGATGGCCAGGAACCGGTAGGGCGCGGACACGGGCCGGCCGTCGACCCGGACGCCGTCGCGGCCGTCCAGGAAGTAGGTGTCGACGCCGACGCGGACGTCGTTGACCTGGACGACCTCGGCGCCCGCGTCGCGGAGCTCCTGCAGGGCGTCCAGCAGGTTGATCGCCTTGACGCCCGACCCGGGGTCGCCGATCAGCAGCTCGATGCCGGGGCCCTCGGCCGGGAGCGTCCCGGCGAGGAGGCCGTAGGTGGTCGCCCGCTCGCGCGCGTCCTCCAGCGCGGTGCCGCCCTCGGCGTCGCGCTCCAGGCGGGTCCGGGTGGCCTCGAGATCGCGCAGGTCGGTCCTCAGCCGCTCGGACCGCTGACCCAGATCGGCCAGGATCCCGACGAGCTCGTCCTGCCGGGCGGTGGCGAACGTGGTGTCCCGCTGCGTCGACCGGACCTGCGCGACGGCCGCGAAGCCGAGCACGAGGCACAGCAGCCCGCCGGCGATCTGGCCGGCGCCGACTCGGGGACGCGACAGCGCGGCGAGCCCGCGCAGGCCCGCCGGACGCCCCTCCCCGTGCTCGCCGCCGGTCATGCGCCGAACAGCTTCCGCCGGATGCCGGCCACGTTGGAGAAGATCCGGATGCCGAGCACGACCACGACGCCCGTGGACAGCTGCGACCCCACGCCCAGCTGGTCGCCGAGGAGGACGATCAGCGCGGCGATGACGGTGTTGCCGACGAACGAGACCACGAAGACCTTCTCGTCGAAGATCCCCTCCAGCCGGGCCCGGACGCCGCCGAACATGGCGTCGAGCGCGGCCACGATCGCGATCGGCAGGTAGGGCTGCAGCCACAGCGGCACGTCCGGCTGGAGCATGAGGCCCAGCCCGACCCCGATGACGAGACCGATCAACGCGATCACTTGCGCCTCCCCGCTCCCCCGCACGCCGGAGCCCGGCCCGCGGTCCCCCGGCCCGCCGGCCGGCCGGTCCCTGGCCGCCCGCTCATCCGCCGTCCTCCTGGCCCGGGGCGGCGTAGCGCAGGCGGCTCGGGCCCGCCGCGGGCAGGTGCGCGCCGGACGCGCGGCGGACGTCGTACCGGATTCCGAAGCGGTCGTGCAGGGTGCCGAGCCGGCGGTCGGCGGGCGAACCGGCGAAGGCGTCCCGCAGGCGGTCCGGGTCGCCGAGCGCGGTCACCTCGTAGGGGCCGTTCAGCGGCCGGTAGTCGACCATGATCGCCTCGCCCGCCGTGCGGATCGCGGTGGTCGGCGCGAGCCGCTGCCCGTTGACGCCGATCGCGGCGGCGCCCGCCGCCCAGAGCCCGTTCACCAGGACCTGGAGGTCCTGATCATAGACCCGGCCGCCGTCGGCGGCGTGCCGCGGCGCGGCGGGTCCGCCGGGGCCGGTGCGCGGGGCGTCGGCGAGGGTGACCGCGATCCCGTCGCCGGCGGCGGGCAGGGCGGCCGCGGCGGCGCCGGCCCGGGCCAGCCGCTGCCGGACGCGGCGGCCCTCGTCGCTGCGGACGAGCGCGCGGGCCCGGTGCCGCTCGGTGTCGGACCGCAGCCGGTCGAGGCGGCTCTGCAGGGCGTCCGTCTCGGCGGTGCGGGCATGGATCTCGCCGATGAGGCGGGACCGCTGCGCGGCCGCCACCGGCTCGCCCCGGCGCGCCCGCGCCCCCGCGACGGCGATCAGCGTCCCGGCGAGGACGAGGACGAGCAGGACGCCCGCCCCCCGGGGCCGCCCCCGCCGGGGCGCGGCGGGGCCGGCGGCGGCGCGGCGGGCCGCGGCCTCAGCGTAGCCGGGGTCGAGGAGCTTGCCGGCGAGCAGGTCGGCGAGCAGCGACGCCGGGGCGTCCGGCCGCCGCCCGGGCGGGCGCCGGCGCTCATCGGGGTCGTCCGGTCGTGCGATCACCGCCCCATCATGGCAAGAGCCCGCGATCCCGAGCGCACGGCGGGGGCGGGGCGGCGTCAGGCGGCGGCGGGGCGGTAGAGGCCGATGTGGACGGCGAGCGCGGCGAGGACCGAGCCCATCAGGTAGCGCTGGACGCGCTGCCAGCCGGGCCGGCGCGCCAGGAAGGCGGCGATGCCGCCCGCGCCGAGCACGATGAGGCAGTTGACGGTGAGCGCGATGGCGACCTGGAGGAGGCCGAGCAGCAGGATCTGGACGGCGATGCGCCCGCGCTCCGGGTCGGCGAACTGCGGCAGCAGCGACACGTACAGGATCGCGATCTTCGGGTTGAGCAGGTTGGTGACCACGCCCATCGTGAACAGCCGGCGCGGCGGGTCGGCGGGCAGGTCCTTCGGCGCGAACGCGGCCGTCCCGCCCGGCCGCAGCGCCTGCCAGGCGAGCCAGAGCAGGTAGCCGGCGCCCGCCAGCTTGATCGCCGTGTAGAGGGCCGGGACGAGCGTGAAGACGGCGGTGAGCCCCGCGGTGGCGGCGGCGACGTAGACCAGGAAGCCGGCGGCCACGCCGGCGAGCGAGATCAGCCCGGCGCGGCGGCCCTGCGTCACCGAGCGCGACACCAGGTAGATCATGTTGGGCCCGGGCGTCAGGACGAGCCCGAGGGCGAAGGCGGCGACCGCGGCCGCCGCCGTGAGCGAGATCATCGTACTCCTCGTGTGTCAGGGAATTCGATGCTAGATCTCTGAGATTGCTCGGTGCAATACCATGGAATGCACTCGGTGCAATGTGGAGGACGCATGGAGGATTTCCGTCAGGTCGCCGACGAGGTGGCCGCCGACATCGCGGCGGGCCGGCTGCGGCCGGGCGACCGGCTGCCGCCGCAGCGCGCCTTCGCCCGCGAGCGCGGCATCGCCGGCTCCACGGCGAGCCGCGTCTACCGGGAGCTGGGCAGGCGCGGCCTCGTGGTGGGCGAGGTCGGGCGCGGCACGTTCGTCCGCGCGGCCGGGCGCCCGCCCGCGCCCGCGCTCGCGGAGCCGGCCGGGGCGCGCGTCGACCTGGAGGCGAACTACCCCCTCGTCCCGGAGCAGAGCGCCCTGCTCGCCGCCGGGATGGGGCGGCTGCTGCGCCCGGACGTCCTGGACGCGGCGCTCGGCCCCGCGGGCGTCGCGGGGACCGCCGCCGCCCGGGAGGCCGCGGCGGCGCTGCTGGCCGCCCCCGGCCTGCGGCCCGACCCGGCCCGGGTGCTGTTCGCCGGGAGCGGCCGACAGGCGATCGCGGGCGCCGTGGCGGCGCTCGTCCCGCCGGGCGGGCGGCTCGCCGTGGAGGCGCTCACCTACCCGGTGGTCAAGGGGATCGCGGCCCGGCTCGGCGTCACGCTCGTGCCGGTCGCGGCCGACGAGCACGGGCTGCGCCCCGACGCCCTCGCCGCCGCGCACCGCGCCGCCCCGTTCGGCGCGCTCTACGTCCAGCCGACGCTCCACAACCCGCACGGGACGACGATGCCCCGGGCGCGCCGCGCCGAGATCGCCGGCGCCCTGGAACGGCTCGGCGTCACCGCGGTCGAGGACCGCGTCTGGGCGTTCCTGCCCGCCGACGGGCCGCCGCCCCTCGCGAGCCTGGCACCGGACCGCACCGTGCTGGTCGACGGCCTGTCCAAGCGCCTCGCGCCGGGCCTCGGCCTCGGGTTCGTCCTGCCGCCCGCCGGCCTGGCCGGACGCGTCGCCGCCGCGCTGCGCTCCGGCGCCTGGGGCCCGTCGCGCTTCGCGCTGGAGGCGG
This sequence comes from Actinomadura monticuli, assembly GCF_041463655.1. Taxonomy (NCBI): domain Bacteria; kingdom Bacillati; phylum Actinomycetota; class Actinomycetes; order Streptosporangiales; family Thermomonosporaceae; genus Actinomadura; species Actinomadura monticuli. Next base: position 53,683 of record NZ_JAXCEI010000021.1, read on the forward strand.
CGACCGGCTGGATCGCCGACGGGACCGTCGCCGCCGTCACGAGCGCCAAGCGCGCCGACGCCGCGGCCCGGCAGCGGCTCGTCGCCGAGCGCCTCGCCGGCGCCGCCGTCCGCACCGGGCCGTGCTCCTACTTCTGCTGGTGGGACCTGCCGCCCCGGTGGCGCGCGGAGACGTTCGTGGCGGCCGCCGCGCGGCACGGCATCGCCGTCACCCCGGCCGCCGCCTTCGTCGTCGGGACGGGCGCCGCGCCCCGCGCGATCCGCATCGGCCTGGCGTCACCGCCGCTGGAGACCCTGGCGGGCGCCCTGGACGTCCTCGCCGGCCTCGCCGCCCAGAACCCCGACGACGCGCCCATCGACTGACCGGGCCGCGCCGGCCGGCGCGGCCGGGGTCAGGAGCCCGCGTGCTCGACGACGGCGGCCCATTCCTCCAGGAGGGACTGGGCGGCGTCGGCGTCCGGGCCCTCGGCCCACAGATGGGTGACGGCCTCCGCGGGGTCGGGCAGGACCAGCACCCAGCGGCCGTCGTCCTCGACGACGCGGACGCCGTCGGTGGTGTCGATGGCGCGGTCCCCGGCGGCCTCCACGACGTGGCGCATGACGCTGCCCTTGGCCGCCCACGGCGTGGGGACGGAGCGGCGCAGGAGGTGCGCGTCGGGGATGCGGCTGTCGATCTGGGACAGGGTCAGGCGCGTGCGGGCGACGAGGCCGACCAGGCGGACGAAGGCCGCGATCCCGTCGACGGTGCCGCTGAACTCGGGCATGAGGAAGCCGCCCCGGCCGTCCCCCGCGAAGATCACGCTGGGCTGCGCGGCGGCCTTGGTGAGGACGTCCTGGGACGTGGACGTCCACTCGACCTGGACGCCGTGGAACCGGCACACCTGCTCGGCGACCCGCGTCGTCGTCACCGGCAGCGCCACCTTGCCGCCGCGGCGCTCGGCGGCGACCAGGTCGAGCATCACGAGGAGGGCGCGGTCGTCGCCGACCAGTTCGCCGTTCTCGTCCACGAGGGAGATCCGCTCCCCGACGGGGTCGAAGCGGACGCCGAACGCGGCCCGCGACGAGGAGACGAGGTCGCCGAGGCGCTCCAGGTCGCGCATGCGCTCGGCGAGCGTCTCGGTCGGGTTGGCCTCGTCGAGGCCGGCGTTGCGGGTGAGGACCTCCACGCCGACCTTGCCGAGGAGGTTCGGCAGGACGAGCGAGGCGACGCCGCCCGCGCAGTCCAGGACGATCTTCAGCCCGGCCTCGCGGACGCCGCGGATGTCGACGCGGCGGAGCAGGTCGCGGGTGTAGGTCTCCACGACGCGCGGCGGGTAGGTCAGCTCGGCGATCTCGCCGGGGAACGCGCGGCGGTACTCCTGGCGGCCGAAGACGCGCTCGAGCTTGCGCTGCGCGGCCTGGGACAGGTCGGCGCCGCCCGCGTCGAGGAACAGGATGTCGACGCCCTGCGGGTCGCCGAGGGTGGTGCGGATGTAGATGCCGCCGACGGCGTCCTCGCGGCCGGTCTCGAACCGGGCGACGGTCAGCGGGGTCGCCTCCAGGTCGTTGACGTTGATGGCGCTGGCGGTCAGGGCGCTGTTCACGGCGCGTTTCAGGGTGCGGGCGGCGCGGGACACGTCGCGCCCGGTGACGACGGTCGTGCCCTTCTTCAGGGTCGTCGCGTAGGCGCTGGCCAGCCGCACCGCCAGCTCGGGGGTGATCTCCACGTTGACGAGCCCGGACACGCCGCGCGGCCCGAACAGGTTGCGCTGCCCGCGCGACTCCCAGATCACGCTGGTGTTGACGACCGCGCCGGCCTCGATGGTCTTGAACGGGTAGACCTTCACGCCGCTGGAGACGTACGCCTCCGCCTCGATGACGCACTCGTCCCCGATGACCGCGCCCTCCTCGACGCGGGCGCCGGCCATGATGTCGGTGTTCTTGCCGACGACGCAGCCGCGCAGGTTCGTGGACGGCGCGACGAACACGTTGTCGTGGACGATGGCGCGGTGCAGGAACGCGCCCTCCTTCACGACGACGTTGCTGCCGAGGACGGTGTACTCGCGCAGTTCGACGCCCGCCTCGACCTTGGCGTAGTCGCCGATGTAGAGCGGCCCCTTGAGGACGGCCTCGGCGTCCACCTCGGCGCCCTCGGCGACCCACACGCCGGGCGACATCTCGAAGCCGTCCAGTTCGATGCCGACCTGGCCGGACAGCATGTCGGCCTGGGCCTTGAGGTAGCTCTCGTGGGTGCCGACGTCCTCCCAGTAGCAGTCGGCCACGTACCCGAACAGGCGGGCGCCCTCGGCGAGCAGCTTCGGGAACACGTCCCCGGACCAGTCGACGGACTCGCCCTCCGCGACGTGCTCGAGGACCTCGGGCTCCATCACGTAGATGCCGGTGTTGACGGTGTCGGAGAAAACCTGCCCCCAGGTGGGCTTCTCCAGGAACCGCTGCACGCGGCCCTCGTCGTCCACGATGATGATTCCGAACTCGAGGGGGTTCGGGACGCGCTTGAGCCCGATGGTGACGAGCGCGTCGTTCTCCTCGTGGAACCGCACCATGTCGGTGAGGTCGATGTCGGTGAGGGCGTCGCCGGAGATGACGAGGAACCGGTCGTCGCGCAGCGCCTCCTCGGCGTTCTTGACGCTGCCGGCGGTGCCGAGCGGGATCTCCTCCGTCGCGTAGCTCAGCGACATGCCGAGCTCCTCGCCGTCGCCGAAGTAGTTGCGGATCAGCGCGGCCAGGAACTGGACGGTGACGACGGTCTCGGTGAACCCGTGCCGCTTCAGCAGCCGGAGCACGTGCTCCATGATCGGCCGGTTGACGAGCGGCAGCAGCGGCTTGGGCTGGTTGGCGGTCATCGGACGCAGCCGCGTCCCCTCGCCTCCCGCCATCACGACGGCCTTCATCGGGGGGTCTCAGCTCCCTTCTGGTCGCCGGCCGGCGGTTCCGCGCCCGGGTCGCCCCGCCGCCCCGGTGCGGGCGCCGGGTCCGGCCCCGGAACCGCCCCGGGGCCCGGGGGCGAGCCGCGGCCGGCCAGCACCAGTTGCCGCGTCTGCTCCCAGTAGAGGACGGCCGACCACCAGTACAGGCCCGTCCCCCAGATGGCGAAGGACCATCCGGTGACCTTCGCCGCGGTCGCCGCGCCGCCGCCGTGGTCGCCCAGCAGCAGCAGCGGGAAGGCGTACAGCAGGCACATGGTGCCCGCCTTGCCGATGAAGTGGACGGGGAGCGTGCCCCCGTACCCGAGCCGCCGGACGATCGGCGCGATCGGCGCGATCGCGAACTCCCGGGCGACCAGCAGCACCACCAGCCACAGCGGGATGATGTCGCGGATGGTGAGCCCGACGAGCGTCGCGAGGATGTAGAGCCGGTCGGCGGCCGGGTCGAGCACCGTCCCGAGCTTGCTCGTCTGGTTCAGCACGCGCGCCAGCTTGCCGTCCAGCCAGTCGGACAGGCCGGCGAACACCAGCACGCCGAGCGCCCACCAGTCCGCCTCGGCGAGGACGAGCCACAGGAACAGCGGGACGCCGACCAGCCGCGCCAGGCTCAGGATGTTCGGCACCGTGAGGATCCGGTCCTGCGGGGCCTCCTGCAGTGTGCTCACCGACGCGTTCGCCTCCCCTGGTCCCCTTGATCCTGACCCTACCGGTAAGGGTTTGAAAGCCCTCGGGAGCGTCCGTCCGTGCGACGGGGACCGCCGGACGGCGCTCATCGGGCGGCTCTGCTTCATCAGCGGCCGGCGGGGTTGGGAGGTTCCCGGCGGACGTGCCGAACCGGGCGAAGACCCCCCGGAGGGCCGGCCAAGGCGGGGGCGGAGCGGTGCGCGCCGGCCCGTCAGCGCGGGCTGACGGCGTCCGCCAGCGGGAGGACCGCGGTGACGACGAACCCGCCGTGCTCCCCCGGGCCCGCGTCCAGGGTGCCGCCGACGCTGCGCGCCCGCTCGATCATCCCGAGGATCCCGAACCCGCCCGGGACGCCGCCGGACGGCCCGCGCCCGTCGTCGGAGACGCGCACGACGAGCCCGCCGCCGTCGCGCGTCACGGTCACCGCGGCGCGCTCGGCGGCGGCGTGCTTGACAACGTTGGTCAGGGCCTCCTGGACGATCCGGTACGCGGCGACGCCGATCTCCGGCGGCAGCGTCCCGAGGCCGCCGGCGGAGACCTCCACGTCGAGCCCGCCGTCGCGCGCGGCGCGCACGAGGCCGCCGATGCCCTCCGGGCCGGGCAGCGCCCCGGGCGCCTCCACGTCGGTGCCGCGCAGGACCTGCAGGGTGCCGCGCAGCTCCGTCCGGGCGTCCCGGCAGGTGCCCGCGATCGAGGCGAGCGCGTCGGCGATCTCCGTCCGGTCGAGCGGCCGGTCCCCGCGCACCAGGTGCGCGGCGGCGGGTCGCCGAGGACGATCCGCACCCGCCGCCCGAGGACCGCGTACGCGAACGGCGCGATCACCTCGGCGGGCACCAGCGCGTGGTGCTGGTACTGCGCCAGGTGGTACGGCAGCACGATGATCACCAGGGCGGCCAGCCCCGGCGCCGGCCACCGCCGGATCACCGCGAGCGGCACGTGCGCCGCGACCAGCAGCAGGGCCCCGGCGGCGTCCAGCCCCCGGACGCCCGGCCAGGCCACCGCCGCCACCGCCGCGAAACCCGCCAGCGCCGCCGCGAGCAGGGCGTCCCCTGCCGTCACACCGATCCGAGGAAGCCTCACCACCCGTCCATCTTCCCGGCCGCCCCCGGCCACCGCGCACCGCCCCGCCGCTCCGGCGGCCGTTATGCGCCGGGCTCGCTGGGGAGGACCGGCTTGACGTCCAGGATCGGGGTGCCGTCGAGGGCCTCCAGGTCGCGGACGAGGACGCGGCGGCCGATCACCCGCACGACCTCGACCGGGTGCAGCCCGATCGGGTTGGGGCGGTCCGGGGAGCGCGTCGCGAACACGCCGCGCATCGGGGCGGCCGGGTCGTCGCGCGGGTGGACGCTCAGGACGTCGCGGGGCGACAGGTGCAGCCAGGTCAGCACGAAGACCCGGTCGCCCGCGCGCAGGCCGTCCAGCGCCGGGAGGACGGCGGGCTCGAAGACCAGCCATGCCTCCGGCGCGCCCTCCGTCCCCTGCTTGGGCGCGGACGCCCGGTCGGTGAGCGCGGACGACACGTGGCCGACCGGGGTGAGCGTGAACTCCTGATGAGGGTCGGTCATGCCCCGATCCTGCCAGGCTCCGCGCGCGGGCGCGTTCTACCTCGGCGGCGGCGGTTGCGGCAACGGGGGTGCGGCGGGTTAGCGTCGGGCACGACAGATCGCGGGGGCCCGGCGAACCGGGCTGAGATAGCGGCTGGGACGGCCGCTGACCGCATGAACCTGACCGGGTAATGCCGGCGTAGGGAGAGATCGAGTCGTCATGACAGAACGTGTGGTTCCGGCTGCCCGCAAGACCTACCTCCAGGGCGCGCGCCCGGACGTCCGGGTCCCGATGCGGGAGGTGCCGCTGACCAACGGCGACGTCGTCGTCCTGTACGACACGTCGGGGCCGTACACCGATCCGGCGCGGGAGACCGACGTCCGGCGGGGGCTGCCCGCGCTGCGGGAGGCGTGGATCGCCGAGCGGGGCGACACCGCGCCGTACGCGGGGCGGGCCGTCCGCCCGGGGGACGGCGGGCGGGGCGCGCCCGTGCGGGAGGACGTCCTGCCGCGCCGGCCGCGCCGCGCGACGGGCGGCGCGGTGACGCAGCGGGCGTACGCGCGGCGCGGCGAGATCACCCCCGAGATGGAGTTCGCGGCGCTGCGCGAGGGCGCGGCGCCGGAGTTCGTCCGGGACGAGCTGGCGGCGGGGCGGGCGGTCCTGCCCGCGAACGTCAACCATCCCGAGAGCGAGCCGATGGTCATCGGGCGGAACTTCCTCGTCAAGGTGAACGCGAACATCGGCAACTCGGCGGTGGCGTCGTCCGTCGAGGACGAGGTCGAGAAGATGACGTGGGCGACGCGGTGGGGCGCCGACACGGTCATGGACCTGTCGACGGGGCGGGACATCCACACGACGCGGGAGTGGATCCTGCGCAACTCGCCGGTGCCGGTCGGGACCGTCCCGCTGTACCAGGCGGTGGAGAAGGTCGGCGGCGACCCCGCGGAGCTGACCTACGAGGTCTTCCGCGACACGGTGATCGAGCAGGCCGAGCAGGGCGTGGACTACATGACCGTCCACGCCGGGGTGCTGCTGCGGTACGTGCCGCTGACGGCGCGGCGCAGGACGGGCATCGTGTCGCGCGGCGGGTCGATCATGGCGGCGTGGTGCCTGGCGCACCACGAGGAGAACTTCCTGTACACGCATTTCCGGGAGCTGTGCGAGATCTTCGCCGCCTACGACGTCACCTGGTCGCTCGGGGACGGGCTGCGCCCCGGCTCGATCGCGGACGCCAACGACGAGGCCCAGTTCGCCGAGCTGCGCACGCAGGGCGAGCTGACGAGGATCGCCGCCGAGTACGGCGCCCAGGTGATGAACGAGGGGCCGGGCCACGTCCCGATGGACAAGATCAAGGAGAACGTCGACCGGCAGCAGGAGTGGTGCGACGGGGCGCCGTTCTACACGCTCGGCCCGCTGACCACCGACATCGCGCCCGGCTACGACCACATCACCTCGGCGATCGGCGCCGCGATGATCGGCTGGCACGGCACCGCGATGCTCTGCTACGTCACGCCGAAGGAGCACCTCGGGCTGCCGGACCGCGAGGACGTCAAGGCCGGCGTCATCGCCTACAAGATCGCCGCGCACGCCGCCGACCTGGCGAAGGGGCATCCGGGGGCGCGGGCGTGGGACGACGCCCTCTCGGACGCGCGGTTCGGCTTCCGGTGGGAGGACCAGTTCAACCTCTCGCTCGACCCGGACACCGCCCGCGCGTTCCATGACGCCACGCTCCCGGCGGCCCCGGCGAAGACCGCGCACTTCTGCTCGATGTGCGGCCCGCACTTCTGCTCGATGAAGATCACCCGGGACGTCCGGCGGTACGCCGAGGAGCGCGGGCTGGACGGCGAGGCGGCCCTCGGCGCCGGCCTGCGGGAGAAGGCGGCGGAGTTCCGGGCCGCGGGCGGCCGGCTCCACCTGCCCCTGTCCCCCGGCGGCTCCTGACCGCGGACGCGGGCCCGCGCCGGCCCGCCGCGGCGGCGACCGCGGCGGGCCGGCGCATCCCCGGCGCGGGTCCGGACACCCGGCGCGGCTACTATCGAAGGACCGTTCCAAAGCCGCGGATCCCCCGAAGCGCCGCCGGCCCGTACCCGCCGGGAAAGGATCGACAACCCACGTGACCAGCGACGACACGCCGAAGGCCCCCGCCCGCGCGGTGCGCGCCGACGTGCGCCGCAACCGGGCGCGGCTGCTCGCCGCGGCCCGCGAGACCTTCGAGCGCGACGGGGCGGACGCGTCCCTGGAGGGCGTCGCCCGGCTCGCCGGCGTCGGCATCGGGACGCTCTACCGCCACTTCCCGACCCGCCGGCACCTCCTGGAGGCGCTCCTCGCCGACGCCTATGAGGAGCTGGCCGGGACGGCCCGCGACCTCCTGGTGTCCGCCGCGCCCGGGGAGGCGCTGATGACGTGGCTGCGGGCGTTCGTGGCGCGGGTGACGGTGTTCCGCGGGCTCGCGGCCTCGGCCGTGGTGTCGCTGCGGGACGAGCCGCCGGAGCCGGCCCGCTCCCGGCGGGCGATGTTCGAGGCGGGCGAGGCGCTGTTCGCCCGCGCGCAGCGGGCCGGGGACGCGCCCGAGGGCGCGCAGTTCGCCGACGTCCTGTGGCTCACCGGCGCGATCGCGTCGGCCACCGAGCGGGAGCCGGAGGCCGCCGGGCGGCTGCTGTCGCTCGCCGCCGCGGGCATGGCGCCGGGCAAGCCGTAGCCGGACCGGCCCTCAGTCCGTCTCGGGGACGGGCAGGATCCGGCGCGGGCCGCGCGGCGCCCCGCCGCGCTTGCGCCATTCGCGCGGGTAGCCGACCGACACCTCGATGTGCGGGACGTCGCCGGTCCAGATCGTCCGGGGGATGTGCAGGTGCCCGTACACGACGGAGGCCGCGCGGAACCGGTCGTGCCAGCCGGCGGTGCGCACGGTGCCGCACCACTGCGCGAACTCCGGATACCACAGGACGCGGGTGGGCTCCCGGACGAGCGGCCAGTGGTTGACGAGCACGGTCCGCGTGCCGGGCGCGAGGGCCGACAGGCGCTCCTCGGTGTAGGCGACGCGGGCGTCGCACCAGGCGTCGCGCGTCGGGTACGGGTCGGGATGCAGGTAGACCTCGTCGGTGCACACGACGCCCGTCTCGTGCGCGTACTCCAGGGCCTCCTCCTTGGTGGACGTCCCCTCGGGCCGGAACGTGTAGTCGTAGAGGACGAACAGCGGCGCGATCGTCACGGGCCCGCCGTCGCCGTCCCAGACGGGGTACGGGTCCTCCGGGGTGAGCACGCCCAGGCCGCGGCACATGTCGACGAGCCGCCGGTAGCGGGCCTCGCCGCGCAGCCGCACGGGATCGTCCTTGACCGTCCACAGCTCGTGGTTGCCGGGGACCCACACCACCGTGGCGTAGCGCTCGGCGAGCGTGCGGAGCGTCCACTCGACGTCGGCGAACCGCTCGGCGACGTCGCCCGCGACGATCAGCCAGTCGTCCGCGGAGGCGGGCCGCAGCCCGTCGGTGAACGCGCGGTTCTCGGGGAATCCCACGTGCAGGTCGCTGATCGCGTAGACACCGGCCATCCAGAGATCGTAAGCCCCGGCCGGGTTCGGCGGCCGCCGGCGGGCAGGGTGAACGGGCGGATGCGGACGGGGCGCGCGCCGGGCGCGGTGCATCAGGGCCCGTTCTCCCCCGGACGCGAAGAGGCCCGCGCTCCGGCATGGAGCGCGGGCCTTCCCCGGCTTCTCGTCCTCAGCGTCCGTCTCCGGCGCCTCAGTCGTTCCCGCCCCAGAGGTAGACGCCGAGGCTCATCGCGAGCAGGCTCGCCCAGCCGGCCACCGCCCTGAGGTTGTTCCAGGCGGTCCAGCGCCCGGAGTAGTCCGACCAGATCCTCGCCGCCTCGGCCGCGTCCCCCGGGATCGTGACGCGGTCGATGCCGTTGTTCAAGGGGATGTTCACGGCGAAGCTCGGGACGAGCGCGCCCGCGAAGTACACGGCCGCCGCGACGAAGAACAGGACCGCCGCCGGCTTCTGGCCGAGCGTCAGCAGCAGCACGCCCGCCGCGACCGCCAGCACCGGGACCAGCAGGAACATCGCGATGAACAGCGGGTTCTGGATCTTCTGGTTGATGCCCTGCATCGCGTCGATCGCCGACTGCGGCCGTGCCGCGTTCAAGCCCGGCATCACGCCGGTCGAGAAGCCGAAGAACGTCCCGGCCATGCCGGCCGCCATGATGAGGGAGAGCGTCACCGAGACGCCCGCGAGCGCGTTCCTCATGGTCACTCCGTCCAGGTCCAGATGCCGCTGGCCGCGGCGTCGCGTGCGTATTCGGCGAAGTCGCGGGGCGCCCGGCCGAGCGCCCGCCGGACCCCGTCGGCGGGCTCGGCGTTGCGGCCGTCCAGCACCGTGGTGAACAGGTGCGTCAGGAACCCGGTGATCTCCTCGGGCAGGCCGTGCTCCCTGAGGACCGCCGCGTAGTCGTCCGCGCCGACCCGGACGAAGGCGATCTCCCGCCCGGACGCGCGGCCGATCTCGGCGACCGCCTCGGCGAAGGTGAGCGCGCGGGGGCCGGTCACCTCGTAGACCTCGCCCGCGTGGCCGTCGCGGGTGAGGGCCGCGGCGGCGACGTCCGCGATGTCCTCGGCGTCCACGAACGGCTCGGGCACCTCGCCCGCCGGGAGGGCGACCTCGCCGGCGCGGACGGGGTCGAGGAGGTAGTCCTCGCTGAAGTTCTGCGCGAACCAGCTCGCCCGCACCACCGTCCATTCCAGGCCCGACGCCCGGACGATCTCCTCGCACCGCAGCGCCCCGGGCTCGCCCCGCCCGGAGAGCAGGACCACGCGCCGCACGCCCGCGTCCGCCGCCTCCGCCGTGAACGCGCCGACGGCCTCCGGCGCGCCGGGCGCCGCCAGGTCCGGGTAGTAGGACAGGTACACGTTCCCGACGCCCCGCAGGACGGGCGCCCAGGTGGCCTCGTCCTCCCAGTCGAAGGCCGGCGACGCCGACCGCGAGCCCATCCGGACCGGGACGTCCATGGCCTCCAGCCGCTCCACCACGCGGCGGCCGGTCTTGCCGGTACCGCCGAGGACGAGGGTCGGGCCGTTCTCCGCTTCCGTGTTCGTCATGCCCTCGAGTCAACAGCGCGGCGGTTCCAGCGACCATCGTTGAGAAGCCGGCCCGCATACGCGAGCGTCTAGGCTGGCGGTCGTGGACGCTCTCACCGACCTCCTCGACGGCCCGCGCGCCCGGGGGGCGTTCATGCTCCGCTCGACCCTCGCGCCGCCGTGGTCCCTCCGCATCCAGGACGAGGCGCCGCTGACGCTGCTGTCCATGGTCGCGGACGACGCGTGGCTCGTCCCGGACGACGCGGAGCCGCAGCGCGTCGGCCCCGGCGACATGGTCGTCTTCCGCGGGCCCGACCCCTACACGGTCAGCGACGACCCGGCCACCGAGCCGCAGGTCGTCATCCATCCCGGCCAGCGCTGCACCACCCCGGACGGGACGAGCCTGTCGGAGGCGATGGACCTCGGCGTCCGCGCCTGGGGCAACGACCCCGACGGCACCGCGGTCATGCTGATCGGCACCTACCAGATGCGCGGCGCCGTCACCCGGCGGCTGCTGTCCGCGCTGCCGCCGATCGCGATCGTCCGCGGCGACGCCTGGAAGTCGCCGCTCGTCGACGTGCTCGGCGAGGAGATCGGCAAGGACGAGCCCGGCCAGGACGTCGTCCTCGACCGGCTCCTCGACCTGCTGCTCATCGCGACGCTGCGCGCCTGGTTCTCCCGCCCGGACGCCGAGGCGCCCGGCTGGTACCGCGCCCACGGCGACCCCGTCGCCGGGCCCGCGCTGCGGCTCCTGCACGACGACCTCGCGCACCCGTGGACGGTCGCGGACCTGGCCGCCCGGGTCGGGACGTCCCGCGCGGCGCTGGCGCAGCGGTTCGCGAAGCTGATCGGCGAGCCGCCCATGGCCTACCTGACCGGCATCCGCCTCGCGCAGGCCGCCGACCTGCTGCGCGAGAGCGACGCGACGCTGGACGCCATCGCGCGCCAGGTCGGCTACGGCACCGCGTTCGCGCTGAGCACCGCGTTCAAGCGCGAGCGCGGCGTCAGCCCGCAGGAGTACCGCGCCGGCCGCGGCTAGTGCCGGGTGCGGCCGGTACCGGGTGCGGTTAGTGCCGGGTGCGGTCAGTGCCGGGTGCGGTCAGTGCCGGGTGCGGCTAGTGCTGGGTGCGCAGCGTGGGCTCGGCGCGGACGACCGAGTCGGCCGCCGCGTCCGGGATGAAGGGGATCACGAAGGCGTACTCCGCCAGCACCGCCTCGGGGACCTCCGCCGACTCGCCGAACGCGGCGATCTCCCCCCAGCAGGGCGAGCCGAGGGAGCCGCTGCGGTGCCGCACCGACAGCCCGGCGCACAGGTTCGCGAACCGGAGCCGCTCGGCGAGGGGCAGCCCGGCGAGCGTGGCGAACACGAACCCGGCGGCGAACACGTCGCCCGCGCCCGTCGGATCGAGGGCCTCCACCGGCAGGGCGCCGACCTCGGCCCGCTCCCCCGTCCGCGCGTCGATCGCGAGGGCGCCGTCGCCGCCGCGCTTGACCACCACCACCGGCACCCGCCCGGCGAGCGCCTCGGCCGCCTCCGCCGGGCTCGCGGTGCGGGTGTAGGCCATCGCCTCGGCGGCGTTCGGCAGGAAGACGTCGACGTGCGCGAGGCGGTCGAGGACCTCCGCCGGCCAGGCGCCGGTCTGATCCCAGCCGAGGTCGCCGAACACCAGCGCGCCCCGTGCGCGCATCTCCACCGCCCACGGCGGGACGGGGCGGTCGACGTCGACGAAGCAGGCCCGCGCGTCCGGCGGCGGCGCGCCCAGGTCGTCCAGCGGGGATGGGACGGGCTTGACGAACGTCACCATGGCGCGGTCGGAGTCGTAGGCCATGGAGACGGTGACGGGCGTCGACCAGCCGGGCACCCGCCGCGACAGCCCGAGGTCGACGTCCTCCTGCTCGGCGAGGGTGCGCCACAGGTAGGCGCCGAACATGTCGTCGCCGAACGGCGCCGCCAGCCCGACCCGCAGTCCGAGCCGGCTCATCGCGACCGCGATGTTGGCGACGCCGCCGGGCGCCGAGCCCAGCCCGTCGGTGACGATCTCGGTTCCGGGCGGCGGCGGCCCCGGCAGCCCGGTGAAGATCATGTCCATGAAGACCTGGCCGGACAGGAACACGTCCAGGCGCGGGCCGGCCCCGCCGGCGTGCAGCCGCTCCCCGGCGGGCTCCCGCTCCGCGCAGGGGTCGGCGAGGGACGGCTCGGGCGCCCGTCCCGTCGCGGTCTCCTGAGTCACGAGGCCCCCCGTGGCGAGGCGTGGGCTGGATCTCCCGGACCCTACCCGCCGCCTCCGACATCCGACGTCTACTCAGGAACGTACAACCGGATGTCGTCCACCTGCGCCTTTCCCCCGTGGAGTTCTCTCCTCCAAGATCGAGGAGGCGAACCGCGCCTGTGTTCGGCGAGCATCGTCCACCAGTCGCGCAACAGGTTCCACTGACGGGGCGAGCCCGGCATGGACCACGGCGAACATCGCCAAAGTGGTATTGACCAGTCGACTTAATCGGACATACGGTGTGCTGCGACAGGAACAACCCCCAGGAGGTGGACGGCGTGCCATCTGGCGGTGAGGCCCGGTCCGGGAGCACGAAACGGCAGGCGGTGCGCCGCGAGCTCCTCGCCATGCTGGACGGCATGGAGGCCGGGGACGCCCTCCCGCCCGAGCGCCGGCTCGCCGGGGAGCTCGGCGTCTCACGGCCCACGCTGCGCCAGGCCATCGACGGGCTCGTCGCCGACGGGCTGCTCGACCGGCGGCACGGCAGCGGCACCTACGTGGCCGAACCCCGGATCGCGGTGTCGCTGACGATGACGTCGTTCACCGAGGACATGCTCAGGCGCGGCATGAAGCCGGGCGGGCGCGTCCTGTCGTTCCGCACCGGGACGGCGGGGGCGCGGATCGGCAGGCGGCTCGCCCTCCCGCCCGAGGAAGAGGTATTTACCATTCGGCGGCTCCGGCTGGCCGACGGGGCGACGATGGCCATCGAGACCCTCTACCTGGCGCGCGCGCTGATGCCGGGCCTGCGCCGGCACGACCTGGAGGGTCAGTCGTTCTACGACCTGCTGCGCGGCGCCGGCGTCGTGATCGCCTCGGGCACCGAGACGATCGAGCCGACCGTCACCACCCCCGAGGAGGCCGCCGAGCTGGGCGTGCCGGTGCACACGCCGGCGTTCCTGTTCGAGCGGATCACCAGGGACGCGGGCGGGCGGCCCCTGGAGTACGTCCGGTCCGTCTACCGCGGCGACCGCTACCGCCTGGAACTCGACCTGCGACCACCCCCCGGGAAGTGAGGCGACCCCACCATGGACGTCGTCAAGGACATCCTCACCTTCCTGGCCGACAACGTGTTCGGCCAGGTCCCCATCCTCATCGGACTCATCACCCTGATCGGCCTGATCCTCCAGCGGAAGCGGTTCGAGGACGTCTTCGCGGGCGCGCTGCGCGCCACGATCGGCGTCGTCATCCTCTTCATCGGCGTGGAGGTGTTCACCGGCGGGCTGACCAGCTTCCAGACCGTCCTCGCCAGCGCGATGGACACCACGCCCCCGAAGGCCGACAACACCCTCGCCGACTTCCTCACCGACCAGGGCGGGACGGTCGCGCTCGTCATCACGGTCGCGTTCCTGCTCCACGTGCTGGTCGTCCGGCTGTTCCCGGCGGCCCGCTACCTCTACCTGACCGGGCACCTGATGTTCTGGATCAGCACGGTGACCGTCGCGTCGCTGGTGACGATCGCGCCGGGCGCCGACCAGCTCACGCTGGTGCTGTGCGGGGCCGGGTTCGTCGCCGCGTACTGGACGCTGCAGCCGCTGTGGATGCGCCCGCTGATGCGCCGCGTCATGCCCGACGACCGGTTCGGTTTCGCCCACACCAGCTCGCTCGCGTGCCTGATCACCGGATACGCGGCGCGCCCGCTCGGCAGCCGCGAGAAGCACGACACCGAGAAGCTGAGACTGCCCCGCCAGCTGTCGTTCTTCAAGGACGTCAACGTCAGCACCGCGCTCATCATCACCGTGATCATGCTGATGGGGGTCGCGCTCGCCGACGACGGCGTGGTGACCCGGGCGGCGGCCGAGATGGACGACAAACTGTCCCCGTGGGTGTGGGCGATCCTGGTCGGCCTCCGGTTCGCGGGCGGCATCGCGATCCTGCTGTTCGGCGTGCGGATGTTCCTCGGCGAGATCGTCCCGGCGTTCAAGGGATTCAGCGACCGGGTCATCCCCGGCACCCGCCCGGCGCTGGACGCGCCGACCGTGTTCCCCGTCGCGCCGACCGCCGTCATGGTCGGGTTCGTCTCGTCCACGGCGGTGTTCCTGGTCTGCCTGGGCGTGTTCGCGGGGGCCGGCTGGTTCACCCTCGCGCCGCCCATGATCATGCTGTTCTTCGTGGGCGGCGCGGCGGCGCTGTTCGGCAACGCGGTGGCGGGCTGGCGCGGCGCCGTCCTCGGCGGCGTGATCACCGGGCTGATCCTCGCGGCCGGGCAGGCCGTCACCTGGGACCTGTACGAGAAGACCGCGCCGGAGCTCGCCACCCTCGCCGACCCCGACTGGTACGCGATCGCGTGGCTGCTGAAGGCCGCGGACCCCGTCGCCGGCGGCGGCGCGGTCTGGCTCGTGCCCGGGGTCGCGCTCGCCGCGATGGTCGCGACGCTGCTCCTGCTCGGCCGCGCCGAGAAGCGCCGGGCCGCGAGCGAGGGCGGCGCGCCCGGGGACGGCGCGGACGGGGACGAGGGCACCGCGCCCGAGGACACGGCCGCCGCGCGGGCCTGACGACACCTACGACGGGAGAGGAACCGAGATGGCACTGGACCGGCAACTGGAGGTCCTCGCGGTCTGCGGCGTCGGCATGGGCTCCAGCCTGATGCTCAAGATGACCGCCGAGGACGCGCTGCGCTCGCTCGGCGTGGACGCGCGGGTGGAGAACACCGACGTGTCGACGGCGCGCGGGATGTCGCCCGACGTGGTGATCGGGCAGGGCATGCACACCGAGGAGATCGCCGAGCTGGCGCCCGTGGTGATCACGATCAGCGACTTCCTGGACAAGGAGGGCCTGGAGGCGCGGTTGCGCGAACGCCTGACCGAGCGGGGCTGGCTCTCGTGACGGTCATCGCCGCTCTGGACGGCGTGGCGGCGCACGGCTGGCGGGAGGCCGTCCGGGAGGCGGCCTCCGCGCTGGTCGGCGCGGGCGCGGCGGCCGAGGGCTACCCGGACGCGTGCGTCCGCGTGGTCGAGGAGAACGGCCCGTACATCGTGCTGACCAAGGGCCTGGCGCTCGTCCACGCGCGTCCCGAGGAGGGCGGGCTGGCCGTCGGCGTCGGCGCGGCCCGGCTGGCGGCGCCGGTCGAGTTCGGCCATCCCGACAACGACCCCGTCGACCTGCTGCTCGCCTTCTGCACGCCCGGCGCCGACGCGCACGTCGGCGTCCTGTCCGGGCTGGCGCGCGCGCTGTCCGGCGGCCTGGCCGACCGGCTCCGCGCTGCGTCCGGCCGCGACGGCCTGGCCCGCACCCTGGAGGAGGCACTGCCCGATGCCTGACACCGCCCGGACGGGTTTCCCCGACCGGGTGCGGGCCCTGCTGGACGACCTCGACGCGGCCTCCGGCACGGCGGTCGGCGCCGCCGCCGCGGCCGTCCTGGAGGCGGTCGAGGCCGGCGGGATCGTGCACGTCGCCGGGGCGGGGCATTCGCTCGCCATGGTGTTCGAGACGTTCTACCGGGCCGGGGGCCTCGCGGCCGTCCGGCCGATCTGGGACCCGGGCGTGGTCCCGCTCGGCGACGCGGTGCGCAGTACCCGCGTCGAGCGGGAGGCCGGGGTCGGGCGCGCCGTGGTCGAACGGGCGGCGCCGGCCCCGCCCGACGTGGCGGTGGTGTTCTCCACCAGCGGCCGCAACCCGTACCCGGTCGAGGTCGCGGCGGAGTGCCGGGCACGGGGGGTGCCGGTGATCGCGGTGACGTCGGCGCGGGCGGCGGAGGGCGCGGCGGCGCGGGCGGAGACGACGCTCGCCGACCACGCCGAGATCGTGCTGGACACGCGCGTCCCGCCCGGCGACGTGCTGCATCCGGCGGCGGCGCCGCGCACCGCGGCGGTCTCCACGATCCTCGCCGCGTACGCGTGGTCGCGGGTGCTGGCCGCCCTGGACGACCTCGCGGCGGCGCGCGGGGCGGACCCGCCGCGCTGGACGAGCGCGAACGTCCCCGGCGGCGACGAGGTGAACGCCGCGCTGCTCGCGCGCTACCGGCACCGCGTCCCCGAGCTGACCGGGGATGAATAGCCGGAAACCTGGGCACTTCCCTGTGGCGTTTCACCTATGGCCGGGGTTGCTCCCTGTGACATGATGCGTGGCCACCATCGCACAGAACGAGGAGCGAGATGACGACACGACCGACCGAGGACGACCTTCTGGCGCTGTTCACGCGCGCGGACCTCGGCGGCGACCAGAAGCTCGACCTGATGGAGTTCACGCTCGTGCTGGACGAGCTCGGGCTCGCCTGGACGCGCGCCGAGACGCAGGACAGGTTCGAGAAGGCGGACGGCAACCTCGACGGGTTCATCTCCTACGAGGAGTTCCGCGCCATCCTGGACTCCCAGGGCTGGGCCGGGGGCCCGCTGCCGGCCGCCGGAGCCTGACCCGGCGCCGGCCGGAGCCTGACCGACGACGGAGCCTGACCGACGACGGAGCCTGACCGACGAGGGCCCGCCGGCGCGGCCGGCGGGCCCTGGCGCGTGCCGGGGTCAGACCCGCCGGCCGCGCAGCTCCCGATACCGGCGGACGAGCGCGGCCGTGGACGCGTCGGGCGCCTGCGCGGGCGGCTCCGGCGAGGTGAGCGCGGGCGCGAGGTCCATGGCCATGACCTTGCCGAGTTCGACGCCCCACTGGTCGAAGGAGTCGATGCCCCAGATCGTCCCCTCGACGAACACGACGTGCTCGTAGAGCGCGACGAGGCTGCCGAGGGTCTTCGGGGTGAGCTTCGGGACGAGGATCGTGCTGGTCGGCCGGTTGCCCGGCATGACCTTGTGCGGCACGACCGCGGCGGGCGCGCCCTCGGCGGCGATCTCCTCGGCGGTCTTGCCGAACGCGAGTGCCGACGTCTGCGCCAGCATGTTCGCGGTGAGCAGGTCGTGCATGCCGGCCCGCCCGTCGGCGGCGGGCTCCGCGAACGGCTCGGCGAAGCCGATGAAGTCGGCCGGGACGAGCCGGGTGCCCTGGTGCAGCAGCTGGTAGAAGGCGTGCTGGCCGTTGGTGCCGGGCTCGCCCCAGAAGATCGCGCCGGTCTGCGCGACGACGGGCGCGCCGTCGGCCCGCACGGACTTGCCGTTCGACTCCATCGTGAGCTGCTGCAGGTAGGCGGGGAAGCGCGCCAGCCGCTGGCTGTAGGGCAGCACCGCCCGGGTCTGCGCGCCGAAGAAGTCGGTGTACCAGACGCCGAGCAGGCCCATCAGCACCGGCATGTTCGCCTCGAACGGCGCGGCGCGGAAGTGCTCGTCGATCTCGCGGAAGCCGGCGAGCATCTCGCGGAACGCCTCGCCGCCGATCGCGATCATCAGGGAGAGGCCGATGGCGCCGTCGAAGGAGTACCGGCCGCCGACCCAGTCCCAGAAGCCGAACATGTTGGCGGTGTCGATGCCGAAGTCGGCGACGCGCTCGGCGTTCGTGGAGACGGCGGCGAAGTGCCGGGACACGGCCTTGTCGTCGCCGAGCCGCTCGACGAGCCACCGCCGGGCGGCCCGCGCGTTGGTGAGGGTCTCCAGCGTGCCGAACGTCTTGGAGCTGATCACGAAGAGGGTCTGCTCGGGGTCGAGCCCGGCGAGCGTCCCGACGATGTCGGCGGGGTCGATGTTGGAGACGAAGCGGCAGGCGATCCCGGCGTCGGCGAAGTCGCGGAGGGCCTCGTAGGCCATGGCGGGGCCGAGGTCGGAGCCGCCGATGCCGATGTTGACGACCGTCGTGATGCGCTTGCCGGTGAAGCCGGTCCACTCCCCCGAGCGGACGCGTCCGGCGAAGTCGGTCATCTTGTCCAGGACGGCGTGCACGTCGCCGGCGACGTCCTGGCCGTCCACGGTGAGGGCCTCGCCGGGCGGGAGCCGCAGCGCGGTGTGCAGGACGGCGCGGTCCTCGCTGACGTTGATGTGCTCCCCGGTGAACATCGCCTCGATCCGGGCGCGCAGCCCGGCCCGCTCGGCGAGCGCCACGAGGAGCGCCAGCGTCTCCCCCGTGGCGCGGTGCTTGGAGTAGTCCAGGTGGAGGTCCCCCGCGGTCACCGTCATGCGGTCGACGCGCCCCGGATCGTCCGCGAACAGGTCCCGCAGGTGCCGCCCGGCGAGCGCGGCGTGGTGCTCGGCCAGCGCGGACCATTCAGGCGACTCGGTGATATCTGCCATTGCCTCTCTCATCTCCTCGCGGGGCGGGCGCCGAAGTCCCCCGGGCGCCGTCCCCACGGCGATCATAGGTCGGCCGCGCGCGTGACCGTATCAGTGCCGTCCCCCGCCGCGCAGGCGACCGCCCCGGCCGGCCGCGCCCGCCCGGCGCCCCAGTAGGGTCGCCGCGACGGCGCAGGTTGCAGGAGGGTTCCCATGGGCGATGGCATCACGCGAATGTTCGACCTGGCCCCGCTCGGCGAGGACTCCTTCCAGGCCACCTCGCCGTCGGTGGGGCGGCCGAGGCTGTTCGGCGGGCAGGTCGCGGGGCAGAGCCTGCGCGCCGCCTGCCTGACCGCCGGCGGGCGCCCGCCGCACTCCCTGCACGCCTACTTCATCCGGCCGGGATCGCCGGACGAGCCGCTGACGTTCGACGTGGCCCGCACCCGCGACGGCCGCTCGTTCTCGACCCGGCACGTCACCGCCAGCCAGGGCGGCAAGCCGATCCTGGAGCTGATCGCCTCGTTCCACGACCCGGAGGACGGCTTCGACTGGCAGCCGGACCCGCCGTCGGGCGTGCCGGGCCCGGAGGGGCTGGGCGAGTCGGTGATCCCGTCCTTCCTCAAGCACCCCGCGGGCTTCGACATCCGCGTGGTGGACCCGCCCGGCGGCGACGAGTTCCCGCTGGCGCACCCGTTCTGGGTCCGGGCGTCCGCGCCGGTCGGCGACGACCCCGCCCTGCACGCGTGCCTCATCACCTACCTGTCGGACATGGCGGTGGTCAGCAGCGCCCGCGCGCCCGGCTCGCCGAGGCGACTCGTCACCGCGGTCACGCTGGACCACGCGATGTGGTTCCACCGCCCGCCCCGCGTCGACCAGTGGCTGCTCTACTCGGTGGACCCGGTCACCAACCACGGCGCCCGCGGACTCGCGCGCGGAACGCTCCACACGGCGGACGGGACCCTCCTGGTCTCGGTGGCGCAGGAGGCCCTGCTGCGGCCCGGGTCCTGACGGCCCACGTCGACCAGGCCACCACATCGTTGAGCTGCGGCGTGTTGTTGCTTCAGGCGCGCTCATACCAACAACACGCCGCAGCTCAACGCACTCGGTGAACCTTGGTGGACAGCGCACTAGGCTCGCCTCGGCCGCGGCGGCGGACGGATCACGATCGGGGTGGGGACCGGGTGGGCGAACGGGCGTTCTGGATCGGCACGTACACCGGCGGGGCCGGGCACGGCGCGGGGATCTACCGGGTGACGCGGCGCCCCGACGGGACGCTCGGCGCCCCCGAGCTCGCCGCCGAGGCGGTGTCCCCGTCCTACCTGGCCGCGCATCCGGGCAAGGACGTCCTCTACGCGGTCCACGAGGAGGACGAGGGCGGGGTCGCCGCCTACGAGGCGGCCGGCGGGCGGCTCCGGGAGATCGGCCGGCGGGCGGCCGGGGCCCTCCCCTGCCACCTGTCCGTGACGCCGGACGGCGCGCGGCTGATCGCCGCCGACTACGGGTCCGGGACGGTCCGGGCCTACCCCCTGGCACCGGACGGCGGGTTCGCCGGTGACGCCTCCGTCGCCGCGGGCCACGGCCGGGGGCCCCGCTCCGACCGCCAGGAGGGCCCGCACGCCCACATGTCCGCGCACGCCCCGGACGGGACCGTCCTGACGACCGACCTCGGCGCCGACCTCGTCCGCTCGTTCCGGCTTGAGGGCGGCGCGCTGCGGCTCACCGGGGAGACGCCGCTGCCGGCCGGGTACGGGCCGCGGCACCTGGTCGTCCACCCGGGCGGGTTCGTGCACGTGCTCACCGAACTGGCCGCGGCGGTACTCGTCCTGCGCCCGCTGGACGGGTACGCGGCGCTGGAGGTCGCGGCGGAGTCCCCGGCCACGGCGGGGCCGGCGGGCGACCCTGCCCAGGGCGCGGCCGTCAAGCTCGGCGACGGCGGCCGGTTCGTCTACACCACGATGCGCGGCACGGACGTGGTGACGGCCCACCGGGTCCTGGACGGCGGCGCGGCGCTCCGGCCCGTCGCCGACGTCCCCTCGGGCGGGCACTGGCCGCGCGACCTGCACGTGGACGGCGACGGGATGCACGTCGCGAACGAGCGGAGCGGCACGGTCACGACGTTCCGCATCGGCGGCGACGGCGTCCCGGTGCCGGCGGGGCCGCCGCTGAGCGTCCCGTCGCCGGTGTGCGTGGTCCCCGCCTGACGGGCACCGGCCCGACGGACGCCGGCCTGACGGGCACCGGCCCGACGGGCGTTTCCCGCAGGGGCTCACGGGCACGTCCGGACCAACGGGCCGGACACGCAGGGAGCATCCCGACATGACGACGATCGCCACGACCAACCCCGCGACCGGGGAGATCGAGAAGACCTTCGACGCGCTGACCGACGAGGAGGTCGACCGGCGCGTCGCGCGGGCGGCGGACACGTTCGCCTCGTACCGCGAGACCCGGCTGGAGCAGCGCGCGGAGTGGATGAACGCGGCGGCGGACATCCTCGACCGGGAGGCCGAGCAGATCGGCGCCATGCTGACGACGGAGATGGGCAAGACGCTGAAGGCCGCCGGGGCGGAGGCGCGGAAGTGCGCCCAGGCGTGCCGGTTCTACGCCGCGCACGCGGCGGAGTTCCTGGCCGACCGGCGGCCCGCCGATCCGGGCCGCGTGGGGGCGTCCGACGCCTACGTGCGCTACCGGCCGCTCGGGCCGGTGCTGGCGGTCATGCCCTGGAACTTCCCGCTCTGGCAGGTGATCAGGTTCGCGGCGCCGGGGCTGATGGCGGGGAACGTGGGGCTGCTGAAGCACTCCTCGAACGTCCCGCAGACGGCGCTGTTCCTGGAGGACCTGTTCCGCCGCGCCGGGTTCCCCGAGGGCGCGTTCCAGACACTGCTGATCGGCTCGTCGAAGGTGGAGCGGGTGCTGCGCGACCCGCGGGTGAAGGCGGCGACGCTGACCGGCAGCGAGCCCGCCGGGCGGTCGGTCGCCGCGATCGCCGGGGACGAGGTCAAGCCGACGGTGCTGGAGCTCGGCGGCAGCGACCCGTTCGTGGTGATGCCGTCCGCCGACATCGAGGCCGCGGCCCGCACGGCGGCGGAGTCGCGCTGCCTGAACAACGGGCAGAGCTGCATCTCGGCGAAGCGGTTCATCGCCGACATCGGCTGCGCGGACGAGTTCGAGCGGCTGTTCGTGGAGAGCATGCGCGCGCAGCGGGTCGGCGACCCGATGGACGACTCGACCGACGTCGGTCCCCTCGCCAGCGAGCGGGGCCGCGCCGACGTCGAGGAGCTGGTCGCGGACGCGGTGGGCAAGGGCGCGACCGTGCTGTGCGGCGGGGAGCGGCCGGACGGGCCGGGCTGGTTCTACCCGCCGACCGTGGTCTCCGGCGTCACGCCGGACATGCGCATGTACCACGAGGAGGTCTTCGGGCCGGTCGCGTCGCTGTTCCGGGTCCGCGGGGTGTCGGAGGCGGTGGAGGTCGCGAACGCGACGGGCTTCGGGCTCGGCTCGAACGCCTGGACGCGGGACGACGCCGAGCGGGAGCGGTTCGTCCGCGAGCTGGACGCCGGGCAGGTCTTCATCAACGGCAAGACGACGTCGTATCCGGAGCTGCCGTTCGGCGGGGTGAAGCGCTCCGGGTACGGACGCGAGCTGTCGGCGGACGGCCTGCGCGCCTTCTGCAACGCCAAGACGGTGTGGGTCGGCTGAGCCGCGCCGCGGGCGGCCGCGTCACAGCTCCACGTGCCGTCCGACGCCCGCCGCGCGGGCGCGCTCGACGATGACCGAGGCCGCCGCCGTGTCCTGCACGCCGACGCCGACGCTGTTGTAGAAGACGATGTCGCCGGGCGACTCCCGGCCGGCGGCCAGGCCCGCGACGACGGGTCCGAGCGGCCGCACCTCCTCCGGGCTCAGGTGCCCGGCGCGGACGGCGGCGACGACGGGACCGGCGTGGTCCAGCGCGGTGGGCACGTCGTCCACGACGACGGCGGCGGCGCGGGTGAGGACCTCGTCGTCGACCTCGGCCCGGTCCGGGGCGAAGGACCCGACGCTCAGGACGGTGCAGCCCGGGTCGAGCCAGGCGCCGAAGACGACCGGTTCGGTGCTGGTGGTGGCGGTGACGACGATCTGCGCGCCCTCGACCGCCTCCCGGACCGACGCCGCCCGCTCGACCGGGATCCCCAGCTCGTCCGACAGCCCGGCGGCGACGGTGCACGTGTCGGGGTGGCGGCAGGCCAGGACGACCCCGCTGACCGGGCGGACCGCCGCCATCGCCGGGACGTGCGCGCGGCCCTGGACGCCGCACCCGACGACGGCGAGCCGGGACGCGCCCGGCGCCGCGAGATGGTCGGCGGCGACCGCGCTCGCCGCCGACGTGCGCAGCGTCGTGACGGCCTCCCCCTCGATGATCGCGACGGGCCGCCCGTCGACCGGGTCTTGGGCGGTCACGAGGGCGGCGACGGTGGGCAGCCCGCGCGCCGCGTTGCCCGGGTTGACGCTGCCGAACTTGGCGACGGCGCCGGTGCCGGGCAGCCGGGAGACGTAGCAGAACGCGACGTCGCCGTCCGGGCCGTCCAGCAGCAGCCGCGGCGCGAGCCGCGCCTCCCTGCGGCCGAGCGCGCCGAACGCGGCCCGCTGCGAGGCGATCGCCGCCGGGAGGTCGAACACCGCGCGCACGTCGGCGCCGGAGAGCAGCAGGACATCGGCCATGGGGCGATCTTCGCGAGCGCGGCGCGGCGCTGTCGAGGGGAGAAGGGCAAGCGGTTCTTATCGATCACTACATGAGATGGCATGCTCGCCCGTCTCGACGGCCGGCGCCGGTCAGCCGTGCCTCGGGCGTTTGGCCACCAGGGTCAGCACGTCGTACTTGGCGACCGAGGCGCCCTCCTGGTTGGTGACGTCGGTGTCCCAGCGGACCTCGCCGAAGTCGGCGCCCTCGCGCGGCGTGATCTGCTTGGCGGTGAGGGTGACGGTCAGCTCGTCGCCCGGCTTGACCGGCGTGAGGAACCGCAGCCTCTCCAGCCCGTAGTTGGCGAGGACGGGCCCCGGGGACGGCTCGACGAACAGCCCGGCCGCGAACGACACGACCAGGTAGCCGTGCGCGACGCGCCCGCCGAAGAAGGGGTTCGCCGCGGCGGCCTCCTCGTCGGTGTGGGCGTAGAAGGTGTCGCCGGTGAACTCCGCGAAGTGCTCGACGTCGCCGAGGGTGACCGTGCGGGGGCCGCCGACGGCGGTGTCGCCGACGCGGAGGTCCTCCAGGTGCTTGCGGAACGGGTGCTCGTCGGTGACGGTCCGGTCGGTGCCGGGCACCCAGCGCCCGGTGATGGAGGTCAGCATCGCGGGCCCGGACTGGACGGCGGTGCGGCGCATGTGCTGCACGACCCCGCGGACGCCGCCCATCTCCTCGCCGCCGCCGGCGCGGCCGGGGCCGCCGTGCACGAGCGGCGGCAGCGGCGACCCGTGCCCGGTGGACTCCCCGGCGTCCTCGGCGTTCAGCACGAGCAGCCGCCCGTGCCAGGGCGCGGCGCCGAGGACGACGTCCCGCGCGAAGTCCGGGTCGCCGGTCACCACCGACCCGGCGAGGCTGCCGCGCCCCCGCGCGGCCAGCGCGACCGCCTCCTCGGCGCCCTCGTACGGGAGCAGCGTGCTGACCGGGCCGAACGCCTCCACCTCGTGCGGCTCGGCGCGGGAGGCGTCGTCGGCGCGCAGCAGGACCGGCGAGAGGAACGCGCCGCGCTCGGCGTCCGCGCCGACGACGTCGACGCGCCCGGGGTCGCCGAAGACGGCGCGGCCGGCGTCCATGAGCGCCTTCAGCGAGCGCCGCACCTCCTCGCGCTGGCCGAGGGTGGCGAGGGGGCCCATCCGCACCGCCGGGTCGGCCGGGTTCCCGACCGTGACCTCCGCCAGCCGGTCGCGGACGGCCTCGGCGACGTCGTCCATGAGCGCGGCGGGCACGAGGGCGCGGCGGATCGCCGTGCACTTCTGGCCCGCCTTCACGGTCATCTCCGTGACGAGCTGCCCGACGTAGAGGTCGAACTCCCTCGTGCCGGGCACGGCGTCGGGGCCGAGGACCGAGCAGTTCAGCGAGTCGGCCTCGGCGTTGAAGCGCACCGCGTTCGCGACGATCGCCGGGTGGGTGCGCAGCAGCCGGGCCGTGGACGCCGACCCGGTGAAGGCGACGATGTCCTGCTCGGTGAGGTGGTCGAGCAGGTCGCGGGGGTCGCCGCAGACCATCTGCACGGTGCCCTCGGGGAGGATGCCCGACTCGACGATCAGCTCGACCAGCCGGGCCGTCAGGTAGGCGGTCTGGCTCGCCGGCTTGATCAGGCTCGGCACCCCGGCGAGGAACGCGGGCGCGAGCTTCTCCAGCGGCCCCCACACCGGGAAGTTGAACGCGTTGATCTGCACCGCGACGCCCCGCGCCGGCGTGCACAGGTGCTGCCCGACGAACGTCCCGCCCTTGCCGAGCGGCTCGACGTCCCCCTCGATCAGCACCCGGTCGTTGGGCAGCTCCCGCTTCCCCTTGCCGGCATAGCCGAACAGGACCCCGATGCCGCCGTCGACGTCGAACCTCGCGTCGTCCAGCGTCGCGCCCGTCCGGGCCGACAGCGCGTAGAGCTCCTCGCGGTGCTCCCTCAGATGAGAGGCAAGCGCTTTCAGCAGCGCCGCGCGCTGGTGGAACGTCAGCTCCCGCAGCACCGGGCCGCCGGCCGCCCGCCCGTACTCCAGCGCGGCGCGCATGTCGACCCCCGCCGAGGAGATCCGGGCGACCTCCTCCCCCGTGACGGCGTCGGGCAACGGCACGCCCGCGTCCGCGGGGGCACGCCATGAACCCGACACGTAACTGCGCAGCACGACCACCGGGACCTCCTCGTCCATATCTCCTGAGTCTTCTTGCCACTTTCGGGCCCCGTTCACGCCTCGCAGAGATGACAGCCGGCGGACGCTCCGTTTGTGTACTCCTGGGCGGTGTCAGGTGAATCAGCGGGCTTCACTACGCTGCGGGCATGCTGCCGCGCACCCGTGCCATCGCCGAGTTCACCGCGCTCCGGGCCGCCGTCCGCGCCGGGATGATCGGCCCGATGCCGCCGCGGGCCCTCGCCGCCACGGCCCGGGCGATGCGCGCCTACGGTCCGCTCGGCGCCGCCACCGCCCTGCCCGCGCACCGCTTCCCCGGCCGGACCGGCCTCGTCGACGACCGCGGGAGCCTCACGTTCGGCGAGCTGGAGCGCCGCTGCAACGCCCTGGCCAACGCACTCCTGGCCCGCGGTGTCGGCGCCGGCGGGACGGTCGGCGTCCTCTGCCGCAACCACCGCGGCCTCCTGGAGGGGATGTCGGGGGCGGCCAAGACGGGGGCGTCCGTCCTGTTCCTGAACACCGACTTCGCCGCGCCGCAGCTCCGCGACGCCGTACAGCGCGAAGGCGTCACCGCCCTGCTGCACGACGACGAGTTCACCCCGATCGTGGACGGCCTGGACCTCCCGCGCTTCACCGAGTCCGACATGGACGGCCTCATCGCCGGCGCGGACGACGCGCCGCCGCCCGCGCCGCCCCGGCACGGGTCCATGGTGATCCTCACCAGCGGCACGTCGGGACGCCCGAAGGGCGCGCCGCGCGCGCAGCCGCGGTCGCTGGCGCTGCCGGGCGGCATCCTGTCGAAGGTGCCGTTCCGCGGCGGCGAGGCGATGTTCGTCGGACCGCCCCTGTTCCACGGCCTCGGCCTCACCTCCGCCCTCCTCGCGCTGAGCCTCGGGTCGACGCTCGTCCTGCGCCGCCGCTTCGACGCCGCACGGGTGCTGGACGACCTGGAGGAGCACCGCTGCACGTCGTTCGTCGCCGTCCCGGTGATGCTGAGCCGGATCCTGGCCACGCCCGGCCTGGAGTCCCGCGACCTGTCCCGGCTCACGGTCGTCATGACGGGCGGGGCGCGGCTCGACGGCGCGCTCGGCGGCCGCGCGCTGGCGGCGTTCGGCCCGGTCCTCTACAACTTCTACGGCTCGACCGAGGCATCCTGCATCACGATCGCCACCCCGGACGACCTGGCCGCCGCCCCCGGCTGCGTCGGCCGCCCGCCCGCCGGCACGACCGTCGCGGTCCTCGGCGACGACGACCGCCCCGTCCCGCCCGGCGCCACCGGCCGGATCTTCGTCGACACCCCGGCCCGGTTCGGCGGCTACACCGGCGGGGGCGGCAAGGAGGAGGTCGGCGGCCTGATGGCGGTCGGCGACCTCGGCCACCTCGACGCGGCCGGCCGCCTGCACGTCGACGGGCGCGCCGACGACATGATCGTGTCCGGCGGCGAGAACGTCCACCCGGGCGAGGTCGAGGACCTCCTCGCCGCCCACCCGGCCATCGCCGAGGCCACCGTCGCCGGCGTCCCCGACGAGGAGTTCGGCCAGCGCCTCCGCGCCTACGTCGTGGCGCGCGGCCTCACCGAGGACGACGTGAAGAAGCACGTCGCGGCGAACCTCGCCCGCCACAAGGTCCCCCGCGACGTGGTCTTCCTCGACGCCCTCCCCCGCAACCCGGCCGGCAAGGTCGTCAAGAACGCCCTCCCCGGCGCCGGCTCCCCGTCCGCGTGAGCGCGGCATCAGCCGCGCGAAGGGCCGGGCGATCGCGGCCGTCTTCTTCACCGCTTTCTGCCTGCTCGCCCTTGTCCCGGAAGTGCGCCTGCAGAGCAACGGAGCGGAGGCCGACGCCGTCGCCGTGGCGGTGGCTTCGCGATCTGGGCCTACCGGGTCCGGCGCAGGGGCAGGGCTCGATGAACCAGCCCCCCACCTGCGGCGCCGCGCCTCACGCCCCTGCGGCACCGGTGTGACACCGGAGGCGTTCCGGTGAAAGAGTGGTGGACGGCGGCGCCCCCGGTGGCGGCCGCCTTTCCCTTGACGGCGGGGTCACCACGGAGGACATCCCGATGACTTATGCGGCGGACGCCGAGCGGTACGAGCGGATCCCCTACCGGCGGTGCGGGCGCAGCGGGCTGCGGCTCCCGGCGATCTCGCTGGGGCTGTGGCACAACTTCGGCGACGACCGCCCGATCGACGTCCAGCGGGCCATCCTGCGGCGCGCGTTCGACCTCGGCGTGACGCACTTCGACCTGGCCAACAACTACGGGCCGCCGTACGGGTCCGCGGAGGTCAACTTCGGCCGGATCCTGCGCGAGGACTTCGCGCCGTACCGGGACGAGCTCGTCATCTCGACGAAGGCCGGGTACGACATGTGGCCGGGCCCCTACGGTGAGTGGGGGTCGCGCAAGTACCTGCTCTCCAGCCTCGACCAGTCGCTGCGGCGGATGGGCGTCGACTACGTCGACATCTTCTACAGCCACCGGTTCGACCCGGAGACGCCGCTGGAGGAGACGATGGGGGCGCTGGACCGGGCCGTCCGGTCCGGGAAGGCCCTGTACGCGGGCATCTCGTCGTACTCCCCGGAGCGGACGGCGGAGGCCGCGGCCATCCTGCGGGAGATGGGGACGCCGCTGCTGATCCACCAGCCGTCCTACTCGATGCTCAACCGCTGGATCGAGGGCGGGCTCCTCGACACGCTCGGCGCGGAGGGCGTCGGCTGCATCGCGTTCTCGCCGCTCGCGCAGGGGATGCTGACCGACAAGTACCTCGACGGCATCCCGGAGGGGTCGCGGGCCAGCAAGGGCACGTCGTTCGCCTCCAGCCTGCTCACCGAGGAGAACCTGCGGCACGTCCGGACGCTCGGCGAGATCGCGAAGGGGCGCGGGCAGTCGCTCGCGCAGCTCGCGCTGGCCTGGTCGCTGCGGGACGGCCGGGTCACCTCCGCGCTGATCGGCGCGAGCAGCGTCCGGCAGCTGGAGGAGAACCTCGCGGCCCTGGACCGGCTCGACTTCACCGCCGACGAGCTCGCCGCGATCGACCGGGACGCGGTCGAGGCGGGCATCAACATCTGGGCGGCCTCCAGCGCCGGCTGATCACCTGTGCATCGACGGGGCGTGACCGGGCACGACCAGCGCATGGAGGAGATGACGCTGCGGAGCGCCGCTTTCCGCGATCACGCGCTGATGCCGTCGGAGTACTCGCACGACAGCGGGGACCTCTCGCCCCCGCTGGAGTGGTCGCCGGCCCCCGAGGAGGTGGTGGAGCTCGCCTTGGCCTGCGAGGACCCGGACGCGCCCGCCGGCACGTTCGCGCACTGGCTGCTCGCCGGCATCGACCCGGCGACCACCGGGCTGGACGCCGGGGAGCGTCCGGCGGAGGCCGCCGCCGGACGCAACGACTACGGCACCGAGGGGTACGGCGGGCCGAAGCCGCCGCCCGGCGACGGCCCGCACCGGTACTTCTTCCGGCTCTACGGGCTGTCGGAGCCGTCCGGGCTCCGCGACGGGTTCACCGCGGAGGACCTGCGCGACGCGATCGACGAGAAGATCGTGGCGTCCGGGACGCTCGTCGGCACGTTCGCGAGGTGATCCCGTGGGCGACCCCGAGCGGCGCGAGCCCGGACGGCCCGAGTCCGAGCCCCCCGAGACGGAGCGGCCCGAAGCGGGACGGCCCGAAGCGGGACGGCCCGGATTCGAGCCGTACGGGCCCGGCTGGCACGGCCCCGGCTCGCGCGGGCCCTACCCGCAGGAGCAGCCGCGCGGCAGCGAGCCGCTGAACGCGCGCAGCCCGCTGCGGCTGCGCGCGGTCCTGTCGGCGGTCGCGCTGGTCGCCGCGGTCGCCGCCGCGATCGTGTTCGCGGTGGGCGCGGAGGGGGACGGGTCGTGGGCGGCGGCCGCGATCTGCGCGGCCGTCGCCGTCATCGCGGCGGCCGACCTGGTCGTGATCGCGAGGCGCGCCCGGCACTGACCGCCGCCGGCCGGCCGGCACGGGCCCGGACCGTCAGTGGCGGTGGTCCGCGGCGGCGTTCTCGGGATGGGCGAGGAGCCAGCCGATCCGCTCCCCGCTCTCCTCGTCGATGGGCGTGTAGGTGACCAGCCGCGCGCCCGGCGCGGCGCTGACGTCGAGGTGCATGGTCCGGGTCCGGATCTCCCCGGCGGCGTGGTGCCGGAACACCTTGGTGCTCGACCCCGCCAGCGCGACCTCGTGGGACGCCCACAGCCGCGCGAACTCGGGGCTGACGGCCTGCAGGCGCCGCACGATGTCCTTCCAGCCCGGCTCGTCCAGATGCCGGCTGTAGCGGTGCCGGAACATCGCGACGAGCTCGGGCGCCGTCTCCGCCAGGTTCGCGACCGGGTTGCAGCACGGCGGCAGCGTGAACGCCATCCACATCGAGTTCCGCTCGCACGGCCGCGCGTGCTCGACGACGGGGAAGATCGCGGAGTAGGCGTCGTTCCAGGCGAGAATGTCGCAGCGGCCGTTGGCGACCGACGCGGGCAGGGGGCTGAGCGCGTCCAGGACCGTCTGGACGTCCTCGGGCAGGTGGTCGGCCCGCTCCTCCACCGCGGCGTCGGGGACGTCGGCGAGCCGGTACAGGTGCTCGCGTTCGGCGCCGTCCAGCCGCAGGGTGCGCGCCACCGCGTCCAGCACCTGCGTGCTCGCGTTGATCGGACGGCCCTGCTCCAGCCACGTGTACCAGGTCACGCCGACCCCGGCGAGCTGTGCGACCTCCTCGCGGCGCAGCCCCGGCGTGCGGCGCCGCAGGCCCGGCGGCATCCCCACGTCGTCGGGCGTGATCCGTTCGCGCCGGCTGCGCAGGAACGCGGCCAGCTCGGTGCGGCGGCGCGGCCCCGTCCCGCTCCGGCCCGCGGGCCCTCCGGCGGTGGTCTGCGCACTGCTCATCGTCACTCCCCCAGCCTGCATCCCGCCGGCGGCGGCTTCCAGGTGCTGTCAGTACCCGTATCGGCAGGCTCTCGTTACGGGTACCGGCGTCGCCGCACGCTTGGGCACATGACACAGACAACCGAACTGCGCGGGATCGTTCCCGGACGGGGGGCGCGGAACGGACCCGGCGGCCTCCTGCTGGCCGTCATCCTGCTCGGCCAGTTCATGGGCATCCTCGACACGAGCATCGTCAACGTCGCGCTGCCGACCATGCGCGCGGACCTGCACGCCTCCGCGGCGGGCCTGCAGCTCGTCGTGGCGGGCTACATCGTCTCCTACGCCGTCCTGCTGATCACCGGCGCGCGGCTCGGCGCGCTCGCCGGCCACCGCCGCATGTTCCATCTCGGCCTCGCCGGGTTCACGGTGGCGTCGCTGGCGTGCGGGCTGGCGCCGTCCATCGGCCTCCTGGTCGTGTTCCGCTTCGCGCAGGGCGCCGCCGCCGCGCTGCTGACGCCGCAGGTCATGTCGATGATCCAGCGGGACTTCGGCGGCGCCGCCCGGGCCCGCGCGCTCAGCCTGTACTCGGCCGTGATCGCGGGCGGCATCGTGGCCGGGCAGGCGGCCGGTGGGCTGCTGGTCAGCGCCGACCTGTTCGGCACCGGATGGCGGACGGTGTTCCTCGTCAACGTGCCGATCGGGATCGCGCTGCTGGCCGCCGGGCCGCGCGTGCTGCCCCGCGACGAGGAGCCGCCCCGCGCCGGGGGCCTGCGCCGGCAGCTGGACCTGCCGGGGCTGCTGGCGCTCGCCGCCGCGGTGCTGCTGTTCGTCGTCCCGCTGATCATGGGGCACGAGCTGGGCTGGCCGCTGTGGGGCTGGGCGTCACTGGCCGCGAGCGGCGTCCTCCTCGCCCTGTTCGTCGCCGTGGAGCGCCGCGTCGCCGCCGCCGGCGGGCGTCCGCTGATCTCGGCGCGGGTGCTGCGGGCGCCGCTGCTCGTGCCGGCCTGCGTCGCGATCGTGTTCGGGCCGGGCAGCTGGGCGTCGTTCCTGTTCACCACCACCCTGCACCTGCAGGGCGAGCTGCGGATGTCGCCGCTGGAGTCGGGCCTCGCGTTCGTTCCGTGCGTGACGGCGTTCGCGCTCGTCGGGCTGAACTGGCAGCGGCTCCCGGCGCGCTGGCACCGCCCGGTGATCCCGGCCGGGTTCGCGGTCGCCGCGGCCGGCTACCTGTGCGTCGGCCCGCTCGCCGGCGGCGGCGCGGCCTACGAGGCGCTCACCGTGGTGATCGGGCTGGGGCTCGGCGTGATGCCGATCATCATGACGACCGCGCTGCGGCACGTCCCCGCCGCGGACGCCGCCGACGCCAGCGGGCTGCTCCTGACGCTGATGCAGCTCGCCCAGGTGATCGGCATCGCCACCGCCGGCACGCTGTTCCTCGGCCTGGCCGAAGCCAGCGGCTCCACCCGGCACGCCGAGTACGGCACCGGCTGGGCGCTCGCCGCCGCGACCCTGGTCGGCGCCCTGTGCGCGCTGTTCCTCGCCCGCGGCCGGAGCGCCGCCCCGGCCTGACCGCTCAGCGCCCCGCCGCTCAGTACTCCGCCAGCCGGGCGCGGGCCGCCTCGACGGCGGGCGGCAGCGTGCGCCGCTCGCGGGCCACCCAGCCGAGCCCGGCGGCGGCCTCGGCGAGCGCCCCGGCGGTGACGCGGTCGCGCGGCAGCGTGCGCAGCAGCCGCGCGGTGCGGCGGACGGCGACCGGCAGCGGGCGGCGCAGCCAGGTGGACCACAGCGTGTTGCGGATGCCGTGGCGGCGCCGCAGGTGCGGCTCGCGGAGCCGGGACGGCTCGTGGTGCACGACGACGTCCTCGGCGTAGCAGAGCTGCCAGCCGAGCGCCATCAGGTCGGCGCTGAGCAGTTCCTCCTCGCCGCCGAGCCACAGCCGGGCGGAGAATCCGCCGGCCGCGCGGAACGCCTCCGTCCTGACCATCGAGGCCCCGGCGAGGAACGAGCCGAGCGCGGGGCCCGGCAGCCACGGCGGCCCGGGGACGGGCGAGTGCCGCAGCTCCGGGACGATCGGGTCCTCGCGCCCGCCGGGCTCGACCAGGATCCGGCCGGTGACGACCGCGAGCCGGGGGTGCGCGTCGAGCAGGTCGGCGGCGCGGGACGGGGCGTCCGGGTCCCACCAGGTGTCGTCGTCGCAGAACGCGATGTAGGGGGTGCGGACGTGGTCGGCCGCGACGTTGCGGCCGACCGCGCCCAGATTGGCCGGCGACCGGATCAGCGCGGCCTCGGGGAACCGCGCGGCGACGGCGTCGGCGGTCCCGTCCCGTGAGGCGTTGTCCACCACGATCACCGGGGCCGCCTCGGTCAGGGTCCGCGTGCGCGCGAGGGCGGCGAGCAGTCCGTCCCGGCGGTTCCGGGTGATGACGACGACGGTGAAGCGCATGGAACGGCGACTACCCGGCCTAAAGCCCTCTATGTGCGCACAACCTGCTCTACCTGGCACTTCGTCCACTCGGCGACCTTTCTGACTTGAGCGTTTAGGTCCACCGTTATCGGCAATGTCGAAATCACCTGTAGGGGATTCGCTCCCGCAAGACCGCCGAACGCCGATGCCTGCGACGAAGCCATCGGCCCCCACTCACCGAACGCTGCGCCGAAACGGGGCTCACATGCGCGTGCTCGGAATCAACGCGATCTTCCACGACCCGGCCGCCGCGCTGGTCGTCGACGGCGGGATCGTCGCGGCCGCGGAGGAGGAACGCTTCAGCCGCCGCAAGCACGGCAAGCGGCCGGTTCCGTTCGCCGGCTGGGAACTGCCGGAGGCGGCCGCCCGCTGGTGCCTGGAGGAGGCCGGGCTGGAGCCCGGCGACCTCGACGCCGTCGCCTACTCCTACGACCCCGCCCTCGTCGAGCCCGGCCTGGACGGGCACGACCGGCAGTGGGAGCGGCTCCGCACCCTGTACGCGCAGCGGGCGCCGAACTTCCTGGCGACGGCGCTGCCGGGGCTCGACCCGGGGATCGTCCGGTACGTCCCGCACCACGTGGCGCACGCCGCGTCCGCAGCGCTCGCCGCGCCCGGGCCAGGCGACGGCGACGTCCTGGTCCTGGACGGCCGGGGCGAGTCGCACTCGCACCTGGCCGGGACGT
Organism: Actinomadura monticuli; assembly: GCF_041463655.1. Taxonomy (NCBI): domain Bacteria; kingdom Bacillati; phylum Actinomycetota; class Actinomycetes; order Streptosporangiales; family Thermomonosporaceae; genus Actinomadura; species Actinomadura monticuli. The sequence goes on from NZ_JAXCEI010000021.1 coordinate 87,111, forward strand.
ACGAGGACGGCGTCCTGACCCCCCTGCGTTCCCAGCGCCTCCCGCACTCGCTCGGGCTCATGTACGAGGACCTCACCGAGCACCTCGGCTTCCTGCGCTCCAGCGACGAGTACAAGGTGATGGCGCTCGCGTCCTACGGGGAGCCGCGGTTCCTGGACGAGCTGCGCGAGCACGTCCGCGCGACCGGCGACGGCGGCTTCGAGGTCGCCGCGATCGACTGGGGCTCGCTCGCCAAGGCCCGCGGGGCGGGCGGCGAGTGGACCCGCGACCACGCCGACCTCGCCGACCTCGCCGCCAGCGTCCAGGCCCGCCTCGAGGAGGTGCTGCTGGACCTCGCGGCCTGGCTGCACGGCCAGACCGGCTCCCGCCGGCTGATGCTCGCCGGCGGCGTCGCCCTCAACTGCGTCGCCAACTCCCGGCTGGCCGAGGCCGGCCCCTACGGCGACATCTGGGTGCAGCCCGCGGCGGGCGACGCCGGCACGGCGCTCGGCGCCGCGCTCCACCTCGCGCGGGACGGCGGCGACCCGCTCACCGGCATGCCCGGCGCCGACCTCGGCCGGCGGTGGGACGACCGGGCGATCGCCGAGCGGCTCGCCACCGCCCGGATCCCGTACGAGCGGCCGGACGACCTGGCCGCCACCGTCGCCGAGGCCCTCGCCCGCAACGAGATCGTGGCCTGGTTCCAGGGCCGCTCGGAGTTCGGGCCGCGCGCGCTCGGGCACCGCTCCCTGCTCGCCCACCCCGGCCACGCCGGCAACGTGGAGCGGCTCAACGACGTCAAGGGCCGCGAGCAGTTCCGGCCGATCGCGCCGATGGTGGCGCTGGAGCACGCGCCCGGCGTCTTCGAGGGCCCGATGCCGAGCCCGTACATGCTGTTCGTCCACCGCGTCCGGCCGGAGTGGCGCGCCCGCATCCCCGCGGTCGTGCACGTCGACGGCACCGCCCGCGTCCAGACCGTGGCGGCGGGCGACGAGCCGCTCGTGGCGCGCCTGCTGGCGGAGTTCCACCGCCGGACCGGCCTCCCGGTCCTCGTCAACACCAGCCTGAACACCGCCGGCCGCCCGATGGCCGACGACCCGCGCGACGCGCTGGAGTGCTTCGGCTCCGCGCCGGTCGACCTGCTCGCCATCGGGCCGTTCACGGTGCGCCGCCGGGAGGTGCCCGCTTGCTGAGCTACACGGTCGTCGTGCCCACCGTCGGCCGGGAGAGCCTGCGCGCCCTGCTGCACGCGCTGCTCGCCGGGCTGGACGCGGACCCCGGTCCCGGGCCGCACGAGATCATCGTCGTGGACGACCGGCCCGCGCCCGGCGCGCCGCTGCCGCTGCCGCCGTCGGCGGGGCCGGAGATCCGGGTCATCCGGTCCGGGGGCCGCGGGCCCGCGGCCGCGCGGAACGCGGGCTGGCGCGCCGCCGCGACCGAGTGGGTCGCGTTCCTGGACGACGACGTCGAGCCCGGGCCCGGGTGGCCCGCGCGGCTCGCCGCCGACCTCGCGGACCTGCCGCCCTCGGTCGGCGGATCGCAGGGCCGCGTCACCGTCCCGCCGCCGGACGGCCGCCGGCCGACCGACCGGGAGCGGAACACGGCCGGGCTCGCGAGCGCCGACTGGATCACCGCCGACATGGCCTACCGGCGCGGCGTCCTCGCCGAGCTGGGCGGCTTCGACGAGCGCTTCCGCCGCGCCTACCGCGAGGACGCGGACCTGGCGCTGCGCGCCCTGGACGCCGGCCACGGCCTCGTCCTCGGCGACCGGCGGATCACGCATCCCGTCCGGCCCGCCGGGTTCTGGGCGTCGCTGCGGGCGCAGGCCGGGAACGCCGACGACGTCCTCATGTGGCGGGTGCACGGGCCCGCCTGGCGCGCCCGCGCCGGCGAGGGCCGCGGCCTGCTCCGCCGGCACGCGCTCACCACCGCCGCCGCGCTCCTCGCGGTCGCGGCCGCCCCGAGGAGCCGGGCCGCCGCCGCGGCCTCCGCGGGCATGTGGGCGGCGCTCACCGCGCGGTTCGCCTGGGAGCGGATCCGGCCCGGCCCGAGGACTCCCGGAGAGGTGACGACGATGCTGGCCACCAGTGCCGCCATCCCGCCCGCCGCGATCTGGTACCGGGCGCGGGGCCTGGCCGCCCACCGCCGGGCGCGGAGCTGGGGCGGGCCCCGGGTCGTGCTCTTCGACCGCGACGACACGCTGATCAGGGACGTGCCCTACAACGGGGACCCGGCGCGGGTCGAGCCGATGCCGGGCGCGCGCCGCGCCCTCGACCGGCTCCGGAGCCACGGCGTCCGGATCGGGGTCGTGTCCAACCAGTCCGGGGTGGCCAAGGGACGCATCGGCGCCGGGGACGTGCGGCGCGTCAACGCCCGCGTCGAGGAGCTGCTCGGGCGCGTCGACGTGTGGGAGTTCTGCCCGCACGACGACGGCGAGGGCTGCGGGTGCCGCAAACCGGAGCCCGGCATGATCGAGCGGGCCGCGGAGCGGCTCGGGGTGCTGCCGTCCGACTGCGCCGTCATCGGCGACGTCGGCGGCGACATCGAGGCCGCCGCCGCGGCGGGGGCGCGCGGCATCCTCGTCCCGACCGGGCGGACCCGGCCGGTGGAGATCGCGCGGGCGCCGGAGACGGCGCCGACGCTGGACGCCGCCGTCGATCTCGTCCTCGGCGGGAGGCGGCGCCGATGAGGGTCCTCGTCGCACGCCAGGACAACCTCGGCGACGTGCTGCTCGCCGGCCCCGCGGTGCGGGCCGTGGCCGGGCGCGCCGACGAGGTCGCGGTGCTGTGCGGGCCGCGCGGGCGCGCCGCCGCCGGCCTGCTGCCCGGCGTCGACCGCGTCATCGAGTGGCGCGCCCCCTGGATCGACCCCGACCACGTGCCCGTCGAGCAGGCCGAGATCGACCGGATCGTCCGCGAGCTGCGCGGCTTCGACCGGGCGCTGATCCTGACCTCGTTCCACCAGTCGCCGCTGCCGCTCGCACTGCTGCTGCGGCTCGCCGGGACGCCCTGGATCGGCGGCATCAGCGAGGACTACCCGGGTTCGCTGCTCGACCTGCGGCACCGGCCCGACACCGACGTCCCCGAGCCGCTGCGGATGCTCGCGCTCGCGGAGGACGCCGGGTTCCCGTCCCCGGCCGACACGCGGCTGCGCGTCCGGGAGCCGCTGCCCAACACCGACCACCTCACCGGCGGGCCCGGCTACGTCGTGGTGCATCCCGGGACGTCGGTGCCCGCGCGCGCCTGGCCGCCTGGCCGCTGCGCCGAGGCCGTCCGGCTGCTGCGCGCCGCGGGCCGCCGGGTCGTCGTCACCGGCCACGCGGACGAGAAGGAGCTGACCGCGCTCGTCGCCGGCGAGGACGGCCTCGACCTCGGCGGGCGCACGTCCCTGCCGGAGCTGGCGTCCGTGCTGGCGGGCGCGTCCGCCGTCGTCGCGGGCAACACCGGACCCGCGCACCTGGCGGCGGCGGTCGGGACGCCGGTCGTGTCGCTGTTCGCGCCGACCGTGCCGGCCGCCCGGTGGGCGCCGTTCGGCGTCCCGCTGGCGCTGCTCGGCGACCAGCGGGCGCCCTGCAAGGACAGCCGCGCCCGCGAGTGCCCGGTCGACGGCCACCCCTGCCTGTCGTCCGTCACCGCCGACGAGGTCGCCGCGGCCGTCGAGATCGTGGCGTCGGAGGAGGTGCCCGCGCGATGAGAGTCCTGATGTGGCACGTGCACGGCTCGTGGGCGACGTCGTTCGTCCACGGCCCGCAGACCACGCTCGTCCCGGCGACCCCGGACCGCGGACCGGACGGCCGGGGGCGCCCGGACACCTTCACCTGGCCCGACCGGGCGGTCGAGGTGGCCCCCGGGCGGCTCCGCGACGAGGACGTGGACGTCGTCGTCCTGCAGCGCCCGCACGAGCTGCGGCTGGCCGAGGAATGGCTCGGCCGCCGCCCCGGCCGCGACGTCCCGGCCGTCTACGTCGAGCACGACACGCCGCGCCGCACCCCGTCCGACGCGGGCCTCCCCGAGGAGGTCGTGCCCGACAGCCGGCACCTCCTGCACGACCGCTCCGACATCCCGGTCGTGCATGTCACCCACTTCAACCGGCTGTTCTGGAATTGCGGCCGCGCCCCGACCACGGTCATCGAGCACGGCGTCGTCGACCCCGGCTACCGGTGCACCGCGGACATGCCGCGCGCCGGCGTCGTCATCAACGACCCGATCCGGCGCGGCCGCGTCGCCGGGACCGACCTGCTCGCCGAGCTCGCGTCGGCCGTCCCCCTCGACCTGTTCGGCATGAACGTCGCCGGCGTCCCCGGGCGCCTCGGCATCCCCCCGGAGTCGCTCTGGACGTTCGAGGACCTGCCGCAGGCGAGGATGCACGAGGAGCTCGCCCGGCGCCGCGTCTACGTCCACCCCTACCGGTGGACCTCCCTCGGTCTCGCGCTGATCGAGGCCATGATGCTCGGACTGCCGGTGGTGGCGCTCGCCACCACCGAGGCGGTCGAGGCAGTGCCGCCGGAGGCCGGGGTGCTGTCCACGCGGGTCGCCGCCCTGGCGGAGACCGCGCGGGCCCTGGCCGCCGACCCGCCGCGTGCCCGCCAGATGGGCAAGGAGGCGCGGGCCCACGCCGTCGACCGGTACGGGCTGCCGCGTTTCCTGCGCGACTGGCGGCGGACTCTCCAGGAGGTAACGCGATGAGGATTGCCATGATCTCCGAGCACGCCAGTCCCCTCGCCGCCAGGGGCGGCCCCGCCGGCAAGGGCCTGGGCGGGGCGGACGGCGGCGGGCAGAACGTGTTCGTCGCGGAACTGGCCACCGAGCTCGGCCGCCAGGGGCACTACGTCACGGTCTACACGCGCCGGGACGCGCCCGCCCTCCCGCACCGGGTGCGGCTCGCGCCCGGCGTGACCGTCGAGCACGTCCCGGCCGGGCCGCCCGAGCGCATCGCCAAGGACGACCTGCTGCCCTGGATGCACGACTTCGGGACGTACCTGGGGCGGCGCTGGGCCGCCGAGCCGCCCGACGTCGCGCACGCCCACTTCTGGATGAGCGGCCTCGCCGCGATCCAGGCCGGGCAGGCGGCGGGGTCGCGGCGCGTGCCCGTGGTGCAGACCTTCCACGCCCTCGGCACCGTGAAGCGCCGCCACCAGGGCGGCAAGGACACGAGCCCCGCGTCGCGCGTCCGGCTGGAACGCGCGATCGGGCGCGGCGCCGACGCCGTCATCGCCACCTGCTCCGACGAGACCGCCGAACTGGCGGCGATGGGCGTCGACCGCGACCGGGTCCGGGTGGTGCCGTGCGGGGTCGACCTGGCCCTGTTCACCCCCGCCGGCGCCCCCGCCGCGGGGGGCGGGGAGCCGCACCGGCTCGTGGTGCTGTCCCGGCTGGTCGAGCGCAAGGGCGTCGACACCGCCATCCGGGCGCTCGCGCACCTGCCGGACGCCGAGCTGGCCGTCGCCGGCGGGCCGCCGCGCGGCGACCTCGGCGGCGACCCGGAGGCGCGCCGGCTGCGGCAGGTCGCCCGGGACGCCGGCGTCGCCGGGCGGGTGGAGTTCCTCGGCCGGCTCGGCCGCGAGGACGTGCCGCCGCTGCTGCGGTCGGCGAGCCTCGTGGTCGCCCTCCCGTGGTACGAGCCGTTCGGCATGGTGCCGCTGGAGGCGATGGCCTGCGGCGTGCCCGTGGTGGCGAGCGCCGTCGGCGGGCACCTCGACACGGTCATGGACGGCGTCACCGGCGCGCTCGTCCCGCCGCGCGACCCGGAGGCGGCCGCCCGCACGATCCGGGCGCTGCTGGACGACCCGGCGAAACGCGCCGCGATGGGGTTCGCGGCGGGCGGCCGGGCCCGCGAGCGCTACTCGTGGGCGCACGTCGCCGCCGGGACCGCCGAGGTCTACCGGCACGCCGCCGCCCTGAGCGAGGTGGCCGCGTGACCGCGCGGACCGGGACCCGGACCAGGACGTCCACCGTCCACGACCGGCGGCTGGAGGCGCTCGCCGAGGCGGCGCTGCGGTTCCGCGACCAGGTCCCGACGGTCGAGGCGTGGGGCCGCCGGCTCGCCCGCGTGCTGCGCGCCGGCGGTCGCCTGCTGGCCTGCGGCAACGGCGGCAGCGCCGCCGAGGCGCAGCACCTGACCGCCGAGCTCGTCGGCCGGTTCGAGGGCGAGCGGTGCCCGCTGTCGGCGATCCCGCTGCACGGGGACGCCTCGTCCGTCACCGCGATCGGCAACGACTACGGCCCGGTCACCGTGTTCGAGCGGCAGGTGCAGGCGCACGGCCGTCCCGGGGACGTGCTGGTGTGCCTGTCGACGAGCGGCCGCAGCCCCAACGTGGTCGCGGCGGCGCACCGCGCCCGGCGGCTCGGGCTGTCGGCCTGGGCGGTCACCGGCCCGGGCCCGAACCCGCTCGCCGAGGCGTGCGACGACGCCGTCACCGTCGAGGCGGGCGCCGCCTCGACCGTCCAGGAGATCCACCTCGCCGCCGTCCACCTGCTGTGCGGGGTGGTCGACGAGACCCTGGGGGTGGCCGATGCCTGAACGGAGCACCCGCGGCGCAGGGCCGCTCGTGGTGGTCGGCGACGTCCTGCTCGACGTCGACATCGTCGGCACCAGCAGCCGGCTGTGCCCGGACGCGCCGGTCCCCGTCGTCGAGCAGGCCGAGGAGCGGCCCCGCCCCGGCGGCGCCGGCCTCGCCGCGCTGCTCGCGGCGGCCGGAGGCCGCGAGGTCGTGCTCGTCACGGCGCTCGCCGACGACGACGCCGGCCGGCGGCTGCGCGCGATGCTGGAGCGGCACCTGGAGGTCGCGGCGTTCCACCTGCACGGCGGCACGCCCCGCAAGCTGCGCATCCGGTCCGGAGGACAGTCGGTGGCGCGCCTGGACGCCGGGGAAGGGCAGGCCCTCGACGGGCCCGTCGGTCCGCGCGTCACCGACGCGATCGCGGGGGCCGGTTCCGTGCTGGTCTCCGACTACGGCCGCGGCGTCACCCGGCACCGCGCGGTCCGCTCCCTGCTCGGGGAGCTGGCCGCTGACGTGCCGGTCGTGTGGGACCCGCATCCGCGCGGCGCGCCGCCCGTCCCGGGGGTCCGGCTGCTCACCCCGAACGAGGAGGAGGCCGCCCGGCTGGCCGCCGCCGACGGCGCCGAGATCAGCGGGTTCGGGCTGTCGGCGGCCGGGCGGCGCGGCCGCCACCTCGGCCGGGCCTGGGGCATCGGGGGCGTCGCGGTGACGCTCGGCTCCGACGGCGCGCTGCTGTGCGACGGGTCCGAGGCGCCGTTCCTCGCGCCCGCGGAGCCGGCCCGGGGCGACTCCTGCGGCGCGGGCGACAGCTTCGCCGCCGGGGCCGCCGGCGCGCTCGCCGACGGCCGGGCGCTCACCGCCGCCGTCACCGAGGGCGTCCGGTGGGCGTCGGAGTTCGTCCGGGCCGGGGCCGCCGCGGGGCTGTCGGCGCGGCTCACCGAGACCGGCACGGCCCGGCTCGTGCCCGAGCGCGGCGAGGACGCCCGCGACGTCGTCGAGCGGGTCCGGCGCGCGGGCGGGACGGTGGTGGCGACCGGCGGCTGCTTCGACCTGCTCCACGCCGGGCACGTCGACCTGCTGCAGCGGGCGCGGCGGCTCGGCGACTGCCTGGTCGTGTGCGTCAACTCCGACGCCTCCGTCCGGCGGCGCAAGGGGCCGACGCGCCCGGTGACGCCCGCCGCCGACCGCGTCCGGGTGCTGGAGGCGCTCAGCGACGTCGACGCCGCGGTGGTGTTCGACGACGACACCCCGGCGCCGCTGCTGGAGCGGCTGCGGCCCGACGTGTGGGTGAAGGGCGCCGACTACGCCGGGACCGCGCTGCCCGAGGCGGAGACCGTCCGGGCGCACGGCGGCGAGATCGTCCTGCTCCCCCTGCTGGAAGGGCGCTCCACCACGCGCCTGCTGTCGACCACGAAGGGAAACGCGTCATGAACGTGCTCATCACCGGCGGTTCGTCCGGACTCGGCGCGGCCGTCGCGCGGAAGGTCGCCGCCGACGGCGGGCGCCCGCTGATCCTCGACCGGCACCCGCCGAAGGACGACTTCGAGCACATGCAGGCCGACCTCGCCGACCGCCGGTGCGCCGAGCGGGCCGTGCACGGCCTGGCGCGCGCGGCCGGCGGGCTGAACGCCGTCGTGACCGCCGCCGGCATCGACGCGTGCGGGGCGCTGAACGACGTCCCCGCCGAGGACTGGGAGCGGGTCGTCCAGGTGAACCTGCTCGGCACCGCCGCCGTCGCCCGCGCCGCGATCCCCTACCTGGAGAACGAGCCGCACGGGCGGATCGTGACCGTCGCGTCCACGCTCGGGTTCCGCGCGGTGGGCGACGCCACCGCGTACTGCGCGTCCAAGTTCGGGGTCGTCGGGTTCACCCGGGCGCTCGCCGCCGAGCTGGCCGGGAGGGTCGCCGTCACGATGATCGTGCCCGGCGGCATGGACACCGCGTTCTTCGACGACCGCCCCGACCGGTACAAGCCGGGCGCGGACGCCGAGCTGAACCGGCCCGAGGACGTCGCGGCGACCATCGCGTTCGCGCTCGCCCAGCCCACCGGCTGCGAGGTGCGCGAGCTCGTCGTCTGCCCGTCCGGCGAGCCGTCGTGGCCGTGACGGCTCCCCGCGTCCTGGCGCTGCGCGCGCTCGGGCTCGGCGACCTGCTGACCGCCGTCCCGGCGTTACGGGCGCTGCGGCGCGGGATGCCGGACGCCCGGATCACGCTCGCCGCCCCGGCCGGGCTCGCCGTCCTGGCCCGCGCGACGGGCGCGGCCGACGCCGTCCTGCCGGCGGACGGCCTGGACGCCCCGCTCCCGGCCGCCGGGCCGGTGGACGTGGCCGTCAACCTGCACGGCTCGGGGCCGCGGAGCCACCGGCTCCTCGCGGCCCCGGCGCCGGCCCGGCTGCTCGCCTTCGCCTGCCCGGACGCGCCGCACAGCGGCGGGCCCTCCTGGGATCCCGGCGAGCACGAGGTGGCGCGCTGGTGCCGGCTCGTGGCGTCCTACGGGTTCCCCGCGGATCCCGGCGACCTCGACCTGCCCGTTCCGGCGGTGCCCTCGCCCAGGCCGGGGGCCGTCGTCGTCCACCCCGGCGCGGCGTCCGGGGCGCGCCGCTGGCCCGCCGAGCGGTTCGCGGCGGTCGCGGCGGCGCTGCGGGACCGCGGCGAGCGCGTCGTCGTCACCGGCGGCCCCGCCGAGACGTCCCTCGCGCGCCGCGTCGCGGACCTCGCCGGGCTGGGTCCGGCCGCCGACCTCTCCGGCCGCACTCCCCTGCCGGAGCTCGCCGCGCTCGTCGCGGCGGCCCGGCTGGTGGTGTGCGGCGACACCGGCGTCGCGCACCTCGCGACCGCCTTCCGCACGCCGTCGGTGCTGCTGTTCGGCCCGACGCCGCCCGGCCGCTGGGGGCCGCCGCCCGACCGCTGCGAGCACCGCGTCCTGTGGGCGGGGCGGCACGGCGACCCGCACGGGCGCGAGCCCTGCCCCGGCCTGCTGGAGATCTCCGCGGACCGGGCCGCCGAGGCCGCCGAGGCCGTGCTCGCCCGGGGGGGCACGCCCGCCGAGACCCGATGAGGGGGAATGATGAGACATCCACGCGCCGTCGTCACCGGAGGATCCGGCTTCCTCGGCTCGCACCTGTGCGAGGCGCTCCTCGCCGAGGGGATCTCGGTGGTGTGCCTGGACAACCTGCTCACCGGGACGTCCCGCAACATCGCGCACCTGGCCGGGCGGCGGGACTTCCGGTTCCTGAAACGCGACCTCACCGAGCCGGTGCACGTCCCCGGCGAGGTCGGCTACGTCTTCCACCTCGCCTCGGCCGCGTCGCCGGCCGACTACCTGCGCTTCCCGATCCAGACCCTGGAGGTCGGCAGCCAGGGCACCCGCAACGCGCTCGAACTGGCCGAGGAGAAGGGCGCGCGGTTCGTCCTGGCCTCCACCTCGGAGGTGTACGGCGACCCGCTGGTGCACCCGCAGCCCGAGTCGTACTGGGGCAACGTGAACCCGGTCGGGCCGCGCAGCGTGTACGACGAGGCCAAGCGGTTCGGCGAGGCGCTCACGTCGGCGTTCCGGCACTCCCGCGGCCTGCCCGCCGCGATCGTGCGGATCTTCAACACCTACGGGCCGCGGATGCGCCCCGACGACGGCCGGGCCATCCCGACGTTCCTGCGGCAGGCGCTGACCGGCGAGGACCTGACCATCACCGGGGACGGCTCGCAGACCCGCTCGATCTGCCATGTGGACGACACGGTCCGCGGCATCCTCGCGCTCGCCCTGTCCGGCCATCCGGGGCCGGTCAACATCGGCAGCCCGTACGAGATCTCCATGGCCGGCCTCGCGCGGCTGATCATCGACCTGACCGGCTCGCCGTCCCAGCTGCGGTTCATCGACCGGCCGGTGGACGACCCGCGCGTCCGGCGCCCCGACACCGCGCTCGCCGAGAAGGCGCTCGGCTGGCGCCCCCGCGTCACCGTCGAGGAGGGCCTGCGCGGCACCATCGAGTGGTTCGGCAGGGAACCGCTCATCGCGCGGCCCGCGTGACCGCCCGACCCGGACCCGTCAAGGACGGGGCCGGAGCGCCGCCCGCGCGCGTCCCGGCCCCCTCCGGTCCCGGGGGCGTCCGGTCATCGGCCGGAGCCGCCCGCCGGGACCAGGTCCCGGATGTCGGGCGGCAGCGCGTGGCGCACCTTCGCGGTGATCGAGCCCTGGGTGGCGTCGTCCACCACCCCCAGGACGCTGCGCGCGAGGAACGCGGCCCGCGCCTCGCTGGTCCCGGCGCGCACGGCGACCCGCTCCACGAAGTCGTGCTTGTCGAACCGCTCCCCGCTGCCGGCGCCGCCGTAGACCTCGGTCCGCCGCAGGTGCTCGCCGATCTCGTGCGGGAGTTGCGCCGCGAGGTTGTCGGCGAGGCCCTCCGGGACCCGCTCGCCGAGCGTCTCCAGGGTCGCGCGGGACGCCCGCTCGGCGTCGCCCCAGCCCGGCAGGCGGGCGCGGTCCTGGACCTGTCCGATGAACTCCTCATGCCGCATGACGGACGCTCCTTCCTACGTCTGAAATGCGAAAACTTCCCGATATGCGGGGTTTTTAACGCGCGCCGAGCACGTCGAGCAGCTCGCCGATCACGGCGTCGTCCGCCGTGACCATCGGGGCCCGCCCGGCCCCCGCGGGCGACAGCGCCCAGTCCCACCACCGGCCGAGCTCCCCGGCGTCCAGGACCGGTGCGCCCTCGCCCCGCGGCTCCGGGACCGTCACGACGGCCGGCCACGACCACGCCCGCGCCTGCGCGGTCACCTTCGCGCCGCCGCCCACCGGGTCGACGGCCAGGGCGGGCACGCCGTTCTTCAGCGCCAGGACCAGGCCGTGCAACCGGGTCGTCACCACCAGGTCGAGCCGGCGCAGCACCGACTCCAGCTCGGCCGCCGTGCCGAACAGGCGCCAGTCGCGCGGATCGAGCCGCGTGTCGAGCGGCAGCCGCGCGCAGGCGCGGGCGGCGAGCCAGTCCGTCAGCTCCCGCTCGACCTGGTCGTGCAGCCGCCGCTCGCCGTACTCCCGCTGGCCGGGCGCGAGGACGACCCCGACGACGGGCACGGACGGCGTCGCCGGCAGCGCCGCCAGATCCCGCCTGGGCGCCTGCACCGGCGCGTCCCGCGCGAGGACGGCGTCGAACCCGGTGACCGCCGGGTCGTCCGGGTCGATGACCGACACGCCCACGGCGACGCGGGTGCAGCGCGCGTACCGGCGGTGCAGTTCCTCGACCTGCGGCCCGTGCAGCGGTCCGCAGGCGAACACCACATGCGTGTAGGACGCGGGGTCGGCGCGGTCGAGGTCCAGCCTGCCCGGCCGGAAGACGGGGCTCCACGCCAGGTCGCAGTCGACCCGCGCCCCGGCGAGCGCCCGCCGCACCGCCTCCATCGCCAGGACGTCGCCGGCCGTGGCCTCGCCGTGCAGGAAGCTCGGCCACCCGGTCACCAGGACCCGCATCGCCCGGCCCCCTCGTACGCCTCCGGCCGCGCACCGCACGCCACGTCGCCCTGCCCCTCGCGTGATAGTTCAGACACTTTCCGGTTTACGGACACGGCCTTATGGGCAGAGTCACCAAGCGGCCCACTCGCGAGCTCGGAGCCATGTGCCCCGAACTGCGAGCCTGGGCCGCGCCACGTTTCACGGTCGCCTCCGCGGCGTCTCACAGCGCCTGCGCGACGACCGTCCCGCAGTAGGCCGCTCCCAGCCCGGCGGCGATGCTGGCCACCGCGTTGAGCGCCGCGTAGGCGCGGGCGCCGTCCTCCGCCAACCGCAGCGTCTCGTACCCGAATGTGGAGTACGTACTCAGGGCGCCGCAGAAGCCCGTCCCGGCGAAGGCCATCACCCCGCCGCCCGCGGGGAGCGCCGCCAGGAGGCCCAGCACGAACGACCCCGCGACGTTGACGGTGAACGTTCCCCAGGGGAACACCGAGTCGTGCCGGGCCTGGACGGCACGGTCGGTCAGGTAGCGCAGCGGAGCGCCGAACGCGGCGCCCAGCGCGATCAGCAGGATCGTCACCCGGCGTCCTCCGCGGCCCGGCGGCCGGTCAGCGCCCGGGTCAGCCGCACGCCCGCGAGGACGGCGGCGAGCGCGGCGGCGAGCGTCAGCGCGAGGTAGGCCAGGCCCACCCGCGGCGCACCGTGCTCCACCGCCCGCTGGACGTCGACGGCGTAGGTCGAGAACGTGGTGTACCCGCCGAGCACCCCCACCCCGAGGAACGGCCGGACGAGCCGGTGCGCCGGCCGCCACTCGGTGATCAGCACCATCAGCACGCCGATCAGCAGGCAGCCCGAGACGTTCGCCCAGAAGACCGGCCAAGGGAACTCCCCCGGCCCGTACGGGAACGCGGCGCTCAGCCCGTACCGCGCGAGCGCCCCGAGCACGCCGCCCGCCGAGATCGCCCCGAGGGTTCGCCAGGGCGCCCGCCGCAGCTCGGCGCGCTGCTCCGGGACGTGCAGATCGACATCGGAGTCCACGGGAGGGCCGGGCATGGCGTACTCCTACCAGTAGCGGGCGTTCACTGGCAGGGACCGTTGGCGGACGTCCTCCGCGGTTCACCCCGGGCCGGGATCGGCGGGCCCCACCGCCACTTCCCCGGCACGCCGGGGCCCGCCCGAGTCTACCGGCGATCAGGCGCCGGACCGGCCGGCCCGGCGCCGCCGGCCTGGACGTCGGCCTGGACGTCGGCCTGGGCTCCGGCCTGGGCTCCGCGCGACTCGACGAACTTCTTGAAGCGCCGCAGGTCGCCCCGGACCCGGTGGGTCAGGGCGCCGAGCCGGTCCCCCGCCTTCGCGGCGAAGCCCGCCGGGTCGATCTCCAGCTGCGCGGTGACGCGGGTGGTGGTCTCGTCCAGCCGGTGGAACGTCACCACGCCGGCGTGGGTGGGGCCGTCCAGGGACTTCCACGCGACGCGCTCGTCGGGCCGCCGCTCGGTGATGCGCGCGTCGAACTCGCGGACGACGCCCGCGACGCGGGTCGTCCAGCGCAGGGTCGTGTCGTCGATCCGGCGGATCTCCTCGACGCCGTCCATGAACCGCGGGAACGTCTCGAACCGCGTCCACTGGTCGTAGGCCGTGCGGATCGGGACGGTGACGTTGACCGATTCGGTGATCGTGCTCACGGCTCCACCTCCTGCCTCACCGCCCGGTTACCCGCCTGAGGTGCGTCTATCCGCAGCGCCTCCGCGACGCCGTGTGATCGCCCATCTCCCGGGTAGGGGGTCGGCACCGAGCGATAGCCCCCGCCCTCGCCGGCCTCGTCCGCAAAGGAGAGCACTCGCATGACGTCGGCGCAGACCACACGGTTCAACGACGGGCAGACCGAGATCCTTCTGGAGGAGATGAACCGGCTCGCGGAGGACGATCCCCGGCGGGAACGGCTCCGGGCGCGCATCGTCGACATGCACGCCCCGCTCGTCCGCGGCGTGGCGCGCCGGTACGCCAACCGCGGCGAGCCGCTGGACGACCTCCAGCAGGTCGCCTACCTGGGGCTGGTCAAGGCCATCAACCGGTTCGACCCGGGCATCGGCGACCGCTTCGTCACCTACGCCTACCCGGTGGTGACCGGGGAGGTGAAGCGGCACTTCCGCGACAAGACGTGGGGCATCCGGGTGTCGCGCCGCATCCAGGAGCTACGGCCGATCCTGCAGCGCACCGTGCAGGACTTCACCCGCGAGCACGGCCGCTCCCCCACCACCGCGCAGATCTCCGACCTGATGGGCATCACCCAGGAGGAGACCGTCGAGGTCATCATCGCCTGCGACGCCTACCGCCCGCTGTCCCTGGAGGCGCCGGCCGACGGCTCGCCCGGCGGCGAGAACGGCACCGTGGGCGAGTACCTCGGCTCCGACGACCCCGCGCTGGACGCCTTCATCGACGGCCACGCGCTCGGACCGCTGATCGACGACCTGCCCGAGCGCGAGCGGACGATCCTGCTGCTGCGGTTCTTCGGCAACAAGACCCAGACGCAGATCGCCGAGCAGATCGGGCTGTCGCAGATGCACGTCTCCCGCCTGCTGCGCGCCACCCTCGACCGGCTCCGCATGGGCCTGCTCGCGGAGGGCTGAGCCGGACGGCCGGGGGCCTGGACCGTCAGGGCTTCGGCAGCGCGCACGTCCCGCGCAGCACGACGTCGCCGCCCTCGCCGAGGCAGCGGGCGAGCAGGTACGTCTGCTGGCCGTAGTGGACGCCCCGGCGGACCGTGATCCTGCCTCCGCGGTCGACCTCGCACGGGTTGTCGAGCGTGCACCGCTCGCCGTCGTCGTTGCCGGTGTTGTTGACGCCGACGACCTGGCGCGTCCGGACGTCGATGACCGGCGAGCCGGACGTGCCGTGGACCGTCTCGCACCGCGGCGTGTACCGGAGGGAGTCCCTCCAGGTCCAGCCGGCCTCGCGCAGCCGGTACACGGTCGCGTCGATCCTGCACCCGTAGATCTTGCGCCAGTAGCCGGACACGACGCGGATCTCCGTTCCGTCGTGCGGCCTGGCGGTGGACAGGCGGAGCGCGGAGACCCCGTACCGCCTCCGGATCGCCGCGTACGTGGCGTCCAGCCGGTAGACTGTCACGTCGGTGTCGGTCATGGTGGCGTACTCGATCCTGGTCGCCCTGAGGGTGCCGAGGTCGCTCCCGCCCGTCCGGTCGAGGAGCGTGAACGTCCTGGAGGACGCCCGGTCCACGATGACGCGGCCCGGCGCGGGCATCCCCGACTCCAGGCAGTGGCCGTTGGTCAGGACGAGCGCGGCGTCGGTGTCGCGGGAGCGCGGCCCCCGCACGAGCGACCCCGAGCAGTTGCCGAGCGCGACGATCCCGGTGAAGTCGACGCCCGCCCGGCGCTGGTGCGGCGCCCCCGCCCGGCCGTGGTCCGGAGCCTCCGGCGGGACGGCGGCGGCCTGCGCGGTGCTCGTGGCGAGCGTCCCGGCGCACGCGGCGGCGGCGAGCACTGCGGCAAGGCGTCTGGTCATGCGGGTCCTCTCGGCGGGCCGGAGCGTCTACGGTCGGTGACGACGCTGTCACCGGCGGATGCTAGATCATCTCCGGCCCGCGGAGAAGGACCGCCGCCTCCCCGGCGCGGTCAGTCCACGTCCACCCAGCCGTAGGTCCGCTCGACGGCCTTCTTCCAGCCGGCGTAGCCGATCCGGCGCTGGTCGTCGTTCCAGGTGGGCTCCCAGCGTTTGTCCTCGTTCCAGTTCCGGCGCAGTTCGTCGGTGGTGGTCCAGAAGCCGGTGGCGAGGCCGGCGGCGTAGGCGGCGCCGAGTGCGGTGGTCTCGGCGACGACGGGGCGCGAGACCGGGACGCCGAGGATATCGGCCTGCATCTGCATGCACAGCTCGTTGGCGGTGACGCCGCCGTCGACCTTGAGGACGTCCAGGGAGACGCCGGAGTCCTCGTGCATCGCCTCCACCACGTCGCGCGACTGGTAGCAGATCGATTCCAGGGTGGCGCGGGCCAGGTGGGCGTTGGTGTTGAAGCGCGACAGGCCGACGATCGCGCCGCGCGCGTCCGAGCGCCAGTACGGCGCGAACAGGCCGGAGAAGGCCGGCACGAAGTACACGCCGCCGTTGTCGTCGACCTGCCGGGCCAGCGACTCGCTCTGCGCGGCTCCGGAGATGATGCCCAGCTGGTCGCGCAGCCACTGCACCGCCGACCCGGTCACCGCGATCGAGCCCTCCAGCGCGTACACGGCCGGGTGGTCGCCGAACTTGTAGCAGACGGTCGTCAGCATCCCCGCCTTGGACCGGACGAGTTCCTCACCGGTGTTGAGCAGCAGGAAGTTGCCGGTGCCGTAGGTGTTCTTGGCCTCGCCCACCGCGAAGCACACCTGGCCCACCGTGGCGGCCTGCTGGTCGCCCAGGATCCCGGTCAGGGGCACCTCGCCGCCGAGCGGCCCGTCCGCGCGGGTCACGCCGTACGGCTCGGGCGCCGAGGACGGTTTGATCTCCGGCAGCATCGAGCGGGGGATGCCGAAGAACGACAGGAGCTGGTCGTCCCAGTCGAGGGTCTCCAGGTCCATCAGCATGGTGCGGCTGGCGTTGGTCGGATCGGTGACGTGCACACCGCCGTCGGTCCCGCCGGTCAGGTTCCACAGCACCCACGAGTCGATGTTGCCGAAGATCGCGTCGCCGTTCTCGGCGGCCTCGCGGACCCCGTCGACGTTCTCCAGGATCCACTGGACCTTGCCGCCGGAGAAGTACGTGGCCGGCGGCAGCCCCGCGCGGTGCCGGATCGTCTCGCCCCGCCCGTCGCGGTCCAGCGCGGACGCGATGCGGTCGGTGCGGGTGTCCTGCCACACGATCGCGTTGTAGTACGGGCGGCCGGTGCGCCGGTTCCACACCACGGTCGTCTCGCGCTGGTTGGTGATGCCGAACGCCGCCAGGTCGGTGTGGCTCAGGTTCGCCTTGTTCAGCGTGCTCTGGACGACCGCCCGGGTCCGCTCCCAGATCTCGGTCGGGTTGTGCTCCACCCAGCCCGCCCTCGGCAGGATCTGCTCGTGCTCCAGCTGGTGGCGGGCGATCTCGTTCCCGCCGTGGTCGAAGATCATGAAACGGGTGCTCGTCGTGCCCTGGTCGAGCGCCCCGACGAAGTCGGCCATCTCTCTCCCTTTCCGCCGGCGGGGACGGGCCCCGTCAGGCAACGTCGTACTCCGGGCTCGGCTCGGGCTCCTCGTCCTCGTCCGGGATGTTCCGCCCGATGAGCAGAATGTAGAGGCCCGAGCCGAGCACGCCGCCGATCAGGGGCGCGACGAGGGGTACCCAGAAGTAGAAGTCCCCGTACTGGTCGCGCCACGCCGTCCCGTATCCGGTGATGTACTGGGCGAGCCGCGGCCCGAAGTCGCGGGCCGGGTTGATCGCGTAGCCGGCGGCGGACCCGAACGCCATCCCGATCGCCACCACCACGAGACCGATGATCAGCGGCCCCAGGTTGGCCAGCGGCGGCGCGTTGCGCAGGTCGGTGAGCGCGAGGACCAGGAAGAGCAGGATCGCGGTGCCGATGATCTGGTCGCGGAAGGCGCCCCAGGTGTGGATGGGCAGCGACCCGTTGCCGGGCATGGTGGAGAACACGAACTGCGTCTTGGCCGTCAGGCCCGGGTCGAACTTGTTCAGGATCTCGGTGTAGTTCCACCGGACGATCAGCGCGGCGACGAATGCGCCGAGCACCTGCGCGAAGCAGAACGGCAGCACCTTGCGCCACGGGAACCCCTTGAACACGGCGAGCGAGACGGTCACGGCCGGGTTGATGTGCCCGCCGCTGATCCGCGCGGAGACGTACACGCCGAGCGTCACGGCGATGCCCCACGCCCAGGCGATGGCGTCGTGGCCGCCGAGGCTCTGCGGCTCGCCGAGGCCGCTGCCCGCGACGGCCTGGGCGACCACGCCGCAGCCGAACAGGATGAGGATCATGGTGCCGGCGAACTCGGCCATCATCTCGCGGGCGAGTACGGGGACCCTCGGCGGTCGCGTCATCGCTCCTCCTCAAGGACGTGTGACGTGAGGCACGACCGCCGCGAACGCAAGGACGCCTGGCGAGACGGGTCGACACGTCCTTGACGGCAGCGCCGGCACCCGGTGCCGTCCAGCCACATGATCACAATGGCGGGATGGTTCCCATCGGGAGCCGGGCTACACGGCCCGCAGGTCAGTGGCCGCGGAACGCCTCCGCCAGCCACCAGGCGGGCCGGCCCCGCGTGACCTTGGCGTCCACGACCATCGGCCGGTCCCGCGGGCCCGCCAGCCAGTCGGCCACCGCGGCCAGGTCGTCCGCGCGCCGGACGGTCGCCGCCGCGCAGCCGAAGCCGCGCCCGATCGCGGCCAGGTCCGCCGGCGGGAACGTCACCGTGTCCAGCGGATGCCCGCCGGGGCCGAAGTGGTGCACCTCCGCGCCGTACGCCTCGTCGTCGTAGACGACCACGAGCAGGCCCAGCCCGAGCCGGACGGCGGTCTCCAGCTCCGCGACCGACATCAGCGCGCCGCCGTCGCCGAGCGCCGCGACGGTGAGCCGGTCGGGACGCGCCACCGCGGCGCCGATCGCGGTGGCGAGGCCGAGGCCGACCGACTGGAACGCCTGGGTGAACACGAGGCCGTCGCCGTCGGGGACGTCGAGGAACATCGCCGGGTAGCCCATGAAGTTGCCCGAGTCGACGGCGACCGTGCGCTCGCGGGGCAGCATCGCGTCGAGGGCGATCGTCAGCGTCCGCGGGTCGACGCGCGGCCCGCCGGCGCCGTCCTTGCCGTCCGGGTGCTCCTCGTACGGGACGTCCTGCCAGCGGCCCTCGCGGGCGAGCCGCTCGGCCACCTCGGGCGTCCGGTAGCCGGTCGCAGCGTGCCCGCGCGCCGCCAGCTCGGCGAGCACGGCCCGCGCGGTCTCGGCGGCGTCGCCGATCAGGCCGAGGTCGACCGGGCGGTGCGCGCCGAGGGCGCGGGCGTCCGCGTCGACCTGCACGACCGTCGCGTCCGGGCCGATGAGGGCGCCGTGCCGCGTCGTCCACATGGTCAGCGAGCAGCCCCAGCCGACGACCAGGTCGGCGCCGCAGATCAGCTCCGCGGCGGCCGGGGTGGCGAACCCGCCGCTGACGTCCAGCGCGAACGGGTCGCCGGCGAACAGGCCGCGCGCGACGGCGGACGTCGCGGGCAGCGCGCCGCAGCGCCCGGCCAGCTCAGCGAGCGGCTCGCGCGCCTCCGACAGCCGGGCGCCGCGCCCGGCGATGAACACCGGCCGCCGCGCCGCCTGCAGCGCGTCGGCGAGCCGGGCGACCGCCGCCGGCGGCGGCACCGGCAGCGGCGGGATCTGCGCCGGCCGCGGCCGGTAGCCGGCGGGCGGCGCGGCGGACCGGCGCTCGCCCTCGTCCGGGAGGGCGGCGCCCTGCACGTCCAGCGGCAGGCCGAGCAGCACCGTGCGGCGCTCGGCGACGGCCGTCCGGCAGGCGCGGGCCACGTCGTCCAGCGCGGTCTGCGGCGAGTGGACCCGCTCGGGGACGGCCCCGACCGCCGCCGCGATCGCCGCCTGGTCGATCCGGAAGTTGGAGCGGACCGCGCCGGCGGCGACCTCGCCCGCGACCACCAGCAGCGGCGTGCGGCTCTTGGCCGCCTCGGCGATGCCAGTGACCGCGTTGGTGAGACCCGGCCCCTGGTGGACGCTGACGACGCCGAGGCCGCCGCCCACCCGCGCGTACGCGTCCGCCATCGTCACGGCGCCGCCCTCGTGCCGGGCGGCGACGTACCGGGCGCCGCCCGCGACGAGCGCGTTCGTGACGTGGAAGTTGCCGCTGCCGACGACCCCGAAGACGGTGCGGGCGCCGAGCCGCGCGAGGGCCTCCCCCACGGCCTCCGCGACGTTCATCGCTCGATCAGCGCGAGCACGCGGGCGGGGCTGCCGGAGCCGCCGACGATCGGCAGCGGCGAGGCGAGCAGCACGGCGCCGCGGGCCGGGAGCCGGTCGAGGTTCTGCAGCTGGGTGAGGCCGTACTTGCCCGCGCCGAGGAAGTAGGAGTGGCACGGGAACGGCGGTTCGAAGCCGTGGGCGGCGCCCGCGTCGGTGCCGACGGTCTCCGTGCCGAGGCCGATGACGGGGGTCTCCTCGGCGAGCCACCGGGCGCACTCGGCGGAGATCCCGGGCGTGTGCGGGCCGTTCTCGTCGGCGTTGAGGAAGGCGTCCTGGTCGGCGGAGCGCGCGTCCCAGCCCGTCCGGTAGAGGAGCCAGCCGCCGTCCGGGAGCGGGCCGTTGGCCTTCTCCCAGTCGCGGACGTGGTCGACCTCCAGCAGGAAGTCGGGGTCGCCGGCGACGTGCTCGGAGGCGTCCAGCACCACGGCGGGGGCGACGAGGCGGCGGGGCGGGACCTGCGCGACGTCCTCGCCGTCGCGGCCGGTGGCCCAGTGCACCGGCGCGTCGAAGTGCGTGCCGACGTGCTCGCCGGTCTCGATGTCGTTCCAGTACCAGGCGGGGCCCCGGTCGTCGTACCGGCTGATCTCCTTCAGCCGGAACGGGACGGTGTTGGCGAACGGCTCCGGCAGCTGGAGGATCGGCGTCCGCTCCGACAGCGGCGCGGTCAGGTCGACGATCTCCACCGAGCCGTCGGCGACGGCGGTGAGCAACTGGGCGAGGACGGACATCGTTCCTCCGGGCACGGGCGGCTGAGGGGGTCTCGGGGTCCCCCGAACGTACCGCAGATGGCCCTGTTCGGAGGGTGACCCGGCCCAGGCCGCCGGCCGTTCGCCCGTCCGCCGGGCCGGCCGCGGGATTTCGTCGCCGGATGCGTAGACGCGCGGTGGCCGCTCGCTCACCATCGGGGGCGGAACCCCAGCGGCTTCTCCGCCAGCGGGCTCGGCGGCCAGCTCATCTGGGTCTCGCCCCGGCACGGCGTCGTCATCGTGAAGTCGACCCTCGCGACGCTCCTCGCCGGCGAGGAGACCGACGCCGCGTTCGAGGCGCTCGCCGCCGAGGTCGCCCGGACCCGCGGCTGATCGCCGCCGCTCCTCCGCGAGCGGGACTGGAACAAAACGGCCGCGCCCGCGGGTTGGGGTTGCCTGAGTACTGTGATCCAGCTCATCGGAGGACTCGCATGGCGGCGGAACCGGAACGCAAGGGACGCAGGCTCCACCGGGGGACGGTGCTGCGCACCGAGCGCCTCGCACCGCACATGATCCGCGTGGTCCTGGGCGGTCCCGGGCTCGCGGAGTTCGGCGCGGGCGAGTTCACCGACCACTACGTGAAGCTGCTGTTCCCGCGCCCGGACGTCGCCTACCCCGAGCCGTTCGACATGGAGCGGGTGCGCGCCGAGCTGCCGCGCGAGCAGTGGCCCAGCACGCGCACCTACACCGTCCGCGCGTGGGACGCCGAAACGCGCGAACTGACGATCGACTTCGTCTACCACGGCGACACGGGGCTCGCCGGGCCGTGGGCCGCGAACGCGCGGCCGGGAGACGAGATCCTGTTCAACGGCCCCGGCGGCGCCTACGCCCCGCGCCCCGGCGCCGGCTGGCACCTGCTGGCCGGGGACGAGAGCGCCCTCCCGGCGATCGCGGCCGCGCTCGAACGCGTCCCGGACGGCGCGGCGGCCCGCGTCTTCGTCGAGGTCGCCGGCCCCGAGGAGGAGCAGCGCCTGCCGGCGCCCGCCGGGGCCGAGATCGTCTGGCTGCACCGGGGCGCGGGCCGGGTCGGCGACCTGCTGGTCGAGGCCGTCCAGAAGCTGGACTTCCCGGCCGGCGAGGTGCACGCCTTCGTCCACGGCGAGGCCGGATTCGTCAAGGCGCTCCGCCGCCACCTGCGCGTCGAGCGCGGCGTGCCCCTGGACCAGCTGTCGATCTCCGGCTACTGGCGCCGCGGGCGCGACGAGGACGGCTGGCAGTCGGGCAAGCGCGACTGGAACCGCCAGGTCGAGCAGGAGGAGGCCGCGGCGCTCCAGGGCTAGGTGCGGCTAGTAGTAACTAGGCGGTGGCCTCGGTCTGGTCGTCCAGCGGGGGCCGGTCGTCCAGGGGCGGGTTGTCGTCGGCGAAGCCGGGGAGCCAGCGCTCGGCCTCGGCGCGGAAGGCGCCCTCGGCCTCCAGCTGGCAGAGGACGCCGCCGCAGCCGGACAGGGCGCGGCTGACGGCGAGGTACTGGGGCGGCAGGCGGAAGGCGCGCGCCAGGGCGCCGGGCCTCATGTCGGAGGCGAGGCCCAGGCCCCGCGAGGTCTGCTCGCGGAGCCATTCGCGGGTGTAGCGGAAGCGCTCCACGGCGAAGGGGGCGGCGTGCGGGGCGACGAGTTCGGCGATCTCGTCGGGGTCGACCTCGGCCTCGGGGGCGAGGAAGCCCTCCTCGCACAGGGCGTCGACGATCTCGTCCGGGTCGCCCAGGGTCCCGATGCGCAGCAGCCGGCCGATGGACCACTGGAGCTCCGCCGGGACGCGGGCGGCGCCGCCGAAGTCGAGGACGCCGAGGCGCCCGTCGTCCAGGAGGCGGAAGTTGCCCGGGTGCGGGTCGATGTGGATCATCTCGCAGCGGGCCGGGCCGGAGAGCAGGAAGCGGAACAGCAGGAGCCCCGCGCGGTCGCGGGCGTCCTGGTCGTCCCCGGCGATGACCTTGGCGAGCGGGGTGCCGTCCAGCCACTCGGTGACCAGCACGTTGCCGGACTGGGCGACGACGGCGGGGACGGCGAAGTCGGGGTCGCCGGCGTAGGCGTCGTGGAAGGCGGTCTGCGCGCGGGCCTCGTCGACGTAGTCGAGCTCCTTCTCCAGGCGGCGCTTGAGGTCGGCGACGACGGGCTTGACCTCGACGCCCGGGAACAGCGGCGTGAAGAGCCTGCTCAGCCGGGCGATCTGGGTGAAGTCGCTCATCAGGGCCTGCGCGGCGCCGGGGTACTGGACCTTGACCGCGACGGTGCGGCCGTCGTGCCAGACGGCCTTGTGGACCTGCCCGATGGACGCGGCGGCGGCCGGGCGGTCGTCGAACTCGGCGAAGTGGTCGCGCCAGTCGTCGCCCAGGCCCTCGGCGAGCACCTTGTGGGTGGTCGCGGCGGGCATCGGGGGCGCCGACTCCTGGAGCCGCGTCAGGCTGGCCCGGAACGGGCCGGCGATCTCCTCGGGCAGCCCGGCCTCGAAGATCGACAGCAGCTGGCCGACCTTCATCGCGCCGCCCTTCAGCTCGCCGAGCACGGCGAACAGCTGCTCGGCGGTGCGCCGCTGGACCTCCAGCGCGACGGCCTCGGCGGGGCGGCCGAGGGTCCGCTTGCCGAGCCCGAGGGCGGTGCGCCCGGCGAAGCCCAGCGGCAGGGTCGCCAGCTTGGCGGTGCGCGTCACCGCGCGGCGGGGGATGTCACTCACGGCCCGGCCGTCCCTCTTTCGACGATGCGTCCAATGACTTAGCCTCTCACGCCGAGCGGATGCCACAAAGCGGTCATCGCCCGTCAAACATTCAGCGTTCGGCCGGGCCCGAAGATTCCCCGCCGTTCGTCCCGCCGCCCGGCGCGCACGGGCGCAGCATCAGCGCGACCACCTCCAGCGCCTGGTCGATCTCCGGCCGGTTGCCGCCCAGGTAGTGGGCGTACATGAACGAGTCGGCGACCCGGACGATCGCCTGCGCGAGCGTCCGGGTGGGCAGCGGGACGCGCAGCGCGCCGCGGTCGATCTCCGCCTGCAGCTCCCGGGTCAGCAGCTCGGTCGCGCGGTCCTCGATGGTGCCGGGCATGGTGGCCAGCCGGATGAACAGCCGCGGCTCGCGCTCGGTGAACGCCTTCAGCGGCTCCGCGGTCACGACCGCGCGCATGAAGCGCTCCAGCACGGCGAGGATCCGCGCCGCGCCGGTGCCGCCCACGCCCAGCACGGCGACCCGGTACGTCCGCTCGGTCATCTCGGCGAGCACCGTCCCGATGAGTTGCTCACGGCTGCCGACCCACCGGTACAGGGTCGCGCGGCCGACGCCCAGCTCGGCGGCGAGCGCCGACATGTCGATCGGCTCGCCCCGCAGATAGTGGGCGGACGCGGCGGCGAGCGCGGCGGGCGGCCCGGCCGGGGACCGGGCGGGGACGTCCGGGGGAACGGGGCTGCCGCTCATCCGCTCAGCATCGCACAGCGAAGGGACCGCTCCGGCCGGGGCTCCTCGCGATCGCGCGACTACAGGGGGTGATGAGGGGTAGTCAGTTGGTGTGAAGGACAAAAACGGGGGCGCCGGACGCAAGGGCCGGCTGCTGATCATCGGTGGGGCGGAGAACCGGACCTGCGGGGCGGGGCCGCTCGAGACGTTCGTGGAGCTGTCCGGGGCCGAGGACGCGCGGATCGTGGTCGTGACGACGGCGACGGAGGTGCCCGAGGAGGTCGCCGAGGAGTACACGGCGGTGTTCGGGCGGCTCGGCGTGCCGTCGGTCCGGGAGCTGCGGCTGCTCGGCCGGGCCGCGGCCGACGACGCGGCGACGCTGCGCGCGCTGGACGCGGCGACGGGGGTGCTGTTCAGCGGCGGCGACCAGTCGCGGATCCGGACCCTGGTGGGGTCGAAGACCAACGAGCTGCTGAAGCGGCGGCTGGACCAGGAGGGCCTGGTCATCGCCGGGACGAGCGCGGGGGCCACCGCGATGGGGCATTGGATGATCCTGGGCGGGCACGGCCACGAGGTCGCCGCCTCCAGCGTGAAGGTCGGCCCGGGGCTCGCACTGCTCGACAACGTGCTGATCGACATGCATTTCAACGAGCGGGGGCGGCTGCCCCGGCTGATGAGCGGCATAGCGCTGGACACCCGGCTGCTGGGCGTCGGCATCGACGAGGACACCGCGATCGTGGTGGGCGACGGGCAGTTCGAGGTGGTGGGGACGGGGGTGGTGACGGTCGTGGACGCCGGTCAGTCCACCATCGCCTACGCCGCCTCCGACGACGAGCCGATGGCGATGTTCGACGTGTCGCTGCACCTGCTGCCGGCCGGCTGCACGTTCCAGATGAACGACAAGCTGCCCGCGATCGGCAACATGCGCGGCCCGGACGAGGAGGACTGAGCCGTGCGTCTCGATCACGTGCGCCGCCTGGGCGGCCCGAACACCTACCTGTCCCGTCCCGTCGCGATCGCGCGGCTCGACCTGCAGGGCCTGACCGGCCACGAGACGACCGACCACCCCGGCTTCGCCGAGCGGCTGGTGGGGGCGCTGCCGGGCCTGGCCGAGCACCACTGCTCGGCGGGGCGCCCCGGCGGGCTGCTGGACGCGATGGCGCGCGGCACCTATTTCGGCCATGTCACCGAGCACGTCACGCTGGAGCTGTCCGGGCTCATCGGGCGCGAGGTGTTCTTCGGCCGCACCGTCCGGGCGGGCGGGCCCGCCGAGTACGACGTGATCCTGGAGTGCCCCCGGGACGAGCCGGCGGCCAGCACGGTGGTGGAGCGGCTGATCACGCTCGCCGTCCGGATCGTGACCGGGACGCTCGCCGGCCAGGTGCCCGACGCGTCCGGCGACCTGGCCGAGGTCGCCGCCCGGCACGAGGCCGAGCGGCTCGGGGTGAGCACGGCCGCGCTGGCGCGGGCGGCGCGCGAGCGGGGCGTGCCGGTCCGCCGCGTCGACGACCTCAACCTGCTGCGGCTCGGGTACGGGCGGTACCGCCGGACGGTGTGGGCGGCGATGACCGACACCACGTCGGCGATCGGGATGGAGGTCGCGGGCGACAAGCGGCTCGCGCACCGGGTCCTCTCCGACGCGGGCCTCCCCGTCCCCGAGGGGCGGGTCGCGGCGTCGCCCGCCGAGGCCCTGGAGGCGCTGCGCGCGGTCGGCGGCCCGGTGGTCGTCAAGCCGCTCGCCGGGCACCAGGGCGAGAACGTCCACATCGAGCTGACCGAGCCGCCGGAGGTGGTCGCCGCGTTCGCGGCGGCGGCCGGGGACGAGGGCGGGGTGCTCGTCGAGTCCTACGTCCCGGGCAAGGACTACCGCGTCCTGGTGGTCGGCGGCCGGGTGGCTGCGGCGGCGGAGCTGACCGCCGCGTGCGTGACCGGCGACGGGACGTCGTCCGTCGCGGAGCTGGTGGAGCGGGTCAACGCCGACCCGGCGCGCGGGGAGGGCCACGACCGGCCGCTGACCCGGCTGGCGCTCGGTCCGACGGAGCTGGCGCTGATGGCGCGGCAGGGGCACGCCCCGGACTCGGTGCCCGGCGACGGGGAGCGGGTGTGGCTGCGCCGCAACGCGAACCTGTCGACGGGCGGCACCAGCCGGGACGTGACCGGCGACGTGCACGGCGAGGTCGCGGCCATGTGCGTGCGGGCCGCGGCGGCCGTCGGGATGGACGTGTGCGGCATCGACCTGCGGCTGCCCGACATCGCCTCGGCGCCGCCCGCCGAGCGCGGCGCCGCCGGGATCCTGGAGGTCAACGCCGCGCCGGGGCTGCGCATGCACCTGGCGCCGCACGAGGGGGCCGGGCGGGACGTCGCCGGCGACGTCATCGACCTGATGTATCCGGCGGGGACGCCGTCGCGGGTGCCGGTCGTGTCGGTGACGGGCACCAATGGCAAGACGACGACCGTCCGGATGATCGCGCACATGCTGGAGCTGGACGGCCGGCGGACCGGCATGACCAGCACCGAGGGCGTGCACGTGGGCGGCCGGCCGGTGCACGTGTCGGACGCGTCCGGGCCCCGGTCTGCGGAGATGGTGCTGGGCGACCGGTCGGTGGAGGCGGCCGTCCTGGAGACGGCGCGGGGCGGCATCGTGCGGCGCGGCCTCGGCTACGACCGGGCCGACGTCGCGGTCGTCACCAACGTCACCCGCGACCATCTCGGCGTGGACGACACCGAGTCGCTCGACGACCTGCTCGACATCAAGGCGCTGGTCGCCGAGGAGATCCGGCGCGGGGGCCACCTCGTGCTGAACGCCGCGGACGAACCGTCGGCGAGCCTGGCGGGACGGCCCACCGTGCGGCGCCGCGACCCCGTGCTCCGCTTCTTCTCGCTGTCGCCGGACGCCCCCGTCCTCACGGAGCACCTGCGCGGCGGCGGCCTCGGCTACTACGTGGCGGACGGCTGGCTGACCGAGGCGCGCGGCGACCGCCGGACCCGGATCCTGCCGGCCGGCGAGGTGGCGGGCGCGTTCGGCGGGGACGCCGTCCACGTCCTGGCGAACGCGCTGGCCGCGTCCGCCGCCGCCCGCGCCCTCGGCGTCCCGGTGGACGTCGTCGCGAGCGCGCTGCGCTCGTTCGACCCGCACACCCGCAATCCCGGCCGCGGCTGCGTGTACCAGGTCGGCGGCAACCCCGTCCTGGTCGACTACGCGCACAACCCGGCGGCGGTCGAGGCGATGGGCGCGTTCGTCGAGCGACGCTGGGGCGGCGGGGGCGTGGCCGCGGTCACGTTGCCGGGCGACCGGTCCGACGAGCTCGTCGGCGAGACGGCGCGGGCGATCGCCGGGACGTTCGGCCGCGTCGTCGTCTACGAGGACGAGGACCTGCGCGGCCGCCGCTCCGGCGAGATGACCCGGCTGATCGTCCAGGGGCTGCGGGAGGGCCGCCCGGACGTGCGCCCGCACCCGGCGGGCGACCTGAAGGGGGCGCTGACGTCGGCGCTGGACCTCGCCGAGCCGGGCGAGCCCGTCCTGCTGCTGTACGAGAAGCTGCAGCCGGTGACCGAGCTGCTGGAGACGCTGGGCGCGGAGCCCGCCGGCTAGCCCCGTTTTCCGCACATGTGGATCTTTGGGGGTGATCGGTGCGTCGGGTTGGTCCTGGATCTGCGGGACGGGCAGCGTGTGGGGTTGTGAGACAACCTGCGCGGTTCGGTGGCCGGTC
>NZ_JAXCEI010000022.1:0-113015 GCF_041463655.1 Actinomadura monticuli
GCACGGTGAGTGCACACGAGCACCTCCCGGCCGGGGACGACAGATCCCGTGGAAGACACGAAGTCAGTCAGGGCTTGGGTCAGACCCCGTCGGGAGGTGCTCACCTACATCATCTCTGTCAGGACTCGGTCGGCCGCCGTCTGGAGGCCGGCGTCTCCGGCTGCCTCGAGATCCGTCAGATCCCTGACGAGCGCGGTGATCTCGTCGCCGAACTCGGCGCTCAACTCGGCGTCGCCGCACGTGGTGTCGGCGAGGACGTCGTGGAGGAGAGCGGCGCAGATCATCGGGGCGTCCATGCCCATGGCGGCGGCGGTTCCGGCGACGGCCAGCGGGTGGGTGATGTAGGGGGCGCCGCTGCGCCGGTGCCGTCCTTCGTGCCGGCTGGCGGCGAAAGCGTAGGCGCGGCGGATCCGCTCCCGCTCGCCGCTTCCGGCGGGCATCCGGTCGAGGATCGAGTCGAGGTTCATGAGAGGTCCCCGGTCACGCTCGGGCTCCAGATGCCGCCGCGCGTGCGTTCCGCCGCGGCGATCGCCTCGCGTGCACGTTGAGCGCCGTCATCAGTGAGTCTGTAGTAGCGGCGCCTGCGCCGCCCTTCCCGCAGATGGTGCTCCGCCGGCTCCCAGAAGCTCTCCACCCAGCCGCATCGTTCAAGGCGGATGATGATCGGATAGATCGTGCCGGTCGGCTGGCCCGTCTCCCTGCTCAGTTCCAGACCGAAGCGTTCACGTTCCGGATCTTCCAGCATCGCTCTCAGAACGAGCAGCGTCTGCAAGGTCAGCCGAGGGTCGCGCGCCATATCTAGAACTCTAGATAGACCTTGCGGAGAGTCACCTTCCTTAACGGTGACAACGTGGCACCGCACCGGTGATCTGTGCGTGGCCGAGAGCCTGGATCGGGACGGGCCACGGGTCCCACCCGAGATCAGAACGCGCGGGCGAGCGTCAGGCGCTGCCGATGGCCGCCCGATCACGTGCCCGGCGCCGACATCCCTCCTCGGCGCCTGGGCCGGTGCGCGATTCCGGCGTGAACGTCGGGATCGGGTGTCCGATACAGGAGAGGGCAGGTCGGCGGGCCGGGGTGTGCGGTTTCGGTCTAGCGGTCCCGGTCGGGCGCTTCACCGGGTAGACCTGCATCTGTGCAGGTGAGTTATGTGAGTGAGGCGACGCCGGGACGGGAGAACGAGGACTTCGTCGCGGCCGGCCCCGGCTGGGTCGTGCTGCTGGACGGGGCGACGGCGCCGCCGGGGGTGGACAGCGGGTGCCGGCACGATCCGGCGTGGCTGGTGCGCAGGCTCGGCGGCCGGATCGCCGCGCTGCTGGCGCTGGAGGACGGCAAGCCGCTGCCCGACCTGGTCGCCGAGGCGATCAAGGTGACGGGCGAGGCGCACACCGCGACCTGCGATCTGGACAACCCGGACAGCCCGTCGGCGACGGTGTCGCTGCTGCGGTGCCGCGGCGAGGCCGCGGAGTGGTTCGTCCTCGCCGACTCCCCGATCGTGCTGGACGTCGGCGAGGTCAAAGTGGTCCGCGACGACCGCGTCGACCATCTGCCCAGCTACACGCTCGAAGGCGTGCGCAGGTCGCGGAACAGCCCTGGCGGGTTCTGGGTGGCGAGCACGAAACCGGAGGCCGCGTACGAGGGGCAGACCGGCGAGGTGCCGGTCGGGGGGCTGAAGCGGGCGGCGGTGCTGAGCGACGGCGCGTCCAGGCTCGTGGAGCGGTTCGAGCACATGGGCTGGGACGACCTGCTGCGCCTCCTGGAGGAGGAGGGCCCGCGGGAACTCATCCGCAGGACGCGGGCAGCGGAGGCGGAGTCGGAGGCGGCGCCGCCGCGCGGCAAGCGGCACGACGACGCCACCGCCGTGTTCGTGCGGTTCTAGCGCGTCGCCGCCTTGATGTGCGGCCACCAGCCGGCGAGGTCGTCCGGCAGGTGCATCCCCTCGACGCGGAGGGTGGCCGGCATCAGCGGGAAGCGCCGTCCGGCCGGGAACGTCCGGTCGTAGGACGGCGGGTCGATCACCACGACGCGGGTCCCGTTGACGGCGGGGATGTCCGCCGGCACCCCCTCGTTCCAGATCCATTCGCCGTGCGCGTCGACGAGGTTCCACGGGCTGGACACGATCGGCGGGCCCGGCGGGACGTCGGCGTCCAGGAAGCACGCGACGATCTCGGGTGCGGGACGGTCGCCGGGCAGCCCGCCGGGACGTCCGATGAGGGCCCCGCCGAGCAGGACGTGCAACTGGAAGTTGTCGCCGATGCCGCCGATCGTGACCGTCCAGCCCGTGCGGCCCGCCCGGTCGAGGACGAGCAGGCGCTCGCCGTCGAGGACGCGCAGCAGCGTCTGGTAGTGGTCCATCTGCGCGAGATGGCGGGCGGCCTGTTCGGCGGCGCGCACGCGGAAGTCGCGGTCGTCGATCGCGGCGCGGACGTCCGGCGCCTTCTGCAGGAGCGTGCAGCCCGCCATCGTGTACTGGGGCAGCGCGAACCACGCCATCATCGCGGTCACGGCGCCGTCCCCGAGGACCGGCGCGACCGTGCCGAACACCTCCTGGGACGGTTGCTCCTCCTGCATGTCGGGTGGCGGCTTGCCGTCCGCGGCCCGCTCCCACGCGTCGCCGAACGCGAGCGCGGCGGCGGTGACCTCGGTGATGCGGTGGACGAGCGCGGGGCCGGCCGGCGCGGGGTCGGCGCCGTTCTCGATCCATGCGCCGGACAGGACGGCGAGCCAGCCGCCGAGGTTCGGGGGCGCCTCCGCGATGCCTTCGGCGAGGCGGGGCAGCGCGGCGCTCATCTCGGCGGGGGAGACCGACCGGGACGCGTCCATGAGCTGGGGCAGGAGGTCGCCGAACGACCGGTCCTCGGCGATCGCGGCCCGGACGGCGTCCTCGACGACATGCTGGAGCGGCATGGTCGATCACCCTGGCACAGCGGGCGGGACATCAGGAAACCGCCCGATGACCCTGCCCCATCCTGGAATCTGATTCTAGAATGGGGTCATGGAGTCACAGGATTTCGCCGACGTGCTCAAGGCCGTCCGCAGCTTCGTCCGCGAGCAGGTGGTCCCCCGCGAGGAGGAGATCGAGGAGACCGACGCGATCCCGGAGGCGCTGCGCCGCACGGCGCGGGAGATGGGGCTGTTCGGGTACGCGCTGCCCGAGGAGTACGGCGGCCTCGGCCTGTCGCTGAGCGAGGAGGTCCGGCTCGTCTTCGAGATCGGCTACGCCAGCCCCGCGTTCCGCTCCATGTTCGGCACCAGCAACGGCATCGCCGGGCAGGTCCTCGTGAACTCCGGGACGGACGAGCAGAAAGACGCCTGGCTGCCGAGGCTCGCGTCCGGCGAGGTCGTCGGCGCGTTCGCGCTCACCGAGGCGGAGGCCGGCTCCGACCCCAGCACGCTGACCACGACCGCCGTGCGCGACGGCGGCGACTACGTCCTCAACGGCGCGAAGCGGTTCATCACCAACGCCCCGGAGGCCGACGTTTTCATGGTCTTCGCCAGGACGGGCGGCGCCGGCTCGCGCGGCATCTCCACATTCCTCGTCGAGGCGGGCACGGAGGGCCTGAGCGTCGGCCCGTCCGACCAGAAGATGGGCCAGCGCGGCGCCCACACGGCCGAGGTCTTCTTCGACGACGTGCGCGTCCCCGCCGGGGCCATGGTCGGGACGGAGGGAACCGGCTTCCGCACCGCCATGGCGTCCCTCGCCCACGGCAGGGTCAGCATCGCCGCCGTCTGCGTCGGGCTCGCCCAGAGGATCGTGGACGAGACCGTCGCCTATGCCAGGGAGCGCAGCCAGGGCGGCAAGACCATCGGTGAATACCAGCTCGTCCAGGGCCTCATCGCCGACTCCCAGACCGAGCTGTACGCCGGACGCGCGATGGTGCTGGAAGCCGCCCGCGCCTACGACGCCGGCGAGGACACCAAGCAGGGGCCGTCGTGCGCCAAGTACTTCTGCTCCGAGATGGTCGGACGCGTCGCCGACCGCGCCGTCCAGGTCTACGGAGGCATGGGCTACATGCGCGGCGTCGCCGTCGAGCGCTTCTACCGCGACGTCCGGCTCTTCCGCATCTACGAGGGGACGAGCCAGATCCAGCAGCTCGTCATCGCCCGCGACCTCCTGCGCTGACCAGCGCGGACACCGGGGGGCCAAACCGGTTCGCCACACTCGCCCAGGCCGTGTATGGTTTCACTGCGCGAGCGGCGCAGGCCCCTTTAGCTCAGTCGGCAGAGCGTCTCCATGGTAAGGAGAAGGTCTACGGTTCGATTCCGTAAAGGGGCTCACGGCATCCCGGCCGCCATCCGGTACCACCGGACGGCGGCCTTCGTCGTTCCCGGGACGCCTCTCGGCTCCGGAACGCGCTGATTCGCTCCATACCGGGGCCTGTGGTACCGTCCCACCGGTTCCAGCAGGACGTTTCGCAGCTCATCGGCGCACCCGGTAACCTGGGAGACGGTCCGTGGAGCCCGCGGAACCGAATCCCGATCTCGACCCGGGTTTTTGCGTTTCCAGGGTTCGGTGAGCATCCGGTATCCTTGCAATACGGTCCACACCGACCATCACGGCGGGGTAGCTCAGTCAGGCAGAGCAAGCGGCTCATAATCGCTGTGTCGCCGGTTCAAGTCCGGCCCTCGCTACTACCCATGTCTCTCACCCTCGTCCCGGGGGTGAGAAGGCTGGGTCGAACCACCGGCCGCCCGACTCGGGCGGCCGCGGTCCGTAGATCCATGTCCCTTACCCAGAAAGGCACTCCATCGTGGCTGCCACTGACGTCCGGCCGAAGATCACGCTGGCCTGCCAGGAGTGCAAGCACCGCAACTACATCACGCGGAAGAACCGGCGCAACGACCCGGACCGCCTCGAGATCAAGAAGTACTGCCCCAACTGCAGGTGCCACCGCCCCCACCGCGAGACCCGCTAGCCGAGGTTCGGGACGGGGAAGTACTGCCCGCTGCGCTGTCAACGGGCAGGTGCCACCGCCCCCACCGCGAGACGCGCTAGCCGAGGTTCGGGACGGGGAAGTACTGCCCGCTGCGCTGTCAACGGGCAGGTGCCACCGCTCCCACCGCGAGACCCGCTAGCCGAGGTCCGGGACGGCGATGCGCCCGCCGCGGCACGCGGCCGCCGGCGCACCGTCCGTCCGCGCCGGTGGCCCGCTCATCGCACGCGGGGCCGCCGAGGGGTACTTCTTCGCACGCTTGCCCTGACATGATTCAGCCCGTCCTCGCCAGTGAGACCCGGCGAGGGCGGGCTGAACGTCATTCTGTTACCGTCCGAGCGAAGACGGAACACGCGTGTTCAGGCGGGCGCCCGGGCAGGCGCCCAGGCAGGGCGGCCCCGTTCGACCTGGAGGGACGGATTGCATGGCACTCAACCGTGATTTCATCGGGCGGAGCTTCCCGCCCAGCGACCCCTACGAGGTCAGCCGGGTGAAGATCCGCGAGTTCGCGGACGCGATCGGCGACCGCAACCCGATCTACCGCGACCAGGAGGCGGCCAAGGCGGCCGGATACCCCGACGTCATCGCGCCGCCCACCTTCCCGATCGTGGTCTCGCTCGGCAACGCCGGCCTCGCCGACCCCGAGCTCGGGCTGAACTACGCGATGGTCGTGCACGGCGAGCAGCGCTTCGAGTACACCCGCCCGGTCCGCGCCGGCGACGTCGTGACCTGCACCGCGACGATCACCGAGATCAAGTCGATCGGCAACAACGAGAAGATGGTCATCGAGACCGACGTCAAGACGACCGAGGGCGAGCTGATCTGCAAGTCCTACAACACGATCGTGGAGCGGGGGGCCTGATGACCGCCAAGGTGAACTACGCCGACGTCGAGGTCGGCACCGAGATCCCCGCGCAGACGTACGCCATCGACCGCGCGAACCTCGTCATGTACGCGGGCGCGTCCGGCGACTTCAACCCGATCCACTGGCGCGAGTCCGTCGCCAAGGCGGTCGGCCTCCCGGACGTGATCGCGCACGGCATGTTCACGATGGCGCAGGGCGGCCGGTTCGTGACCGACTGGGCCGGCGACCCGGGCGCCGTGGTGGACTACGGGGTACGGTTCTCCTCTCCGGTCGTCGTCCCCGACCAGGGCGGCGCGACCCTGGAGATCAGCGGCAAGGTGGAGGAGAAGCTGGACGACAACAAGGTCGTCGTGGCGCTCACCGCCAAGTCCAACGACCAGAAGGTCCTCACGCGCGCCAAGGCGGTCGTCAAGCTCGCCTGACGACGAGCGGTGCATCGGCCGGGCCCGCCCGGCCGATGCCGCCACCGGGGGCCGGCCACCTACGGGGAGGGGAAGACGACGTGGCGGTGTTCGCCGAGGACGTGAAGCTGGCGGGTTACACCACGCTCCGGCTGGGCGGCCCCGCCCGGCGCTTCGTCGAGGCGACGACCGAGGCGGAGCTGGTCGCCGCGATCCGGAAGGCCGACGACGCGGGTGAGCCCGTCCTCGTGCTCGGCGGCGGCAGCAACCTGGTCGTCTCCGACGACGGCTTCCCCGGCACCGTCGTGCACGTCGGCACCCGCGGCACCGAGCGCACCGCCGCCGAGGGCGACCGGATCCACGTCCGCGTCCAGGCCGGCGAGGACTGGGACCCGTTCGTCGCCCGCTGCGTCTCCGACGGCCTCGCCGGCGTCGAGTGCCTGTCCGGCATCCCCGGGCGCGTCGGCGCGACCCCCATCCAGAACGTCGGCGCCTACGGGCAGGACGTCGGCGAGACGATCGTCGAGGTCCGCGCCTACGACCGGGAGGCCGGCGCCGTCGTCGCCCTCGACCGCGACGCCTGCCGCTTCACCTACCGGCACAGCGCGTTCAAGGGCAGCGACCGGTACGTCGTCCTGGACGTCACGTACGCGCTCCACGAGGGCGAGGAGTCCCAGCCGATCGCCTACGCCGAGCTGGCGCGCAAGCTGGGGGTCGAGCCCGGCGACCGGGTGACGCTCAAGGAGGCCCGCGACGCCGTCCTCGAACTGCGGCGCGGCAAGGGCATGGTCCTGGACGACGCCGACCCCGACACCCGCAGCGCCGGATCGTTCTTCACCAACCCGATCCTCGCCCCCGACGTGGTCGCCGAGTTGGAGCGCCGCGTCGCCGAGCGCCTCGGCCCGGACGCGACGTTCCCGCGTTACCGCGAGGCCGGCGACCGGGTCAAGACGTCCGCCGCCTGGCTCATCGACCGCGCCGGATTCAGCAAGGGCCACGCCCTCGGACCCGCCCGCATCTCCACCAAGCACACCCTCGCCCTCACCAACCCGGGCGGCGCCACCACCGCCGACCTCCTCGCCCTGGCCCGCGAGGTCCGCGCCGGCGTCCACGCCGCCTTCGGCGTCACCCTCGTCAACGAGCCCGTCCTCGTCGGCGTCACCCTCTGAACCGGCTACGGCTACGGCGCCGTCGCCGGATCCGGCGACGACCCGCTGGTCGCGGGCATCATCGCGCGACCGAACGGGAACCATGAGGGC
This sequence comes from Actinomadura monticuli, assembly GCF_041463655.1. Taxonomy (NCBI): domain Bacteria; kingdom Bacillati; phylum Actinomycetota; class Actinomycetes; order Streptosporangiales; family Thermomonosporaceae; genus Actinomadura; species Actinomadura monticuli. The sequence continues at coordinate 7,460 of NZ_JAXCEI010000022.1, forward strand.
GGGAGCCCTTGATGGCCGCGGGGCGCGCCGCGGAAGGGCCCCGGACTGGAGTACGAGCGTGGCCCTACCCGCCCCCCTTCCCCCGCCCCGGCGGGCGCTCGGCAGCCGGCCGCAGCTGAGCGACGAGGCCGCCGCCCGCATCCGCGAACTGATCATGGACGGCCGGGTCCGGCCCGGCGACCACCTGCGGCTGGAACGGCTCGCGCTGGAGTTCGGCATCAGCGTCACCCCGGTCAGGGAGGCGCTGAAGTCGCTGCGCAGCGAGGGGTTCGTCGTGCTGGAGCCGAGGCGCGGGTTCGTCGTCGCGCCGCTGTCGAGACAGGACGTCCAGGATCTGTTCTGGGTGCAGGCGGGCATCGCCGCCGAACTGACCGCGCGCGCCGCGCCAAGGATCGGCGCCGGGACCGTCCGGGAGCTGGACGGCCTGCAGCGGGCCATGGAACGTGCCATGGACGCGCGCCGCCCCGACCTCATGGAGGAGTGCAACCACCTCTTCCACCGGGAGATCAACCTCGCCGCCGACTCGCCGAAGCTCGCCTGGTCGCTCGCGACGACGGCGCGGTACGTCCCGCGCGGCCTGTACGGGAGGCTCGCCGGGTGGCCCGCGCTCGCCGCCGCCGACCACGAGCGCGTCCTGGCCGCGCTGCGCGCCGGGGACACGCGGGAGGCCGCCGCCGAGATGCGCGGCCACATCGTGCGCGTCGGCGAGCTGCTGATCGCCCACCTCGACCTGCGCGGGATGTGGCGACCGCCGGGAGGCCCGTGAGGACGGGAGCTAACTTGGACGGCATGAGCCCGAGGATGAGCGCCGCGGACCGCCGCGAGCTCGCGGTCCGGGCCGCGATGGCCGAGTTCGCCCACGGCGGCTACGACGGCACGTCCACCTGGACGATCGCCCGGCGGATCGGCGTCTCCCAGCCGTACATGTTCCGGCTCTTCCCGTCCAAGCACGCACTGTTCCTCGCCGCCGCCGAACGCTGCTTCGACGACGTCGAGGACGTCCTGCGCGGCGCCGCCCGCGATCGGCGCGGCGGCGACGCGCTGGCCGCGATGGCGGAGGCGTGCGCCCGGCTGCCCCGGGACGCGCCGGCCCTGCCCCGGCTCCAGCTCAAGATCTATGCGGTCGCCGTGCGGGACGACGACGTCGCCCGGCTCGGACGCGTCCGCTGGGCCCGGCTCTGGCGGGTCGTCGGCGACCTCACCGGCGCACCGCCCGAAGAGATCGCCCGGTTCCTGTCGGCCGGCCTGCTCGTGAACGTCCAGGCCGCGTTCGGCGCCCCGGACGGCCCCGACCTCCCCCGCGCGACGGCGCAGTGGGCGGAGGGCCTGCGCGGCGCGGACACCCCGCACGGCGCGGAGAACCCGCATGAAGCGGACATCCCCCGCGGCACGGACACTGCGCGCGCCGCGGAGACCTCCGCCGACCGGCCCGAGGCCGCCGGCGGCTAGCCCGCGAGCCAGGCGTCGACCCCCGCCAGCAGGCGTTTGCGCAGTTCGTCCGGGGCGGCCGAGGCCCTGATCGACTGCCGGGCCAGCTCCGCCAGCTCCGCGTCGGAGAACCCGTGCGCGGTGCGCGCCAGATCGTACTGGCGGGCGAGCCGCGACCCGAACAGCAGCGGGTCGTCGGCGCCCAGCGCGATCGACGCGCCCGCCTCGAAGAGCCGCCGCACCGGGACGTCCGACGCCGTCGCCGCCACCCCGAGGCCCACGTTCGACGCCGGGCACACCTCCAGCGTCACGCCCCGGTCGACGATCGCCGCCAGCAGCCGCGGGTCCTCCACGGCGCGGACGCCGTGCCCGATCCGGTCGGCGTCCAGCGTGTCCAGGCACTCCCGGATGCTCGCCGGGCCGAGCAGCTCGCCGCCGTGCGGGTCCGACAGCAGCCCGCCGCGCTTGGCGATCCGGAACGCGCCCTCGAAGTCGTAGGCGCGGCCCCGCCGCTCGTCGTTGGACAGCCCGAACCCCACCACGCCCTCGCCCGCGTACCGGACGGCGAGGCGCGCGAGCGTCTTCGCGTCCAGCGGGTGCCGCGTCCGGTTCGCCGCGATCACCACGCCGATGCCCACGCCGGACGCCTCCGACGCCTCCCGCGCCGCGTCCAGCACCAGCTCCACGGTCGGGGTCAGCCCGCCGAACTTCGCCGCGTAGCCGCTCGGATCGACCTGGATCTCCAGCCAGCCGGACCCTTCCGCCGCTTCGTCCTCGGCGGTCTCGTGCAGCAGGCGGCGCAGGTCGTCGGGCGTCTGCAGCACCGACCGCGCGATGTCGTACAGGCGCTGGAACCGGAACCAGCCGCGCTCGTCGGTCGCGTGCAGCTTGGGCGGCCAGTCCTCGGCGAGGGCGTCCGGCAGGTGGACGCCGCGCAGGGCGGCCAGCTCCACCAGCGTGGAATGCCGCATCGACCCGGTGAAGTGCAGGTGCAGGTGCGCCTTCGGCAGCAGGGCCACGTCCGGACGGGCGGGGCCGCGCGCGGCGGCGGGCTCCCGGTCGTCCGGCAGGGATCCGTCCTGGACCGGACGCGCTGAAACGGTACGGGCCTCCATGAGCCAATGTTGCCGGATCATCGGCCCGGTCGAACCCCGTACACGCAGGATCACCACACCGGACTACCTCGCATGACACGCGGCGGCCATCCCGTTCATGGGCATCCCGGAAAAAACTTCGGAATCGCGTGCAACCCCCTCCGGGCACCGTGCGTATACGAGGGGCGCCAGAGAGATACGGGCCACCCCCCGCGAGAAGACCCCGGCAGAGAGGGACACACACCATGATCACGCTGAAGGCCGCCTTGATCGCCGCGTCCGCCATCGGCACCGTCGCCGTCGGCGGCTCCGCGACGTGGGCGATGACCGGCACCCACCACGAGGCGGGCCTCCAGTCGAACGGCGGCAAGGCCCCCGCCGCCGAGCGCAAGGTGCCGGACGCCGCGCCGAAGACGCTCCCGACGTGCCTCCCGGCGAAGGGCGACCTGCCCGAGACGGGCCTGCCGAAGACGGGCCTGCCGGACGCCGAGCTCCCGGACGTGAAGGTGCCCGACGCCGGCGCCAAGAAGCAGGTCGAGCAGCACCTCAGGCAGAACCCCGTCACCAAGGACCTGCCGCAGGCGGAGCTCCCCAAGACCGAACTGCCGGACGCCAAGCTGCCGGACGCCAAGCTCCCCGACGCCAAGACCAAGCTCCCGGCGAACCTGCCGACCTGCGCGCCGTCCACGGACCTGAAGAGGAGCGCGCCGGCGGCCAAGCCGTCCGCGCGCGTCCCCGCCAAGCCCGGCCTGCCCGCCGTGCCGAAGCTCGACTGCAGCACGCTCCGCCCCGCCGTGCCGGTCGGCGGGGCGGTCGAGAAGGCCGTCATCCTGCCGAAGGGCCTGCGCTACGTGTCCGCCGTCCCCGGCACCGCCGACCTGCGCGAGCAGCGGATCTGCGCGGTCACGCAGAAGTGGGCCGGCAAGGCCGGGCAGTGGATCACCGTCGAAACCCTGAAGACGCCCGCGGGCATGACCCAGAATCAGCTCCGGCGGGCGCTGCGGCTCCCCGAGGGCGGCACCCCGGTCACCGTGGCGGGCGTCGCCGGCTGGCAGGCCCCGAACGGCGGCGGCGTGCTGGTGTTCGACCCGAGCGGCTACTCGCTGTTCGTCAACGGCAGCCCCGTCCTCGCCGGGGGGCTGCAGGACGTGACCGCCGCGCTGCGCCAGGCGCGGTAGGGCACAGGACGCGGGCGGACGGCCTCGGCGCGGGGGCCGTCCGCTCTCGGCAACGGCAGACCGGAACCGCATCGGCCGGGACGGAGCACAGTGGGGCGTCGAGACGACGAGTCGTTCGTGGAGTTCGTGGCGGCACGCGGCGATGCCCTGCTGCGCACCGCCGCGTTGATGTGCGGGGCCCGGCAGGACGCCGAGGACATCCTGCAGACCGCGCTGGAGAAGGCCTACCGCCACTGGGGGCGGCTTGAGGCGGGCAGCGATCCGGAGCCGTACGTCCGCCGGATCCTGGTCAACCTCGTGATCAGCCGGGCCCGCCGCTGGAAGGTGCTCCGGGAGATCCACATGGCGCGCCTCCCGGAGACGCCCGCCGCGTCGCCGAACCACGCCGTCGAACTGAGGGGGACGCTCATGGACGAGTTGCGCCGGCTCGGGCCGCGGCAGCGGGCGGTGCTGGTCCTGCGCTTCTGGGAGGACCTCTCGGAGGCGGAGACGGCGCAGGCGCTCGGCTGCTCGGTCGGAACGGTCAAGAGCCAGGCGTCCCGGGGGCTCGCCAGGCTCCGGGAGCGCCTCGACACGAACCTGGCGCCACTGGGGAGATGAGCGATGGACCTGGAGAGTGAACTGCGGAACGCGATGGCCGAGCAGGTGGCCGGGACGTCCGCGTCGCCGTCGCTCGTCGCGGACGTCAAGCGGCGGCACCGGCGCCGGGCGGCCCGGATCCGCACGGCCGCCGGCGTGGCCGCCGCCTCCGTCGCCGCGCTCGCCCTCGTGCCCGCCTACCAGTCGTTCCGGGCCACACCGGCCGGGAACTCCGAGATCACCCGTCCCACCGGAACGGTCTCGGCGTCCCGGCCGCCGGAGCGGTCTCCCGCCCCCGGCCTCCCCGCGTCCCCGCCGTCCAAGGGCAGGCCCGGGGCGGGAGTCTCGTCGAAACCGGACGCGCACCCGTCGTCCGGCGGCGCGGGGCCGCGCGGTCCCGGGGCGGGCGGCGCGATCGGCGCGCTGCCCGGCTGGATCACCTATCTTCCGGACGGCCTGGCCGCCGCCGGCCCGTGCGCCGTGACCGGGGACGCCGGATGGGAGACCACGACGTGCTCGTGGCGCGGGAAGACCGGCTGGGTGGAGATCGCCCTCGTGAAGGGCGGCGGGCTCACCGGCCCCAAGGACCTCATGAAGACGCCGGGCATCCCCGGCCGCACCTCCGTGCGGGGGATGCCGGCGCTGACCGGCGACCGCCCCGACTCGGCGCGCCAGGTCTCGTGGCTGGCGCGGCCCGGGGTCGGCGTCACCGTGACCGCCGCCGGATCGGCCAAGGACCAGCTCATGCGCATCGCCGAAGGGGTGCGCCCGTGAGAGGGCCGCGCCCTTGTGGTGATCATGCCCGTGAGGTGACCGTGCTCGTGGAGTGACCGGAGACCCGCCTTGGCGGGACGGCTCGCGGCGGAGAGGGGCCGCCGCGGGACGGCCCGTCCGGGCATTCCGGGACGGGGTCGGGCATGCCCCGTCCAGATGAGAACCGGCCCCGGGCGGTGTGCGCCCGGGGCCGGTTCCTGTCCGCGGAGGGGTCAGCTCGCCTCGGAGAGCAGCTTCGCGACGCGCGAGACGCCCTCGACGAGGTCGTCGTCGCCCAGCGCGTAGGAGAGGCGGAAGTATCCGGGCGTGCCGAACGCCTCGCCCGGCACCAGCGCGACCTCGGCCTCCTCGAGGATCAGGGACGCCAGCTCCACCGACGTCTCCGGGCGCTTGCCGCGCAGTTCCCTGCCCAGCAGCGCCTTCACCGACGGGTAGGCGTAGAACGCGCCCTCCGGCTCGGGGCACACGACGCCGGGGATCTCGTTGAGCATCCGCACCATCGTCTTGCGGCGCCGGTCGAACGCCGACCGCATCTCCGCCACGGCCGACAGGTCGCCGGTCACGGCGGCGAGCGCGGCGGCCTGCGACACGTTCGCCACGTTGGACGTCGCGTGCGACTGGAGGTTCTGCGCGGCCTTCACCACGTCCGCCGGGCCGATCAGCCAGCCCACCCGCCAGCCCGTCATCGCGTACGTCTTGGCCACGCCGTTCAGGACGAGCGTGCGGTCGGCGAGCTCCGGCACCACGACGGGCATCGAGTGGAACTCGGCGTCCCCGTACACGAGGTGCTCGTAGATCTCGTCGGTGATGACCCAGAGGCCGTGCTCGTCGGCCCAGCGTCCGATGGCCTCGATCTCGTCCCGGGTGTACACGCCGCCGGTCGGGTTGGACGGCGACACGAACAGCAGCACCTTCGTCCGGTCGGTGCGGGCCGCCTCCAGCTGCTCGACGGTCACCTTGTAACCGGTGGTCTCGTCGGCGACGACGTCCACGGGCACGCCGCCCGCCAGCTTGATCGACTCGGGGTAGGTCGTCCAGTAAGGCGTCGGGACGATCACCTCGTCGCCCGGGTCGAGCAGCGCCGCGAACGCCTCGTACACCGCCTGCTTGCCGCCGTTGGTGATGAGGACCTGGCCGGCCTCCACCTTGTAGCCGGAGTCCCGCTCGGTCTTCTCGGCCACGGCGGTGCGCAGCTCGGGCAGCCCGCCCGCCGGCGTGTACTTGTGGAAGCGCGGCACCCGGCAGGCGGTCACCGCGGCCTCGACGATGTAGTCCGGGGTGGGGAAGTCGGGCTCGCCCGCGCCGAACCCGATGACCGGGCGGCCCGCCGCCTTCAGCGCCTTGGCCTTGGCGTCGACGGCCAGCGTGGCGGACTCGGATATCGCGGCGATGCGCGCGGAGATGCGAGGACGGTCAGTGCTCATACCCCCATCGTTACAGATCGCCTCCTGTGACCCGGGCCATATATGGGGGTGCCGAGCCAGCTCGTCCGTTGGATGGCGGTGGGTGGGGGCTGGAGGACGGTGCCGGGCCTCACCGCGGCCCGTGGGCGATCTATGAGTATCGGTTCGACGCGGGGCCGTCCTGCACGTAGACTCACCCTCCAAGTGACGCGTCACCGGTATACGAGCCTGTCCGCACGCGGGCATCAGCGTGAGGCCGTAAGCTGGTAGCGGCACCGTCCCGGCCCTATGGTCGGGTGTTCTCCTTAGCCGGAGAATGAAGGGCAGTGGCTCAATTGGTAGAGCTCCGGTCTCCAAAACCGGCGGTTGGGGGTTCGAGTCCCTCCTGCCCTGCGAGGTGCAGTGCGCGCACCCGTGCCGGTCGCGTCACGGGACGGCGCGGCAACCACATGGTGGTTGGATCACGACCTATGAGGTGAACGGCGGCAAATGGCGACTGAGACGCGCGACGAGCGCGACGAGCCCGAGGCCAAGGACGAAGGCAAGGGCAAGGGCAGGAAGAAGTCCCCCTCCAGGCGGACCTCGCCCGCGCTGTTCGTGCGCCAGGTCATCGCCGAGCTGCGCAAGGTCATCTGGCCCACCCGGCGGGAGCTGGTCACCTACACCACCGCGGCACTGGTGTTCGTGCTGGTCATGGTCGCGATCGTCTCCGGCTTCGACTACGGGCTGCAGAAGGGCGTCTACGCCATCTTCGGCTGACGCCGGGCCCGACGCCGCGGCCCGCCGGCCCGCTCGCCGCACCCTTGCAAGTCCATCACCGCAGACCGAGAGAAAGAGTCACCGTGTCCGAGCCCTCACAGCCCTACGACGAGGCCGTTGAAGAGGCCCAGTCCGCTGCGGCTGCTGCGGCAGACCAGGCGGCGCTGCCCGCCGACGAGACGGCCGAGGCGGTCGTCTCCGACGGCGACGCCGAGCCCGCGGACACGAAGCTCGAGGGCGAGGGGCCCGCGCCGGACGCCGCCGTGGGCGCCGCGGACCTGGCCGAGGCCGTCGAGGCCGTCGAGGCCGAGGACGCCGAGAACACCGAGGACGCCGAGAACACCGAGGACGCCGAGAACACCGAGGACGCTGAGGACACCGACGAGGAGGCCGAGCCCGAGCCGCCGGCCGACCCCTACGCCGACTTCAAGATGCAGCTCCGGCTCCAGCCGGGCGACTGGTACGTCGTGCACTCCTACGCGGGCTACGAGAACCGGGTCAAGACCAACATCGAGACCCGGACGCAGACCCTCAACATGGAGGACTACATCTTCCAGATCGAGGTCCCGCAGCACGAGGTCACCGAGATCAAGCAGGGCAAGCGGCAGAAGGTCAACGAGAAGGTCCTGCCGGGCTACATCCTCGTCCGCATGGAGCTGACCGACGAGTCGTGGGCCGCCGTCCGCAACACGCCGGGCGTCACCGGCTTCGTCGGCCTGCTGAACAAGCCGTCCCCGCTGAGCCTGGACGAGGTCGCGAACCTGCTGGCCCCCGAGCCCGAGGAGGGCGTCGCCAAGGCCGCCAAGGAGCAGGCGAAGGCCCCGGCCGCCGTCGACTACGAGGTCGGCGAGTCCGTCACCGTCATGGACGGCCCGTTCGCCACCCTCCCGGCGACCGTCAACGAGATCAACGCCGAGCAGCAGAAGCTCAAGGTGCTCGTCTCGATCTTCGGCCGCGAGACCCCGGTCGAACTGTCCTTCAACCAGGTCTCCAAGATCTGATCCCAGACCACGTCCGGGCCGTTCCCGCCACGCGGGGACGGCCCGAAGGCTTTGCCGGTGGCCGCGTCCGGGCCAGAGTTGACTGATCCACCCTCGTGAGGCCGTATCCTGGACGGGTTGCCCTCGCCCAGGTGGAGGGCAGCCGACCCGATATGTCCAGTCCGAGGAATGCTCGGACCGCAAGGGTCGGCAATCGAGCGTCCGGCCTCCGTGCAGGCGGAGAAGCCGGATTCAAGCGGTTCCTACACGGTGGATGCGTCCCAGCCGTCGTGTTGCCCGGAAGGCCGGGAGTCGGAGCCATCAATAAAATGGGACATAGGGGTTTATATGCCTCCGAAGAAGAAGATCGCGGCGCTCGTCAAGGTGCAGCTGCAGGCCGGGCAGGCGACGCCGGCTCCGCCGGTCGGTACCGCGCTCGGTCCGCACGGCGTCAACATCATGGACTTCTGCAAGCAGTACAACGCTGCCACGGAGTCCCAGCGCGGCAACGTGATCCCCGTAGAGATCACCATCTACGAGGACCGGTCGTTCAGCTTCATCACCAAGACGCCGCCGGCCGCGCAGCTCATCCTGAAGGCCGCGGGCGTGGAGAAGGGCAGCGGCGAGCCGCACAAGAACAAGGTCGGCTCGGTGACCCGCGACCAGATCCGCGAGATCGCCACGACCAAGATGCCCGACCTCAACGCCCGGGACCTGGACGCCGCCGAGAAGATCGTCGCCGGCACCGCGCGTTCGATGGGCATCGACGTCAAGTAATCCCCCACCTGTGGAAGGGCCGGCGCTGGCCCGCACCACGAGTTCCACTGGAGGAACGAACATGAAGCGCAGCAAGGGCTACCGCGCAGCGGCGGAGAAGATCGACCGGGAGCGGCTGTACAGCCCCGCCGAGGCCGTGAAGCTCGCCAAGGAGACCGCGGTCACCAAGTTCGACGCGACCGTCGAGGTCGCGCTGCGGCTGGGCGTCGACCCGCGCAAGGCCGACCAGATGGTGCGCGGCACCGTCAACCTGCCGCACGGCACCGGTAAGACCGCCCGCGTGCTGGTCTTCGCCGTCGGCGCCAAGGCGCAGGAGGCGGAGTCCGCAGGCGCCGACCTCGTCGGCTCCGACGACCTCATCGAGCGGATCCAGGGCGGCTTCCTGGACTTCGACGCGGTGGTCGCCACGCCGGACCAGATGGGCAAGGTCGGACGCCTCGGCCGGGTGCTCGGCCCGCGCGGCCTGATGCCGAACCCGAAGACCGGCACCGTCACCATGGACGTGGCGAAGGCCGTGACCGACATCAAGGGCGGCAAGATCGAGTTCCGGGTCGACCGGCACGCGAACCTGCACTTCATCATCGGCAAGGCGTCCTTCGACGAGCGCCAGCTGGTGGAGAACTACGCCGCCGCCGTGGACGAGATCCAGCGGCTCAAGCCGTCCGCCGCGAAGGGCCGGTACGTGAAGAAGGCGTCGCTGACGACGTCGATGGGCCCGAGCATCCCGGTGGACCCGAACGCGGTCCGCAACCTGACGGCGGAGTTCGAGACCGCCTGATCGCCGCACCGTGAGGGCGTCCCCGCCGCGGCGGGGACGCCCTTTCGCGTCCACCCAGTGGTATCGGGGACGCCGCTCCGGCGGGTCCTCGGTACATTCGCCGGGGTGGCGAGGAGTGTGATGGACGGTTCGCGGCGACGGCTTCACGATGTGCTCGACGCGGCGGCGCGGGATGTTCCGGACGTCCCGGCGCTGTCGGTGGACGGCACGACGTGGACGTTCCGTGAGCTGCGGGCGAGGACGGACGCGCTGAGCGCGTACCTGTCCGCCCAGTGCTCATCCGGTGCGCGGGTGGCGTTGCTGGCGCACAACCGCCTGGAGTACGTCGCCGCCTATTACGGGGTTCCGCGCGGCGGGCGCGTCCTGGTGCCGCTGAACCAGCGGCTGCATCCTCGCGAGTGGGCGGACCAGATCGTCCGCAGCGGCGCCGAACTCGTCATCGGCGAGCGGGACCTGCTCGACCGGCTGGCCGCCGAGGGGGATCTGCCCGCGGGGCACGCGCCGCTGACCGACATCGACGATCTGCCCTGGGACGCCGCTCCTGAGGAGGCCGGCACGTCCGGCGCCGACCCGGACGATGCCGACCTGGACGATGCCGACCCGGACGATGCCGACCTGGACGATGCCGACCCGGACGATGTCGCGTGGCTGATGTTCACCAGCGGTACCACCGGCCGTCCCAAGGGAGTGCGTCTCACGCACCGGAGCCTGCTCGCGGGCATCGATGTCACGGCCCGCGGGCGTCCCGTGCGGCCGGGCGACGTGTTCTGCACGCCGTTCCCGCTGTGCCATGTGGCGGGATACCAGGTCATCCTGCACCACCTCTTCGGGCGGCATGCCGTCGTGCTGCGCCGGTTCACTCCGGCGGCGCTCGTGGACGCGACGCGCGGGCACGGCGTCACGAACCTGTCGCTGGCCCCGACGATGCTCGAAGACCTGCTCGCGCACGCCGCGGACGATCCGGGGACGCTGGACGTGCTGCGCGGCAGCGTCCGCGTGATCGCCTACGGGTCGGCGCCGATGCCGGTGCCGCTGCTGCGCCGCGCCGGCGACGTCCTCGGCTGCGACTTCAACCAGGGGTTCGGCATGACCGAGCTGTCCGGCAACGCGACCTTCCTGTCCCCGGACGACCACCGTGCCGCCATCACGGCGAGGCCGGAGCTCGCGGCGTCGGCGGGACGTCCCGCCGGCGGTGTCGAGATCGCGGTGCTCGGCGAGGACGGCACGCGCCTCCCGCCCGGCGCGCTGGGGGAGATCGCCGTCCGGGGCCCGCAGGTCACGCCCGGCTACTGGGACGATCCGGACGCGACCGCCGAGGCGTTCACCGGCGGCTGGTTCCGCACCGGCGACGCCGGCCGCGTCGACGAGGACGGCTACCTCTACCTCGTCGACCGCCTCAAGGACGTGATCATCACCGGCGGCGAGAACGTGTCGTCGCGCGAGGTCGAGGACGTCCTGCGCACGGTCCCGGGCGTCGCCGACGTCGCCGTGATCGGGCTGCCCGACCCGCGCTGGGGCCAGACGGTCTGCGCGGTGGTCGTCCCCGCCGGCGAGCGCCCCGCCGAGGACGAGCTGGTCGCCGCCTGCCGGGCCCGCCTCGCCGGGTTCAAGACGCCGCGCCGCATCGAGTACGCCGACACGCTGCCGCGCACCGGCACCGGCAAGATCCGCAAGTCCGCCCTGCGCGCCGCCCTCACCGAGCCCGCCTAGCACCCGAGCCCGCCTAGCACCCGAGCCCGCCTAGCACCCGAGCCCGCCTCACACCGGGTTGACGTAGCACCGAACCCGCCGGATACATAGATCACCGTCCGGAACCGGACAATTCGTATCTCGATTGTTTTGTTACCTGCGGGGAACCTGGTGTTGAATTGCCTCGTGAAGCGTCGAACCGACCGGGCCATCGCCATCTCCGCCGTGGCCGCCGTGGCCGTCGTGCCCACCGCGATCCTGATGGTCGTCAAGGTCGGCGGCGACTCCGGCAAGGACGCCGGCGCGATGCCGCCGGCCGCGGCCATGGCCCAGCAGGACGGTACCAACCCGAACGGCTCCACGGCCGGCACCGTCACGCCGGGCGCGTCCCCCGCGCCGGGCGCGCGCAACCCGGGCGCCCCGGGCGCGGGCCCGGGAGCCGGGAACGGCGGCGGCGCGCACGGCCTGCCCACGGCACCGCCCCAGCCGGGCCCCAGCCTGCACTCCTTCACCCGCAAGACGGACATGAAGGTGACGATCGGGGCGAACGGCGATTACCAGCACGCCGTCGAGACCGCCTCGTTCACCCTGTGGCCGAAGTTCGCGATGAGCGCCACCGGCGTCACGGCGACGCGGCAGAACGGCGAGCTCAGCAAGGTCACCCAGAAGGTGATCGTCAGCGGGAACGTCCTCAAGGGCTTCGACGGGGAGAAGTGGACGACGTCCACGCTCACCGCCGCGCAGCTGGGCAAGCTGCAGAGCGACTCCGACCCCCGGCAGTTCACCTTCATGATCGGGACGCTGCCCGGGATGACCGCGAGCGAGCCGGACGCGTCCGGCCGGACCCAGTTCAGCGCCCAGGCGCTGATGGGCGGCGTGTACGCGCTGCTCCCACAGGACGCGGCGACCCGGTTCCGCACCTGGGTCCCGGACTCCACCGGCTGCGGCCTCGACCTGTGGGCCGACAGCAGCGCCCGCCCGACCACGATCCGGCTGAACGCGCAGTCGCCCGGCGCCGGGTTCGACGGGTCGATGTCCTTCGGCTCCTACCGCTGACGCGGGGCCGTCCCCTTCCGTCCCGCGTGGACGGGGCTACGCCGTTGGTCGTACCGCCCGGCCCCTCGTTCGTACCACCGGGGGATGCCCGTGATGTTGGCGTCCCGCGACACTGGGAACACCAGAAGGGCGACAAGGGAGGCTCAACCCTCATGAACCGACGACTCGTGGTGGCGGCCGGCGGCACCGCCGTGGGTGCCGCGCTCGTCCTGTCCGGATGCAACGGGGACGGGTCGGCGAACACGGAGAACATGAAGCTCAGCGCCGGGCAGGCGCTGCTCAAGACGTCCCAGAAGACGGGGGAGGCCGACACGTTCAAGGCCGACCTCACCGTGACCGGCACCGGGGACGGCGCCGGCAGGATCCACGCCGACGGGCAGTTCCGGCTGCGCCCCGAGCTGACGTTCAGCGCGAAGCTGGACGAGTTCCAGCGCAACGGGCAGAGCGTGCCGGGCGCCAAGGGTCAGGCGATCTTCACCGGCGACGTGCTGTACGCGAAGCTCCCGCAGCTCGCCCGGTTCGTCAGCGACGGCAAGCCGTGGGTGAAGATCAACGTGGGCCAGGTGTCGCAGCGCACCGGGTTCGACGTCCAGGGCCTGGTCGAGCAGGTGCAGAAGGTCGACCCGGCCGAGCAGACGAAGATGTTCACCGGCTCCAAGGACGTCCGCCGGGTCGGCATTGAGAGCGTCGACGGCGTGCGGACGACGCACTACGCGGGCACGGTCACCGTCGAGGACGCGCTGAACCGCCTCGACGCGCAGGCGCGCGAGAAGGTGAGCAGGTGGCTGCCGAAGGACCGCGCCAACGGTAAGATCAACTTCGATCTGTGGACGGACGGCGACAACCTGCCCCGCAAGATCGTGTCGAAGGCGAACGGGTCGCAGGGCGAAAACGGTTCGGTGACCGTCCTCTACAGCGACTACGGTAAGTCGTTCACCGTGAACCCGCCGCCGTCCGATCAGGTGGGTGAACTGTCGATCGGGTCGTTCCTGGGCGGCGGCTGAGCACGGGGTCGCACCGGCGCGGGTGAACCGAGTCGGGTTCTCCCGCGTCTGACCTACTGTTCGGCCCGCGTGCCCGGGCGAACCAGAAGAGCTAGGAGAACCCCCACGATGATCCGTCGTTTCGTCGCCGGCACGGCGCTGGCCACCGGCCTCGCCCTCTCGCTGACCGGCTGTCTCGGGGACGCCGGGAACAAGGTGGACGAGGCCGGCAAGAACATCAAGCTCACCGCGGCCCAGGTGCTCGGCAAGGCCGCGGAGAAGACCGGCGACGTCGACTCCTTCAAGGCCGACATGTCGATGCAGATGGCCGGCACGTCCGAGGGCGACCTCACGATGAACGGCACCATGCAGTACCGGACGAAGCCCGACCTCGCCTACAGCATGAACTTCAGCGAGATGAAGATGGCGGGCAAGTCGATGGGCGGCATGGAGCAGCGCCTCGTCGGCCGGACCATGTACCTGAAGATGCCGATGCTGTCGCAGCTCGGCGGCGGCGCGGGCGCCAAGCCGTGGATCAAGCTCTCGCTCGACGAGCTGGGCAAGCAGTCCGGCATGAACATCGACGAGCTGCTGCAGCAGTCCCGCCAGATGGACCCGGTGCAGAACACCAAGATGCTGACGGCGTCCAAGGACGTGCGCGAGGTCGGCAAGGAGACGGTGAACGGCGTCGAGACGACGCACTACACCGGCACCTACCGGATGGAGGACGCGATCGCCAAGCTCTCCCCGGAGATGCAGGACGCCTACCGCAAGAACGCCACCACGACCGGCATGGACGCCATGAACTTCGACCTCTGGGTCGACGGCCAGCAGGTGCCGCAGCAGATGCGGATGACGTCGAACAAGACGGCCGAGGGCACGCTGACCATGACGATGAAGTACCGGGACTACGGCAAGCCGGTGGACATCACCGAGCCGCCGGCCGACCAGGTCACGGACTTCGCCGAGATGATGAAGCAGCTCGGTGGCGGCCTCGGCGGCGCCTGACCGCCGAGCGCGTGAGCTGAGCGCAGAGCCGGACGAACGCAGAGCCGGACGAACGCAGAGCCGGACGAGGGGACCGCGGCCCGCACGGGCCGCGGTCCCCTCGCCGTTCGATGCCTGCCGTCCCGTCGATTTGGTAGGACGGGCGGCGAACACGTACTCTGTTCGATGCCGAAGACCGCCGGTCGTCACCTCCGTGAGGTGACCGAAGGACCCGACACCGTTCGGGCGGCCTGCGTAGGTGAGACGAGAGCTTCCGCATGGCCTCCGTGCCGTGCCTGGACGCCCCGTGCGCCTGCGCCGGGGCGTTTTTTGGTGGATCGGCGCCCCCAACCCCCTCGCGGGGCCGGGCGCGGATCGGACCACCCAGGTAATCGGAAGGAGGGCTATGGCCAAGGCCCACAAGGACGCGGCGATCGCCGAGCTCAAGAGCGAGTTCGAGAGCTCCAGCGGTGCCGTGCTGACCGAGTACCGCGGGCTCAGCGTCGCGCAGGTCAAGGAGCTGCGCGACAACCTCGGCGAGAACGCGCGGTTCCGCGTGGTGAAGAACACGCTGACCAAGCGCGCCGCGAACGAGGCCGGTGTCGACGAGCGGTTCCGTGAGCTGCTCGAAGGCCCGTCGGCCATCGCGTTCGTGCGCGGCGACGTGGTCGAGGCCGCCAAGGGCCTGCGCGACTTCGCCAAGGCGAACCCGATGCTGGTGATCAAGGGCGGCTTCATCGACGGTCAGTCGATGGACGCCGCCGAGGTCACCAAGCTCGCGGACCTCGAGTCGCGCGAGGTTCTGCTCGCCAAGCTGGCCGGTGCGATGAAGGGCTCGATGGCGAACGCCGCCGCGCTGTTCAACGCCCTGCCGACGCAGGCGGCCCAGCTCGCCGAGGCGCTGCGCGCCAAGCGCGAGGCCGGCGGCGAGTCCGCCGAGACCGCCGCCGAGTAGGCGTACCCGCGGTTCCGTACCACCCGAGATTTCACGCCATAGCGGAGGAAACATCATGGCTAAGCTCAGCACCGACGAACTGCTCGACGCGTTCAAGGAGATGACCCTTCTTGAGCTGTCCGAGTTCGTGAAGCAGTTCGAGGACGTCTTCGACGTCAAGGCCGCCGCGCCGGTCGCGGCCGTCGCCGCCGCCCCGGGCGCCCCGGCCGCCGGTGGCGAGGAGGCCGCCGTCCAGGACGAGTTCGACGTCATCCTCGAGGGTGCCGGCGACAAGAAGATCCAGGTCATCAAGGAGGTTCGCGCCCTGACGAGCCTCGGCCTCAAGGAGGCCAAGGACCTGGTCGACGGCGCGCCGAAGCCGCTGCTGGAGAAGGTCAACAAGGAGACGGCCGACAAGGCCAAGGAGGCCCTGGAGAAGGCCGGCGCCTCGGTCACCGTCAAGTAGGACGCTCCAGAGTTCCAGAGTTCCGGAGTCTCGGAGCCCGCGCGGCTCCGACCGCTCTTTGAGGAGGCGGTCACCCCATCCGGGGTGGCCGCCTCCTTCTTGTTCCCGGGTGCGTGGGGCGCGTCAGTTTCCTGTGCCGGAGTGATAAACGTTCGCGGAAAAGCGTGTGCCGCGACGGGTTGTGTGGTCATCGGCGTGCGGCGTAGCGTCCCGTCCTGACGCTGTGGTCACACCAGGCGGTCTCCGCCCCTCCCGTCCTCCGGGGGTCGGCGGTGACCGGTCGGGGCACCGGGCTTGAGGCGCTGGTTCTTGGACCACTAGTCTCATAGACGCCGTAAGTAACGATTGTCTTACGACGTCGCATTTAGCCGCTGATCTGGACCGGAACCCCTTCCATTTGGACAGCGGCCCGCTACCGTAGTGGAACCCGGCGCGGCTACCGGACGGTAGCAACACGGCGGACACGCCGTGTGACGACAGCAAGAGCCTGAGTGCTACTCGCTCATTGGTTCGGGATTCCCCCCGGCCTGGACGAAAGGTGACGAGTGGGCGTCGAGATCAGAGTCGAGGGCCTGACCAAGTCCTTTGGCCGCCAGGTGATCTGGCAGGACGTGTCGCTGACCATTCCCGCAGGTGAGATCTCCGTTCTTCTGGGCCCGTCCGGTACCGGTAAGTCGGTCTTCCTGAAGTCCCTCGTCGGGCTGCTCAAGCCCGACCGCGGGCACATCTGGATCGGCGACAGGGACCTGCCGTACCTGCCCGAGTCCCAGCTCTACGAGACCCGCAAGCTGTTCGGCGTCCTCTTCCAGGACGGTGCGCTGTTCGGCTCGATGAACCTGTTCGACAACATCGCCTTCCCGCTGCGCGAGCACACCAAGAAGTCCGAATCCGAGGTCAAGCGCATCGTCCTCGAGAAGATGGAGATGGTGGGTCTGCTCGGCGCGGAGCACAAGCTTCCCGGCGAGATCTCCGGCGGTATGAAGAAGCGCGCCGGCCTCGCCCGCGCGCTCGTCCTCGACCCCGAGATCCTCCTCGTCGACGAGCCGGACTCCGGCCTCGACCCGGTCCGCACCGCGTTCCTGAACCAGGTGTTCATCGACCTGAACGCGCAGATCGGCGCGACGTTCCTCATCGTCACCCACGACATCAACACGGCGCGGACCGTCCCGGACAACATCGGCCTGCTGTACCAGCGCAACCTCGCCATGTTCGGCCCGCGCGAGATGCTGCTGTCCAGCGAGGAGCCGGTCGTCCGGCAGTTCCTCAACGCCAGCAAGGTCGGCCCGATCGGCATGTCGGAGGAGAAGGACGCCTCCGAGCTGGAGGCCGAGGCCAAGATGGGCCTCGACTCGGGCAAGCTGCCCCCCATCCCGCCGCAGCAGATGGCGAGCAACGGGATGCTGCGCGCCGGCATGCACGCGCCCGGCGCGTGGTGCGCCGCGCACGGCGTCACCCCGCCGCCCGGGTCGTTCATCGACGACCTCGGCCGCAACTGGGTGGAGGAGTGGCCGCGGTACGTGGCGTCCGTGTCACCCGTCGGCGCACCCGCCCAGGGCGGGCCCGCCGGTCCGCCCCCCGGCGGCCAGTTCCCGGGCGGCCCGCCGCCCGGCGGCCAGTTCCCCGGTAACCCGCCGCCCGGCCGGCACGCGGGCGGTGCAGGGTACTGATGTCCACTCCTGGTATCGGCGCGGACCAGCGAGAGGGGAAGAGCGGCGGCGCCGCCGTGTCGTTCCGCAAGATCGGGGACGGCGCGGCGAACGTCGTCGTGAAGGAGCCCGGACGGTTCTTCGCCCTGTGCCTGGACACGGCCAGGGCGACCTTCCAGTGGCCGTTCCAGTGGCGCGAGTTCATCCAGCAGGCCTGGTTCATCGTCAGCGTCACCGTCGTCCCCACCATGCTGGTCGCCATCCCGTTCGGCGGCGTCCTGTCGCTGCAGGTCGGCGGGCTGATCCGGCAGCTCGGCGCGCAGTCCTACACCGGCGCGACCGCGGTCGTCGCGATCGTCCGGGAGGCGAGCCCGCTGGTCACCTCGCTGCTGGTCGCGGGGGCCGCCGGGTCGGCGATGTGCGCCGACATCGGCTCCCGCAAGATCCGCGAGGAGATCGACGCCATGGAGGTGCTGGGCATCAACCCCCTGCACCGCCTGGTCGTGCCCCGCATGCTCGCCTGCGCGTTCGTCGCGCTGTTCCTGAACGGCCTGGTGTCGGTGGTCGGCCTGCTCGGCGGCTACTTCTTCAACGTCATGCTGCAGGGCGGCACGCCCGGCGCCTACCTGGCGTCGTTCAACGCGATCGCGCAGCTGCCCGACCTGCTGCAGGCCGAGTTCAAGGCGTTCGTCTTCGGCATCACGGCCGGCCTGGTCGCCGCCTATAAGGGACTGAACGCCAAGGGCGGGCCGAAGGGCGTCGGCGACGCCGTCAACCAGACCGTGGTCATCACGTTCATGCTGCTTTTCCTGGAGAACTTCCTGATCTCCACGCTGTACTTCCAGTTCGTCCCGTCGAAGGGGATGTGATGGCGAGCGGACGGGCGTCGTCTGGACTGAGGAGCGCGGGGAGCGTGCGACCGGAACGACGACGGAAGACGGCACCGGCGGCGGCGGCTCGCAGCCGAGCGGAGGCGAGGCAATGAGCGCTGTCCCTGGTAAGACGGGACAGGCGGCCCGTCGGGCGGTGAACGCACCGCTGCAACGCCTGGACGACTTCGGCCACCAGCTGTCGTTCTACGCCCGCGCGTTCGCCTGGGTGTTCCGGGTGCTGCGCCGCTATCGCACGGAGGTGCTGCGGCTGCTCGCCGAGGTCAGCCTCGGGACCGGCGGCCTCGCGGTGATCGGCGGCTCGGTGGTGATCGTCGGCTTCATGACGTTCTTCACCGGCAGCCAGGTCGGCCTGCAGGGCTACGAGTCGCTGAACCAGATCGGCACGGCCGCGTTCACCGGGTTCGTCGCGTCCTACTTCAACACGCGCGAGATCGCGCCGCTGGTGTCGGCGCTGGCGCTGTCGGCGACGGTCGGCTGCGGGTTCACCGCGCAGCTCGGCGCGATGCGGATCTCCGACGAGATCGACGCGCTGGAGGTCATGGCCGTCCCGTCGATGCCGTTCCTCGTCACGACCCGGATGCTGGCCGGGATGATCGCGGTCGTCCCGCTCTACATCGTGGGCCTGCTCGCCTCCTACGGCGCGACGCGGGTGATCGTGACGATGTTCTACGGGCAGTCGACCGGCACCTACGACCACTATTTCCATCTGTTCCTACCACCGAACGACATCCTGTGGTCGTTCGGCAAGGTGATCATCTTCGCGGTGCTGGTGATGCTGATCCACTGCTACTACGGCTACCACGCGTCCGGCGGCCCGGCGGGCGTCGGCGTCGCGGTGGGCCGCGCGGTCCGCACCAGCATCGTCGTGATCAACGTGGCCGACCTGCTGCTCGGCATGGCGATCTGGGGCACCACCACGACCGTGCGGATTGCGGGGTAGCACGGCGATGAGCGAACGCGTGCGTTACCGGGTACTCGGCGTCTCCATGATCGTCGTCATCGCCCTGCTGCTGGCGCTGACCGTGGCGCTGTACAACAAGGCGTTCACGCCCGTGACCGAGGTGACGGTGAAGACCGAGCGGGCCGGGCTGCAGCTGCTGCCGCACTCGGACGTGAAGGTCCGCGGACTGATCGTCGGCGAGGTGCGCGGCACCGACGCGACCAGCGACGGCGCCGTCCTGCACCTCGCGCTGGACCCCGGCAAGGCGGAACTGATCCCGCGGAACGTGCAGGCGCGGCTGCTGCCGAAGACGCTGTTCGGCGAGAAGTACGTGGACCTGCAGATCCCGGCGCAGGCCGGCCCGGCCGGGCTGCGCGACGGCCAGGTCATCCAGCAGGACCGCTCGCAGGCCGCGATCGAGATCGACAAGGTGCTGAACGACCTGCTGCCGCTGCTGCAGGCGGTGAAGCCGGCGCAGCTGAACTCGACGCTGAACGCCCTCGCCACCGCGCTGCAGGGCCGCGGCGACCAGCTCGGCGAGAACTTCGAACAGGCGGACGCGCTGCTGAAGAAGATCAATCCGCAGCTCGGCACGCTGGTGCACGACCTGAACGGCCTGGCGGACGTCTCCGACATCTACGCCGCGGCGGCGCCCGACCTGCTGCAGACGCTCCGCAACATCAACGTGACCAGCCGGACGATCACCGACAAGAAGGCCACGATCGAGCAGCTGATCCCGGCGACGACCTCGCTGGCGCAGGACGGCGACGTGTTCATGCGGCACAACGGACCGAAGATCATCGGCGTGAACATCGCGAACCGGGACGTGGCGAGCCTCGTCGCCCGCTACTCGCCGTCGCTGCCGTGCGTGTTCGCCGGGCTGATGAAGATCAAGCCGGAGGCCGAGCGGGTGGCCGGCGGCGGCGGGTCCAAGACCTTCAACCTGACGGTCGAGATCGTCAAGCCGCGGCCGGGCTACAAGTACCCGCTGGACGCGCCGGAGGCCAAGGACCGGCGCAACCCGCGCTGCTACGGCCTGCCGAACCCGAAGATCCCGTCCCCCGACTACCTGGCCCTGGACGGGACGCAGGACGACCTGTGGTGGAAGAACCCCGACGACCCGAACGGCGGGGGCGGCAACCGCGGCCGGGCGCTGTCGAACGTGTTCGTCGACACCGGCTCGCTGACCCCGAAGCAGCAGATCAAGAGCGTGCTCGGCCCGCTGACCCGGACCCCCGCCGATGAGCTGTCCGACGTGTCGGAGCTGATGTTCGGGCCGCTGCTGAGCGACGGATCGGTGGTGACGATCAAGTGAAGACGACGGGCGCGGCGGTCAAGCTGCTGACCTTCGTGGTCATCACCTCGGTGGCCACCGGCGTGCTGGCCATGACGATCTCCAACATGCGCTTCCGGGACACCCGCGAGTACAAGGCGGTCTTCTCGGACGTGGCCGGGCTGCTGGACAACGACGACGTCCGCATCTCGGGCGTCCGCGTCGGCCAGATCGAGTCCATCAAGCTGTACAAGGGCGACAAGGCCGAGGTGACGTTCAGCGTCGCCGAGGACGGCCCGCTCAAGGCGGGGCTGCCGTCGACCACGCAGGCGCAGATCCGCTACCGCAACCTGATGGGCCAGCGGTACCTCGCGCTGACCGACGGCGCCGGCCAGGCCAACGACTACCTGAAGCCGGGCGGGACGATCCCGATCGGCCAGACGAAGCCGGCGCTGGACCTGACGACCCTGTTCAACGGCTTCCGCCCGCTGTTCACCGCGCTGGAGCCGAAGGACGTCAACACCCTGGCGATGCAGATCATCCAGGTGCTGCAGGGCGAGGGCGGGACGATCAACAGCCTGCTCGCGCACGTCGCGTCGCTGACCAACACGCTCGCCGACCGGGACCGCGTCATCGGCCAGGTGATCGACAACCTGAACACGGTGCTCGGCACGATCGACGAGCGGCACGACCAGGTCGACCAGCTCGTGCGGGACCTGCGCGGCTTCGTCAGCGGCGTCTCCGGCGACCGCAAGGCGATCTTCGACTCGGTCGCGGCGATCAACGACCTGACCGGCACCACGCAGGACCTGCTGGCGGACGCCCGGCCGGACCTCAGGAACGACATCGCCGGGCTGCGCAAGCTCGCCGGGACGTTCGCGGCCAACGGCGACGCGATCGACGGAGGGCTCAAGCGGTCGCCGAAGCGGCTCGAAGGGCTCGTGAACATCTCGTCCTACGGGTCCTGGTTCAACATGTACATCTGCGGCCTCGACGCGCGGGTGCGGCTGCCGGGCGGACCGGTCTACCAGACGCCGGCGATCGTGAACGAGAACGCGAGGTGCAAGTAGATGAGGATCCCGTTCCGGGAGCGCAACCCGGTCCCCATCGGGCTCTCCGCGTTCGCGATCATCGCGGTGCTGCTGGTGCTGGCGATGAACCTGGAGAGCATCCCGTTCGTCGCCGGCGGCAGGACGCACACGGCCGCGTTCAAGGAGGCGGCGGGCCTGAGGCCCGACGAGGAGGTCCGCATCGCGGGCGTCAAGGTCGGCAAGGTCACCGCCCTGGACCTGGACGGCGACCACGTCAAGGTCACCTTCCGGGTGGACGACGGCGTCAGGCTCGGCGCCCGCACCGAGGCCGGCATCAAGATCAAGACGATCCTCGGCGCGCACTACCTGGAGCTGACCCCGCGCGGCACCGGCAGGCTCGGCCGCAACATCCCGATCGAGCGGACCCACACCCCGTTCGAGGTCGTCCCCGCGATCAGCGAGCTGAGCCAGCGGGTCAGCGCGATCGACGTCAAGCAGGTCGCCAAGTCGTTCGACGTGCTGTCGGACACCTTCAAGAACTCGCCGGAGGAGGTCCGGGCGTCGCTGCAGGGCCTGCGGCGGCTGTCGAACACGGTCGCGTCCCGCGACGACGAGCTGCACGAGCTGGCCGGCAAGGCCAAGGACGTCTCGGAACTGCTCGCCAACCGCAACCAGGACTTCGCCAAGCTCGTCCAGGACGGTGACAAGGTCCTCCAGGCGGTGCAGGCGCGCCGCGCGGTGATCCACCAGCTCCTGATCAACACGGTCACGCTCTCGCAGCAGGTGAACGCGCTGATCAAGGAGAACGAGCAGCAGCTGCGGCCGATGCTGGACAACCTGGCCAAGGTCAACAGGATCCTGCTGAAGAACCAGAACAACCTGGACCGCATCCTGCAGCTGTTCGCGCCGTTCGCGCGGCAGTTCTCGGACGTGACCGGAACCGGGCGCTGGTTCGACTCCTGGATCCAGAACCTCCTCCCGATCCCGGCCTCCATCCAGGACCCGCCGGGGAGCGGCGGGACGACGACGAAGAAGCAGGGCGGCCAGACCGGCAACCAGAGCAACAACCCGTTGCCGTTCCTCCCGTGAGCAGGCAGGTCACAGTGCGCAACTCAGGAACCATCCTCCGCATCGGCGGCGCGGTCATCGCCGTCGCAGTGCTGGTGGCCGCGCTCCTGCTGATCCTCCAGGAGCCGGAGCAGCGCCGCATGACGGCGTACTTCACCAAGACCGTGGGCCTCTACAAGGGCGCGGACGTCCGCATCCTCGGCATCCCGGTCGGCGAGGTCACGAAGGTCGAGCCGGTCGGCGACGCCGTCAAGGTCGAGCTGAGGTACGACGCCAAGTACAAGGTGCCCGCCAACGCGCAGGCCGTCATCATCAACCAGACGCTCGTCGCCGACCGCTACATCCAGCTGACGCCCGTCTACAAGGGCGGCGCCGTCCTCGCCGACGGCGCCACGCTGACCACGAGCCGCACCGCCGTCCCGGTCGAGGTCGACCAGGTCGGCGGCAGCCTGAGCGACCTCAGCAAGGCGCTCGGCCCGGAGGGCGCCAACGCGCCCGGCGCGAACGGCCAGGAGGGGTCGCTGTCGCGGCTGCTGCAGGTCGGCGCCGCGAACCTGGAGGGGCAGGGCGACGACATCCGGGCGACGATCGCGGACGCTTCCAAGGCGCTCAGCACGCTGAGCACCGACCGCGGCGACGTCGCCGCGACGATCAGGAACCTGCGGATCATCACCGACGCGATGAAGGCGAACGACCAGCAGATCAAGTCGTTCACCGGGCACCTCAACGGGGTGTCGGCGCAGCTCGCGGGGGAGAAGGAGGAGCTGTCCGCGGCCCTCAACACGCTCGCCCCGACGCTGCGGAACGTGCAGCGGTTCGTCAAGGACAACCGCGACGAGCTGTCGTCGAGCGTCCGGCAGCTCGCCCAGATCACCGGCGTGCTGGTGAAGGAGAAGGACGCGCTCGCCGAGATCCTCACCGCCGGGCCGCTGGCGGTCAACAACCTGGCCCGCGCGTACGACCCGATCAGCGGCACGATCCACACCCGCGACAACTTCCGCCAGTTCCACGACCTGGCCGACTGGATCTGCTCGCTGGCGTACTCGGTGGGCACGCCCGCCAAGGAGTGCCTCGACTTCGTCAAGCCGTACAACGGCATCGGCAAGGCGCTGACGGGCTTCAGCCTCGACCTGTCCTGGATCACCGCGCTGACCACGCACTACGACCCGGTGCCGATCCCACCGGACGCCTACGGCCCGCAGGGCCGGGCGAGCGCCAAGACGGGCGGGACCGGCACGGCGAACGCCAAGACGAACCAGACCGCGACGGCCGGGACGCGCACCAGCAAGCCCGGGGACCTCAGCGCGCTGCTGCCGGGAGGTGGCCGATGAGCAGGAGACGGCCGATGCGCCGCGCCCACCTGCTGGGCGCCGCCGCGATCGCCGCCGCGACGGCCCTGTCGGGCTGCTCGTTCAACGGCGTGGAGTCGCTGCCGCTGCCCGGCGGCCCCGACCTCGGCTCGAACCCGACGACCGTGAAGATCGAGTTCGCGAACGTGCTGGACCTCGTCCCGCAGTCGGCGGTCAAGGTCAACGACGTGTCGGTGGGCAAGGTCGACGACATCAAGCTGGCCGGCGGCGGGCCGGGGCAGGTCGGCGGCTGGCACGCGCTCGTCACCGTCAAGGTGCGCGGCGACGTGCGGCTCCCCGACAACGCGATCGCGACGATCGGCCAGACGAGTCTCCTCGGCGAGAAGTTCGTCCAGCTCGAACCGCCGAAGAACGAGGCCCCGGTCGGGCGGCTCGGCAGCGGCGACCTGATCCCGCTGAACCGCACGTCCCGCGGCACCGAGATCGAAGAGGTGCTGTCGGCGATGTCGCTGCTGCTCAACGGCGGCGGCCTGGAGCAGGTCTCCACGATCAGCCACGAGCTGCAGGCCGCGATGGGCGGCCGCGAGTCCACGATCCGGTCGGTGCTGGAGCGGGTGAACACCTTCGCCGGGACGCTCGACCGCAACCGCGCCGCGATCACCCGGGCGCTGGACAGCATCGACCGGCTGACCGGCAAGCTCGCGGACGAGCGCAAGACGATCCAGGACACCATCGACGAGACGGGCCCCGCGATCGACGTCCTCAACCGCAACCGCGCCGACCTCACCAAGATGCTGGTCGCGCTGAACAAGCTCAGCCGCACCACCACCACCGTGATCGACCGGTCGAAGGCCGACCTGCTGGCGAACCTGCGGGACGTCGACAAGATCCTGCGGAACCTCAACAAGGCGGGCAACGACCTGCCGAGGTCGCTGGAATCACTGATCACCTTCCCGTTCCCGGCGACGTTCGAGAACGTCATCGCGGGCGACTACGGCAACGTGCGGCTGACCGTCGACCTGGACTTCGAGTCCATCGCGCGCAACCTGCTCGGCGGCACCGACCTCGAAGGCATGCTCGGCAGCGGCAAGCAGATGCGCAACATGCTGCAGGTCCCGAACGTGACACTGCCCGACTCGCCGCTCGGCGTGCTGCCGCAGACTCCGGCCGGCGCCACCGGGGGCCTGCCGGCCCCCGCCCCCAAGAAGACAACGTCCGGCACGCCGGCACCGCGGCGGACGGGCGCGCTCGCCCCGGAGCCCGGTGACGGCGGCCTGCGGACCCTGATGACGGGGGGCCTCTCGTGATCCTCAAGCGCGGCGTCATCGTCCAGCTGATCGCGTTCGCCGTCATCACGGTCGTCGGCGTGGCGATCGTCTCGGTGAACTACATCGGGCTGGGCCGCGACCTCCTCGGCAAGGAGTACGTCGCCTACGTCGACCTCACCGACTCCGGCGGCGTGTTCACCAACGCCGAGGTCACCTACCGGGGCGTCCCCGTCGGACGGGTCGGGCCGATCGAGCTGACCAAGGACGGCATCCGCGTCAAGCTGCTGCTCGACCGCGGCGAGCGGATCCCCCGCGACGGCACCAAGGCCATCGTGGCGAACCGGTCGGCGGTCGGCGAGCAGTACATCGACCTGGAGCCCACCAAGAAGAGCGGCCCCTACCTCGACGAGGGCGCCGCCTACACGATCCCCAGGGACCGCACCACGCTGCCGGTGTCCACCGCCGAGCTGCTGCGCAACGTCGACTCGCTCGTCGGGTCGGTCAACACCCGGGACCTCGGCATCATCGTGGACGAACTGGACAAGGCGTTCTCCGGCTCCGCCGAGGACCTCCAGTCGATCCTGGACGACACCGACCGGCTGCTGAAGACCGCCGACGAGGCCTACCCCGACACCGAGCGGCTGCTGAACAACAGCGTCACCGTCCTGGACACCCAGCGCGGCCAGGCCGCCAACATCCAGGGCTTCGCCCGGAACCTGAACGACCTCACCACGTCCCTGCGCAACGACGACCCCGCCCTGCGCAGGACGATCGACAGCGCGCCCGGCGCGGTGGACGAGGCGCACAAGGCCATCAACCAGCTCGCGCCGACCCTGCCCACCCTCCTGGCGAACCTCACCACGACCGGCCAGATCATCACGTCCCGCCAGGCCGGCCTCCGGTCGCTGTTCATCCTGTACCCGGTGACGGTCGCCGGCGCGTTCACCGTGACGCCCGGCGACGGCACCCAGCACCTGGGCCTCGCGCTGAACATCGACGCCCCGCCCGCCTGCACCAAGGGCTACGAGAAGGTCAAGCACCGCTGGCCCCAGGACACGTCCAAGAAGACGCCGACCCTGGACGCCGGGTGCAAGGCCCCGGGCAACGCGGAGACCGCGGTGCGCGGCGCCCGCAACTTCCCGAAGAACGAGATCCTGCCGTTCCCGCGGGTCCCGGCGGGCGCCACGGCGGGCGCCGGGTTCCCCGAGGGCGGCGCGTCCGCCACCGGCGAGGACGGGAAGTCGCAGGCCAAGGGCAACGGCGACGCCAAGACCAAGGCCGCGGCGGCGGCCCCCACCGGGCAGCTCGCCGACGGTCAGCTGACCTTGTCGTATCCGGCCGATTCAGTGGAGTTCGCTGGATACGATCCAACGACCGGTGCGGTCTACGGGCCCGACGGCAAGCGATACGTCATGCCGCGCAGCGCCGGAACCCGTCAGTTGGGAGAAGAATCCTCGTGGAAGTGGCTCCTGCTCGGACCTCTGAGCCAGTGAGGCGGACACGATGAGGGCCCGCCTACCGCTGGTCACCGCCATCACGCTCAGCGTCATCGTGGTCGGCCTCGCGATCGCGTCCGGCTGGCTCGGCGTCGTCACCCTCCGCAACAAGGACGAGGCCGACCAGAAGGCCAAGGCGATCCAGTCCGCGCGGCAGATGGGGGTCAACCTCATGTCGCTCGACGCCTCCACCGCGCAGCGCGACCTCGACCGCATCGTCTCCGGCACCACCGGCGACCTGAAGAACAAGCTGGCGAGCCAGTCGAACGCCTTCATGCAGCAGGTGACCCAGGCCAAGGCCAAGTCGACCGTCAGCGACGTCGAGGCCGCGCTGGTCTCGATCGACGGCGACTCCGCCGAGGTGATGGTCTCCCTCAACGGGACCGTCACCAATGACAAGGTCAAGAACGGTACGCCGCAGGGCTACCGCTACCAGATGGACCTCACGCGGGTCGACGACCGCTGGCTCGTGTCCGGACTGGAGGTTGTCCCGTGACGATGCTCGGCCGGGGCAAGCGCTCCGCTTCGGACAAGAAATCGGACAAGAAGAAGCCCGACGCCAACGCCGACAAGACCACGAAGGCGGACAAGGCGACTAAGGCCGATAAGGACGTCAAGGACATCAAGGCGATTAAGGCCGAGGAGGCGGCCGAGGCCGCCCGGCTGGCGGAGGAAGCGGCCGCGAAGGCCCGCGAGGCGGCCCGGCTGGCCCAGATCGCCGCCGACGAGGCCGCCGAAGCGGAGGCCGAGACCGAGGTCGCGGACGAGCCCGAAAAGCCCGCCAAGTCCCTGGAGAAGCCCAAGACCCCCCGGAAGGCGTCCGAAGTCGCGCCCGACCCCGAAAACGCGCCAGAGGACGACTCAGCGCCGTCCACGGACGCTTCGGTCGATTCGGAAACCGGCGACGCCGAAGACGAGGACGACGAGGCGACCGAGGCGACCGAGGCGGCCGAGGAAGCCGGGGACGACGTCGGCGACGGGGACGACGAGCCCCGGCGGTCCCGCCTCGGCGGCGTCTCGACGGTGATCGCCGTCCTGGCCGTCCTGACGCTCGCGCTGGGCGCCGCCACCACCGCGCTGTACCTCAAGGTCGGCGAGCAGAAGGCGGCCGAGCAGGCGGGCAAGGAGGCGTCGATGGCGTCGTCCCGCGCCGCCCAGAAGCTCTCCTCGTACGACTACCAGACGCTCGACGCCGACCTGAAGGCCGCGTCCGCCACCACGACGGGCAAGCTCCACACCGACTACGAGAAGCTCGCCCAGGAGCTCCGGACCGTCGCCGTCCAGCAGGGGGCCGTCTCCAACACGACGGTGATGAAGGTCGGCGTCGTGAGCGCGACGCCCGACAAGGTCGTCACCCTCGTCTACGCCAACCGCTCGTCCGCCACCAAGAACGACAAGCAGCAGCGCCTCCCCGAGCCGCTGCGCATCAAGATGACGATGGTCAAGAAGGACGGCAAGTGGCTCGCCTCCGAGCTGACCGTCATCTCCTAGCCCCCTGCCCCGGAGAACCCCGTGGCCCTCAGGCCACGGGGTTCCCTTATGGGCGCGCCACAACCACCCTCTAGGACGTGCCACACCGCCCCTTCTCGGACTGGCGCGCGAAGCCGTGCAGAAGACAGAAGCGGCAGCCACGGGCGGGCACGCGGAGGGAGCGCCGGCGACCGGAGCGGGCATGCCCGCCGACGCAGGCGACCGCAGCGACGCCCCACCCACCAGCACAGGCACAAAAACCGCAACAGCGGCGTGAGGATCGCCTGCGTCGCGACGGGAGGCTCGGGGGGTCGCCCTCCCCGGTAAACTATGGCGTTCCTCACTGCAGGTCAGGGCCCGAAAAGTCCAAGTCCGCTCTTGACTGAGAGGCGCTGAGGGGCGATGCTCCATGGCAACGTGATGCATACTGCGGCGCTAGAGTTGCGAGCGGTGTACCAGTCGGCTACACTGCCCCTTTGCGCTGCCCTCTGACTATCCGCGTGTGAGTGCACCCCTGCAGGGGCCTGTCATGGACCCCGAAAACGCAGGTCTCGGACGTGGATCGTCTGGCGTGCGTGTCGTCAGTTACGCCGCGAGCCCTCGGAAGGACCACTCTTGGCAGCCTCGCGCAACGCCTCGAATACCGCAACCGGTCCGCACCGCGTCTCCTTCGCGCGCATCAAGGAGCCGCTCGAAGTCCCGGACCTCCTTGCACTGCAGACCAACTCCGTTGACTGGCTGCTGGGCAACGAGAGGTGGAAGGCCCGGGTCGAGGCGGCCCAGAAGGCCGGAAGTAAGAGCGTCCCGACCCAGTCGGGGCTGGAGGAGATCTTCGAAGAGATCAGTCCCATCGAGGACTTCTCCGGAACCATGTCCCTCTCGTTCCGCGACCACCGGTTCGAGCCGCCCAAGTACTCCGTCGAGGAGTGCAAGGACAAGGACATGACCTACTCCGCCCCGCTGTTCGTCACGGCGGAGTTCATCAACAACACCACCGGTGAGATCAAGAGCCAGACGGTGTTCATGGGCGACTTCCCGCTCATGACCCCGAAGGGCACCTTCATCATCAACGGCACCGAGCGCGTCGTCGTCTCCCAGTTGACCCGATCGCCCGGCGTCTACTTCGACCGCGCCCTCGACAAGGCGTCCGACAAGGACATCTACGGCTGCCGGGTCATCCCGAGCCGCGGCGCCTGGCTCGAGTTCGAGATCGACAAGCGCGACAACGTCGGCGTGCGCATCGACCGCAAGCGCAAGCAGCCCGTCACCGTGCTGCTCAAGGCGCTCGGCTGGGACGAGGCGCGCATCCGCGAGCGCTTCGGCTCCTACGAGTCGATCAACGTCACCCTGGAGAAGGACCACACGTCCGGCCAAGACGATGCCTTGCTGGACATCTACCGCAAGCTGCGTCCGGGCGAGCCGCCGACGCGCGAGTCCGCGCAGACGCTGCTGGAGAACCTGTACTTCAACCCGAAGCGCTACGACGTCGCCAAGGTCGGCCGCTACAAGATCAACAAGAAGCTCGGCCTGGACCTCGACATGCGGCAGGGCACCCTGACCGAGGACGACATCGTCGCCACGGTCGAGTACCTGGTCCGGCTGCACGCCGGCGAGGAGGAGGCCACCCTCGGGGCCGTCCCGGTGCCGATCGAGGTCGACGACATCGACCACTTCGGCAACCGGCGCCTGCGCACCGTGGGCGAGCTGATCCAGAACCAGGTCCGGCTGGGCCTGGCGCGCATGGAGCGGGTCGTCCGCGAGCGGATGACCACCCAGGACGTCGAGGCGATCACGCCGCAGACGCTGATCAACATCCGGCCGGTCGTCGCCTCCATCAAGGAGTTCTTCGGCACCAGCCAGCTGTCGCAGTTCATGGACCAGACCAACCCGCTGGCCGGGCTGACGCACAAGCGCCGGCTGAACGCGCTGGGTCCCGGCGGTCTGTCGCGTGAGCGGGCGGGCATGGAGGTCCGCGACGTCCACCCGTCCCACTACGGCCGCATGTGCCCGATCGAGACGCCGGAAGGCCCGAACATCGGCCTGATCGGCTCGCTCGCCGCGTTCGGGCGGGTCAACCCGTTCGGGTTCGTCGAGACGCCGTACCGCCGGGTCACCGACGGCGTCGTCACCGAGCACATCGACTACCTGACCGCCGACGAGGAGGACCGCTTCGTCATCGCGCAGGCCAACTCGCTGCTGAACGACGACGGCACCTTCGTCGACGACCGCATCCTGGTGCGCCGCAAGGGCGGCGAGATCGAGCTCGTCCCCGCCCGCGAGGTCCAGTACATGGACGTCTCGGCGCGGCAGATGACCTCGGTCGCCACCGCGATGATCCCGTTCCTGGAGCACGACGACGCCAACCGCGCGCTCATGGGCTCCAACATGCAGCGCCAGTCCGTCCCGCTGCTGCGCAGCGAGGCGCCGCTGGTCGGCACCGGCATGGAGTACCGCGCCGCGACCGACGCCGGCGACGTCATCACGGCCGAGAAGGCCGGCGTCGTCGAGGAGGTCTCCGCCGACTACGTGACCGTCATGAACGACGACGGCACGCGGAACACCTACCGCGTCGCCAAGTTCAAGCGGTCCAACCAGGGCACCTGCTTCAACCAGAAGCCGATCGTCGACGAGGGCGCGCGGGTCGAGGTCGGCCAGGTCATCGCCGACGGGCCGTGCACCGACAACGGCGAGATGGCGCTCGGCAAGAACCTCCTCGTGGCGTTCATGCCGTGGGAGGGCCACAACTACGAGGACGCCATCATCCTCAGCCAGCGCCTGGTGCAGGACGACGTCCTCTCCTCGATCCACATCGAGGAGCACGAGGTCGACGCCCGCGACACCAAGCTCGGCCCCGAGGAGATCACCCGGGACATCCCGAACGTCTCCGAGGAGGTCCTCGCCGACCTCGACGAGCGCGGCATCATCCGCATCGGCGCCGATGTCGTCCCCGGCGACATCCTGGTCGGCAAGGTCACCCCGAAGGGCGAGACGGAGCTGACCCCGGAGGAGCGGCTGCTCCGCGCGATCTTCGGTGAGAAGGCGCGCGAGGTCCGCGACACCTCGCTGAAGGTGCCGCACGGCGAGCAGGGCAAGGTCATCGGCGTCCGGGTGTTCTCCCGCGACGACGGCGACGAGCTCCCGCCCGGCGTGAACGAGCTGGTCCGGGTGTACGTCGCCCAGAAGCGCAAGATCACCGACGGCGACAAGCTGGCCGGCCGGCACGGCAACAAGGGCGTCATCTCCAAGGTGCTCCCGGTCGAGGACATGCCGTTCCTGGAGGACGGCACCCCGGTCGACATCGTCCTGAACCCGCTGGGCGTCCCCGGGCGCATGAACGTGGGCCAGGTCCTGGAGACCCACCTCGGCTGGGTCGCCTCCCGCGGCTGGAAGGTCGAGGGCGACGACGCCGAGTGGAAGCGCGCTCTGCGGGAGATCGGCGCCGACGAGGCCGCCCCGTGGACGAACACCGCCACGCCGGTGTTCGACGGCGCCCGCGAGGACGACGTCACCGGGCTGATCGCGAGCACGCTGCCCAACCGCGACGGCAACCGCATGGTCGAGCCCGGCGGCAAGGCGCGGCTGTTCGACGGCCGCACCGGCGAGCCCTACCGCGACCCGATCTCGGTCGGCTACATCTACATCCTCAAGCTGCTCCACCTGGTCGACGACAAGATCCACGCGCGCTCGACCGGCCCGTACTCCATGATCACCCAGCAGCCGCTCGGCGGTAAGGCCCAGTTCGGCGGCCAGCGCTTCGGTGAGATGGAGGTCTGGGCACTGGAGGCGTACGGCGCCGCCTACGCGCTCCAGGAGCTGCTGACCATCAAGTCCGACGACGTCCTCGGCCGCGTGAAGGTGTACGAGGCCATCGTCAAGGGCGAGAACATCCCCGAGCCCGGCATTCCCGAGTCCTTCAAGGTGCTCATCAAGGAGATGCAGTCGCTGTGCCTCAACGTCGAGGTGCTCTCCAGCGACGGCATGTCCATCGAGATGCGCGACACCGACGAGGACGTCTTCCGCGCCGCGGAGGAGCTCGGCATCGACCTGTCCCGCCGTCCTAACGAGGGCGCGATGAGCGTCGACGAGGTCTGAGAACTCAAGGGGAAAACAGTTGCTTGACGTCAACTTCTTCGACGAGCTTCGCATCGGTCTGGCGACCGCCGACGACATCCGCCAGTGGTCGCACGGCGAGGTGAAGAAGCCGGAGACGATCAACTACCGGACCCTCAAGCCGGAGAAGGACGGGCTCTTCTGCGAGAAGATCTTCGGCCCGACCCGGGACTGGGAGTGCTACTGCGGCAAGTACAAGCGCGTCCGCTTCAAGGGCATCATCTGTGAGCGCTGCGGCGTCGAGGTGACCCGCGCCAAGGTGCGCCGTGAGCGGATGGGCCACATCGAGCTGGCCGCGCCGGTCACGCACATCTGGTACTTCAAGGGCGTGCCGTCGCGCCTCGGCTACCTGCTGGACCTGGCCCCGAAGGATCTCGAAAAGATCATCTACTTCGCGGCCTACATGATCACCAGCGTGGACGCGGAGCGGCGCGACCGCGACCTGCCCACGCTGGAGGCGCACATCTCGGTGGAGCGCCAGCAGATCGAGCAGGCCCGCGACGCGCAGGTCGAGGCCCGCCAGCAGAAGCTGGAGGGCGACCTCGCGGAGCTGGAGGAGGCCGGCGCGAAGGCCGACCAGAAGCGCAAGGTGCGCGACGGCGCCGAGCGGGAGATGAAGCAGCTGCGCGACCGCGCGCAGCGCGAGCTCGACCGCCTCGACGAGGTGTGGAGCCGGTTCAAGAACCTCAAGGTCCAGGACCTGGAGGGCGACGAACTGCTCTACCGCGAGATGCGCGACCGCTTCGGCAAGTACTTCGAGGGCGGCATGGGCGCCGCGGCCATCCAGGCGCGGCTGCAGAACTTCGACCTCGACGCCGAGGCCGAGAAGCTGCGCGACATCATCCGCACCGGCAAGGGCCAGAAGAAGGCCCGCGCCCTGAAGCGGCTGAAGGTCGTCTCGGCGTTCCTCAACACCCGCAACAGCCCGCTCGGCATGGTGCTGGACTGCATCCCGGTCATCCCGCCGGACCTGCGTCCGATGGTGCAGCTGGACGGCGGCCGCTTCGCGACCTCCGACCTGAACGACCTGTACCGCCGGGTCATCAACCGGAACAACCGGCTCAAGCGCCTGCTCGACCTGGGCGCGCCCGAGATCATCGTCAACAACGAGAAGCGGATGCTGCAGGAGGCCGTCGACGCGCTGTTCGACAACGGCCGCCGCGGCCGTCCGGTCACCGGGCCGGGCAACCGTCCGCTGAAGTCGCTGTCCGACATGCTCAAGGGCAAGCAGGGCCGGTTCCGGCAGAACCTGCTGGGCAAGCGCGTCGACTACTCCGGCCGCTCGGTCATCGTCGTCGGCCCGCAGCTGAAGCTGCACCAGTGCGGCCTGCCCAAGCAGATGGCGCTGGAGCTGTTCAAGCCGTTCGTCATGAAGCGGCTGGTCGACCTCAACCACGCGCAGAACATCAAGTCCGCCAAGCGGATGGTCGAGCGCGCGCGTCCCGTCGTGTGGGACGTCCTGGAAGAGGTCATCACCGAGCACCCGGTGCTGCTGAACCGCGCGCCGACCCTGCACCGGCTGGGCATCCAGGCGTTCGAGCCGCAGCTCGTCGAGGGCAAGGCCATCCAGATCCACCCGCTCGTCTGCACCGCGTTCAACGCGGACTTCGACGGCGACCAGATGGCGGTGCACCTGCCGCTGTCCGCCGAGGCGCAGGCCGAGGCGCGGATCCTGATGCTGTCGACGAACAACATCCTGAAGCCGTCGGACGGCAAGCCCGTCACCATGCCCACCCAGGACATGGTCATCGGCCTGTACTGGCTGACGACGCAGAAGGACGGCGCCGAGGGCGAGGGCCGCGCGTTCGGGTCCATCGCCGAGGGCATCATGGCCTACGACCGCGGCGAGCTGGACATGCAGGCGCAGGTCAGCATCCGGCTCAAGGACATCCCGCCGCCGCGCGAGTGGAGCGCGCCGGAGGGCTACGAGCCCGGCCAGCCGTACCGGCTGGAGACGACGCTCGGCCGCGCGCTGTTCAACGAGACGCTGCCGGACGACTTCCCGTTCGTCAACGACGAGATCGGCAAGAAGCAGCTCTCGGCGATCGTCAACGAGCTGGCGGAGACGTACCCGAAGGTCGCCGTCGCCAACGCGCTCGACGCGCTGAAGAGCACCGGGTTCCACTGGGCGACCAGGTCCGGTGTCACGATCGCGATCGACGACGTCATCACGCCGCCCAACAAGCAGGAGATCCTGGGCGGCTACGAGGCGCGCGCCGACAAGGTGCAGCGCGAGTTCAACCGCGGCCTGATCACCGACGACGAGCGCAAGCAGGAGCTCATCGAGATCTGGAACAAGGCCACCGCGGACGTCGCGGTGGACATGGAGAAGGCGTTCCCGAAGGCCAACCCGATCTGGATGATGATCCAGTCGGGCGCCCGCGGCAACCCGCTGCAGCTCCGCCAGATCGCCGGCATGCGCGGCCTGGTCTCCAACCCGAAGGGCGAGACCATCCCGCGTCCGATCAAGTCGTCCTTCCGCGAGGGCCTGTCGGTCGTCGAGTACTTCATCTCGACGCACGGCGCCCGCAAGGGCCTCGCCGACACCGCGCTGCGCACCGCCGACTCGGGTTACCTGACCCGGCGCCTGGTGGACGTCGCGCAGGACGTCATCGTCCGCGAGGAGGACTGCGGCACCGACCGCACGATCCCCTTCGAGATCGTCGAGCGGCAGTCGGACGGCAGCCTGATCAAGCTGCCCACGACGGAGACCAGCCTGACCGGCCGCACGATCGCCGAGGACGTCGTCGTCGACGGGACGGTCATCTACCCCGCCGACACCGACCTGTCCGACGCGGTCGTGACCCGGCTGTTCGAGGCGGGGGTGACGAAGGTCCGCACCCGCAGCGCCCTGGTCTGCGAGGCCAAGATCGGTGTCTGCGCCGCCTGCTACGGCCGCTCGCTGGCCACCGGCAAGCGGGTGGACGTCGGCGAGGCCGTCGGCATCATCGCCGCGCAGTCCATCGGTGAGCCCGGCACGCAGCTGACCATGCGCACCTTCCACACCGGCGGTGTGGCCGGTGGCGACATCACGCACGGTCTGCCGCGCGTCCAGGAGCTGTTCGAGGCCCGCATCCCCAAGGGTGTGGCCCCGATCAGCGAGGTCGCCGGCCGCGTCAAGATCGACGAGACGGAGAAGGCCCGCAAGGTCGTCGTCGTCCCGGACGACGGCTCCGACGAGATCGCCTACCCGGTGCCGATGCGGTCCCGCCTCCTGGTCAAGGAGGGCGAGTCCGTGGGCGTCGGCCAGCAGCTCATCGCGGGTGCGATCAACCCGCACGAGGTGCTGCGCATCCTCGGCCCGCGCGCCGTGCAGCTCCACCTGGTCCAGGAGGTCCAGGAGGTCTACCGGTCGCAGGGCGTGTCGATCCACGACAAGCACATCGAGATCATCGTCCGCCAGATGCTGAAGCGGGTGAACATCCTCGAGTCGGGCGACACCGAGCTGCTGCCGGGCGACCTGGTCGAGCGTCCGATCTTCGAGGAGCGCAACCGGAACGTCGTGGCCGAGGGCGGGGTCCCCGCCGCCGGCCGCCCGGTCCTGATGGGCATCACCAAGGCCTCGCTCGCGACCGAGTCGTGGCTGTCGGCGGCGTCCTTCCAGGAGACGACCCGGGTGCTCACCGAGGCCGCGATGCACGCCAAGAGCGACCCGCTGCTGGGCCTCAAGGAGAACGTCATCATCGGTAAGCTCATCCCGGCCGGTACCGGCATGCCGCAGTACCGCAACGTCCGGGTCGAGCCGACCGAGGAGGCGAAGGCCGCGGTCTACTCCGTCGGGTCCTACGACGACGGCGCCGAGTACGCCTTCGGGCAGGGCTCCGGCGAGGCCGTGCCGCTGGAGGAGTACGACTTCGGCCAGTACAACCGCTAGCGTCCCGTCCCGGGGCGCCGCGCTCGCGACGTCCCGGCTCGCGGACACCTGACTGACGACACGTGAAGGCCGCCGCCCGCCGCATGCGGGCGGCGGCCTTCGCGCGTCCCGGGTCGGCTAACGGTCGTAGGGGCGGGCCGTTGTGCCGGCGGTGAGCCCGAACGCGCGAGGACGCAACCACCCCAACGCAGACGAGCGCCAGCCAGCGCTTAGCTCCCATAAGCGGCAAGGTAAGCGAACTCGACGTTGACTTGCGGCGTGTTGTTGGTATGAGCGCGGCGTAAGCAACAACATGCCGCAGGTCAACGGAGAGGCTAGGGGGTGTGGCGGAGGGCGTAGATGACGGCGGCGGCGCGGTCGCGGAGGCCGAGCTTGGTGAAGATGCTGCCGATGTGGGTCTTCACGGTGCCTTCGGCGATGTGGAGCCGGGCGGCGATCTCCGGGTTCGTGGCGCCGGTGCCGATGAGTTCCAGCACCTGGCGTTCGCGGTCGGAGAGGCTGCCGGACGGTGCGGGCCGCGGGCGGAACGCGGTCCGGTAGGCGCGCAGGACGTGCGGGGTGACGGCGGGGTCGAGCCAGCCCTTGCCCGCGGCGACGGCCCGGGTCGCCTGGATGATCTCCTCGCCGGGCGCGTCCTTGAGCACGAAACCGGCCGCGCCGGCGGCGAGCGCGGCGGCCACCACCTCCGGGTCGTCGAACATGGTGAGGACGAGCACGGGCGGCGCGCCGGGCCGGGCCCGCAGCAGCCGGGTGGCCTCGGCGCCGTCCAGCCGCTTCATCCGGACGTCCATCAGCACGACGTCGGGGGCGCACCGCGTGACGGCGCCCATGACCTCGTCCCCGTCCGCGCATTCGCCGACGATCTTCACGTCGGGTTCGCCGTCGAAGATGCGGGCGAGCCCGGCGCGGACGAGCTGCTGGTCGTCGACGAGCAGCAGCCTGATCACGGCGCCGTCCCCGTCAGGGGGATGGTCGCGTGGACGGTCCAGCCGGCGCCGTCGGGCCCGGCGCGCAGCACCCCGCCGTGCACGCCGACCCGCTCGTGCATGCCGACGAGCCCGAGCCCGCCGGTGGAGGGGCGTCCCCGCGCGTCCGCCGGTCCGGGGTCGGTGACGGTCACCTCGGCGGCGGCGTCGCCGACGGCCACGGTGACGGCGGCCTCCGCGCCGGGCGCGTGCCGGGCGGTGTTGGACAGGGCCTCCTGGACCACCCGGAAGATGGTGAGCCCGACCGCCGGGTCGACGGCGCCGAGGTCGCCCCGCGTGGTGAGCGCGACCGCGAGCCCGCCGGCCCGCAGCTCGGCGACCAGGGCCCCGGTGTCCTCGGCGGTGGGCGGGGCGGGCGCGATCGGCGGCGCGGCGGCGCCCGCCGGGTCGCGTAGCAGCACCAACCCGCGGTGGACGTCCCGGACGCTCCGCCGCCCGGCCCGCTCGGCCTCGGCCAGCGCCCGGCCCGCCGCGTCGGCGTTGCCCCTGGAGGTCGCGAGCCGGGCCGCGGTGATGTTCAGCATGACG
The DNA here is from genome assembly GCF_041463655.1 of Actinomadura monticuli. Lineage (NCBI taxonomy): Bacteria > Bacillati > Actinomycetota > Actinomycetes > Streptosporangiales > Thermomonosporaceae > Actinomadura > Actinomadura monticuli. The sequence goes on from NZ_JAXCEI010000022.1 coordinate 45,218, forward strand.
ACGCCGAGCCCGTGCCCGACCAGGTCGTGCACCTCGCGCGCGATCTTCCGGCGCTCCTCGGCCACCGCCTCCCGGGTGAGCCGGAGCCGCGCCTCATACAGCATGCCGTGGATCCGGAACGCCGAGCCGAGCACCATGAACCCGACTCCCCACATGATCCAGGCCGGCCAGAGCGGCAGCCCTCCGTCCAGCAGGTGCCGGACGGGAGCGAGCACCAGCGTCAGCGGGACCGCCCAGGCAAGGTCGCGGCCGCGGGCCAGCACGACGAGGTGGATCCAGACCGGAGCGGTGGCGACCGCGAGGGCCCCGTCGGCGTAGGTGCCCTCGGTGAACGGGAACGGCCGGAACCCGTCGCCGCCTCCCGCCCCGGGCGCCAGGGCGATGACCAGCAGGATCACCGGCGCCAGCAGGGGCACCGCCGCGACGGGCGGGTTCCAGGGCCGTACCGCCTGCCACGCCCACAGCGCGGCGTACCCGGTGACGAGGGCCGTCCGGGCGGGCTCGGCCGGGTCGAGTAGCACGGCGAGCAGCGCCCAGCACGTCCCGACCCAGGCGAGCAGCCTCAGCAGCGGCCAGGGCGGGGCGGTCCAGCGCATGCGCCGATCCTAGGGAGGGGCGGGTCGTCCCGTCATCGGACCGTGGTCCCAGGCCGGCTGCGACCACGGTCATAGCGTGTCGGGGACCGCGGGGCGATGCGGCGGGCCGGGCGCGCCGTGGACGCTGTCGGCATGCGAATCCAGGCACTGCCCCGGCTGGCGAGGCTGTCGGCGATCCCGCTCGGGGTCGGCCGGCGGATGGCCGTGGCCGGCGGGCTGAAGGCGCTCGGCCGGCTCACCGACGAGGCGTCGCTCGACCTGCACGAGCGCACCGCCGACCAGCTCTTCGAGGTGCTCGGCGGGCTCAAGGGCGGGGTGATGAAGTTCGGCCAGGTGCTGTCGGTGTACGAGACGGTGCTCCCGCCGTCGATCTCCGCGGTCTACCGGGAGCGGCTCGCCGGGCTGCAGGAGGCGGCGCGGCCGGAGAACGCGGCCAGGGTGCGGCAGGTCCTGGAGGACGACCTCGGCCCGGACTGGCAGCGCCTCTTCGCCTCCTTCGACCCCGAACCCGTCGCGGTGGCCTCGCTCGGCCAGGTCCATCGCGCCGTCCTGCCCGACGGACGTCCCGTCGCGGTCAAGGTGCAGTACCCGGGCGCCAGGGCGCAGCTCCTGGACGACCGGGATCTGACGGTGTTCGCGATGCGCTGGTTCACCTCCCTGGTCGCCCCCCAACTGGACGGCAAGGCCCTGGCCACCGAGCTGATGGACGGCCTGGCCCTCGAACTCGACTACGCGCGGGAGGCCGAGGCGCAGGCCGCGTTCCGGGCCGGCCTCCTGGACGATCCCGACTACGTCGTCCCCGAGGTGGTCCTCCAGGAAGGGCGGGTCATCGTCTCGTCCTGGCTCGACGGCACCCCGCTGGCCCGGATCATCGCCGCCGGAGGCCCGGAGGAGCGGGCCCGGGCGGGCCTGCTGTTGACCAGGCTGATGTTCTCGGCCATTCCCCGGACCGGGATGATGCACGGCGATCCGCACCCCGGCAATTTCCGCCTTTTCGACGACGGCCGCCTCGGCGTGCTCGACTTCGGCGCGATGTACCGCCATGAGCCGGGCACCCCGAGCCCGCTGCACAAATGGATGCTGATCCACCTCGCCGAGGACCCGGAGGAACTGGTCGCCGTCCTCCGCGAAATGGGCTTCCTGCGTCCCGGGGTGCGGGCGGACGGCGCGCGCCTCAAAGCGCTCTTCGAGCACTCCGGAACGGCCGTCCGGGACGAGACCTTCCATTTCGACGGCGCCTACCTGCGCGCCACCGTCGAAGGGATGACCTCGTCGATGCAGGTCGGCCTCAGCCTGGCCTTCCCGCCGGATTACGTGCACGCCCAGCGCGCGCTCGGCGTGGGCATCGGCGTCCTCTGCCAGCTCGACACCGAGGTCCCGTTCCAGCGCGAGGCCCTGCGCTGGCTCGCGGACTGAGCCGGCGCGGGACCCTCCGCGGGCGCCTCGTCGGCTCAGCCGGCGGGTGCGCCGAACCAGATGGGCAGGTGGCCGAGCAGATCCGCTTGATCGTCGCCGACCCAGGCCGCATGGCCGTCCGGCCGCAGCAGCACGGCGGGCACGTCCAGTTCCTCACTGGTGTCGGCGACATGGTCGACCCGGTCCGCCCAGCCCGCCGCCGACAGCCGCCCGGTCTGGTCGAGCAGCAGCCCGCGGCCGCCGTGCATGAGCGCGTAGAGCCGGCCCCGCTTGAGCTCGACGTCCCGCAGCCGCCGCCCGAGCAGGTCGTGGCCCGCGCCGAAGTCGTAGCGGACGCCGATCGCGGTGACCTTCTCGATCAGGTACCGGTTCACGTCCTCGAAGTCCATCAGCTCGGCCAGCAGCCGGCGCACCGCCCGCGGGCCGGGTTCCGGGGAGATCAGCTCGGACTGCGCGCGGGTGTGGTCCAGCACGTCGGCGGCCACCGGGCGCCGCTCGGCCTGGTAGCTGTCCAGCAGCCCCTCCGGAGCCCACCCGGCGACCTCGGCGGCCAGCTTCCAGCCCAGGTTGAACGCGTCCTGGACGCCGAGGTTGAGCCCCTGCCCGCCCAGCGGCGGATGGATGTGCGCGGCGTCCCCGGCGAGCAGCACCCGGCCGGCCCGGTACCGCTCGGCCAGCCGGGTGGCGTCGCCGAAACGGGACAGCCAGCGCGGCGAGTGCACGCCGAAGTCGGTGCCGGCGAACGCCCGCAGCCGCCGCTTGACCTCCTCGAAGGACGGCGGGACGGCGGGATCGGCGGCCACCGCCTCGGCGGGGACGACCACGCGATACACCCCGTCGCCGACGGGTCCGGCGCCGAACCCGTGGCGGGTCTTGCGGATTTCGGCCACCACGGCGGTCACCTCCTCCTCCGGTACGGCCGCCTCCATCTCGCCCAGCAGCCACTCGTGCCCGGCGGACTCGCCGGGGAAGCCGACGCCGAGCAGCTTGCGCACCGTGCTGCGGCCGCCGTCGCAGCCGACGAGGTAGCGCGAGCGCAGCCGGGTCTCGTCGGCCAGCTCGGCGGTCACCCCGTCCTCGTCCTGGCTCAGCCCGACCACTTCGGTGCCGCGCCGGATCTCGGCGCCGAGCTCGGCGGCGCGCTCGGCGAGCAGGCGATCGGTGACCGGCTGCGGGAGGCCGAGGATGTAGGAGTGCGCGGTGTCCATCCCCTCCGGCCACGGCCTGTGGATGCCGGCGAAGTAGCCGCCGAGCCGGTACCGCTTGCCGTGCGCGAGGAACCGGTCGAGGAGGCCGCGCTGGTCCATCACCTCGATGCTGCGCACGTGCAGGCCGAGCGAGCGGACCATCTCGGTCGGACGCGCGTCCCTCTCCAGCACGACCACGCGGACGCCGTGCAACCGCAGCTCGGCCGCCAGCATCATGCCGGTCGGCCCGCCGCCGGCAATGATCACGTCGAAGTCGGCCATGACCCCCCGATTCGTCCATCGTCGTTCCACGGCCCGGCGGTGCACGCGCCTATCGCACGCCCATGATTTCCGCAGGTCCGGGCTTTCGCCAGGAGATTCTGCGGCACGACAGGGGTCTTGTCGCAAGCCCCCCACTGCGCTATAGATTGAAAATGGCAGGGAGCGTCAACGACCTCCTTGCCTTCGCTTTTGGAGGACCGGTTCATCCGGCCGCCGGCCCCCGTCGCCTACGGTGATGGCCTTCTTGCCGGCGGGGAACAATGAGGGTGTGGCTCGTTGGGTCCTGCACGTTGATCTGGACCAGTTCATCGCCGCCGTCGAGGTGCTGCGGCACCCGGAACTGAAGGGACGGCCGGTCGTCGTCGGCGGAGACGGTGATCCGGCGAAGCGCGGCGTGGTCAGCACGGCCTCGTATGAGGCGCGCGAGTACGGCGTCCACTCCGGCCTGCCGCTCCGGACGGCGGCGCGGCGATGCCCGGACGCGGTGTTCCTGCCCGTGGACCGGGGCGTCTACGAAGCCGCCTCGGACGAGGTGATGGCCGCCCTGCGGAGCCTCGGCGTCGTGGTGGAGGTCCTCGGCTGGGACGAGGCGTTCCTGGCCGTCGACGACGACGATCCGGAGACCGTGGCCGAGGAGGTCCGCCGCCGGGTGCGGGCGGCGACGGGGCTCGAATGCACGGTGGGCATCGGGCAGAACAAGCTCCAGGCGAAGCTGGCGACCGGCTTCGGGAAGCCCGCGGGGGTCTTCCGCCTCACCACCGCGACGTGGTTCGACGTGCTCGGCGACCGGCCGACCGACGCGCTGTGGGGCATCGGCGCGAAGACCGCCGAGCGGCTGAAGGGACTCGGCATCGCCACGGTCGGCGATCTCGCGGCGGCCGACCCGGGCGTCCTCGCCGCGGAGGTCGGGCCCGCGACCGGGCCGTGGCTGGTCCGGCTCGCCCAAGGCCGGGACCGTTCGCCGGTGAGCGACGCGCCGCGCGTCCCGCGCTCGTGCGGCCGGGAGACCACGTACCAGCACGATCTGGACGATTGGGAGGACGTCCGCCGCGAAGTGGTCCGCCTGGCGCGGCGGGTCGCCGGCGACGTCGCCGCGGACGGGCGGGACGTCGTCCGGGTCATCGTGAAGGTGAGGTACGCGCCGTTCACCACGCGGACCCACGGCCGGACGCTGGAAGCGCCGGCGAGCGGGCCGCACCGGATCGAGCGGGCCGCGCTCGCCGCGCTCGCCGAGTTCACCGGGCGGCGGCCGGTGCGCCTCCTCGGCGTCCGCGCCGAGTTCGCCCGCGACGGCGCTTGACCTGCGGGTGGCGTCGTTTTCTTGACGTTTTGTCGGGTTTTGTGGTCTTGCGGGCCGGGGAGAAACGTCGTCGTTGCCAGAAGCATGCGACGGGGGAGAGCTGATGAAGAGGGTCATGACCGGTGCGCTGATCGCCGCCGTCGTCGGGATCGGGGGAATGGGCAGCGCGGTCGCGGCCCAGCCGTCCCAGGAGCAGGGCACGCGCCAGGACTGCCGCACCTACTCCAGCGTCAAGGAGTGCGGTCAGCCCAAGCTCGACGAGAAGCAGCAGGCGTGTGTGACCTCGGCGGTCCAGCAGGGCATGACCGAACGCCGTGCCACGGTGGAGTGCCACGCGTTCGCCTGAGAACCCTCGCATGCCGAAGGGGCCCGTTCCGCGCGGAACGGGCCCCTTCGGCGGCCCGCGCCCGTCCCTTCCGGTGAACGCGGAAAGCGCCGGAAGGGACTGGTGATCCGGTGGTGCGGGGTGCAACGTGGAGGTCGTTGAGAGGAGTTGTTCATGGAACAGGTACGCCTCGGCACGACCGGGCTCAAGGTCTCGCGCATCTGCCTGGGGATGATGAGCTACGGCGACCCGGCGCTCAGGAAGTGGGCGCTGGACGAGGAGGCGGCGGAGCCGATCGTCCGGCGGGCCGTCGAGGGAGGTGTGACGTTCTTCGACACCGCCGACATGTACTCGCAGGGAATGAGCGAGGAGATCACCGGACGCCTTCTGCCGAAGCTCTTCGCCCGGCGGGACGATTACGTCCTGGCCACCAAGGTCTGCATGCCCATGGGTGACGGGCCGAACGACCGGGGCCTGTCCCGCAAGCACATCATGGCGGGCATCGACGACTCGCTGCGCCGGCTCGGCACCGACTACGTGGACCTCTACCAGATCCACCGCTGGGACTACGGGACGCCCATCGAGGAGACCATGGAGGCCCTGCACGACGTCGTGAAGTCGGGCAAGGTGCGCTACATCGGGGCGTCCAGCATGTACGCGTGGCAGTTCGCCAAGGCGCAGCACGTCGCCGAGACGCGGGGCTGGACGAAGTTCGTCTCAATGCAGAACCACTACAACCTCGTCTACAGAGAAGAGGAGCGGGAGATGAACCCGCTCTGCGTCGACCAGGGCGTGGGCCTCATCCCGTGGAGTCCGCTGGCGCGCGGCCTGCTCGCCGGGAACCGGGAGAGGGGCGGCGAGCGCAAGACGGTCCGCTCGCGCAACGACGCCTTCGGGGACGGCCTCTACACCGAGGCCGACTTCGACGTCGTCGACGCCGTGCGGGAGGTCGCGGGCGAGCGGGGCGTCCCGGCGGCGCAGGTGGCGCTCGCCTGGCTGCTCGGCCGCCCCGGTGTGACCGCGCCGATCGTGGGAGCGACGAAACTCACTCACATGGACGACGCGATCGCCGCGGAGGGCCTGGAACTGGACGAGAAGGAGATCGAGCGGATGGAGGCCCCGTACCGCCCGCACGCGGTCGTCGGGCACTCCTGACGCGGCCGGACGCGGACGTCCCCGGGCCGGAACGCTCCGGGGCCGTCCAGCGTCTATCAAGGGTGGTGATTTGCGATCCCACGGGCGATCGAGGCAGGCTGTGGGCGAGAACGCCCACGTTTGGCGCAACCGCCTCGTGGAGAAAAGGGTGAAGGTTCGGAAGCCGCGTCATGCGCCGCGCGCCTCCGGGCCACCGGGAGCCGAGGAGCCCCGGGACGACGGCGCTGAAGGAGCCCGACGATGACCGAGAACGACGGCACGCAGGGACCGAAGCGGCCGTTGCCGGAGGACGAGGGGCAGCCCGGGACGCTGGAGGGCCAGGAGCCCCCCGCCCGGCCGCTCGGGGACCGCACCGTGGTGTTCGGGGCTCCGCAGCTGGGCGGCCAGGGCGGCGCGAAGCCGCCGGCCGAGCCCCGCGAGGAGGAGCGGCCCGCGCCGCCTCCGCCGCCCCCCACGATGGTCGAGCAGCCGATGCAGCAGTTCGGCGAGCAGCCTCCGGCACCGCCCCAGCAGCCTTACGGCGCCCCCCAGGAGCAGCCGCCCCCGTACGGGCAGCAGCCGTACGGCGCGCCCCAGGGCGGGCCGGGCGGGTTCACGCCCTCGCAGGACCCGCAGCAGTACGTCCCGCCGGGAGAGCAGCCGCAGTACGGCCGGCCCCAGCCCGGCTACGGCCAGCCGCCCCAGTACGAGCAGCCGCCGCAGTACGAGCAGCCGCAGTACGAGCAGCCCCAGTACGGCCAGCAGCCTCCGCAGCAGCCGTCCGGCTATCCGCAGCAGCCGGTGCACGGCGCGCCGCAGGACCAGCCGCAGTACGGGCAGCAGCCCTTCGGCGGGCAGCCGGGCGGCTTCCCGCCGCCCGAGTCCGGCGCGTCCGCCGAGCAGGCGCCGCCGCAGCCCGGCCCCCAGGACGTCTCCGGGGACCGCACGATGATCGTCCCTGGTCCGGCCGCCGGCGCGCCCGAGCCGGAGCAGCCGAAGCGCCCCGCGATCGACGACCAGGCGACGCTGCACTGGTCGCCGGGCACCGACGTCCCGGTCGCCACCGGTCCCGAGCGCCGGCAGGACCCGCCCGCCGAGCCGTGGCAGGCGCCGACGCCGCCGTCCACGCCCGAGCCCTGGTCGCCCGAAGCGCCCAAGCCGGGCGGGCAGCAGGGCCAGGCCGACCACGAGCGGACGATGATGGTGCCGCCGCCCGAGCCGGGCTTCGGCGCGGGCGCCGGCGCGGGTTCGCAGTCGTCCGGCTCATCGCCCTCGGTGGACGACCTGTACGCCCCGCCGGGCGAGAGCAACGTCGAGGACGGGCGCGCCACCGAGGCGTTCGACCCGTCCGCCGTGTCCCAGGGGCGCCACGCCGCCGAGAACGCCGGCATGGCCGACAGCACCCGGCTCGACATCGGTCAGCAGCAGTGGGGCCAGCCCCAGCAGCCGCAGCAGCAGCCCGGCCAGCAGTACGGCCAGCAGCAGGCGTACGGCCAGCCCGAGCAGCAGCAACAGCAGGGCTACGGCCAGCAGCCCGGCCAACAGCAGCCCGGCCAACAGCAGCCCGGCCAACAGCAGCCCGGCCAACAGCAGCCCGGTCAGCAGGGTGAGCAGCAGCGCGGCTTCGGCCAGCCCGAGCAGTACGGCCAGCCGTACCAGCAGCAGGGCTACGGCCAGCCGGGCCAGTACGACCAGCAGCAGGGCCAGGGCGCCCAGGGCCAGCAGCAGTACGGCCAGCAGCAGCCCTACGGCCAGCCCGGTCAGTACGGCCAGCCGGGCCAGCAGGGCCAGTACGGCCAGCAGCCCGCCTACGGCGGCGGTTCACAGGAGGGCAAGGGCGGCAAGAACACGCTGTGGCTCGTCATCGGCGGCGTCGCCGTCGTGGTGATCCTCATTGTCCTGGTCGTCGCGTTCATCCTGTAAAAGCTCGGCCACATCTTCCCCAACAGGGGGAACGTGAGACAGAATGCCGACGGGTAGCCCTCCCGGACGTTCGCGTCCAGGCCGGAACATCCGTCGGCATTCTGTCGTTCATCGTCACAGGGGAGATGCCTCCCGACCGCCCGGGGGGCTTGCGCTCCGGAGGGGGCGCGCGATAGTGCGCTCCCTGTTTTGCACTTTGCAGCGCGGGTCGGTAATCTCTTCACTTGCGCCCGCTCTGCGGGTCGCTATGCGTGCGCGTCGGCGAGGCCGGCAGGCCAGCCTCGGCGCCGCATCAGATGGGGCTCTTTGATCCCTGGTGTGTCCAGCGGTTTCGCGCCGTGGGGACGTGCCGGGTGGGGGAGCCTCACTCCCCGGCTTGATCTGGCCCTTCATTCTGGGCCGGGCGGTCTGTGTCGGTTTCGCGCGGTTGTATTTCCGTGAGGGGGCGACACGCCCGACCGCGGGGGTCGGAGAGGTCGGGAAACCGGCAGGTCACAGCCTCGCCTGAGGTGGTGATTGCAGCAAGAAGACTTACCGGCTCGGTACGAGGAAGACGGAGACGCGGTGCCCACGATCCAGCAGCTGGTCCGAAAGGGCCGCCAGGACAAGGTGACCAAGAACAAGACGCCCGCGCTGCAGGCGAGCCCCCAGCGCCGGGGCGTCTGCACGCGCGTCTACACGACGACGCCCAAGAAGCCGAACTCCGCGCTTCGCAAGGTCGCCCGTGTCCGGCTGACCAGCGGGATCGAGGTCACGGCCTACATCCCCGGTGTCGGCCACAACCTGCAGGAGCACTCGATCGTGCTCGTGCGCGGCGGCCGTGTGAAGGACCTCCCGGGTGTTCGGTACAAGATCATCCGCGGTTCGCTCGACACGCAGGGCGTCCGCAATCGCAAGCAGGCGCGCAGCAAGTACGGCGCGAAGAAGGAGAAGAGCTGATGCCGCGCAAGGGCCCCGCTGGCAAGCGCCAGCTGATCGCTGACCCGGTGTACAACTCGCCGCTGGTCACCGCGCTCATCAACAAGATTCTCCTGGACGGCAAGCGCTCCATCGCGCAGAGCATCGTCTACGACGCCCTCGAGGGCGCCCGCGAGAAGACCGGCAACGACCCGGTCGTCACGCTGAAGCGCGCGCTCGACAACGTGAAGCCGACCCTGGAGGTCCGCAGCCGCCGCGTGGGTGGCGCGACCTACCAGGTCCCCGTCGAGGTGCGGCCGGCCCGCAGCACCACGCTCGCCCTGCGGTGGCTGGTGGTGTACGCCCGGCAGCGCCGCGAGAAGACCATGACCGAGCGGCTGATGAACGAGCTGCTCGACGCCAGCAACGGCCTTGGCGCGTCTGTCAAGAAGCGCGAGGACACGCACAAGATGGCGGAGTCCAACAAGGCCTTCGCCCACTACCGCTGGTAATCCCGGCGGGAACTGCAACGACGAGACGACGCGAGGACGACAGTGGCTACCAAAACCGGTGTAGACCTGGCCAGGGTCCGCAACATCGGGATCATGGCCCATATCGACGCGGGCAAGACCACGACGACCGAGCGCATCCTGTTCTACACGGGGATGAGCTACAAGATCGGTGAAGTCCACGACGGTGCGGCCACCATGGACTGGATGGAGCAGGAGCAGGAGCGGGGGATCACCATCACCTCCGCCGCCACCACCTGCCACTGGCCCGTGAACGAGATCGATCACACGATCAACATCATCGACACCCCCGGGCACGTCGACTTCACCATCGAGGTGGAGCGCAACCTCCGGGTGCTCGACGGTGCCGTCGCGGTGTTCGACGGCGTGGCCGGCGTGGAGCCCCAGTCCGAGACGGTGTGGCGCCAGGCCGACCGGTACGGCGTGCCCCGCATGTGCTTCGTCAACAAGCTCGACCGGGTCGGCGCCGAGTTCCACCGCTGCGTCGACATGATCGAGAACCGTCTCAACGCGACCCCGCTCGTCCTGCAGTTGCCCATCGGCGCCGAGGCCGACTTCAAGGGCGTCGTCGACCTGGTCAACATGAAGGCCCTCCTCTGGAACGAGGAGGCCAAGCTCGGCGAGATGTACGACACGGTCGACATCCCCGAGTCGCACCTGGAGACGGCGCGGGAGTGGCACGACAAGCTCGTCGAGACGCTCGCCGAGAACGACGACGAGGTCATGGAGCTGTACCTGGAGGGCGACGAGCCCACCGTGGAGCAGCTGCACGCCGGCATCCGGCGCGCGACGATCTCGGCGAAGCTCACCCCGGTGACCTGCGGCACCGCCTTCAAGAACAAGGGCGTGCAGCCGCTGCTGGACGCGATCGTCCGCTACCTGCCCTCCCCGCTGGACGTCGAGGCCATCGAGGGCCACGCCGTCCGCGACGAGGAGAAGGTCCTCACCCGCAAGCCGAGCGAGGACGAGCCGTTCGCCGCGCTCGCTTTCAAGATCGCGAGCGACCCGCACCTGGGCAAGCTCACCTTCGTGCGCGTCTACTCCGGCGTCATGGAGTCCGGCGCGAGCGTGATGAACTCCGTCAAGGAGCGCAAGGAGCGCATCGGCAAGATCTACCGGATGCACGCCAACAAGCGCACCGAGATCGAGCGCGCCGGCGCCGGCGACATCGTCGCGGTGATGGGTCTCAAGCAGACCACCACGGGCGAGACGCTCTGCGACGACAAGAACCCGATCGTGCTGGAGTCGATGAACTTCCCGGCGCCGGTCATCCACGTCGCGATCGAGCCGAAGACGAAGGCCGACCAGCAGAAGCTCGGCACCGCGATCCAGCGGCTGGCCGAGGAGGACCCGTCCTTCCAGGTCCGCACCGACGAGGACACCGGCCAGACCGTGATCTCCGGCATGGGCGAGCTCCACCTGGAGATCCTCGTCGACCGGATGAAGCGCGAGTTCAAGGTCGACGCCAACGTCGGCAAGCCGCAGGTCGCCTACCGCGAGACGATCAGCCGCAAGGTCGAGAAGGTCGAGTACACCCACAAGAAGCAGACGGGTGGCTCCGGCCAGTTCGGCCGCGTGATCATCGACCTGGAGCCGCTCGGCGGCGGGTCCGACGGCTACGAGTTCGAGAACAAGGTCACCGGCGGCCGCATCCCGCGGGAGTACATCCCGTCGGTCGACGCGGGCTGCCAGGAGGCCGCCGAGTTCGGTGTCCTCGCCGGCTACCCGATGGTGGGCGTGAAGGTCACCCTGCAGGACGGCGCCTACCACGACGTCGACTCCTCGGAGATGGCGTTCAAGGTCGCCGGTTCCATGGCGTTCAAGGAGGCCGCCCGCAGGGCGTCCCCCACGCTGCTGGAGCCGATGATGTCCGTCGAGGTCACGACGCCCGAGGACAACATGGGCGACGTGATCGGCGACCTCAACAGCCGCCGCGGTCAGGTCCAGTCCATGGACGAGCGGCACGGCATGCGCGTCATCAAGGCGCTCGTGCCCCTGTCCGAGATGTTCGGCTACGTGGGTGATCTGCGAAGCAAGACCCAGGGCCGGGCTGTCTTCACCATGCAGTTCGACTCCTACGCCGAGGTTCCCACGAACGTCGCGCAGGAGATCATCGCCAAGGCGCGGGGCGAGTAGAGCACCGGGCCTGCCCACAGATCACACCAGACGTACATCGAAGCGGTCGTCTAGACGGCCGAGGATCGCAACAAGGAGCAACCAGTGGCGAAGGCCAAGTTCGAGCGGACGAAGCCGCACGTGAACATCGGCACCATTGGACACATCGACCACGGTAAGACCACGCTTACCGCGGCGATCACCAAGGTGCTCCACGACAAGTACCCGGACCTCAACCCCTTCACGCCGTTCGAGGACATCGACAAGGCGCCGGAGGAGCGCGAGCGCGGCATCACCATCTCGATCGCGCACGTGGAGTACCAGACCGAGGCCCGGCACTACGCGCACGTCGACTGCCCGGGGCACGCCGACTACATCAAGAACATGATCACCGGTGCGGCGCAGATGGACGGCGCCATCCTGGTGGTCGCCGCCACCGACGGCCCGATGCCGCAGACCAAGGAGCACGTGCTCCTGGCCCGCCAGGTCGGCGTCCCCTACATCGTCGTCGCGCTGAACAAGTGCGACATGGTGGACGACGAGGAGATCCTGGAGCTCGTCGAGCTCGAGGTCCGCGAGCTGCTCACCGAGTACGAGTTCCCGGGCGACGACGTCCCGGTCGTCCGCGTCTCCGCCTTCCAGGCGCTGCAGGGCGACGAGAAGTGGGCCGCGTCGATCGGCGAGCTCATGGACGCCGTCGACGAGAACGTGCCGGAGCCGGTGCGCGACATCGACAAGCCCTTCCTGATGCCGATCGAGGACGTCTTCTCGATCACCGGCCGCGGCACCGTCGTGACCGGCCGCATCGAGCGCGGTGTCGTGAACGTCAACGAGACCGTCGACATCATCGGCATCAAGAACGAGAAGACCACGACCACCGTCACCGGTGTCGAGATGTTCCGCAAGCTGCTCGACCAGGGCCAGGCGGGCGACAACGTCGGCCTGCTCCTGCGCGGTGTCAAGCGCGAGGACGTCGAGCGCGGCCAGTGCGTCATCAAGCCGGGCACCACGACCCCGCACACCGAGTTCGAGGCGCAGGTCTACATCCTGTCCAAGGACGAGGGCGGCCGGCACACGCCGTTCTTCAACAACTACCGCCCGCAGTTCTACTTCCGGACCACGGACGTGACCGGCGTGGTGAACCTGCCCGAGGGCACCGAGATGGTCATGCCGAGCGACAACACCGAGATGCGCGTCGAGCTGATCCAGCCCGTCGCCATGGAGGAGGGCCTCAAGTTCGCCATCCGCGAGGGTGGCCGGACGGTCGGCTCCGGTCGCGTCACCAAGGTCATCAAGTAACACCTCTCGTGAGCGGCGCCCCTCGCCCAGAGGGTGAGGGGCGCCGCGCCACGACCCTGAAGTAAACAGCGGCACTACAGCAAAGGACACCGAGGCCACCATGGCGGGACAGAAGATCCGCATCCGGCTCAAGGCCTACGACCACGAGGTCATCGACACCTCCGCGAAGAAGATCGTTGAGACGGTGACGCGGACGGGCGCCAAGGTCGCGGGCCCGGTGCCGCTGCCGACCGAGAAGAACGTGTACTGCGTCATCCGCTCGCCGCACAAGTACAAGGACAGCCGCGAGCACTTCGAGATGCGCACGCACAAGCGGTTGATCGACATCATCGACCCGACGCCCAAGACGGTCGACTCGCTGATGCGGCTCGACCTTCCGGCCGGCGTTGACATCGAGATCAAGCTCTGAGGGACGCACCGAGAATGAGTACGCAGAGGAAGGGCGTCCTGGGCGAGAAGCTCGGCATGACCCAGGTCTTCGACGATGAGGGCCGGATCGTTCCGGTGACCGTCGTCCAGGCCGGGCCGTGTGTCGTGACCCAGCTCCGCACCCAGGAGAAGGACGGCTACACCGCCGTGCAGATCGGGTACGGGCAGATCGACCCCCGCAAGGTGAACAAGCCGCGCGCGGGTCACTTCGAGAAGGCCGGCGTGACGCCGCGCCGCTACCTCGTCGAACTGCGGGCCGACGACACCACCGAGTACGAACTCGGCCAGGAGATCACCGCCAGCGTCTTCGAGGCCGGCCAGAAGATCGACGTAACCGGCACGAGCAAGGGCAAGGGCACCGCCGGTGTCATGAAGCGCCACGGCTTCAAGGGCCTCGGCGCCTCGCACGGCACCCAGCGCAAGCACCGCTCGCCGGGCTCGATCGGCGGCTGCGCGACCCCTGGTCGCGTCTTCAAGGGCCTCCGTATGGCGGGACGGCACGGCAACGCCCGTACCACCGTGCAGAACCTGACCCTCCACGCCGTCGACGCGGAGAAGAACCTGCTGCTCATCAAGGGCGCGGTTCCCGGTCCCAACGGCGCCGTGGTGCTGGTCCGCGACGCAGTGAAGGGGACGGGCAAGTGACTGCCAAGCTCGACATCGACCTGCCCGCAGAGGTCTTCGACGCGAAGACCAGCGTGCCGCTGATCCACCAGGTCGTGGTGGCGCAGCTGGCCGCGGCGCGCCAGGGTACGCACTCGACCAAGACCCGCGGCGACGTCCGCGGCGGCGGCAAGAAGCCGTACCGGCAGAAGGGCACCGGCCGCGCCCGCCAGGGCTCGACCCGCGCGCCCCAGTTCGCCGGCGGCGGCATCGTGCACGGCCCGCAGCCGCGGGACTACACGCAGCGGACGCCCAAGAAGATGAAGGCGGCCGCGCTGCGCGGCGCCCTGTCCGACCGCGCCCGGTTCGGCCGGGTGCACGTGGTCGACGGCCTCATCGAGGGCGACACCCCGAAGACGAAGACGGCGCTGACGGCGCTGCGCACGGTCACCGAGGCCAAGCGCGTCCTCCTGGTCCTGGACCGCGAGGACGACCTGACCTGGAAGAGCCTGCGCAACGAGCCGAGCGTGCACGTGATCGTCTCTGACCAGCTCAACACCTACGACGTGCTGGTGAACGACGACGTCGTCTTCACGAAGAAGGCGTACGACGAGTTCATCTCGCGCGCGGCGAAGAAGTAAGGAGGGTCGCACATGAACAAGATCGCCGACCCCCGCGACATCATCATCGCGCCGGTCGTCTCGGAGAAGAGCTACGGGCTGCTGGACGAGAACAAGTACACGTTCGTGGTCCGCCCGGACGCCAACAAGACGCAGATCAAGCAGGCCGTCGAGGCCGTGTTCGGCGTCAAGGTGACGAACGTGAACACGCTCAACCGGCAGGGCAAGCGCAAGCGCACCCGGTTCGGCTACGGCAAGCGCAAGGACACCAAGCGCGCCATCGTCAGCCTCGCCGAGGGCGAGCGGATCGACATCTTCGGCGGCCCGGCCTGACCTGGCCGAGGCCCCGAAGCAGACAAGGGATGAACGAAAAAGATGGGCATCCGTAACTACAAGCCGACGACTCCGGGTCGTCGCGGCTCCAGCGTGGCCGACTTCGTCGAGGTCACGCGCGACGAGCCGGAGAAGTCGCTGCTGCGTCCGCTCCCCAAGAAGGGCGGCCGCAACAACCACGGCCGCATCACCACCCGGCACCAGGGCGGCGGGCACAAGCGCGCCTACCGCGTGATCGACTTCCGCCGGCACGACAAGGACGGCGTGCCGGCCAAGGTCGCGCACATCGAGTACGACCCGAACCGCACCGCGCGGATCGCGCTGCTTCACTACGTGGACGGCGAGAAGCGCTACATCCTCGCCCCGCGCGGACTGAAGCAGGGCGACCGGGTGGAGAACGGGCCGGGCGCGGACATCAAGCCGGGCAACTGCCTGCCGCTGCGCAACATCCCGACCGGTACGGTCATCCACGCCATCGAGCTCCGCCCCGGCGGCGGCGCCAAGATCGCCCGCAGCGCGGGCGCCGGCGTCCAGCTGCTGGCCAAGGAGGGCAAGTACGCCACGCTGCGCATGCCCTCGGGCGAGATGCGGATGGTGGACGTGCGCTGCCGCGCGACGGTCGGCGAGGTCGGCAACGCCGAGCAGTCGAACATCAACTGGGGCAAGGCCGGACGTATGCGGTGGAAGGGCAAGCGCCCGACCGTCCGCGGTGTGGCCATGAACCCGATCGACCACCCGCACGGTGGTGGTGAGGGCAAGACCTCCGGTGGCCGGCACCCGGTGAACCCGAACGGTAAGAAGGAAGGCCGCACTCGCCAGGCGAACAAGTCGAGCGACCGGCTGATCGTCCGTCGTCGCAGCAAGAAGAAGCGGTAGGAGTCGCTCGTCATGCCACGTAGCCTTAAGAAGGGCCCGTTCGTGGACGACCACCTGATGAAGAAGGTGGACGGCCAGAACGAGAAGGGCACCAAGAACGTCATCAAGACGTGGTCGCGGCGCTCCATGATCGTGCCGGACATGATCGGTCACACGATCGCCGTGCACGACGGCCGCAAGCACGTCCCGGTGTTCATCACCGACGCGATGGTGGGGCACAAGCTCGGCGAGTTCGCGCCGACGCGCACGTTCCGCAGCCACGTCAAGGAAGACCGCCGCAGCCGACGCGGCTGAGCAGGCAGAGCACAGATCGTACGGAGAGGATCAGCGATGGAAGCCAGGGCCCAGGCGCGGTACATCCGCGTCACGCCCAGGAAGGCCCGCCGCGTGGTGGACCTCATCCGCGGCCTGCCTGCCGCGGAGGCTCAGGCGGTGCTGAGGTTCGCCCCCCAGGCTGCGAGTGAGCCGGTGGGCAAGGTGCTGGCGAGTGCCATCGCCAACGCCGAGCACAACTTCAAGCTCGACTCGGACACGCTCGTCGTGAGCCGTGCGTGGGTGGACGAGGGGCCGACGCTCAAGCGTTTCCGTCCCCGCGCCCAGGGCCGGGCTTACCGCATCAACAAGCGCACGAGCCACATCACGGTGGTCGTGGAGTCGCGGGACGAGGCGTCGACCGCGTCCGGTGGCGGTAAGAAGACGAGGAGGGCCCGGTAGTGGGTCAGAAGATCAACCCGCACGGGTTCCGGCTCGGCATCACCACCGACCACAAGTCCGTGTGGTTCGCCGACAAGCTCTACAAGGACTACGTCAAGGAAGACGTCCAGATCCGGCGCATGCTGCAGAAGGGCATGGACCGGGCGGGCATCTCCAAGGTGGAGATCGAGCGCACCCGGGACCGTGTCGAGGTCAACATTCACACCGCCCGGCCGGGCATCGTCATCGGCCGCCGCGGCGCGGAGGCCGAGCGGCTTCGCGGCGACCTGGAGAAGCTGACCGGCAAGCAGGTCCGGCTGAACATCCTCGAGGTGAAGAACCCCGAGATCGACGCGCAGCTCGTCGCGCAGGGCGTGGCCGAGCAGCTGTCCAGCCGGGTCGCGTTCCGCCGCGCCATGCGCAAGGCGATCCAGTCCGCGATGAAGTCCGGTGCCAAGGGCATCAAGGTCCAGTGCGGCGGCCGCCTCGGCGGCGCCGAGATGTCGCGGTCGGAGTTCTACCGCGAGGGCCAGGTCCCGCTGCACACGCTGCGCGCCGACATCGACTACGGCTTCTACGAGGCCCGGACGACGTTCGGCCGCATCGGCGTCAAGGTGTGGATCTACAAGGGCGAGGCCGCGGCGACGCGCGCCGAGCGCGAGCAGAGGGCGGCGCAGCAGCGCGCCGCGGGCGGTGGCGGCGGCGGTGGCCGTGAGCGCCGCGGCGGCGGCGGTGGCGGCGAGCGCCGTGGCGGTGGCCGCGGCGGCCGTGGCGGACGCGGCGGCGCCGGTGGCGAGCGCGGCGGACGCGGCGGCGAGCAGAAGCAGCAGCAGGTTTCCGAGCAGCCGGCCCCGGCGGCCGAGGCTGCTCCGCAGGGTGAGGGGAGCTGAGTAACCGATGCTGATCCCTCGCAAGGTCAAGCACCGCAAGCAGCACCACCCGAAGCGCCGTGGCATGGCCAAGGGCGGCACGAGGGTGACGTTCGGCGAGTACGGCATCCAGGCCGTCGAGTCCGCGTACGTGACGAACCGGCAGATCGAGGCCGCGCGTATCGCGATGACCCGCCACATCAAGCGTGGCGGCAAGGTCTGGATCAACATCTTCCCGGACCGTCCGCTGACCAAGAAGCCCGCCGAGACCCGCATGGGCTCCGGTAAGGGCTCCGTGGAGTGGTGGGTGGCCAACGTGAAGCCGGGCCGCGTGCTCTTCGAGATCTCCTACCCGAACGAGCAGATCGCTCGGGAGGCCCTCACGCGCGCGATCCACAAGCTTCCGATGAAGTGCAAGATCGTCAAGCGTGAGGTCGGTGAGAGCTGATGTTCAAGCTCCACAAGCTTCCCATGCTGTGTTCATTGACCTGCAAGACCGTCAAGCGAGAGGTGGGTGAGTCCTGATGGCCAAGGGTCTTACCGCCGACGACCTGCGGACCGAGCCCGAGGACGTCCTGGTCACCAAGCTCAAGGAGGCCAAGGAGGAGCTGTTCAACCTCCGCTTCCAGGCCGCGACCGGCCAGCTTGAGAGCCACGGGCGGCTGCGCATCGTCAAGCGCGAGATCGCCCGCATCTACACCGTGATGCGGGAGCGCGAGCTCGGCATCGTCACGGTCGCCGAGGACGACGCCGCGGAGGGCAACGAATGACCGAGCAGCAGACGGAGAAGCGGACCAGCCGCAAGATCCTTGAGGGCCTGGTGGTCAGCGACAAGATGGACAAGACCGTGGTCGTGTCCGTCGAGGACCGCGTGACCCACCCCCGGTACCACAAGGTGATCCGCCGCACGAAGAACTACAAGGCGCACGACGAGGCCAACGAGTGCGGCGTCGGCGACCGCGTCCGTCTCATGGAGACCCGCCCGCTGTCGGCCACCAAGCGGTGGCGAGTGGTGGAGATCCTCGAGAAGGCCAAGTAGGCCCGCGGGGTCGCAGCCCCGCAATGTACATGACTGGTTCCACCAGGCTGGCCGGACGACGTCCGGTGCAGAACCGGTGTGACGAACAGGAGTTGACGTGATCCAGCAGGAGTCGCGACTCAAGGTCGCCGACAACACGGGTGCGAAGGAGATCCTTTGCATCCGGGTTCTCGGCGGCTCGGGTCGGCGCTACGCGGGAGTCGGCGACATCATCGTCGCGACGGTGAAGGACGCCCTTCCCGGCGCGGGCGTGAAGAAGGGTGACGTCGTCAAGGCGGTCGTCGTGCGCACCCGCAAGGAGCGCCGGCGCCCGGACGGCTCCTACATCCGCTTCGACGAGAACGCCGCCGTCCTGATCAAGGACGGCGGCGACCCGCGCGGCACGCGCATCTTCGGCCCGGTGGGCCGCGAGCTGCGCGAGAAGAAGTTCATGCGCATCATCTCGCTCGCGCCGGAGGTGCTCTGATGAAGATCCGCAAGGGCGACGAGGTGATCATCCTCGCCGGCAAGGACAAGGGCGCGACGGGCAAGGTCCTGCGCGTCGACCCGCGTGCCGACCGGGTGGTCGTCGAGGGCATCAACATCATCACCAAGAACATCAAGGCCGACGCGCAGCGGGCCGGCAAGGAGAGCGGCCGGGTCCAGGTCGAGGCTCCGATCCACGTCAGCAACGTCGCGCTGGTCGAGAAGGGCCAGCCGGTCCGGATCGGCTACGAGTTCGACGAGGACGGCAACAAGGTCCGCGTCACGCGCCCGCGCAAGAGCCGGGCGGCGGCCGGCCGCAAGGGCGGTAAGGAGTCCGCTTCCGATGACTGAGACCGTCACCGAGCGTCCCGTGCCGGCGCCGAGGCTCAAGGTCCGCTACCGCGAGGAGATCGCGGGGCAGATGCGCGAGCAGTTCGGCTACGCCAACGTCATGCAGATCCCCACGCTGACCAAGATCGTGGTCAACATGGGCGTCGGCGACGCGGCCAAGGACGCCAAGCTGATCGAGGGCGCCATCCGCGACCTGTCGCTGATCACCGGCCAGAAGCCGGCGGTCAACCGGGCCCGCAAGTCCATCGCGCAGTTCAAGCTGCGCGAGGGCATGCCGATCGGCGCGCACGCCACGCTGCGCGGCGACCGCATGTGGGAGTTCCTGGACCGGCTGCTCGCCACCGCGCTGCCCCGTATCCGCGACTTCCGCGGCCTGTCGCCGAAGCAGTTCGACGGCAACGGCAACTACACCTTCGGGCTGACCGAGCAGGTCATGTTCCACGAGGTCGACCCGGACAAGGTCGACCGGCAGCGGGGCATGGACATCACGGTCGTGACGAGCGCGAAGACCGACGACGAGGGCCGGGCGCTGCTCAAGCTCCTGGGCTTCCCCTTCAAGGAGAGCTGAGCATGGCGAAGAAGTCGCTGATCGCCAAGGCGGCGCGGAAGCCGAAGTTCGGTGTGCGCGCGTACACTCGGTGCTCGCGCTGCGGGCGCCCGCGCTCCGTCTACCGGAAGTTCGGCCTGTGCCGGGTGTGCTTCCGGGAGATGGCCCACCGCGGCGAGCTTCCCGGCATCACGAAGTCCAGCTGGTGACCGCGTCCCCGGGGGGCGACCCCCGGGGACGGTGACCGGCCTGTAATGACCAACCGGGCGTCCGCGAGGACGTCCACGACCGCGCCAAAGGTCCACGGGCCGCATCAACCCGAGGAAACCGTGGCGAGGGAGGGCCAGTAGGCCATGACGATGACCGACCCGATCGCAGACATGCTGACGCGTCTGCGGAACGCGAATTCGGCGTACCACGACTCGGTGGCGATGCCGTACTCGAAGATCAAGGCGCACATCGCCGAGATCCTCCAGCAGGAGGGCTACATCTCGGGCTGGAGCGTGCAGGACGCCAAGGTCGGCAAGGAGCTCATGATCGAGCTGAAGTTCGGCCCGACCCGCGAGCGTTCGATCGCCGGCATCAAGCGCGTCTCGAAGCCGGGTCTGCGCGTGTACGCGAAGAAGGACAACCTGCCGAAGGTCCTGGGCGGACTGGGCGTCGCGATCATCTCGACGTCCTCCGGTCTCATGACCGACCGTCAGGCGGGCAAGCGCGGCGTGGGCGGGGAAGTCCTCGCCTACGTCTGGTGAGGGGAGGTACTCAACAATGTCTCGTATCGGACGTCTTCCCATCACCGTGCCGAGCGGCGTCGAGATCAGCCTCGACGGCCGGGAGGTCACCGTCAAGGGGCCGAAGGGCACGCTGTCGCACACCGTCGCCGAGCCCATCGAGGTCAGCCAGGAGGACGGCAGGATCGTCGTCACCCGGCCGAACGACATGAACAAGGTGCGCGGGCTGCACGGGCTCACCCGGACGCTGATCAACAACATGGTCGTCGGGGTCACCGACGGCTACAAGAAGACCCTGGTCATCCAGGGCGTCGGCTACCGGGTGGTGGCCAAGGGCCAGAACGTCGAGTTCTCGCTCGGGTACAGCCACCCGATCCCGTTCGAGGCGCCGGAGGGCATCAAGCTCACCGTCGACAGGCCGACGCAGCTGACCGTCGAGGGCATCGACAAGCAGCTCGTCGGTGAGATCGCCGCCCGCATCCGCAAGCTGCGCAAGCCCGACCCGTACAAGGGCAAGGGCGTGCGCTACGAGGGCGAGCAGATCCGCCGCAAGGTCGGAAAGGCTGGCAAGTGATGCGGGGGAGCAGATCCGCCGCTGCGCTTCCGAATGTCGGAAAGGCTGGTAAGTAGTCATGGCAGGCACCAAGACCCTGGCCGCGAAGGCCACGTCGGCGCGGGCCAAGTCCCGCAAGCGCCGGCACCTGCGGGTCCGCAAGAAGGTCGTGGGCAGCGCCGCGCGGCCTCGCCTGGTCGTGACCCGCTCCAGCAGGCACGTGTTCGTCCAGGTCATCGACGACGACAAGGGCCACACGCTGGCCAGCGCGTCGACGATGGAGGCGGACCTGCGCGCCGACTCCGGCGACAAGACGGCCAAGTCCCGCAAGGTCGGCGAACTCGTCGCCGAGCGGGCCAAGCAGGCCGGCGTCCACGCGGTCGTGTTCGACCGCGGCGGCAACAAGTACCACGGCCGCATCGCCGCAGTCGCGGACGGTGCGCGCGAGGGGGGCCTGGAGCTGTGACCACGGCCCGCAACAAGGTCAACGAGAGGAACCACTGATGGCAGCGCAGAGGCGTGGTGGCGGTCAGGGTGGCGACCGTCGCGACCGCCGCGACGACCGCCGCGGTGGCGCCGACAAGGGCCAGTCGTACATCGAGAAGGTCGTCGCGATCAACCGCGTCGCCAAGGTCGTCAAGGGCGGGCGTCGCTTCAGCTTCACCGCCCTGGTGATCGTCGGTGACGGCAACGGCACCGTGGGCGTCGGCTACGGCAAGGCCAAGGAGGTGCCCGCGGCGATCGCCAAGGGCGTCGAGGAGGCCAAGAAGCACTTCTTCAAGGTGCCGCGGATCCAGGGCACCATCCCGCACCTCGTGCAGGCGCGGGACGCGGCGGGCGAGGTCCTGCTGCGTCCGGCCAGCCCCGGTACCGGCGTCATCGCCGGTGGCCCGGTGCGCGCCGTCCTGGAGGCCGCCGGCATCCACGACGTGCTGAGCAAGTCGCTGGGCAGCGACAACGCCATCAACATCGTGCACGCCACGATCGCGGGGCTGAAGTCGCTGAAGCGTCCGGAGGAGATCGCGGCCAAGCGCGGCCTGCCGATCGAGGACGTCGCCCCGGCGGCCATGCTGCGCGCGCGCGCCGCGGGCAGCGAGCCCAGGACGGAGGCCGCGTCGTCGTGACCAACCTGAAGATCACGCAGACCAAGTCCGTGATCAGCGAGAAGCAGAACCAGCGTGACACGCTGCGCACCCTCGGCCTGAAGAAGATCGGGCAGAGCGTGGTCCGCGAGGACCGCCCCGAGGTGCTCGGCATGATCCGGACGGTGGCGCACCTGGTCACCGTCGAGGAGGTCGACTGACATGGCGGCTGATCTCGGTAAGGACACCGAGGGCACCCCGCTCAAGGTCCACGACCTGCGTCCGGCCCCCGGCGCCAACAAGGCCAAGGTCCGCAAGGGCCGCGGCGAGGCGTCCAAGGGCAAGACCGCGGGCCGCGGCACCAAGGGCACCAAGGCCCGCAGCACCGTCCCCGTCGGTTTCGAGGGCGGCCAGATGCCGCTGATCCGCCGGGTGCCGAAGCTGAAGGGCTTCAAGAACCCGAACCGGGTCGAGTTCCAGGTCGTGAACCTGGACAAGCTCGCCGCGCTCTACCCCGAGGGCGGCGAGGTCACGGCGGAGGACCTGGCGGCGAAGGGCGCGGTGCGCCGCGGCCGTCCGGTCAAGGTCCTCGGCACCGGCGACATCTCCGTGGCGGTCCAGGTGAAGGCGCACGCCTTCTCCGGCGCCGCCAAGGAGAAGATCGCCGCCGCCGGCGGCACCACCGACGAGCTGTAAGAAAGCACACTTCGATGCCGGGGCCGTGCTCGCCAGACTCCCGGGGCCGTGAGGTCGCCGGGAAAGGCGGGGCGGCCCCGGTGCCATCTGCTGTTAGAGTCACACGGGCGAAGGCGACTCGCGTGAGATTGCGCACGTGCGCGTCTCCTCGGGTATCCTCCGCCCGACCTCATGGACCTGTAACCGGCCCCTCGGTGGCCATGATGAACCCGCCAGTAACGCAGGAGGAATGGTGCTGACCGCGTTCGCTCGGGCTTTCCGTACGCCTGACCTGCGTAAAAAGCTCTTTTTCACGTTGTTCATGATCTTGGTGTTCCGGCTCGGGTCGATCGTGCCGACACCGAACGTGAACGTGAAGGTGCTGAAGGACACCGCGGACGCGGCCAAGGAGAGCAACCAGCTCTACGGCCTCGTCGACCTGTTCAGCGGTGGCGCGCTGCTCAAGCTGTCGATCTTCGCGCTGGGCATCATGCCGTACATCACGGCGAGCATCATCCTGCAGCTGCTGACGGTGGTGATCCCCCGGCTGGAGGCCCTGAAGAAGGAGGGGCAGGCCGGTACAACCAAGATCACACAATACACCCGCTACCTGACGGTGGGGCTGGCGATCCTGCAGGCCACCGGCATCGTGGCGATGGCGAGCACCGGGCAGCTGTTCCAGGGCGTGTCCGGCAGCGGCGACATCCTCTACGACACCGCCCTCTTCCCGATCATCACGATGGTGATCTGCATGGTGGCGGGCACGACCGTCATCATGTGGCTGGGCGAGCTGGTCACCGACCGCGGCGTCGGCAACGGCATGTCCATCCTGATCTTCACCCAGGTGGTCGCGGTCTTCCCGGCCCAGTTCTGGGGCATCTACAAGGCCAAGAACGGCTTCGTCTTCGCGATCGTGATCCTCGTCGGCCTGGCCATCATGGCGGGCGTCGTGTTCGTCGAGCAGGCGCAGCGGCGCATTCCCGTCCAGTACGCCAAGCGGATGGTGGGCCGGCGCATGTACGGCGGGACGTCGACGTACATCCCGCTGAAGGTGAACCAGGCCGGCATCATCCCGATCATCTTCGCGTCCTCGCTGCTCTACCTGCCGATCCTGGCGACGCAGCTGTGGCCCAACACCAAGTGGCTGCAGAAGGTCCAGCCTTACCTGCAGCAGGACAACGCTTGGCACATGGGGATCTTCTTCGTCTTCATCATCTTCTTCACTTACTTCTACGTGGCGATCACCTTCAACCCCACTGAAGTCGCCGACAACATGAAGAAGTATGGTGGATTCATCCCAGGTATCCGTCCTGGTCGGCCCACCGCCGAATACCTCGACTTCGTGCTGACCCGGATCACCACACCCGGTGCGCTGTACCTGGGGCTCGTGTCCCTGATCCCGATGGTGGCGTTCGCACTCCTGAACGCGACCCAGGACTTCCCCTTCGGTGGCGCGAGCATCCTCATCGTCGTCGGCGTCGGACTGGATACCGTGAAGCAGATCGAGAGTCAGCTGCAGCAGCGCAACTACGAGGGTTTCCTCCGGTAGTGCGCATCGTGCTGGTGGGCCCCCCGGGAGCGGGCAAGGGGACGCAGGCCCAGTTCATCGCATCTCATCTGTCGGTCCCGAAGATCTCGACAGGTGACATCTTCCGCGCCAACGTCAGCGGCGGGACCGAACTCGGCCTGCAGGCGAAGCAGTACATGGACCGCGGCGACCTCGTCCCCGACGAGGTCACGATCGCCATGGTCCGCGACCGGCTGGGCGAGGACGACGCTCGGGACGGGTTCCTGCTGGACGGGTTCCCGCGCAACGTCCCGCAGGCGGAGACCCTGAAGAAGATCCTCGCCGAGTGGGACGCGCGCCTCGACATGGTCCTGGAGCTCGTCGTCGACGAGGACGAGGTCGTCCGGCGGCTGTCCGGCCGGCGCACGTGCGACAAGTGCGGCCGGATCTGGCACGTCGACTTCGACGACAAGCAGGACGACATCTGCGACGACTGCGGCGGTCACCTGTTCCAGCGCGACGACGACAAGGAAGAGGTCGTCATGCACCGCCTGGAGGTGTACCGGCACGACACGTCCCCGCTGGTGCAGTTCTACGCCGACGAGAACATCCTGGTCGGCATCGACGCGACCGGTCCGGTCGAAGAGGTCACCAAGCGCGCTCTGGCCGCGCTCCGCCCGCTGGAGAAGTGAGGGCACGGGTGCGGGGCCGCGGCCCCGCACCCGGCTCGGCGGCGGCGAATCCGGTGCAGGGGGAATGATGTTCAAACGGCGCAGGCCCGTGATCCAGATGAAGACCGCGGAGCAGATCGAGCTGATGCGGGCGGCGGGCCTGCTCGTCGGCCGGACGCTGGAGCTGCTGCGCGACGCCGTCAAGCCGGGGATCACCACCCTCGACCTCGACGCGCTCGCCGAGCGGCACATCCGCGACAACGGCGGCATCCCCTCCTTCAAGGGCTACCACGGCTTCACCGGGACGATCTGCGCGTCGATCAACGAGGAGATCGTGCACGGCATCCCGCGCGCCGGGAAGGTGCTGCGGGACGGCGACGTCATCTCCATCGACTGCGGAGCGATCGTGGAGGGCTGGCACGGCGACGCCGCGATCACCGTCCCGGTCGGGGAGATCACCGACGAGCTGCGGACGCTCCTGGACGTCACCGAGACGTCCCTGTGGCACGGTCTCGCGGCTGGAACGGCCGGGGCCCGCCTCACGGACATGTCGCACGCGATCGAGGCTCACATTCGCTCTCAGGGCCGCTACGGCATCGTCGAGGGCTACGGCGGGCACGGCATCGGGACCGAGATGCACATGGACCCGCTGATCCCCAACCACGGCGAGGCCGGGCACGGGCCCGTCCTGGAGCCGGGGATGTGCTTCGCGGTCGAGCCGATGGTCAACCTCGGCACCAAGGAGACCCGCGAGCTCGACGACGGCTGGACGGTCGTGACCACCGACGGGCTGTCCTCGGCGCACTTCGAGCACACGTTCGCGGTCACCCCGGACGGCCCGCGCGTCCTGACCGCCCTGGACGAGGGCCGCGAATGGTTCCAGAAGCTGGCTCCGGCCACGCAGAATGGGAATGACAGCTCGTCCTGAGATTCGGAGGAACGATGGCGCCGAACCCTGAGATCCGGGCCTCGGACGCCGACCGCGACCGGGTGGCCGCGAGCCTGCGCGAGCACTGTGCCCTGGGCCGGATCACGATGGACGAGCTGCAGGAGCGGCTGGAGTCGGTGTACGACTCCAAGACGCTCGGGCAGCTCCAGGAGGTCACCTCCGACCTGCCCGAGGAGGATCTGTACCAGCTGCCCGTCCCGGCGACGCAGCCGAAGGGCACCGCGTCCCCGGCGGTGCCCGCGCCCAAGGGCCTCGAATCGCAGCGCGTCCGGGCGATGTGGGGCGCGTGGGCGACGGTCAGCGCGATCAACTTCACCGTCTGGCTGATCATCCTGGTGACGTCCGGCGCGGTGTACCCGTGGTGGATCTGGGTGGCGGGGCCGTGGGGCGCGATCCTGCTGATGCGCACGATCTTCGGCGACCGGCACGGCGGCTCCTGACCGCCGGCCGGTCCTACTCGACGTCCATGAGCGGCCGGTAGTTGCCGGTCGGGGCGAAGTGCGTGGTGGCGGTGCCGTCCTCGCCGATGAGGTGCAGCGCGAACCCGGCGGGCTCCCCGGTGACGGCGGCGCGCCCCTGCTTGGTGAGGTCGAGGAACAGCTGCCGGTAGGTGCTGGGGCAGGTGGTGCTGACCGTCCCGGCGAGCGATCCGACCGAGGCCCGGTGGACGTGCCCGGAGATGATCCGGACGACCTGCGGGTGCCGGGAGATCACCGCCGCGAACCCGGCCGGGTCGACGAACCGCAGGTCGTCGATGAACCGCATGCCGATGGGGTACGGCGGATGGTGGGTGGCGACGACCGTCGGCGTGCCGGGTGCGGCGCCGAGCACCTCGTCCAGCCAGCCGAGCCGCTCCTCGCTCATGTGCCCGTGCGGGTGGCCGTCCACGGTGGTGTCGCAGCAGACGAGCCGCACGCCCGCGACGTCGACGGCGTACTGCACGGGGGCCTGCGGGAAGGTGGCGGTCGCGGCGACGGCCTGGTGGTCCTTGAACACCCTGCGCATCTCGTCGCGGTCGTCGTGGTTGCCGCACATGGGGAAGACGGCCATCGGCAGCGGCGACAGCAGCGCGTGCAGCCGCGCGTACTCGGCGGGCCGGCCGGCGTCGGCGAGGTCGCCGGTGAGGACGACGGCGTCCGGGCGCGCGGGCAGCGACAGCAGGCTCGACACGGCGGCGCGCAGTGCGCGCACCGGCCCGGAGCCGTCGTCCACCTCGCCGTCGCGCCCCGCCGCCAGATGGATGTCGCTCAGCTGCGCGATGATCGCCATGGATCCTCCCCTTGCCCCAAGCACATCACGGACCCCCGTGCCGGGCACCACCCGGCCGCCCCGGTGACGATCTTCGCGCTCACCGGCCCGGACTGTCGACTCGGCGCGGATGAAGACGACGTTACGGATGCTTACCCGTCCCGCCGCCGGCCCGCTATCGTGCGGCGCGGGGACCGGGAGGATCGAACATGCCGACGCGCCAGTGGGCCAGGGAGGCCCTCCGCGGATGCGCGCGGGGCCGGCACGTGGTCCTGACCCCCAGCCTGCACTTCCGCTCGCTGACCGTCGCGGACGTGCGGGTCGCCGCCGCGGCCGGCAGCGACCCGGCGGCCCAGCGGTGGCTCGGCTGGCATCCCGCGGACCTGGTCCCCGAGGACGAGCGCGACCGCCTGCTGGCGGCGCCGCCCGGTCGCGGCGGCGCGCGTTTCGGCCTGCCGGGCCGGCGCGTCTGGACCTCGATGCTCGCGATCGACCCGGAGCGGGGCCTGGCCGCCGGAATGGTCACCCTGACCCCGCGGTCGGAGAAAGCGTGCGAGCTGGGCGGCCACCTGGCCCCCGCCTACCGTGGCCGCGGGCTGGGCGCCGAGCTGTTCACCGCCGGCCTGGCGCTCGCGCACCGGCACCTGGGCTTCGCCGAGGTCCGGGCGGGCGCCGAGCCCGAGAACGCCGCGAGCGTCCGCTCCCTGTGGCGGGCCGGCCTCGACCCGGCCGCCGGCCCGGACACCTACCGCCTCGCGGACGGCCGCGTCATCCGGCCCTCCTGGTTCGCCGGCGTGGAGCCGAACCCGGCCCGGTGCCCGTCCGGCCGCTGAGGGCGCGCCTCAGGCGACGCGGGAGATGACCAGGGAGAGGGCCGTGGTGACCTCTTCGGCGGGCGGGGCCACGTCCGGGACCACGTCGCGGAGGGCGAGCCAGCCGTTGATCGCCTGGACGGTCGGCTTGGCCTCGATGAGCTGCGGGTCGTCCAGGCCGTACCAGGCGGCCACCTTCGACCAGCGCCACAGCCGGTGACCGGCGGTGGACATCTCCGACGAGGGGAAGCCGGTGGCGCCGCGGGCGCCGGTGATCGCGTGCCGGACGGAGTCGAGCGACCGGCCGACGCGTTCGGCGATGTCGCGGATCGTCAGCAGGGGGTCGGCCTCCACCCGCAGGACGTGCAGGCCGGGGGCGCTCTCCTCGACGTGCTCGACCACTTCCATGATCGCCGCGGCGAGGGTGGCGCCCGGCCAGGAGCAGGACGCGTTGCCGGGCCGCTGGGCGTGCTCCGGCTCGCTGACGATGGACACCGTGACCGCGCCGTGCGTGCGGTCGAACAGCGGATCCAGTTCGTCCTCGTAGAGGGGACGGCTGAGGATCAGCGCGAAGTCATAGCTCGGCATGCTGATCCTCCTCGAACGTCTCTCTCCTGGAAAGGTACAACGCGCACGCGATGTATGCTTGACTCGGGAGCAGTCTCCGGGCCCGTGGCGTGCGTCGATTTCGCAATGCGCGTCCGGTTGACGTAGACTCCTTTGTCGGTCCGTCGCCGACCGCCTGATTCCCCGTTTCCGACGCTCTCGCGTCGTGGTGGGTTGCGGTCGATTCTCCACGGAGAGCCGGGCCGCGTCCAATGAGCCGACAGTGAAGCGCGGAGGACATGGCCAAGAAAGAAGGGGCCATCGAGATCGAGGGCACCGTCATCGAGTCCCTCCCGAACGCCATGTTCCGGGTGGAGCTCGAGAACGGGCACAAGGTGCTCGCCCACATCAGCGGCAAGATGCGGATGCACTACATCCGGATCCTGCCGGACGACCGCGTCGTTGTGGAGCTGAGCCCCTACGACCTCACGCGCGGTCGGATCGTCTACCGCTACAAGTAATCCCACTGGGGTTGCCTTCCCCGTGCGTGGCGGCGCGGGGGTGACCCTGATCCCAAGGAGACCCAGTGAAGGTCAAGCCGAGCGTCAAGAAGATCTGCAACAAGTGCCGCGTCATCCGTCGGCACGGCCGGGTCATGGTCATCTGCTCCGACCCGCGCCACAAGCAGCGTCAGGGCTGACGCTCCACAACCAAGGCAAGCGCATCGCAGCCTTCGCACAACGTGGCCGTACGCGCCCTCCGGGGCCGTACGGCAGCGTCGCGTGGAGGACCACCCTCGGACCGTCGGAGGCCGGGGCCGCCACCCGGGCAGGGTGTGTGCGGACGCGGTGCGTCCATACCTCCGCACAATGAAGGGAACTGCCCACGATGGCACGCCTCCTCGGCGTCGACCTCCCGCGCGAAAAGCGCCTGGAGGTCGCTCTCACCTACATCTTCGGCATCGGCCGGACGCGGGCGCTGGAGACCCTGGCGGGTACCGGCGTCAGCGGCGACATGCGGGTGCACCAGCTCGGCGACGACGAGCTGGTCAAGCTCCGCGACTGGATCGAGGCGAACTACAAGATCGAGGGTGATCTTCGCCGCGAGGTCCAGGCGGACATCCGCCGCAAGATCGAGATCGGGTGCTACCAGGGCATCCGGCACCGCCGCGGGCTTCCGGTGCACGGTCAGCGCACGCAGACCAACGCGCGCACCCGCAAGGGCAAGAAGAAGACCGTGGCCGGCAAGAAGAAGGCCGGCAAGAAGTAGTCCGGAGTCGGTCCTCCGGATCGATGACCTCAAGAGTAGAGAGAGCACATGCCTCCTAAGAGCCGTGTCGGCGCCAAGAAGGTGCGCCGCAAGGAAAAGAAGAACGTCGCTCACGGGCACGCCCACATCAAGAGCACGTTCAACAACACGATCGTCTCGATCACCGACCCCAACGGCAACGTGATCTCGTGGGCCTCCTCGGGCCACGTCGGATTCAAGGGCTCGCGCAAGTCCACCCCGTTCGCCGCGCAGCAGGCCGCCGAGGCCGCCGCCCGGCGCGCGATGGAGCACGGCATGCGCAAGGTCGACGTCTTCGTGAAGGGCCCGGGCTCGGGCCGCGAGACCGCCATCCGGTCGCTGCAGGCGACCGGCCTGGAGGTGGGCTCGATCCAGGACGTCACGCCCGTTCCGCACAACGGCTGCCGCCCGCCCAAGCGTCGGAGGGTCTGACCCGTGAAGAGCAATCTGGAATTTGCGCTGGCGGCACCGCCCGCCACTGCGCTGGCCAGCCGGGTCTGAGGCAGGGGAGATCTAGAACAATGGCTCGTTACACCGGTGCGGACTGCAAGCTCTGCCGCCGCGAGAAGATGAAGCTGTTCCTCAAGGGCAGCAAGTGCATGGGCCCCAAGTGCCCGATCGAGATCCGTCCTTACCCGCCGGGTGAGCACGGCCGCGGTCGGCCCAAGGAGACCGAGTACCTGCTGCAGCTTCGCGAGAAGCAGAAGGCGCGGCGCATCTACGGCGTGCTGGAGCGCCAGTTCCACAACTACTACGTCGAGGCGAACCGCCAGCAGGGCAAGACGGGTGACAACCTGCTCGCCCTCCTGGAGCGCCGGCTCGACAACGTGGTCTACCGCGGCGGCTTCGCCAAGTCCCGCGACATGGCCCGCCAGCTCATCCGGCACGGCCACATCCGCGTCAACGGGAAGAAGGTCAACATCCCGTCGGCGCTGGTCGGCGAGGCCGACATCATCGACGTCAAGCCCAAGTCGCTGGAGTCGACGCCGTTCCAGGTCGCCAAGGCCGAGATCGGCGAGCGTCCCGTCCCGGCGTGGCTCGGGGTCGACGGCGAGAAGATGCGGATCCTCGTGCACTCGCTGCCCGTCCGGCAGCAGATCGAAGCTCCCGTCCAGGAGCAGCTGATCGTCGAGCTCTACTCCAAGTAGGGCTCACGCCGTCCCGCCGGGGTCTCGACGTGGGATCCCGGCAGGACGGGGAACACTCCAGAACGCGGTCGTCAAATAGCGGGCACCGCGGAAAGAAGGCATCACCATGCTCATCGCTCAGCGTCCCACTCTCACCGAAGAGCAGGTCGACGAGTACCGGTCGCGGTTCACCATCGAGCCGCTGGAGCCGGGCTTCGGCTACACGATCGGCAACTCGCTGCGTCGCACGCTGCTCTCCTCGATCCCCGGTGCGGCCGTCACCAGCATCCGCATCGAGGGCGTCCTGCACGAGTTCTCCACCGTGCCCGGGGTCAAGGAGGATGTCACCGACGTCATCCTGAACCTCAAGGAGCTCGTCGTCTCGTCCGAGCACGACGAGCCCGTGGTCATGTACCTGCGCAAGCAGGGCCCGGGCGAGGTGACCGCGGCCGACATCGCGCCGCCGGCGGGCGTCGAGGTCCACAACCCGGACCTGCACATCGCCACGCTGAACAACAAGGCCAAGCTGGAGATGGAGCTGACGGTCGAGCGCGGCCGCGGCTACGTCTCCGCCGCGCAGAACAAGCAGCCGGGCCAGGAGATCGGCCGGATCCCGATCGACTCCATCTACTCGCCCGTGCTGAAGGTCACCTACAAGGTCGAGGCGACCCGAGTCGAGCAGCGCACCGACTTCGACCGCCTCATCCTGGACGTGGAGACCAAGCAGGCGATGCTGCCGCGCGACGCGGTCGCGTCCGCCGGCAAGACCCTCGTCGAGCTGTTCGGCCTGGCCCGGGAGCTCAACGTCGAGGCCGAGGGCATCGACATGGGCCCGTCCCCGACGGACGCCGCACTCGCCGCGGACCTGGCCCTGCCGATCGAGGAGCTGAACCTCACGGTCCGCTCCTACAACTGCCTGAAGCGCGAGGGCATCCACTCGGTGGGCGAGCTCGTCGCCCGCTCCGAGCAGGACCTGCTCGACATCCGCAACTTCGGCGCCAAGTCGATCGAAGAGGTCAAGCAGAAGCTCAACGACATGGGACTCTCGCTGAAGGACTCCCCGCCCGGGTTCGACCCGAGCGCGGCGGCGGACGCCTACGGCGACGACGACCAGAGCTACGCCGAGACCGAGCAGTACTAGAAACCGATGCCGGACGGCCGGGGCGCGTTCCCCGGCCGTGCCGGAACCAGCTGACACCGGTACCTGACACGGCCGGTGCAGGAAGGACGACGTCATGCCCCAGCCCACCAAGGGCGCCCGCCTGGGCGGCTCCGCGGCGCACCAGAAGCTGATCCTGGCGAACCTGGCCACCGCGCTGTTCGAGCACGGCCGCATCACCACCACCGAGGCCAAGGCCCGGCGGGTGCGTCCGCTGGCGGAGAAGCTGATCACCAAGGCCAAGAAGGGCGACCTGCACAACCGCCGCCTGGTGGCCAAGACGATCCGCGACAAGAGCGTCGTCCACGCGCTCTTCACCGAGATCGCGCCGAGCTTCGAGACCCGTCCCGGCGGCTACACCCGCATCACCAAGATCGGCCCTCGCAAGGGCGACAACGCCCCGATGGCGGTCATCGAGCTGGTGACGGAGCCGATGCCGGCCGCGACCGGCAAGGCCGCGCCGAAGGTCGCCGAGGAGGAGCTGCCCGCCGAGGGTGAGGTCACCCTCAGCAAGGCCGACGACGCCCCGGCCGACGACGCTCCGGCGGACGAGGCGGCCGACGCCAAGGACGGCGCCAAGGACGACGCCAAGGAGTAGATCGCCGCGCGATCTGGCCGAGCGTTTGCTCGACATTCGTCAGGGCCCACCGTCCGTAACGGGCGGTGGGCCCTGATCTTTGCCAGACTGGATCACATGGCCAGGTCAGGGGGGCGACGATTCACCGGGGAGCGTGTCAGGGGAGTGCCCGATGAACGCGGATCATCGGGCGGAACGGACGGCGAACGTTGCAGAAGGATCAATCGGCTGACATGACCGCTCTGGTACGACTCCGGCTCGACATCGGCTACGACGGGTCGGACTTCGCGGGCTGGGCGAGACAGCCGAACCAGCGGACCGTGCAGGGCGTCATCGAGGACGCGCTGGCGCGGATGCTGCGCCTCGACCCCCCGCCCATGCTCACCGTCGCGGGCCGCACGGACGCGGGCGTGCACGCGCGCGGGCAGGTCGCGCACCTGGTGGTGCCGGTCGCCGCGTACTCGGCGATCAACGGGACGATGCCGCGCCGCCTCGCC
Organism: Actinomadura monticuli; assembly: GCF_041463655.1. NCBI lineage: Bacteria > Bacillati > Actinomycetota > Actinomycetes > Streptosporangiales > Thermomonosporaceae > Actinomadura > Actinomadura monticuli. The sequence continues at coordinate 78,468 of NZ_JAXCEI010000022.1, forward strand.
GGGCTGCTGCCGCCCGACGTCCGGGTGTGGCGCGTGTCGATCGCGCCCGAGGGGTTCGACGCGCGGTTCTCCGCGCTGTCGCGCCGCTACGTGTACCGGGTGTGCGACAACTCCTTCGGGGTGGAGCCGCTGCGCCGCCACGACGTGCTGTGGCATCCGCGCCCGCTGAACCTGGCCAGGATGAACGACGCCGCGCGGCGGCTGGTGGGCGAGGCCGACTTCGCCGCGTACTGCCGGAGGCGGGAGGGCGCGACGACGATCCGGGAACTGCTGCGCTACGAGTGGGCCCGCGACGACCGCGACCCGCATCTGGTGCTCGCGACCGTGGAGGCCGACGCGTTCTGCCATTCGATGGTCCGCGCGCTGGTCGGTGCGCTGCTCATGGTGGGGGACGGCCGGCGCGAGGTGGAGTGGCCGGCGGAGGTGCTCGCCGCCCGCGTCCGCGACTCGGGCGTGAACGTGGCGCCGGCGCACGGGCTGTCGCTTGAGGAGATCCGCTACCCCGACGACGACAGCCTGGCCAGGCGCGCGCAGGAAACCCGCCGCGTCCGGACGCTGAACGCCACCGCGGGCGTCGAGCAGCAGGCCGCCCCGTCCCACCAGGGCAGCGCCTAGGCGCGACGCGGCCGCGGGGCCCGGCGGGTCCCGCGGCCGTGTTCGTCTCCGGACGGCGCCTCGCGCTCGGCTCAGCCGCGGGCCCGGGCCAGGATCGGGCGGAGGTCGTAGTCGATGAACTGCTGGGCGGCCTGCTTGATCAGCGGGTCGCCGGGCTTGGCCTGCTTGCCGTTCGCCCACTGGACGTAGGCGTAGGCCACGTACCGGCCGCGGACGGTCGCCGCGGCGTAGCCGCCGGCGCGGTCGAGGTCGGGGGCGCGCTTGCCCGCCATGCCGCGGAACCACTCGTACTTGGCGGGGTCGCCGGCCTTGCTCACCGTGATCGCGGCGGCCTTGGTCGGCATCACGGCGATCCCGGAGGTGACGGCGAGGCCGCTCTTCGGGTCGATGTACGTGGCGCGGATGATCTTGCGGCACCGCTCCCGCACCAGGGTGCGCAGCATCGAGCCGCGGGCCGCGTACTTGACGTCGCGGTTGAGCGACCAGCGGTCGCGGGTGTAGGTCCGGCCGCCGAGCTTGAGCGTCCCGTCGGGGAACACGTCGCGGAACGTGAGGTCCTTCGTGTCGGTCTTCTCGTTGGCGATGTTCACGCGCGCGGGGGCGGGCGCCCGCGTCGCCGGGGCGGACGGGGTGGACGCGGCGGACGGTGTGGGCGGTGTGGGCGCGGTCGACGGCTCGGCCGCCGCCTTGTTCCCGTCCTCGGCGCTCGACCCGGTCCCGCCGACGGCGAACAGGGCGATGGCCGCCGCGAGGACGACGGCCGCGCCGCCGCCGATCAGCACCGTCCGGCGCCTGTTCCCGCCGCCCCGTCCGCCGGACGGGGCCTTCGGGGGCTGCTGTCCGGGCGGTGGCGGGGTGTCCAGCGGGACGCCGCCCTCGGCGTGGTAGACCGGCGCGATCACGGGGGCCTGCGCCCCGGCGGCGGCGGGGGCGCCGTCGGGCGTCTCAGAGGTCGGGAACGGTCCGCTGCCGGTGGGCGGCACCACACCGGGCGGCAGGATCGCGTCGGGTACCAGCACGGCTGTCTGCCCTGCCGCGTTCTCCGCCTCCTTCGCCTTCTGGAAGGCGGAGCTCGGCGCGGGACGGCCCTCCGCGGTCTCGTTGGCGACGGAGTTCTCCACGGTGGTGTCGTCCTCTGGGGTCTCTTCTCCGGGGGCGCCGTCCTCCGCGCCGATGGCCTGGAAGCCCTCGGGGTCGGTGTCGGCGTCCGAGATCTGGGGCTTGACGATCGGCTCGGCCGGAACGGCCCGGCGGGAGTCGACGGACGGGACGCCCGCGCCGGCGACGAGCGTCCCGGGCGGCCGGACGGCCGGGGGCTTCTCGGCGTCGACGCCGTCGGCGGGTTCGGGTTCGGCGGCCTGGGGTCCCGGCGGTTCGGGTACCGCGGCCGGAGCGTCCGCTGTGGCGGTCGTCGCCCCGGAGGCGGGCCCGGAGGCGGGCCCTGAGGCGGGCCCTGAGGCGGGCCCTGAGGCGGGCCCTGAGGCGGGCGGCGGGCCCGTGTTCGGGGACTCGGCGGCCCACCAGGGAGCCTCCAGGCCGAACGTGGGAAGCCGGAAGGACGCGGCCTCGGCGGCGGACCGCGCCTCGGCGGCGGGCTCGCCTCCGGGCTCGGCCGCGGTGGGCGTCGCGCCGGGGGCCGGGCCCGCGGCGGCGTCCGGCGCGGCGGCCGGGGGAGCCGCGTCGCCGAAGCTGGGGGGCGCGGAGTCCGCGGGGACGGCGGACGTCCCCGCCGGCTCGGCGGTCTCCCGGGTATCTCTAGGTCCAGACATAAGCGGTGCCAGACATGAGCGAGGGGGGATTCGGAGGGGTCACTTCTGGAGGGGCTTGCCTTCGGTCTCCCTGTAGTGCAGGGCCAGGGCGAGGTTGCTGCCCTTGACCATCTGCGTACCGAAGACCCGGACGGCCGCATGGTACTTGCTCGCGACCTTCTTACCGTCCGGACGCTGCACCCACGTCATGATGACGTAGTGGCCGCGTGCCTGCGAGGTGCCGAACGCCTCGCCCTTGCCGTTGGTCTTGGACACGCCCTTGCCGGGCAGTGCCTGCAGGAACGCGTCCTTGGCGGCGGCGGCCTTCACGGCCGTCTTCGCGGCGGCCTCGTTCTCGAGGTTGAACACGCCGACGGTGCCGATGAGCGAGCCCGTCGAGAGCGCGTACGTGGCGCGCAGCGCCTGCGTGCAGCCGCCCTTCTTGAGGGCCTTCTCCAACGTCGCGCCGCCGACGACGCCGGTGCAGCTCTTGTTGTAGCTCGCGGCCGTCCGCACGTACTTGTAGCCGCCCGCGGTGAACTTCGCCTTGCCGAAGACCTCCTTGAGGGTCAGCGGCTTGGGGTCGGTGCCGCGGCTCTGCAGCTTCACCGGCGTGAGGACGGGTTTCGTGGGGCTCGGCGTCGGCTGGGCCTGCTGGGAGGCGGCCTGCGTCGGCGGCGCCTTCGGCGCGGGGTCGTCCTCCAGCATCGACGACAGCCCGACGCCGCCGCCGATGAGCAGGATCCCGGCGACCGCCGAGCCGCCGATGATCAGCGGCAGGTTGCGGCGCCGCTCGGGCGGGCGCGGCCCGCCGGACGGACCGCCCGGCGGCCCCGGGGGCACGCCCTCCGGGGAGCCGTAGGGGTCGGCGCCGAACGCGTCGCCCGCGACGGGCTCGTCGTCCCAGGCCGCGGTGGGCCGGTCGTCCCATCCGCCCGGCTGGTCGCTCCAGGGGGAGGGGCCGTCGTCGCCCCGGTCGCGTGGCGCGAAGGGGGCCTCGTCCTTGTCGTGGCCGTACGGTGGCGCTTCGGCTCCGGGGCCGTACGGCGCCTGCGGCGACGGCCGAGGGGGCCAGTCGCCGGGTTTGCCTTGATCGCCCGGATAATGCATGGGTTGGACCTTACCGTCCCTCGTTCGGGAGCGGGGGCGGGTCACTTCCAGCCGAAGTCCTGCGTCCACAGCGGGCCGCCGGACCCGGAGGCCCGCCCGACGCCGATGGCGCGCAGTCCGCAGTTGAGGATGTTGGCCCGGTGGCCGGGGCTGTTCATCCAGCCTTTCACGACGGCGGCGGCCGTGGGGTAGCCCTTGGCGATGTTCTCCGCGCCAGGGCTCGTGTAGCCGGCGTCCTCCATCCGCTTCCACGGGCTGTCGCCGTTGCGGGACGTGTGGTCGAAGTAGTTGTTGGCCGCCATGTCGGCGGAGTGCTTGCGCGCCGCGACGACGAGCCGCTGGTCGGTGCGCAGCGGCTGGCAGCCCGCCTTGACGCGCTCGGTGTTCGTGAGCGACACGACGGCGGCCTCGGAGCTGGACGATCCGCCGGAACCGCCCGGGGTGCCGCCTCCGCCGGTCGACGGCGGCGCGGCCGGCTCGGACGCCTTCCTGGACTTCGACGGCTCGGCCGACGCCGTCTTGCGCGGGTGGATCGGCTTCAGCGGCGGCGTCTGCTCCGCCGCCGTGGGCGTGGGCGAACCGCCGGGCGCGCCCGGCGCGCCGCTCGTCGGGGTTCCGGACCCCGGGCCGGCGGTGGTCGGTGTGTCGCTCTGCGGCCCCGGCAGGTCCAGCGTGGACGGGTCCGACCCGGGGCCGGACGCGGAGGTCTTCTCCGACCGTCCGGGCAGGACGAGCTGGTCGATCGCGACGCCGATGCCGATGGCGAGTCCGGACGCGGCGACGACCGCCAGCACCCTGGTCGCGCTCTTCCCCGGGGAGCGCTTGCGTCCCCTGCCGCCGGGGCGTCCGCCCCAGAAGTCGCCGTCAGGCCGGCGTCCACCGGGCGGCGGGCCGGCGGGGGACGCCTCGCGCCGCCGACCGCCGGCGACGAGCTCGTCGCGGGGAGGAGTGACGTTGGCGCGCGGCATGCGGCCGTCCCGCCCGTCGTTCCAGGGCTGGTGGCCTCCGGCGGGACCGCCGGGTCTGCGGGGAGTGGACAGCGGGGGCTCCCGGGTACGGGCCGGCGCGAGCCGGCGTGGACTCGGTCGCCCGGCACCTTATCCCCATATGCACCCCGAGTTACGAAGATCTCTCAAGAAAGATCGAAATCACTACGCTTAGTGTTGAATGCAGTGCCGTCCGTCCCCCTTTTCGGTGGTCGGCGGACGGCCGGGGCGGTTCGTTTTGACCCCCGGCCAAGGGCCCGAGTATTCTGCGTGTTTGTTGTGTGCGTGACGCCTGCCCGTGGGCGGGGGCGACGCCGCAGCGAGCCGGTGCGTCCCAGATCGTTCGCGTCCTAGCCGCGGATGCGGGCCCCGGCCTCCCGGAGCGCCGGGTCGGATGATCCTCTGATCGGCGCGAGCAGGATTTCCGCTGACACGTGGCGCTCGCCCGCGAGGGGGAGCGGAGGATCGAAACCGCTGAAGTCGACGAGAAACGAAGGCTGACGACCGTGCGCACGTACACCCCTAAGCCCGCTGACGTCCAGCGTCAGTGGTACGTCATCGACGCGACCGATGTCGTGCTGGGCCGTCTCGCCAGTCAGGTCGCGCAGCTGCTTCGGGGCAAGCACAAGCCGATCTACGCGCCGCACATCGACACCGGTGACTTCGTCGTCATCGTGAACGCCGACAAGGTGTCGCTGTCGGGCAACAAGGCGGAGCGCAAGAAGGCGTACCGGCACTCGGGGTACCCGGGCGGGCTCCGCTCGGTGACCTACACCGAGCTGCTGGCGAAGAACCCCGAGCGGGCGGTCGAGAAGGCGATCAAGGGCATGCTGCCCAAGACCTCCCTCGGCCGGAAGATGTTCGGCAAGGTGAAGGTCTACGCCGGGCCGGACCACCCGCACCAGGCGCAGAAGCCGGTCCCGTTCGAGATCACCCAGATCAGCCAGACCGCGAAGTGACGTCCGCGCCCTCCGGGCGCGGGAAGAGACACGAGGCCGCCGGGGCACCCGTTGGACGGGCCAGCCGCCCTGGCTAGAACACCACTAGGAGAACCGTGGACGACACCACCGGCGCCGAGCAGGCCGCCGAGACCGACTCGTACGAGGACGCCCCGTCCGAGTACAGCACCGAGACCCCCGAGGCCGCCGGCGAGAGCTACCTCGGCCAGCCGGTCGCGACCGGCCCGGCCGCCGGCACCGGCCGCCGCAAGCAGGCCATCGCGCGGGTCCGCATCGTCCCCGGCAGCGGCCAGTGGAAGATCAACGGCCGCACCCTGGACCAGTACTTCCCGAACAAGGTGCACCAGCAGATCGTGAACGAGCCGTTCGTGCTGCTGGGCCTGGAGGGCCAGTTCGACGTGCTCGCGCGCGTGGGCGGCGGCGGTACCACCGGCCAGGCCGGCGCGCTGCGCCTCGGCATCTCCCGCGCGCTGCAGTTCGCCAACATCGAGCACCGCCCGGCGCTGAAGAAGGCCGGCTTCCTGACCCGCGACGCGCGGGTTCCGGAGCGCAAGAAGGCCGGTCTCAAGAAGGCCCGTAAGGCTCCGCAGTACAGCAAGCGTTGATCGACGGTACGAGCCGTCGCACCCCGTGGCTCCACGCGGCACCTCCGCGTGGACGGCACGGCGCGTGCGGCGGCTCGTCCGCTTTTCCGGGGTCATCCTGTCTCATCGGGAGTTGAACTGTGGCTCGTCTGTTCGGGACCGACGGTGTGCGCGGGCTCGCCAACCGCGACCTGACCGCCCCCCTCGTCATGGACCTGTCCGTCGCGGCCGCCCGCGTGCTGGGCGAGCAGGGCGCGTTCAAGGGCCACCGTCCGCTCGCCGTGGTCGGGCGCGACCCGCGCGCCTCCGGTGAGTTCCTGGAGGCGGCCGTCGTGGCGGGCCTCGCCAGTTCCGGGGTGGACGTGCTGCGCCTCGGCGTCCTGCCGACCCCCGCGGTCGCGTACCTGACGCACACGCTCGACGCCGACCTCGGGGTGATGCTGTCGGCGTCGCACAACCCGGCCCCCGACAACGGCATCAAGTTCTTCGACCGCAGCGGCTACAAGCTGCCGGACGAGCTGGAGGACCGGATCGAGGCGCGGCTCGGCGAGCCGTGGGACCCGCCGACCGGCGCCGGCGTCGGCCGCGTCCGCGAGGCGCACGGCGCCGTCGAGCAGTACGTCGCGCACCTGGTGTCGACGGTCACGGTGTCGCTGGACGGCCTGCGCGTCGTGGTCGACTGCGCGAACGGCGCGTCCTGCGACGTCGCTCCGGAGACGATGCGCCGCGCGGGCGCCGAGGTCTTCACGATCGGGACGGCGCCCGACGGCCTGAACATCAACTCGGGTTGCGGCTCCACGCACCTGGAGGCGCTGCAGAAGGCGGTCCGCGAGCACGGCGCGGACGTGGGCATCGCGAACGACGGCGACGCCGACCGCTGCCTGGCCGTGACCGCGGCCGGCGAGGTCGTGGACGGCGACCAGATCATGGCGATCCTCGCCCTCGACCTGCGCGAGGCGGGCGCGCTGCCGTCCGACACGGTCGTCGCGACCGTGATGTCGAACCTCGGCTTCAAGCTGGCCATGCGGGAGGCCGGGATCACCGTGGTGGAGACCGCGGTCGGCGACCGGTACGTCCTGGAGGCGATGAAGGAGGGCGGCTTCGGGTTCGGCGGCGAGCAGTCCGGCCACGTCATCATGCTGGACCACGCGACGACCGGCGACGGCGTCCTGACGGGCCTGCACCTGCTGGCGGCGATGGCCCGCCGCGGCCGCCCGCTGGACGAGCTGACCAAGGTGATGACCCGGCTGCCGCAGGTGCTCATCAACGTCAAGGACGTCGACAAGACCCGCGCGAAGGCGTCCCCGGAACTGGCCGAGGCGGTCGCGTCGGCGGAGGCCGGGCTCGGCGAGACCGGCCGGGTCCTGATCCGTCCGAGCGGTACCGAGCCGATGGTCCGCGTGATGGTCGAGGCGGCGTCGCAGGAGCAGGCCCAGTCCGTCGCCGAGCACCTCGCGGGCGTGGTGAGGACGGCGCTCCGCTAACGCTCGTCGATCTCCAGCCGCCCGACCTTGAGGTGCTTGATCTCGACGGTCCCGGCCTCGAGGTGGGCGATGACGGCGCGCTTGACGACGAGCTTGCCGATCGCGACGGCGCCGATCGCCAGCGCGCCGAGCGCCATCGACCCCAGCGCGAGGGAGCCGAACGCGTTCCCCGCCCGCACCGTGATGCCCGTCGCGGACGCCCCGGTGACCTCGGCGCCGGTCGCCCGCGCGCCGACTCCGCGTTCGGTGCGGACGCGGGGCGTCGCCTCCGTCGCGTCCTTCTCGCCGTCCGGCCTGTCGTCGGGTTCGTTGCTCATCGGACGAGCATATTCGGCGCCCCGGCGACCCCGCCGCCATCGGACGCGATCGCGGCGGTCAGCCGCCGCACAGGTCAAGCATGATCTTCTTGTCGGCGTCGGTGACCGGCAGATCGTACTTCAGCGCCACCTGCGCGAACCGGACGCCGTAAGAGCAGCGGATGCGCTTGTTCGGCGGCAGCCACGAGGCCGGGCCGGAGTCGCTCTTGGCCCCGTTGAGCGGGCCGTCCACCGGGATGAGGTTCAGCGGGTCGTTGGCGAGGGACTCGCGCTTGCCCTTCGGCCAGCGCGACGCGCCCATCTGCCAGCCGTACGACAGCGGGATCACGTGGTCGATCTGGACGGCGGCCGCGCGCGCCTTCTTCCACTCGATCGTCTTGCCGGAGTACGGGTCGTGCAGCGTGAGGGAGATGAGCACGCAGTCGGACCCGGACCGGTAGCGGAGCTTCTCGCCGTCGCGTTTCAGCAGGTCGTTGCGGGTGTCGCAGCCGTTGCGCGCGAAGGGGACGTCGGGCGCGTTGTCCATCCACGCGTAGCCGAACTCGTCGCGCTCGTAGCCGGTCTTCGGGCCGCGCCCCTTGGTGGCGACCTTGGCGATGAGCGTGCGCGCCTCCTTCCGGTCGCCGCCGGAGGTGATGGCGGCCAGGCCCGGCTTGGTGCCGTCCTCGTTGTCGAGCGGGCTGGCCGCGTCACCGTCGCTCTGGCCGGTCGCGGCGCCGCTGGGCGAGCCGGACGGGTCGGCGACGCTCAGACCCCCTTCGCAGCCGGACACCGCCAGCGGAACGGCGAGCGCGAGCGCCGCCGCGGCCAGGAGCCTCCGGCCCGGTTCCCGACGAGTCCGGTCACTGTGCGTCATACCGCCACCACCTGAGGTCGTTGTGGTTATTTCTCACCAAAAAGAACGCAAATAGTCGATCAAATCGCATGTCCTACCGTCCCGGCCACACGGGACCGCCGTTTGAGGCAGGATTGGCCGGTGCTGCATCTGAGAGCGATCGTCCCGGCGGACCGTACGGACGCGGTCTGCGCCGCGCTGGCGGAGTGCGCGGGCGCGACCAACGTCGTCGTGCTCGCGGGCGCCGCCCGGTCGCCGCGCGGCGACCTCGTGACCAGCGACATCGCGCGCGAGGCCGCCAACGAGGTGCTGGACGCCCTGCGCGGCCTGGGCGTCGACCGGGACGGCTCCATCGCGCTCGACAAGGTCGACCTGACGCTGTCGGAGACCGCCGAGGAGGCCAAGGAACGGGCGCCCGGGCACGGCGACGACGCCGTCGTCTGGGCGGAGCTCGACCGGCAGGTCAGCGAGGGGACGGCGCTGACCTGGTCGTTCGTCGCGTTCCTCGTGCTCGCCACGCAGCTCGCCGGGATCGCCGCGCTGATCGACTCGCCGGTGCTGGTGGTCGGCGCGATGGTGCTCGGGCCGGAGTTCGGCGCGATCGCCGCGATCTGCTACGGGCTCGTCCGGTGGCAGCCGTCGCACATCGTCCAGGCCGTCCGGGCGCTGGTCGTCGGGTTCACCGTCGCCATCGTGCTCACCTACGCATGCGCGCTGGTCAGCCGGTGGACAGGGGTGATCGAGCTGGACCGGCTGCCCGACGAACGCCCGCTCACCGCGTTCATCTACAGCCCGGATCGCTGGTCGTTCATCGTCGCGCTGCTCGCCGGCGGCGCCGGGGTGCTGTCGCTCACCGCGGGCAAGTCGTCCGCGCTGGTCGGGGTGTTCATCTCCGTCACGACCGTGCCCGCCGCCGGGAACCTCGCGGTCGCGCTGGCGCTCAAGCACGGCAGCGAGATCACCGGGTCGCTGCTCCAGCTCGCCGTCAACTTCGCCGGGATGATCATCGCGGGGACGCTGACGCTGCTCGTGCAGAAGGTGCTGTGGAGCGCCGTCCTCCGGCGGGGCGGACGTCCGGCCATCGGCCGGCGGACTTAGGTCGATGCGGCATCGGACGAAAGGCTGCCCCCGCATCGCCCTTTAGGGTGACGTGCGGCGCGGGGCCAGCCGCTAGGTTCGTCCGTATGCCGATAATCGCCACCCAGGGCCTGACGATGAGGTTCCCCCGGGTGACCGCCTTGGACGACCTCTCCGTGGCCGTCGAGCCGGGCGTCGTCGGGCTGGTCGGAGCCAACGGCGCCGGCAAGTCGACGCTCATCAAGATCCTGCTGGGGCTGCTGCCGCCGACGTCCGGCACCGCGACCGTGCTGGGGCTCGACATCGCGCGCGAGGGCCTGCGGATCCGGGAGAGCGTCGGGTTCATGCCCGAGTACGACTGCCTGCCGCCGGACGTGTCCGCCACCGAGTTCGTGGTGCACATGGCCCGGATGTCCGGGCTCCCCGCGACCGCCGCCCGCGAACGCGCCGCCGACACGCTCCGGCACGTCGGCCTGTACGAGGAGCGCTACCGTCCGATCGGCGGCTACTCCACCGGGATGCGCCAGCGGGTGAAGCTCGCGCAGGCCCTCGTCCACGACCCGAAGCTCGTGTTCCTGGACGAGCCCACCAACGGCCTCGATCCGGCCGGGCGCGACGAGATGCTCGACCTGATCCGCCGCATCGGCGCCGAGTTCGGGATCAGCGTCCTCGTCACCTCGCACCTGCTGGGCGAGCTGGAGCGGGTCTGCGACCACGTCGTCATCATCGACGGCGGGAAGCTGCTGCGGTCCCAGGCCGTCGCGGCGTACACGACCGCGAGCGGCGTGCTGACCGTCGAGGTCGACGAGGGACGGGACGTGCTCGGGCAGCACCTCTACGACCAGGGCGTGGCCGTCCACCCGGAGGGCCGGTTCCTCATCGTCGACATCGCCGGCGAGACGACCTACGACCTGATCCGCGACGGTGTCGCCGATCTCGGGCTGCGGCTGATCCGGATGGAGCAGCGCCGCCACCACATCGAGGAGGTCTTCCAGACCGGGCCGCCCGCGCCGCCCGCCCCCGCCGGGGCCGTCCAGCCCGGGACCGGGCAGCCGGGGACCGTGCAGCAGGGAGCGCCGCGATGAGCACGAGCACCATCCACGACATCGGCTACCGCCACTACGAGGGGCGCCGGAACGGCCGCGGGTACGTGCTGCGGTCCCTGTACGTGCACAACCTGCGGGCGGCGTTCGGGCTCGGACGTCCCGCGCGCGCCAAGGTCATGCCGTTCCTGCTGTCGGCGATCATGCTGCTGCCGGCCGCCGGGTCGGTCGCGGCGTTCGCGTTCAGCAAGGAGCCGGACGCGCTGATCCGCTACGCGTCCTACGCGAACATCATGCAGGTCATCGTGGCGATCTTCCTGGCCACGCAGGCGCCGGTGCTGGCCTCGCGGGAGGTCCGCTTCCACGTCATCCCGCTGTACTTCTCCCGCCCGGTCGACCATCTCGACTTCGTGCTCGCCAAGGCCGCCGCGCTGACGACCGCGCTGCTGGCGATGATGGCGGTGCCCGTCACCGTCCTGTACGTCGGCGGGCTGATCACCAAGATGCCCGACTCGGGCGAGCAGCTGCTGAGGTACCTCGGCGCGCTCGTCGGCTGCGTGCTGTTCGCGCTGGTGCTGGCGGCGATCGGGATGGTGGTCGCGGCGTTCACGCCGCGCCGCGGCTTCGGCGTCGCCGCCGTCATCGCCGTCTACATGATCAGCGCGGCGGTCGTCGGCGCGGTCCAGGGCATCGCCGAGGCGAACACGAACTTCACCGTCCAGGGCTGGGCGGGGCTGTTCACGCCGTTCAACCTGGTGGACATCGTGCAGGTCCGCCTGCTCGGCGCGCAGTCGTCCTCCGCCGGCATCGCGCCCGGCGTCACCGGCGGGCTCGTCGCGCTCGCCCTGTGCGCCCTCATCGTCGTCGGCTCGATCGCGGTCCTGTACCGCCGGTTCCGGAAGGCGGGGCTTTCATGAACGAGCGAAGCGAGCCGGGGGGTGTGGGGGGTCGTCCCCCCACGGGTGGTGCGTACGAGCGGAGCGAGCCGGGGGGTGTGGGGGGTCGTCCCCCCGCAGGTGGTGCGCATGAGCGAAGCGAACCTGAGGGCGTGGGGGGTCGTGCGCCCGCAGGGAAGCCGAGCGAGCTGGTCCTGGAGAACGTGTCCCGCTGGTACGGGAACGTCGTCGCCGTGAACGGCGTGTCGATGAGGGTCGGGCCGGGCGTGACCGGGCTCCTCGGCCCGAACGGCGCCGGCAAGTCGACGCTCATCCACATGATGGGCGGGTTCCTGGCGCCGTCGTCCGGCAGCGTCACGCTGAACGGCGAGCCGATCTGGCGGAATCCGGGCGCCTACCGCAGCCTCGGGCTCGTCCCCGAACGCGAGACGGCGTACGACTACCTCACCGGCGAGCAGTTCATCGTCGCGATGGCGAAGCTGCACAAGCTGCCCGACCCGTCCGCGGCGGCCCGCCGCGCCATCGGCCTCGTGGAGATGGACTACGCCGCGCAGCGCCCGATCGGCAACTACTCCAAGGGCATGAAGCAGCGCATCAAGATGGCGTCCGCGCTGGTGCACGACCCGCCCGTCCTGCTGCTGGACGAGCCGTTCAACGGCATGGACCCGCGGCAGCGGCTCCAGCTCATGGACCTCATCACCCGGATGGCCGCCGAGGGCCGCACGATCCTGTTCTCCTCGCACATCCTGGAGGAGGTCGAACGGCTCGCCAGCCACATCGAGGTGATCGTCGCGGGCCGGCACGCCGCGTCCGGCGACTTCCGCAAGATCCGGCGGCTGATGACCGACCGGCCGCACATCTTCCTCGTCCGCTCGTCCGACGACCGGCGGCTCGCCGCCTCGATCATCGCGGACGGCTCGGCCCGCAGCGTCCAGCTCACCGACAAGGGGGTGCGGATCGAGGCGGTGGACTTCCAGCGCTTCACCCTGCTGCTCCCGCAGGTCGCCCGCGACGCGGACGTGCGGCTCTGGGAGGTCTCCCCGGCGGACGAGTCCCTCGAAAGCGTCTTCTCCTACCTGGTGGCACGGTGAACACGACAATCGCGATGATCACGTTCCGCGGGATGCTCGGGCGCAAGCGCGCGCTGCTCCTGCTGGGGCTGCCGCTGATCATGCTGGCGCTGGCGGTGGTGCTGCGCGCGACCGGCAACGACGACCTGGACGTCTCCGCGGGCGTCCTGCAGCAGTTCGGGCTGGCGACGCTGCTGCCGCTGCTCGCGCTGATCGCCGGCACCGGGGTGATCGGGCCGGAGATCGACGACGGCCAGATCATGTACGTGCTGACGAAGCCGATCCGGCGCGAGGTGATCGTGCTGACGAAGCTCGCCGTGGCGATCGTGCTGGTGACGGCGTTCGCGACGGTCCCGACGCTGCTCGCGGGCCTCATCCTCACCGGGACGACGGCGCAGCTGACGCCCGCGTTCGCGATCGGCGTGCTGGTCGGCGGCGTCGCCTACAGCGCGGTGTTCGTCGCGCTCGCCGTCGCGAGCCGCAACGCCGTCACGATCGGGCTGCTGTACGCGCTGGTCTGGGAGTCGCTGCTCGGCAGCTTCGCGCCGGGCGCGAAGTCGGCGTCCGTCCAGCAGTGGTGCCTGTCGGTCACGGATGCGCTGACGGACGCGTCGCCGGTCACCTCGACCGTCGACCTGCCGCTCGCGATCACGCTGCTGGTCCTGGTCACGGCCGCGGGCACGCTGCTGGCGACCTTCCGCCTGCGCTCCCTCACCGTCGCCAGCGCCGACTAGCGCCTCGGCCGAGCTCGCCGTCCACCGGTCGGACCCGCCCGGGACGACGAACGGCGCCGCGGCCGGTCCGCGCCATCCGAACCAGAGCCGCGCGGCGAAGTGCCGCTGCGGGATCCGGTGGTGGCGGACATTTCCGATCACGCGGCGGCGGGTCGTCACGCTGTTGTGATCATCATGCGCTTCCGGGAGCGGCGGCATCGGCGGGATGATCAGGCGCCCGTCCCCCGAGCCGCGCTGGAGCAGAGATGGCCGAACCCTCGTACGCACCGCCCTACGTTCCGTTCGGCGCCGGGTTGGTCGAGCCGCCGCGCGTGGCGGCGGTCGTCGCGGTGACCGCGCTCGGCGCCAACGCCCTGGTGCTCAACGTCCTCGCCCTGCTGGCGACGATCAATCTGGTCCGCGACGGCGACGCCCTGTCGGCCGACGCACTGTCGCTCGCGACGCTCCTCGGGTTCCTACCGCTGATCGTCGCCGGAGTCGCCGTGATGGTGTGGCTGTGGGGGGCGCGCACCAACGCCGACGTGATCAACGAGCTGCCCGGCTCCTGGGCCCGGCCCTGGGTGGTCTTCGGCTGGATCCTGCCGATCATGAACTTCTTCGTGCCGCGCGCCATCGTCGGCGGCGTCTGGTACGCGAGCGCTCCGCACGGCCGGTCCGCCTGGCCGGTGAACGTGTGGTGGGCGGCCTGGCTCGTGTACCTGCTCGGCTCCCGGATCATGAGCCTGGACGACCACGGCGGCGTCCAGAGCGTCCTGTTCCCCGTCGTCTGCGAGGTCGGCGCCGTCGCGGCGCTGTTCGCGATGTTCATCGTCTGGCGGATCACCGGTTTCCAGGAGGAGCAGGCCGCCCGGCTGGACGAGGCGATGGCCGCGCCGCCCGCGTGACACGCCTGTGGAGGTGTGCCGTATCCCGCCGGTGTGACCCGTGTTACAACGGGCTGGAGGGTCTTTGATCGTTCCAGACCAGGGAGTGTGCACCCATGTCAGTCACGCGCCGTCGTCTCCTGGCGGGGACGGCCGCGGTGGGGGCGGGAATCGCCGTCACCGGTGACGTCGAGCAGTTGTTCGCCGGGAGCGCCGCCGCCGCGCCGGCCGGCCGCCATGACGGGTACGGACCGCTCGTGCCCGATCCGGACGGCCTGCTGGACCTGCCGCGCGGGTTCCGGTACACCGTCCTGTCCCGGGAGGGCGAGCCGCTGCGCTCGGGGGAGGGCCCGGTGCCGAGCCACTGCGACGGCATGTCCGCCTTCCCTGGACGCGGCCGGGCGTGGCTCGTCCGCAACCACGAGAACCGTCCGGACGCCGAGCACCGGGTACCGCCGGTCGAGGGCGTCACCTACGACCCCGCCGGCCTCGGCGGCTGCACCGCGCTGGAGGTCGACCACGCCGGGCGCGTGCGCACCGAGCGGGTCGCCATCGCCGGGACGGCCGTCAACTGCGCGGGCGGGCCCACACCGTGGCACACCTGGCTGACCTGCGAGGAGACCGAGGACGAGGCCGGAACCGGGAACTACACCAAGGACCACGGGTTCATCTTCGAGGTCGACCCGTACCGGCAGGACCGGACCGTCCCGGAGCCGCTGACCGCGATGGGACGGTTCCAGCACGAGGCGATCGCCGTCGACCCGTGCGACGGCACCGTCTACGAGACCGAGGACGCGTTCGAGAAGCCGTTCGGGCTGTTCTACCGCTTCCTGCCGAAGAATCCGCGCGGCGGCTTCGGCAGCCTGCGGGCCGGCGGGCGGCTGGAGGCGCTGCACGTCCCGGACGTCCCGGACCTGTCGGTCGTGCAGGAACCCGGCACCGTGTTCCGTGACGTGGAGTGGAAGGAGGTCCCCGATCCGCTCGCGAAACAGACCGCGATCCGGTTCCAGGACTTCGGCCCCGGCGGCGTCACGCACGCCCAGAAGCTGGAGGGCTGCTACTGGGGCGGCGACCGCGTCTACTTCGTGTCGAGCTTCGCCAAGACGGCGGACGGTTCGCGCGCCGACCACTTCGGGCAGGTGTGGTCGTACGAGCCGCGGAACCGCCGACTCACCCTCGTCATCGTGTTCGGCCCCGGCACGGACGTCCAGAAACCGGGCGAGTCGCCCGACAACATCTGCCTGGCGCCGCAGGGCGGGCTGATGGTGTGCGAGGACGGTGGCGGCGCGCAGTACGTGTTCGGCGTGTCCCGCCGCCGGACGGTCTACGCGATGGCGCGCAACAGGCAGAACATCGGTACCGAGGACGAGCCGGAGTGGGGCGAGTTCGCCGGGGTCACGTTCTCCCCGGACGGGCGGACCATGTTCGTCAACGTCTACACGCCGGGCACGACGTTCGCCGTCACCGGCCCCTGGCGGTAGGCGGCCCGGCAGAGCGGCCCTCTCAGATCCGGCGCAGCCGCACCCGCTGGACGGCGTGCTCGCGGTCCTTGTGCAAGACGAGCGTGGCGCGCGCGCGTGTCGGCAGGATGTTGGACACGAGGTTGATCTCGTTGACGTCCCGCCACACGCGCTGCGCGAACGCGGCCGTCTCGTCCTCGTCCAGCTCGTGCGCGTACTTGTGGAAGTAGGAGCGCGGGTCGGTGAACGCGGTGCGGCGCAGCGCGAACAGCCGGTCGATGTACCACTGCCGGATGTCCTCGACCCGCGCGTCCACGTAGATGGAGAAGTCGAAGAAGTCGGACACACCGAGGGTGCCGGTCGGCGGGGGCTGTAGCACGTTCAGCCCCTCGACGATCAGGATGTCGGGCCGTCGGACGGTCTGCGCCGCGTCCGGCACGATGTCGTACTCCAGGTGCGAGTACACCGGGATGGCCACCTCCGCCGCGCCCGCCTTGATCTCCGAGACGAACCGGACGAGGGCGCGCCGGTCGTAGGACTCGGGGAACCCCTTCCGGTCCATGAGGCCGCGCTCGGACAGCACGGCGTTCGGGTACAGGAAGCTGTCGGTCGTCACCAGCTCCACGCTCGGATGCTCCGGCCAGCGGGCCAGCAGCGTGCGCAGCAGCCGGGACGTCGTCGATTTGCCGACCGCGACGCTGCCCGCCACGCCGATGATGAACGGGGTGGACGGCACCTCGCCGCCGAGGAACCCGCTGACGGTGTCGCGCAGCCGCCAGTCGCCGAGGAAGAACAGGTTCAGCAGCCGGGACAGTGGCAGGTAGACCTCCTCGACCTCGGTGATGTCGATCGGGTCCTTCAGACCGCGCAGGGCGTCCAGCTCACCGGGCGTGAGCGGCAGCGGCGTGCTCTCGCGCAGGCCGCGCCAGGCGCCGCGGGAGAGTTCCACATAGGGGCTCGGCACGCTGTCCCATCCGCTCGTCATGGCTGAACACTAACCGGGCAGGTCAGCCGCTTACCGGGTTTTCACCGCCGGTTCACGCTAGCGGAGCCCCGCTACGCCTCCTGCGGGTGGGCCCTGGCCAGGACACCGAATAGAGTTGCCGCCATGTGCGGAATCGTGGGGTACGTAGGCGGCCGGCCGGCGCTCGACGTGGTCGTCGAGGGGCTGGCCAGGCTGGAGTACCGCGGCTACGACTCGGCCGGAGTGGCCGTGCTGGCCGACGGGAAGCTGGCGACGGCGAAGCGCGCGGGCAAGCTCGCGAACCTGCGGGGGGCGCTGGAGGAGGAGCCGCCGCCCGCCGGCACGCTCGGTATGGGGCACACCCGGTGGGCCACGCACGGCCCGCCGAACGACCGCAACGCGCACCCGCACGTCGACTGCACCGGCTCCGTCGCGGTGATCCACAACGGGATCATCGAGAACTTCGCCGAGCTGCGCGCCGAGCTGGAGGAGGGCGGGCACGGCCTCGCGTCCGACACCGACACCGAGGCCGTCGCGCACCTGTTGGAGGACGAGCTGAAGGCGGGCGGCGACCTCGCCGACGCCATGCGCCGCGTCTGCCGCCGGCTGGACGGCGCGTTCACGCTGGTCGCCGTGCACACCGGCGACCCCGACCTCGTCGTCGGGGCGCGCCGCAACTCGCCGCTCGTCGTCGGCGTCGGGGACGGCGAGAACTTCCTCGCCAGCGACGTCGCCGCGTTCATCGCGCACACCCGCGACGCGATCGAGCTGGGCCAGGACCAGGTCGTCGAGCTGCGCGCCGGCGGCGTCGCCGTCACCGACTTCGACGGGCGCCCCGCCGAGGTGAAGGAGTACCACGTCGACTGGGACGTGTCCGCCGCCGAGAAGGGCGGCTACGACTACTTCATGCTCAAGGAGATCGCCGAGCAGCCGCGCGCCGTCGCTGACACGCTGCTCGGCCGGATCGGCGCCGATGGGCGGCTGCACCTGGACGAGATGCGCATCTCCGACCAGGAGCTGCGCGAGGTCGACAAGATCATCATCGTGGCGTGCGGGACGTCCTACCACGCGGGCATGATCGCCAAGTACGCGATCGAGCACTGGGCCGGGCTGCCCTGCGAGGTCGAGCTGGCCAGCGAGTTCCGCTACCGCGACCCGATCCTGTCGCCGTCGACGCTGGTCATCGCGATCTCCCAGTCGGGCGAGACGATGGACGCGCTGATGGCCGTCCGGCACGCCCGCGAGCAGAAGGCCAAGCTGCTCGGCATCTGCAACGTCAACGGGTCCACGCTGCCGCGCGAGTGCGACGGCGTCCTCTACACGCACGCCGGGCCTGAGATCGCGGTCGCGTCGACGAAGGCGTTCCTCACCCAGCTCGTCGCCGTGTACCTGATCGCGCTGTACCTGGCGCAGGTGCGGGGCACCAAGTGGGGCGACGAGGTGTTCGCCATGGTGCAGCTCCTCGAGCGGATGCCGGAGAAGGTCGACAAGGTCCTGGAGACCATGGAGCCGGTCCGCGAGCTCGCCCGGTCGCTGTCGGACGAGCACTGCGTGCTGTTCCTCGGCCGCCACGTCGGCTTCCCGGTGGCGCTGGAGGGCGCGCTCAAGCTGAAGGAACTCGCCTACATGCACGCCGAGGGCTTCGCCGCCGGCGAGCTGAAGCACGGGCCGATCGCGCTCATCGAGGAGAACCTGCCGGTCGTCGTGGTGGTGCCGCCGCGCGCGCGGGACGTCCTGCACGACAAGATCGTGTCGAACATCCAGGAGATCCGGGCCCGCGGCGCCCGGACGATCGTCATCGCCGAGGAGGGCGACGAGTCGGTCGAGCCGTACGCGGACACGCTGATCAGCGTCCCGCCCGTCCCGACGCTGCTCCAGCCGCTCGTCACGACCGTCCCGCTCCAGGTGTTCGCGTGCGAGTTGGCGACCGCCAAGGGGCACGACGTCGACCAGCCCCGCAACCTCGCCAAGTCCGTCACCGTGGAGTAGGCCCGGCATTCCCGGAACCCGCCGGTTCCGGGTCGCGTCTCAGGAGGATCGAGACCGGCCCGGCGGCGGAGGTGGCGGGTGCCAGGACAGGGCGATGCCGGCGTCGAGGCGCGCGGGATCACGCGCCGGTTCGGACCGGTGGAGGCGCTCAGCGGCCTCGACATCACCGTTCCGTACGGGCAGGTCACGGCGCTCGTCGGCGCCAACGGCGCGGGCAAGACGACGCTGCTGCTGATCCTCGCGACGCTGCTCGCGCCCGACACGGGCACGGTGCGGATCGCGGGGCACGACGCGCTGGCCCGCCCCGCCGAGGCCCGCGACTCGCTCGGCTGGATGCCGGACACGTTCGGCGTGTACGACCAGCTCACGGTGGACGAGTACCTCACGTTCTTCGCCGACGCCTACGGGCTGCCGAACGACGAGCGCGCGCGGCGGGTCAAGGCGCTGCTCAGCCTCGTCCACCTGGAGGACCGCATCGGGCGGCCCGTGCACGCCCTGTCGCGCGGGCAGAAGCAGCGGCTCGGGATGGCGCGCGCCCTCGTGCACCGGCCCCGCGTCCTGCTGCTGGACGAGCCCGCCTCCGGCCTCGACCCGCGCTCGCGCGTCGAGCTGCGCGACCTGCTGCGCTCGCTGGCGGCGGACGGCGTCGCGGTGCTCGTGTCCAGCCACATCCTCAGCGAGCTGGAGGAGATCGCCGACCGGGTCGTCCTCGTCGACCACGGCCGCACGGTCGGCGACCACGCGATGGCGGAGCTCGCCGGCGCGTCGTCCCGCGTCCGGTGGCGGATCCGCTCGCTCGACCCGGAACGGCTGGCCGCGGCGCTGGCCGGCGCGCTGGACGGGCTGCCGTGGCTGGAGGCCACCGATCTGCCGGGCGGCGCCGAGGTCGGCCCGCTCACCGAGGCCGAGGCCGCGGGGCTGCTGGCCGAACTGGTCAAGGCGGGGGTGCCCGTCACCGGGCTCGCCCCCGCCGGCAGCGCACTCGAATCGGCCTACCTGGCGATGACCGAGACCCGGAGGTGACCGGCCATGACCGCGCGCGGAATCGGCCTGGTGGCACGGCAGGAGATCAGGACCCGGCTGCGGACCGGCCGCTGGAAGGCGCTGCTCGCGGCCTGGTTCCTGACCGTCAACGGGCTCGGCCTGCTGTTCCGGCTGGCGCTGGAGGCCGGCGACGACTCGGCCGACGACCGGCCCGGCATCCCCATGTTCGGGGGCGTGCTGCTCGGCGTGCTGGTGCTGATGCTGCTCGTCACCCCCGCGCTCAGCGGCCAGTCGATCAACGGTGACCGGGAGCGCGGGACGCTCGCCACGCTGCAGGTCACCCGGCTCACCCCCGGCGAGATCGCGCTCGGCAAGCTCGCCGCCGCGTGGGGGACGGGCCTGGTCACCCTCCTGCTGACGCTGCCGGTCCTGCTGCTCCCGGTCGCCGAGGGCGTGATCAGCCCGATCCGGGCGCAGGCCGTCCTCCTCGTCACGGGCCTGCTCATCGGCGTGGTCTGCGCGATCTCCCAGGCGTGGTCGGCGGTCCTGGCCCGCAGCATCACCTCGGTGCTGATGTCCTACATCACGGTGTTCGTCCTGCTGGCAGGGACGCCGGTGGTGTACGGGATCGCCCTCCAGATGACCGGCGAGCACCGGCCCACCACGTACGGCGGCGGCTACACCGTCGAGCACAGCGAACGCGTCTGGTGGCTGCTGGCGCCGAACCCGGTCGTCGTGCTCGCCGACGCGGCGCCGCGGCTGCCCGAGACCGAGATCGTCGTCGGCGACGAGGTGATCCGCCGGTCGCCGTCGTCCGATCCGCTCGGCGAGCTCAGCCGCAGCATGCGCGACATCCGCCAGGGCGAGCGGACGTCCGCGGCGCACGCGCACGGCGAGGCGGCCGTGTGGCCGTGGGGCCTGGCCTTCGACCTGGCCCTCGCGGCGGGCGCCGTCGTCCTCACCGCCTCCCGGCTGCGGACGCCCCTTTACCGGGTGCCGAGGGGCGTCCGGGTGGCATGATGAGCGCGTCCCGCTGATCACCTCGGTTGAAAAGCACGCGGGCAGAGCACGTTCTGCGCGAAAATGTTCAACGGGCCCTGGAACAACAGGCGTTCCCTATCGTTGGATGCAATTCTCCGGCTCGCTGAAATTCTCAACCAAGATGCAAGTTGCAGAGTGCCTTTCAGGGGCGGTCGTAACGGCCGTCCCGAACGTGCTCGGTGAACCTGCGCCATTCACCGGGACCGAACGCGAGGGTCGCCGCGGTGTCCTCGGTGTCGCGCACGGATATCGCCCCGTCGCCGCGCCGGGCGACCTCGACGCAGCCGTTGCTGGCACCGCATCGGGTGCTCCTTCGCCACTGGTCGGGCGGTGTCGCATGGAAACTCATTCCGGCTCCCTGCATCGAAAGTTGCATTGAACGCGGCCGCGCTGCCGGTGCATCAAGCACACGGTAACAAGATCGCAAAAAACGCCTGATCACGAACGGGTGGCGCGGTACCCGTGTGACAGGCGCGGCGAGGTAGGTCGGGAGTTTCCGGTGGGGTGGCCACGAGCCGGGTCTGAGGTGGACCCGGCCCGTCCGGCGTGCCGTCCGCCCGCCCTCGTGAGGCGGCGGAGCGGGCTCAGCGGCGCTTCAGCGCCGCCTCATCGGCCCAGGTCGAATTCGCCCTTCTTGGCTCGTTCGAGGAAGTCGCGCCACTCTCCGTGCGAGAACGACAGGACCGGGCTCTGCGTACCGTGCTTGGCGTCGCGCGCCCCAATGGAAAGGGACGAATCGACCAGTGCGGCGATTTCGACGCACGTGTTGCTCGCCCCGCAGTGGGCGCTTCTCCTCCAGTGCGGAGCAGGAGTGGCGAAAGGGGACACTCGGTGCCTTTCACAAGGATTGAGCCCCTTAGCGGACCCCGTCACCAGGCGTCTTTGGCCGCGGCGATGCGGCGCCGCGATTCCTCGGCGTCCAGCGCCTGGCCGGCCAGGCTCGAATAGGCGAGGCTGTACATATAGGTGACAGCCTCCTCCGCGAAGTGGCTGATTGTCAGGGATTCGACGTGCACGATATCAGGGAAAACGATGTCATGCACAGGTGAGAATTCCAGAAGGATAAACGATTCAGCCAACACCGAGTGTGCGATACCCAAGGGCAGGATCTGCACGGTCACGTTCGGCGACTCGGTCATCCGGTACAGATGTTCGAGCTGCTCGCGCATCACCTTCTGGTCGCCGATCAGGCGCTGCAGAACCGCCTCGTCCAGCACCGCCGACAGTTCCAGCGGGCGCGGGCCCTCCAGCAGCGCGCGGCGGCGCATTCGCACTTCGAGGCGGCGTTCCAGTTCCTGCGGGGGCAGCGTGGCCAGGTCGCTCCAGCCGCCGATCACGTGCCGCGCGTAGTTCTCCGTCTGCAGCAGCCCGGGAAAGACGGTGCTGCCCCATTCCCTGGCGGCCGTGGCCTCGGACTCCAGGGCGATGAAATCGGCGAGCGGGCTCGGCAGGTCGCGGTACTCCTCCCACCAGCCGCGCTGGGCGGCGTCGTGCGCGAGGGACACGAGGTCCGCGTGCCGGGGGCCGTCGACGTCGTACAGCTCCAGCATCCGCCGCACGTCGCCGATCTTCGCGCCGGTGCGCGCGTTCTCGATCCGGCTGACCTTGGCGGTGGACCAGGAGAGCCGCTCGGCGACCTCGTCTCCGGTGAGACCCCTGCGCTCGCGCAGCCGCCGGAGCTCGGCGGCCAGCCGGCGCTGCCGGACGGAGGGACCTCGGGAAGTGCTCATTGCTCGGGCCTCTCCAGTCCCGGCGGACTGATCAGGGCGCATTCTGCCGCACCGGGGTGCGGGAGTGCGAATACATCGGAGCGGATGAGGAAGATTCTACGGCCGATGATTCTTTTGCGCACATGACACTGAAACTTGCAGCGCAAGGTACAAAGGCGCCGGTGCGGGGTTGCGGAGCGCATTCCCGTGGCACGCTAAGTGTGTGATCGACTGGGGGAGCGGGCGATGAGGTACGCGCACGAGGTCGGCAAGGTCCGGGCGGCCGAACGGGCCCTGATGGCCCGACTCCCCGACGGCGCCCTCATGCAGCGCGCCGCCGCCGGCCTCGCCTCGGTCTGCGCCCGCGTCCTGCCCGCCGTGTACGGATCACGCGTCGTCCTCCTGGTCGGCGGCGGCGACAACGGCGGCGACGCCCTCTACGCCGGCGCCCGCCTGGCCCGGCGGGGCGCCCGGGTCCACGCCGTCCAGGCCGGCTCCAAGATCCACGCCGATGGCCTCGCGGCCCTCCTCGCCGCCGGCGGACGCCTCCGCACCGACGGCGCGGAGGCGGCCATCGCCGGCGCCGACCTGATCATCGACGGCCTCACCGGCATCGGCGGCACCGGCGGCCTCCGCGACCCGCACGCCCGCTACGCCGTCCTGGCCTCCGAGTCGTCCGCCCTCGTCGTCGCCTGCGACGTGCCGAGCGGGGTGGACGCGAGCACCGGCCGGGTCGAGGGCGCCGCCGTCCACGCCGACATCACCGTCACGTTCGGAACGCACAAGCCGGGCCTTCTCATCGATCCCGGAGCGTCCTGCTGCGGAGTGGTCGAACTCGTCGACATCGGGCTCGGCCCCGACCTGCCCGACCCGGACGTCGTCGCCGCGCGACCGTCCGACCTCGAGCCGCCCGAGCCGGGCCCCGAGTCCGACAAGTACCGGCGAGGCGTCGTCGGCATCCTCGCGGGCGGCGACGAGTTCACCGGCGCGGCCGTCCTGTGCACCGGCGGCGCCGTGCACGGCGGGGCCGGCATGGTCCGCTTCGCCTCCGTCGCGCACCCGGTCGAACTCGTCCGGCACCGCTGGCCCGAGGCCGTCACCACGGTGATCGAGCCTGGCCGCCACGACGCCACGGTCCTCGAACGCATCGGACGCGTCCAGGCGTGGGTCGCCGGCCCCGGCCTCGGGACGGGCGACGCCGCGGAGTCCCTCCTCGAAGCCGTGCTGACCACCGACCTGCCCGTCCTGGTGGACGCCGACGGCCTCACCGTCTTGGCCCGCCGCCGCGACCTGCTGCGCCGCGCCGCCCCGACCCTCCTGACACCCCATGCGGGCGAACTCTCCCGCCTGATCTCGGCCGACCGCGCCGAGATCGAGGCCGCCCGCCTCGACCACGTCCGCCGCGCCGCCGCCGAACTCTCGGCGACCGTCCTGCTCAAGGGCTCGACGACCCTGATCGCGGAAGCCGACCGCCCCGTCCGCGTCAACCCGACCGGCACCCCCCGCCTGGCGACGGCCGGCACCGGCGACGTCCTCTCCGGCCTGATCGGCGCCCTCCTGGCCGCCGGCATGCCCGCCATCGACGCGGCCGCGACCGGCGCCTACCTGCACGGACTGGCCGCCCGCCTGGCCTCGGCCCCTGCCCCCGGCGCCGAATCCCCGATCAGCGCCTACGACGTCATTGAGGCCCTCCCCGCCGCCTTCCGCGCCATCACCCACCAGGTAACCGCGGGCGGACCGTCCTAGCACCGACCGCGCAACAACCTCATACAGGCGCAATTCCCACAGCCCTCGGTATCACCACCTGCCAAGGAACCGCGACCATGCGACCAGCTCATGGCGATCGTCCCTAAGCTGGACTGGCAACGACCTCAACGTCGCGATCGCGTGCGAAGCCAGGTTCGAGCGAGCGAGAACCTGATCGCGCAGCGAGCCGCCAGGCGAGCCGAAGCGATGCAGCGATCGCCGCTTCGCCCGTTGAAGGAAGGCGCGCCAGCGCCTGACGCCGAGGGCGAGGCAATAAGAAGGGCTGGTCATGAGGGTTCCTGCGGAGGCGCGCGTCGATCTCGGTGCCATCGGCGACAACGTCGGGCTGCTGCGCGAGCGTGCGCGGGGGGCCGAGGTCATGGCCATGGTGAAGGCCGAGGCGTACGGGCACGGGCTGGTCGAGGCCGCGCGGGCCGCGCTCGCCGGGGGCGCGTCGTGGCTGGGGGTGGCGAAGCTCGCGGAGGCGCTGCGGCTGCGGGACGCGGGCCTCACCGTCCGGACGCTGGTGTGCCTCGGCGTGCCCGGCGAGCCGTACGAGGAGGCCGTCGCCCGCGACGTCGACCTCACGGTGGGGGCGGTCTGGATGCTGGACGAGGTGGTCCGCGCGGCGGAGCGGGCCGGGCGGCAGGCGCGGGTGCACCTCAAGGCCGACACCGGCATGTCGCGCGGCGGCGCGTCCGGCGCGGACTGGGAGGCGCTGGTCGGCGCGGCGCTGAAGGCGGAGGCCGCCGGGCAGGTCCGGGTCGCCGGGGTGATGTCGCACTTCGCCTGCGCGGACGAGCCCGGCCATCCGTCGATCGCGGCGCAGCTCGGCGCGTTCACCGACATGGTCGCGCACGCGGAGAAGGCGGGGGCGCGGTTCGAGGTGCGGCACCTGGCGAACTCGGCGGCCGCGCTGACCCTGCCGGAGGCGCGGTTCGACCTCGTCCGGCCCGGGATCGCGACCTACGGGCTCACCCCGGTGCCGGCGCTCGGGACGTTCGGGCTGCGCCCCGCGATGACGCTGGTGGCGGACGCGGCGCTGGTCAAGCGTGTCCCGGCAGGTCGCGGAGTGTCGTACGGTCACACGTACACCACGCGAGCGGCCACCACCCTGGCCGTCGTGCCCGTCGGGTACGGCGACGGCATCCCCAGGCACGGGTCCAACGTCCTGGAAGTCCTCGCGGGGGGACGCCGCCGGACGATCGCCGGGCGGGTCTGCATGGACCAGTTCGTCATCGACCTCGGCGACGACCGGCTGTCGGCGGGTGACGAGATCATCCTGTTCGGGCCGGGCGACCACGGCGAGCCGACCGCGCAGGAGTGGGCGGACGCACTGGGCACGATCTCCTATGAGATCGTCACCCGCATCGGGTCCCGGGTGCCGAGGGCGTATCCGGGACGGGCGCTGTAGAGGGGCGCGCGCATGGACGGCAAGAGCAGGCGCAGGATCGGCATCACCGCCGCGGGCATCGGCGCGGCGGGCGTGGGCGCGGCCGTCGGGCTGCGGCATTTCGCCGTCGGCCGGGTGCGGCTGCGGCCGGATCCGGACGCCGGCGAGCCGTTCGGCGGGCTGCGCGGCCGGGAGCTGACCGTCGAGGCCGACGACGGCGTCCCGCTGCACGTGGAGATCGACGGCCCCGACGACGCCGGCCTCACCATCGTGTTCTGCCACGGCTACACCCTCAACCAGGACTCGTGGCACTACCAGCGCCGCGACCTGCAGGGCGAGCTGCGCATGGTGTTCTGGGACCAGCGCAGCCACGGCCGGTCGGGGCGCAGCGCCCCCACGCACGCGACCATCGACCAGACCGGCGACGACCTGTACGCCGTCCTGAAGGCGACGGTCGGCCCGGACGAGCCCGTCGTGCTGGTCGGGCACTCCATGGGCGGAATGTCGATCATGGCGCTGGCCGAGCGGCATCCGGAGCTGTTCGGCCGGCAGGTGGTGGGCGTCGCGCTGGTCAACACGTCCTGCGGCGACCTGGCGGAGATGACGCTGGGACTGCCGCTGGTGCTGGCCAAGGTCGTCCGGCCGCTGGCGCCCGGGACGCTGCGCGGCCTCGGCCGCCGCGTCGACCTGGTGGAGCGGGCCCGCGGGCTGGGCGCCGACCTCGCGTTCGTCGTCACCCGGAAGATGGCGTTCGCCGACAAGTACGTCAGCCCGTCCGTCGTCGACTTCCTGGAGCAGATGATCAGGGCGACGCCGATCGACGTGATCGCGGAGTTCTATCCGTCGCTGATAGGCCATGACAAGGCCGCCTGCCTCGGCGTCCTCGGCTCGGTGCCGGCCCTGGTGGTCGCCGGCGGCCGGGACCGGCTGACCCCGGCCGAGCACGCGCGCCGCATGGCCGCGGACCTGCCGGGCGCGGAACTGGTGGAGGTGGAGGTGGCCGGGCACGTCCTGCCGCTGGAGTACCCGGGGGTGGTGACCGGCGGGCTGCGGCGGCTGATCGCCCGGGTCCGGCCCGAGTACGAGGAGCGCACCGCGTGAACACGATCACCGTGACCGTCCCGACCGCGGCGGACATGCACGAGCTGGGGCTGCGCCTCGCCGGGCTGCTGCGGGCGGGCGACCTGCTCGTGATGACGGGACACCTCGGCGCGGGCAAGACGACGCTCACCCAGGGGATCGGCGAGGGACTGAAGGTGCGGGGGCCGATCACCTCGCCGACGTTCGTGATCGCGCGGGTGCACCCGTCGCTGGCGGGCGGGCCGTCGCTGGTCCATGTGGACGCATACCGGCTGGGCGGTTTCGCCGAGTTGGACGATCTCGATCTGGACGCGTCGATCGCCGAATCGGTGACGATCGTGGAATGGGGCGAAGGGCTCGCTGAGGGCCTCGCGGAGGACCGTCTGGAACTGATCATTTCGCGCGGGGACGGGCCCGGCGAGGAACGTGAAGTAAGGATCGTCGGGGTCGGTCATCGCTGGTCCGACCTGGATCTCGGCGCTGTGTGAGGGCCTGCGGGCAACTTCTCCGGTTTTTGCCAACCGGGATGGACCACTTTACGGCTACATGTCGTACTCTTTGCCGGAACGAACCTCCCCTATGCGGCATATCGATTTCCTCGGGAGTGGGAACCGGTGAGTGGTAGCCATCGCAGCGGTAGTGACCGCGACAGCTACCGCGGTTCGGGCGGTGGCCAGGTGCCAGGCGGCGGTTACCGGCCGGACGGCGGTGGATACGGCACGGGCGGCCGGGATTCCGGGCCGTACCAGGGCCAGGACGCCGGCCGTGCCGCGGGGACCGGCGGCTATCCGACCGGCGGCTATCCGACGGGCGGCTATCCGACGGGGGGTCAGCCGACCGGCGGCTATCCGACCGGCGGGTACCCGTCCGGTCAATCAGGTAGCGGCTCCTACCAGAGGGACAGCGGCCCCTATCCGGGTGAGTCCGGCCAGTACGGCCGGGATTCCGGGCAGTACGGGCGTGAGGCCGCGGCCCAGTACGGCCGCGAGAGCGGCCAGTACGGGAGGGACTCCGGCCAGTACGGAAGCGAGTCGGGCCAGTACGGGCGTGAGAGCGGCCAGTACGGGCGCGAGTCGAGCCCGTACCGGGCCGGCAGCGGCCCCTACCAGCGCGAGACGGGCCCCTACGAGGCCGGCAGCGGCGGTTACGGGTCCGACACCGGCGGATACCGCGCCGCGGGCGGCGGCCGCCGGACCGACAGCGGAGGCTACCGAACCGACAGCGGCGGTTACCGCTCGGGCAGCGGCGGTTACCGCACCGGCAGCCACCGGGTCGCGCGCGACGACCGCGGCGGACGGCGCTGGGCCGCCATCCTCGGGGGCGTCGTCGCGGCCGCCGCCGTCTGCGTGCTCGCGGTGGTCGTCATCCTGAGCGGCGTCGGCTCGGGCGGCGACAAGGAGGGCGGCCAGGTCGTCGGCAGCGGGGCCGCCGACAGTTCCCCGACGGCGAAGGGCGAGCGCTCCCTCGTCCCCGACTCCTGCACGATCGTCGGCCAGGACCTCATCGACCGGCTGGCGCCGGGCTCCGAGCGGACCCAGGCCGACAACTACCAGAGCAGCGAGCGGCAGAACCAGTGCGTGTGGGGCGCCTACGCGGGCGACACCAAGCGGCAGCTCACCGTCGAGCTCCGCGCGATCGAGGGCAGCGCCGAGCAGACCCCCACGGACGCCGCGACGAAGACGTTCACGGCCGAGCGCACCGCCGACGAGTCCGGCAAGGCGCTGCTGCCCGGCCAGAAGCTCACCGACAAGTTCCGCCTTGAGGGCGTCGGCGACGACGGCTACATCGTCTACAGCGTCGACAAGGGGCAGGGGGCGGGCGAGGCGGTCGGCAACGTCCGGCTCGCGAACGTCCTCATCACGATCCACTACTCGGGCTCCAACGACGGGGACCCGCTGTCGTCCAAGTCGGCCACCGACGGCGCCGGCGAGGTCGCCAAGACCGTGATCCAGGCCCTCAGCCAGGCCTGAGCGGCGCGGAGCCGAACCACCGCCGCCCGTCCCGACCGGTAGGCTTACAACCCGTGCTGGTCTTGGCTTTCGATACCGCGACCGCCGCGATCACCGTGGCGCTGTACGAGTGGACCCCGGGTGAGGGCGCCGTGCCGCGCGGCGTGGCCGAGGCCGTCGACGGGCGCAGGCATACCGAGCTGCTCACACCGTCCATCGCGCAGGTGATGGCCGAGGCGGGAGCCGCGCCGGACAACCTGAGCGCGATCGCCGTCGGCGTCGGGCCCGGACCGTACACGGGACTGCGCGTCGGGCTCGTCACCGCCCGTGCCATGGGGGAGGCCCTGAGCATCCCCGTGCACGGTGCCTGCACGCTGGACATCATCGCCTGGGCCACCGGCAGGGACGAGCCGTTCGTGGTCGCCACCGACGCCCGCCGCAAAGAGGTCTTCTGGGCCCGGTACGACTCCGCCCGCGCGCGCGCCACCGAGCCCGCCGTCGGCCCGCCGTCGGACGTCCCGGAAGGGCTGCCCGTCGTCGGCGAGGGCGGCGCCCTCTACCCGGACGTCCTCGGCGACTCGGGCCACGAGCCCCTGCTGCCGGCCGCCGGCGCCCTCGCGGAGCTGACCGTCGCCCGCCTGGCCGGCCTCAAGGTGCCCGCGCTCCTCCCGCCGGAGCCGCTCTACCTGCGCAGACCGGACGCGAAGGAACCGGGCCCGCGCAAGAAGGTGACTCCGGCATGACCGGCGTCGTCCTGCGGCCCATGACGGAGGCCGACCTGCCGGCCGTCCACCGGCTGGAGCGGCTCCTGTTCCCCGAGGACGCCTGGAGCGAGGAGATGCTCCGCGGCGAGCTGGCCGACCAGCCGCGCACCCGGCACTACGTCGTCGCGGAGGAACCCGGCGGCGAGATCGTCGGCTACGCGGGCCTGGCCGCGGCGGGCGGGCAGGCCGACGTGCAGACCATCGGGGTGCGCGCCGACCGGCGCAAGAGCGGCGTCGGCGCGGCGCTGCTCACCGAACTGCTGGACGAGGCCGTCCGCCGCAGCAGCGAGGCGGTGTTCCTGGAGGTCCGCGCCGACAACGACGCCGCCCACCGCCTCTACGAGCGGTTCGGCTTCATCAGGGTCGGCCTCCGCAAGCGCTACTACCAGCCCTCGAACGTGGACGCGATCGTCATGAGCCGCCCGCTCCGGTCCCGTCCGCCCATGGGCTTCAACAGGACTGAGTGAGCCGGAGGGGCGCGCCGTCGTCTGGACTGAGGAGCGAGGAACGAGCGACGAGGGAGGACGGCGGCAGGAAGCGCCCCGGAGGCGAACGGGAGACAGGGAGACATGATGATTCGGGACGAGCCGCTGGTGCTCGGGATCGAGACCTCGTGCGACGAGACCGGGGTCGGGATCGTGCGGGGGCACACGCTGCTGGCGGACGCGATCGCCTCCAGCGTCGACCAGCACGCCCGATTCGGCGGCGTCGTGCCGGAGGTCGCCTCGCGCGCGCACCTGGAGGCGATGACGCCGACGGTCGAGCGCGCCCTCGCGGACGCCGGCGTCACCCTGGCCGACGTGGACGCGTTCGCCGTCACGGCCGGCCCCGGCCTGCCGGGCGCGCTGATGGTCGGCGTCGCCGCCGCCAAGGCGTACGCGCTGTCGCTCGGCAAGCCGCTGTACGGCGTCAACCACCTGGCCGCGCACGTGTGCGTCGACCAGCTCGAACACGGCGCGCTGCCCAAGCCGTGCGTGGCGCTGCTGGTGTCGGGCGGGCACTCCTCGATCCTGCTCGTCCCGGACGTGGCGGGCGACGTCCGCTCGCTCGGCAGCACGGTGGACGACGCGGCCGGCGAGGCGTTCGACAAGGTCGCGCGCGTCCTCGACCTGGGCTTCCCCGGCGGCCCCGTCATCGACCGCATGGCCCGCGAGGGCGACCCCGCCGCGATCGCGTTCCCGCGCGGAAAGTACAACGACGGCACCTACGACTTCTCGTTCTCCGGCCTGAAGACGGCGGTGGCCCGCTGGGTCGAGGCGAAGGAGCGCGCCGGCGAGCCCGTCCCGGTCGCGGACGTGTCGGCGTCCTTCCAGGA
Source organism: Actinomadura monticuli (assembly GCF_041463655.1). Lineage (NCBI taxonomy): Bacteria > Bacillati > Actinomycetota > Actinomycetes > Streptosporangiales > Thermomonosporaceae > Actinomadura > Actinomadura monticuli. The sequence goes on from NZ_JAXCEI010000022.1 coordinate 109,183, forward strand.
GGCCGTGGTGGACGTCCTGACGCAGAAGGCGCTGAAGGTCTGCGCGGACAACGGCGTCCACGACCTGCTGATCGGCGGCGGCGTCGCGGCGAACTCCCGGCTGCGCGCCCTGGCCGCGGAACGCTGCGAGGCGGCGGGCGTGCGCCTGCGCGTCCCGCGCCCGAAACTGTGCACCGACAACGGCGCGATGGTCGCCGCCCTGGGCTCCGAACTGGTCGCGTCCGGCATAGCCCCTTCCGACCTGCAACTACCGGCCGACTCCAGCCTCCCCATAGAAACCATCACCCTCTGACCGCCACGCCCGCGGCGTCAGCCCATCAGCACTCTGCCAGAAGGTTGGCGAGGTAGTCCTCGAAGAGGGGGACCTTGGCTTCGTCCATGGTGTGGTCGTCGGTTTCGGGGAGCAGGTCGAGGAGGCAGCGGACGTCCCAGTACGGGTCGTGGACGTGACCGCCGGACACCTGGTCGAAGGCGGACAGGAAGCGGTCGGCGACGGACGGGCCGTAGCGCAGGGCCAGGCCGCGGCGCATGCAGGCGATGTCGATGGCGACGGGCCCGGACGAGGTGTCCGACCAGTCGACGACGCCGGTGAGCTTGCCGTAGGACCACAGCGTGTTGTCGGCGTGGTAGTCGCGGTGGATGAAGCGGGCGGGCGCCTCGGGGGCCGGCCGGACGGCGACCTCGAAGGCGCGTTCCCACAGGGCGGGGCGGAGCGCGTGCTTGGGCGGGCACCGCACGTCGAGGCGGTTGTGCGGGACGTACGGGGGCATCGTGGACACCCCGTTCAGCGCGTGCACGGCCAGCAGGGCGGCGGCCAGCTGGATGAGGTATTCGGGCAGGTCGTCGGGGGACGGCCGGGGCGGGTGGCCGGGGAGCCGGGTGATGAGCAGCGCGGGGACGTCGCAGTAGGCGCCGGCGGGGTCGGCGGCGACGAGGGCCGGGGTGGGGATCTCGCATCCGGCGAGCAGGGCGAGCGCGGCGATCTCGCGTTCGGGGGAGAAGTCGGCGCCGCCGCGGCCGTCGCCCGGCCGGGCCGTCCAGCGGCGCAGGACGAGCCGGTGGGCGCTGCCCGAGCCGCTCTCGACGAGGAGGGCGTGGTTGGCGTGCGAGGTCCCGCCGGCGAGGGGCCGCACCATGCGCACCTCGGCGCCTTTGCCGAGGCACTCCTCGACCCAGCGCAGGGTGGGGTGGCCGGGCGGGGCGCCGGTCGGCAGGCAGGGAGCCGGTGTGCGAGTCACCTGATCCATGAAAACGGATTCCGAAGGGTATGGGGAGTGATTTTGCGAAGACGGAACGTAACAAAATGCACGTCAGTGGGCGGCTCAGCGGAGCATCTTCGGTCGTCGTGGTCCTTTGCCGGACAAACACCGCGGATTCCGTCGGGTATGCGAATGCGTCCCGGGCGGGGCAGGCGGGCCCCGCCCGGGACGACGGGGTCAGTCCTTGGGTTCGCGGCGGGGGCGCAGCAGGGCCTCGGCCAGCGCGAGCATCGTCTCCTCCAGCGTGGACAGCCGCTTCAGCACGTCCTCGTGCACCGCGTTGACCTGCTTGGAGACGTCCTCGTGGACGCCGTCGACCTTCCGGCCGACCTCGTCCTCGACGTGCAGGAAGCGTTTGGCGAACTCGGCCTGCGCGGCGTCGGCGCGCCGCCCGGCCTCGTCCTGCATGCTCTCCACGCGCCGCGCGAACTCGGCGTGGACGCCGCCGACCTGCCGCGCGACGTCCTCCTGCATGTTGCCGACCTGCTTGGCGACGTCGTCGTGGATGGTGCCGACCTGGCGGGTGACGTCCTCGTGGATGTCGCCGATCCGCTTGCCGAAGTCGTCGTGGACGCCGCTGACCTGCCGCGCCACCTCGCTGTGCACGGACTCGACCTGCTTGGCGACGTCGGCGTGCACCGACTCGACGCGGCGGGCGACGAGGTCGACCTGCGCGGTGAACTCCTCCAGCGCGCCGTCGACCCGCTTGGCGACCTCCTCGTGGATGTTCTCGATGCGCTTGCGGACGTCGTCGTGGACGTCCTCGAACCGGCGGGAGAACTCGTCCATGCGCTTGGCGACGTCGCTGTAGGCCGTCTCGGCGATCTGCGACATGGTCGCCTTGACCTCGTCGCGGTCCGGCCGGGCGCGCAGCTCCTCGATCAGCGGGTCGACCGCCTCGGCGAGGTGCTTCTCCAGCGCGTCGAACCGGTCGCCGTACTCGGCCGCGGGACGTTCCGCGAGGTCGCGCAGGGTGCGGTGCAGCTCGGCGATCTCCAGCGTGGCGGGCAGCCGGCCGATCCGCTCGCCGACCCCGTCGATGCGGCCGTCGAGGCTCTCGAACCGCCCGTCCAGGCCCTCCAGCTTGCCGGACAGCCCTTCGAGCCGGCCGTCGACGCCGTCCAGGCGCCCGTCCAGGCCGTCGAGCCGGCCGCCGACGCCCTCGACCCGGCCGTTGACCGCCTCAAGCCCCTGCTCCATCCGCTCGGCCATCTCGCCGAGCGCCTGGTCGACCCGCGCCGTGACCCCGTTGATCGAGTGTTCGAGCCGCTCGGACCGGTGGCCCAGCTCGGCGAGCGACTTGTCGAGGCGGTTGAAGCGGACGGACGCGGCCTCCATGCTGCCCTGGAGCTTGTCCAGCCGCTTGGTCATCTCGTCCATGCGCTGCGACGCCTGCCGCGTGGCGTCGGTGATGTGCTGCGCCGAGTCGAGGACGGCCTGGATGCGGGTCAGGCCCTCGTCGACGTTCTCGGCGACGACGCCGACGTCGGCCCACAGCGCGGGCAACTCGGCGACGGGCTTGACCCGCTCGCCGAACGACTCGATGTGCTCGGCCAGTCCTTCGGCCCATTCCGGGGGCTTGCCGGACAGTTCGTCGACCTGCCCGCGGACGCTCTCGATCTGCCCGGTCAGCCCGGTGAGCTCCCGTTCGCGGACCTCGCGGAGCAGCCACTCCATGCCTTCCAGCCGCTGCCGAATCTCGTCCAGGACCTGACCCTGTGAGCGCTGTTCATAGACGTGGTCCTGCGCCGCACGGGCGAGCAACTCCCGCATCCGATCCGAGACCGGTTGACCCCCCGTCTGCAGGAAGTTGTGATTCGTTTCCACCCGATGCTCCTTCGTGTGCCGGCGCGACGAAATGACGCACGGCAAATGAATCTGTGAGATGGCCACTGTAGTGCGTGTGCGGGGCCGCTAAAACGGGTAGCAGAGAAGATTGCGAGTTCTGCGGAATGCGCCTGTTATCCCGCTGGGGTGAATAGCGAGAGATGGTCGGGCGCGGAACGGTTTTCCGGTTTGCGGCAATCGTGATCATTATGGTGATGGGCGGGGGAGCGGGACGGTGTCGTGTCCGTACATCTCGTCCAACATCGGCAGTTCCCGAACCGGGCCCGGCGGTGGACGGCCCGCGCGCATTCGCCGCGGCGCGCCGTCGCCGGACGGATGCCGACCCCATTTCGGAGGGTATTCCGCACTGCCGAAGTCCCGGCCGATGAACCTGCCTTGGTGTTTTCCGGTGCGCGGGTCCCGGCCCGCCGATTCGAGGCCCGCGCCGCGCCCTTGCCGGGCGCCCGCAATCCCCTGGTGAACGCGATGCCGGAAAACGCCGATGATTTGCACGGCCGTGGCGCGTCGCCCGGCCCCGCTTGGCGTTGCCCGTCCCGGCGGAAGATCTTTGGGCACGGTTGACGGCCGCCCGCCGCGCCGGGCGGGTCAGGCGCCGGGACGGGACGGGTCAGACATCCCTGGAGGTTGGGATGTCAAGCGGCGAGGTCGTGGTGGTGGTGTGACCAGGCGGTTGCCTGGTCGTAGGGGGTTTGGGTTTTGAGGCAGCCGTGGAGGATGCCGACGAGG
>NZ_JAXCEI010000023.1:0-109300 GCF_041463655.1 Actinomadura monticuli
CCGGGGCCTGCGGTGCGGGCGCGCGAGCGGGAGCCGGAGCGGGTGCGGCGGGTGCGGCGGGCGCGGGCGCGGCGGGAGCGGGCGGGGCCGGGGGCCGCGCCGCGGGGGCCTGCGGGCGCGGCGGCGCGGATCCGCCGCGCGGGTCTGTGGGCGCCTGTGGCGGCGCGGCGGCCGCGGGGGATGCCTCCGGCCGGCTCCGCGCCGGTTCGGGGCTCTGCGGCGGCCTCGCCGCCCGCCGCCCGGCGGCGGAGCCGGTGCGCGGCGGCTTGACGCCGCGGGTCCGGGTGCGGGTCGACGGGCCCGCCACGTGGACGTCCGTGGGGACCGGCGGCGTCGGCCCGGCCTTGCGGGGCTCCTCGGGTTCGAGGAGCGCGTTGGCGTCCAGGTAGCAGGCGCTGGGCAGCCCCGGGTTGACGGCGAGCTGCCACTCGGGGTGCGGCCAGCGCCGGGAGAGCTCCGCCAGCGACGCCTCGCGGTGGTGGACGGCCTGCCCCTGCAGGGAGCGGTCCATGGCCTCGGGGGAGGTGAACGCCAGGACGAAGGTGCCGTCCCCGAACTGGGCCGTGGCGAACTGGTGCCCGGCGGCCCCCGGCTCACCCGGCGAGGGCAGGTACAGCACCGCGCGCGCGAGGAGCTCCAGGTAGCCGTGCTGGTCGCCGCGTTCCCGGGCGTCGGTGAGGGCGGCCTCCAGGGTGGACCCGGAGGGCCGGGCGCTGCGCGCGGCGGACGCGGCGCGGCCCTCGTCCTCGGGCACGGCCAGCGGGATGCCGAGGCCCGGCAGCGCCAGCGGCCCGCCGTCCGGCCCCGCCTTGCTCGCCTGGTAGACGAGTTCGAGCGGCGACTCGACTCCGTACACGTCGCGGAAGGCGCCGACCAGCTGCCCCGCGAGCAGCGCGCACGCCTCCAGGTACTCGGCGGAGGCGCGGCCGCCCCGGTCGCGCCAGGTGAACCGGTCCCACCAGTTCTTGCGCTCCTCCTCGTCCGGGGGCTCCCAGCCGAGCGCCCTGAGCCGGCGCTCCTGGCGGGGGGCCAGCGGACGGGGCAGGAACGCGCTGCCGACGGCCTCCGCGTCCAGCACGCCCTCCGAGCGCATCGCCTGCACGTAGGGCAGCCCGCTCGGCCCCTGCACGATGAGGAACGACTTGACCGGCAGCCGCGAAAGCTCCAGGGTCAGCCGTTTGGCGAAGTCGTTCCAGTCCACTCGGGATCCACTTTCACGTCCGCGGGGAGGAGTCGGTACTCGACGGTAGCCGAACGGCGGGTCACTCCGTCCAGGGAGCCGGAACGGCGTCGGCCCTCACCTGCGCCCAGACGCCGCCGATGGCGTCGTACACGGCGAGGGGAGTCTCGTCGCCGTCGCCGCCGGCCCGCCAGAGGCGCGTGCCGTGGGGAGGCCGCATCGGGACGCCCGCGGGCCGCGGCTCGGGCGCGGGAGCCCTGCTCGGCGGCGGATCGGCCGGCGCGTGCGCGGCCGCCGGCCGGTCCTGCGGCGGGTCGGCGGGCCAGTCCGTCGGCGCGCCCAGCGGCGGCCCGGCGGCCGGTGCCGGTTCGCGGGCCTCCGGCTCGGCGGTGCCCGCCTCCAGCGCCGCGTTCAGGTCGGCCGCCGAGTACGGGTCGACCGCCGTGTGCGAGTCGTCGTACGGGCCGTCGGCCCCGGGGAGCAGGCCGTTCGGATCGGGGCCCGCGCCGTTCAGGCCGGGGACCGAGCCGCCGGCGACGGGGTTCGGCCCCGAGAGCGCGTGGGGGTCGACCGTTCCGTACGGGTTGGGCGCGTCCAGGCCGGCGGCGGGCGGCACGTCCCGGCCGCCGGTCAGCCGGCCGATGACGGACGAGTCGAGCAGCACCTCGCTGGGCAGGCCCCAGTTGATCGCCACCCGCCACGCCGGATCCGGCCAGCCGGACGCCAGCCGGGCGAACGACGTGCGCCGGTACAGGCCCGGGTGCCGGTCGCCGGTGCGCGCCAGGGCGCCGGGCGAGGTGAACACGGTGACGTAGGTGTCGCCGCCGATGGTGATGGTCGGGAACTCGGCGCGGTCGGGGTCCTCCACGGCGGAGGCGGTCGCCGGGAGCACCAGGTCGGCGCCCTCCAGCAGCCTGAAGTAGCCGGTGTTGTCGCCGTTCGCCTTGGCCTCCGCCAGGCGCGGCTCCAGGAGGTCGGCGTCCGCGCCGGGCAGCCCGTCCGCCGACGGCGGCATCGGGCCGCCCGCGGTCGGCGGGACCGCGGTCAGAGGGCCCGCTCCGGGAAGGACGCCCCCGGACGTGCCCCGCCGCTTGCTCACGCGGGACGGGTCGGCGACGTCGATGCCGAAGTCGAGCAGTTCGATGAGGCCCGTCCCGTGCCGGTGGAACGACTCGTACACGAGGTCGGACGGGCGCCGGACGCCCTGGACGTCGCGCAGGGCCGTGACCATCACGTCGGCCAGCCGCGAGTAGTCGCCGTCCGTCACGCTCAGCATCCCGCCGGGGACGCCCGCCTCCGGCAGCTCCGTCCACCAGTTGCGCGGCGCGGGGTCGGCGGGCGGTCGCCAGCCCGCGTCGCTCATGACCTCCTCGTCGGCCAGCGTGAGGAGCAGCGGACCGTCGAGGAAGTTGTTGCTCACGGCCTCGGCGTAGAGCCGGTCGGGCTCGCGCATGGCCTGGACGTAGTGACGGCTCTCCTCCCGCTCGCGCACGATGAGGATCGTGTCGCGCTCGAGACCCGCCAGCTCACGTCCCAGCCGCCGGGCGAACTCGGACCACTCCAACAAGATCACTCCCTACGACCGGGGGCCGGTCCCCGGGCCTCCCGGGACCCCGCGAGACCATGCCCGGGTCCCGATGATTGTCGCCGGGGCCGCCGCGCGCAAACCAGGAGTTCACCCGGGTGGAGGTTCGTGACGAAGTACACGCAGGGCCTCGCGGAGGGCGTCCGGGTCGTCCCCCGAGCGGTCGAGGACGTCGATGAGCCTGTGCAGGATCTCATGGCGTTCGTAGCCGACGTCCAGCAGCGCCTGGGCGGTGGTCCACAGCTGCGCGGGCCGGCCCTCCCACAGCCGCTCCGCGAGCCGTTCGTGCGCGTCGAGGTGCGCCTCGTCCGCGCCGGGGTGCTCGAACTCCAGGATCGCGCGGCGGTCGCCGGGGTCGGACGGGTCGAGTTTCGACAGGTCGACGAACCCGTGCCGCCCGGACCGCCGGTGGGTGCCCGACAGGAAGGGCAGGGCGAACGCGCGGCGGGGGAGGGCTTCGAGGTCGCCGTCGGGCAGCAGCCGGGCGACCAGGTCGCGGTCGAGGCCGAAAGCGGCCGGATCGCGGTACGCGTCGGCGAACTTCGCCGTCGCGTCCCAGAGGGCGTCCAGGGTGGCCCTGACGCCCTCCTCGGGGAGGCCGGTGCGCTTGCCCGCCCACCGGACCCAGGCGGCCAGCACGTGGGGGACCGCTTCCTGTTCCGTCGGGGAAAGCAGAACCTTTCTCGGAAGCCAGTCGAGCAGGAACATCTCGCACTTGACCGGGGAGACCCGCAGCGGGCGTCCGAAATCGTGGGTGCAGCCGTAGTCGATGATCCGGTCCACGCACCGGCTCGCCGCCGAAAGGTCGGACAGCCCCTCCGCCTCGTCCGAGGCGAGGAACCGCGCCGCCATCGTCGCGCGCCGGTCGCGCCCGTACACCGGCGGCTGGGGCAGCCGCCCGCCCGGCGGGAGGATGTCCACGCGCGCCCGGACGAACGCGTGGTACGAGCCGAAGCCGTCGTTCACCGGCGGGTTGTCGAGGGCGTCGGTGAAGTCCAGGGCGCTCTTCAGCAGCGCCTTGGTATCGCGCGGGTCGAGCTCCTCGAACCGCATGAGCGGGTTGTCGCGGTCCTCGCGGCGGCAGTGGTCGAGCAGGGTGTCGACCCGTGAGGAGACCCACGCGTCCCGGACCATCCCGCTCACCGGCGGGCGTCCCCCCGGCGCGGCGGGTGCGAACGGGTCGCCGGACGGCTGGACGGCCGCGGCCTTGGTGCGGTCGACCAGGATGACCAGGGCGTGCCGCTCGCTGCCGCCGTAGGTGTAGGTGCAGACGATGGAGTCCTGGTCGCCGTAGACGTCCCGGGAGACGAAGCACCCCTCCGGCTCGACCATGCCCACGTGGTCGGCCCACCCCGGGCGGGGGACGCCGCCGGCCATCAGCTCCAGGGCCGCGCGCTCGGCCTTGGCCGCCTGCCTGGAGGTGCCCATGTACGCCATCCCGGTGAGCAGCGCCAGTGCGGCGGGCGTGCCCGCGGCCGCCGCGTAGTCGACCAGGGCCTCGCCCACGACCTCCTCGACGTCGCCGCCGGGAACCCGGTGCCCCCACCAGGAACCGAGGATCTCGCTGACGATCAGCTCCGCGTCCAGGGGGCTGCGCACGGCCAGCAGTTCGCGGGCGTGCTGGAGCATGCCGTCGAAGATCGCCGAGACCTCGTCCGGGGGGTTGGGGCCGTCGTCCCGGGCAGGGTCCCCGGAGGAGCGGTTGCGGCTGCGGGGACTCACGCTTCTAGCCTCTCAGATCCCGCGCGGAGGATGTCCAGGACACGGCCGAAGACCGCGCCGCCAAGCGCCCCGGCCGGACCGCCGGTTCCGGTGACCGCTCAGCCGTCCACCCCCGCATCGGAGGCGCGCCCGGACGGCGGCTCCGATTTCAGCACTCCGGTGAGGTGCTCGCGCGCCATCCGTTCGACTCTGGCGGGCGTCGCCTCCAGCCCCAGGTGGGCCATGCACGCCTGGACGTCGGCCACGCAGCGGTGCACCTCGTCCGACGGGAAGGTGGCGAACTCGTCGCAGAGCCGTCGGGTGAGCGCCTCGCGCGTCTCGCTTCTGTGATCGGCCAGTGCAGGCATCTTGCGCACACCTCCGCGCACGGGATTCCGGCGGACGGGGACGCCGCCGGCCGAGACGAAGCGCGGTACGGACCTGTCCCGGTGGGAGCGTCCGTGGGAACCCCGCCTCGATGTCCCATTCCAGCGCTTTTGCGGGGAGAGTCAAGACGTGCCGGGAGGTCGTTCGGCAAATTCTGGACCGGCTCGCTCCGGCCGTCCTCCGGCCGCCCGTTCGGTGTCCGCCCAAGCGGCGTGATGGCGTGCCGCCCAGTCCCGGCCGACCCGCCCGGTCAGCATCCCGGTGAGCGCGCCGCGGTCCCTCAGCGCCTCCCAGAGGTGACCGGCCGTCACCACCGCGACGACGAGGAAGAGCCAGTCGTGGACGAAGGTGGCCCCGGTCCGCCACCGGTCGCCCCACGGTCCGGGGAACGTCATGATCTCGCCGGTGCCGAGCATGACGAGGATCGCGCCCGCGGTGAACGCCGCGTTGAGCTTCTGCCCGGCGTTGAACTTGCCCACCGGCAGGATCCCGCGCCCACCACGCACGGCCCTGCGATCGCCGCGCTTCAGCCACTCCCAGTCGTGCGGAGCGAACCTGTTCAGCCGCCCGAGGTCCGCCCTGAACGCACGCGACGCCAGGCCGAGCACGATGGGCACCGGCAACGCGAAACCGCACCACACGTGGACGGTCTTGACCATCTCCCTGCGGCCGACCAGCGTCGACAGCATCGGCAGGTACAGCATCGCCGCGGTGACCAGGCAGGCGAGCATCAGCAGCGCGGTCGCGTGATGGATCGAGCGCTCCGCCCTCGTGAACCGCGCCAGCCACCCGGAGCCGTCAGGTCGGCTCATCGTCACGCCCGTTCGACCGTCCGACCCAGGCGTCCACGTCGTAGCCGAGGTTCTCCCAGTAGCCGGGCTCCACCTTGTCGGTCAGTTCGATGCCGCTGAGCCACTTCAGCGACTTGTAGCCGTACATGGGCGCCACGTAGAGCCGGGTGGGCCCGCCGTGGTCGTGGGTCACCGGCTTGCCGTCCATCTGGGTCGCCACCAGGACGTCCCTGCGGCGCGCCTGTTCCAGCGTCAGCGACTCGGTGTAGACGCCGTCGAACGATGTGAACCGCACGGCGCCGGCCTTCGGCGACACGCCGACCGCGTCGAGGAGGTCGGGCAGGGCGACCCCCACCCAGTGCACGTCCGGCACACGCCAGCCCGTGACGCACTGGAAGTCGCGATCCAGGACGGTCTGCGGCAGCCGCGCCAGATCGGCCAGCCGGAACGCCTGGGGCCTGTCGACGAGGCCACTAACGGTCACCCGGTGGGTCGCGGCCCTGTGCCGCTTCACACTGGCGGTGACGGAGTAGTAGCGGAACCCGCCGGCCGCCGGTAGGACGTCCCCGATCGGTCCTACCGGCGCCAGGGTCCGGCTCACCTTGTCCTGGACGGACGCCCCCACGGCGACCCCCGCCGCGCCGAGGCCGAGCATCCCGAGGACGACCCGCCGCCCGACGGGGCTGCCTTCTCCGCGTTCCTGCCCGTTCACCCGTTCATTCGAGCACCGCGGGGTCGCCGCCGCCAGCGCCCCGCGGCGCACGTAAGACTTCTGACACATCTCGGGAGGCTTCTGACGGCTCTCGGGGCCGCCCTAAGCTGGGCCCATGTCCACCAAGGTTCGACTCGCCCAGCGTCCGGAAGCCGACGAGCTGCTCGGCCGCAGCCCGCTGGCGGCGCTGACGGGCATGCTGCTCGACCAGCAGATCCCGATGGAGTGGGCCTTCTCCGGCCCGTACACGATCATGCAGCGGCTCGGTTCCGGCGACCTGGACGCGCACGAGATCGCCGCGTGCGACCCGGAGCGGTTCGCCGCGCTGCTGTCGGAGAAGCCCGCCGTCCACCGCTACCCCGGCTCCATGGCCAAGCGCGTCCAGCAGCTGTGCCAGTACCTGGTGGACAACTACGACGGGGACGCCGAGAAGGTGTGGAAGGACGTCGACAGCGGCAAGGAGCTGTTCAGGCGCCTGAACGGCCTGCCGGGGTTCGGCAAGCAGAAGGCGCAGATCTTCCTGGCGCTGCTGGGGAAGCAGTACGGCGTCCGGCCGGAGGGCTGGCGCGAGGCCGCCGGCGTGTACGGCGAGGAGGGCTCGCACCGCTCCGTCGCCGACATCACCGGCCCGGAGTCCCTGGCGGAGGTCAGGGCCTTCAAGCAGGAGCAGAAGGCCGCCGCCAAGGCCGCCAAGGCCGCGAAGTAGCCGCCGGGTGCGAGACACACCGGGCTGGGGAGGTTGACGCGCCGTGACGCCCGGGGGCCGTAGCATCTCCTACTTGCCGTCCTGGCGGGCCGCCTCCCGCGTCCCCCTGCGATGGTGCCCGAATCCGACGCGTTCGTCCGGGACCGAAGGGACAAGGATGTTCAGCAGGGGTTCCGTACACGGCGAACCATCGGGATGATGAATACCTGACTCCGACCGGTGTTGTGATGGAGGCGGGAGCGCTAGCCTGCTCCCATTCACTCATAGTGATGAAAAATTGCCGCGCGGTACGGGACCCTCTGGGGCGGAGGTGTTGTCCATGAGCACCGAGACGTCCGTCCCGCATCCCCGCGTCTCAGGGGTGGAGGGGCAGCCCATGGATGCGTCCGACGCCGCGCTGTACGCGACCTTGCTGAAGGAGGCCCCCGGCGGGCTGGCGTTCTTCGATCGCGAGCTGCGCTGCCGCAGGGCCAACGACGCGCTCGCCGCGCTGCTGGGCGTGCCCGCGCGCGAGCTGCACAAGCGCCGGCCGTCGGAGGTGCTGCCCGAGGCGCTGGCGGCGGCGTTCGAGACCGCGCTGCGGAAGGTGATCGCCGAGGACCGCCCGGTCAGCGATCTCGACCTGGTCGTCCCGGCGGGCGAACCGTCCGGTGCGGCGTCCGGCGAGGGCGTCGCCACGGCCGTCGAGGAGCGCATCCTGGCGTGCACCTGGCTCCCGGCCAGGGACGGCGGCGGTGAGCACCAGGGCGTCGTCCTGACGGCCCTGGACGTGACCGAGCGGCGCCGCGCCGAGGAGGTCATCCGCCGCAAGGAGCAGCGCTACCGATCGCTCGTGGAGGCCAGCGCCCAGGTGGTGTGGGTCGCCGCCCCGGCCGGCGGCGTGATCGACGACGCGCCGGAGTGGCGCGCGATCACCGGCCAGACGCCGGACGACTACGCGGTCGGCGGCTGGCTGTCGGTGGTCCACCCCGAGGACCGCCCCCGCATCGAGTCCGCCTGGCACGAGTGCGTCGACGAGAACCGGGTCTTCGAGACCAACTACCGGATCCGCACCAAGAGCGGCACCTACCGGCACTTCGACGTCAGGGCCGTGCCCATCTGGCAGGGCGACGCGGTGATCGAGTGGGTCGGCGCCAACACCGACGTCACCGGTCAGCGCGAGGCCGAGGAGATGCGCGGCCGGCTGACCGAGCAGCTGTCCGCCGCGGCGCTGCGCACCGCGCGCCTCCAGCAGGCCACCTCGATGCTCGCCGAGGCGCTGACCGTCTCCCAGGTCGTCCAGGTCATCACCGAGGTCGGGCGGTCCGCCATCGGCGCCGACTACTCGGCCGTGGCGCTGCTGGACGACGACAAGCTGCGGCTGAGCATCGTGGCGCCGTCCCAGCCGGGCGCGGAGGCCGAGACCGGCCCCGCCTCCCGCGACGACATCAAGGTCAGCGACCAGACCGTGATGTCGGTGGCGGTCCGTGAGAGCCGGCCGTTCCTGGCCGAGCATCCCGACAGCCTCCGCCTGCAACTCGGCCACGGCGAGCGCGACCTGTTCGCCCAGCACACCGAGGAGCGCGCCTGGGTGGGCCTCCCGCTGCTCGCGGCGGGCGCCCCGATCGGCGCCCTCCGGTTCTCGTTCACCCGCCCCAGGGAGATCACCGAGGAGGAGCGGGTCTTCCTGGAGGCGCTGGCCGGGCAGTGCGCCCTGGCCGTGGAGCGGGCCCTGCTGTTCGAGCGCGAGCACAAGACGGCCGAGGAGCTCCAGCGGAGCCTCCTGCCGAGCGACCTCCCGCAGCTGCCGAACATGGTGCTGGCCGCCCGGTACAACCCCGCCACGCGCCACGTCCAGGTGGGCGGCGACTGGTACGACGTCTTCCGCCTCCCCGACGACCGGCTCGCCGTCGCCGTGGGCGACGTCATGGGCAAGGGCGTGCTCGCCGCGGCCGGAATGGGACGCGTCCGCAACGCCCTGCGCGCGCTCGCGCTGAACGACGCGCGCCCCGCCGCGGTCCTGGCCGGCCTCGACCGGCTGTTCAGCGCGACCGAGGACGAGGAGCAGTTCACCACGGTCGCGTACGTGGTCATCGACCCCGAGACCGGGCACGGGGAGTTCAGCAACGCCGGCCACCCGCCACCCCTGCTGATCTCGCCCGACAGGCCCGCGCGCGTGAGCACGCGGGAGCCGGGCACGCCGCTCGGCTGGCCGAGCCAGAGGCAGCAGACAAGTTTTTCCATCGAGACCGGCAACACTGTGGTGTTCTATTCCGATGGACTTGTGGAGAACCGTAGGCGTGGGGTGGACGCCGGGCTGGACGAGCTCGTCGCTGTGGCGGCGGACGCCCCACCTGAAGTGGTAGGAGATCCCGAGAGACTCGTCGACTTCCTGGTCGATCGGATGCTTGCCGGATACGAGCAGGTGGACGATGTGACCGTACTCGCCCTGCACGTCCCGCCCGAGCCAGCGTGAAAACGCCCCAAGACCGCGTGAAGACGGAGTAGCACGTTCGAAGGACCGCCCCGCGCCCTCTAAGGTGGAGTGTTACCGGGTAGGACTTCAGGGCGGAACGCGCAGCAGTGCCAGAAATGCTTGACCCAGACAGAGCGGGTACGCTGCGGTCCCGCACCGGTGGTCCGCTCCGTGTGTGGTCCCACCCAGTGTGAGGCCGGGCCCGACAGGGCACTTGGGTCAACCAAGCCACACGTTCGTTCGAGAGGTATTTGTGTCGCCTGCTAGCTCGACCTCGAAAGCGTCGGATCTGCACGATCACGTCATCGCGCAACTGATCGAGCGTGGACGGTCCCAGGGTTACCTCGAAGCCGACGACGTACGCCGTACGTTCGAGGAGGCCGACATCCCCGTGTCGAAGGCCTCCAGCATTCTGCGGAGCCTCAGCAAGGAGGGTGTGACCGTCATGGTGAGCGCTGCCGACTCCGCGGCGCCCAAGCGTCCGCGCAAGCGCGCGACGCCGGCGGCGCGCAGGCCCAAGACCGCCGCCGCCGCCAAGGAGCAGCCCGACACGGTGACCGCCGTCGTCGGCGATGACGCGCCGGAGGAGGCCGCCGCGGAGCCGCGCCCGGCCGCCGCCAAGCCCGCGCCGCCCAAGAAGGCCGCGCCCGCCAAGGGCGCCAAGGCCAAGAAGGCGGTCCCGGCCAAGAAGGGCGCGGCCGTCAAGGCGGCCGCGGTCAAGGGCGCCGCCGCCAAGGCGGCGCCGGCCAAGAAGGGCGCCGACCCGGAGGTCGACGACGAGGTCGACGTCGACCTCGACGAGGACCTCGCCGACCTCGAGCTCGAGGACGACACGGCCGCCGAGGTCGAGGAGCCCGAGGCCGACGAGGAGGAGGCGGCCCCGGCCGCGCCCGCCGCGAAGGCCGCCGCGCCCGCCGGCAAGCCCGGCGCCGAGGGTGCGCCCGCGGCCGAGGAGGAGGGCTTCACCCTCGGCGACGACGACGAGGACGCGCCCGCCCAGCAGATCGCCGCCGCCGGCGCCACCGCCGACCCGGTGAAGGACTACCTCAAGCAGATCGGCAAGGTCCCGCTGCTCAACGCCGAGCAGGAGGTGGAGCTCGCCAAGCGCATCGAGGCCGGGCTCTTCGCCGAGGAGCGCCTCGCCGCGTCCGGCCCGGCGATGTCCGAGGAGGACCTCGAGGACTTCGAGTGGATCGCCGAGGACGGCCGCCGCGCCAAGAACCACCTGCTGGAGGCCAACCTCCGCCTGGTGGTCTCGCTGGCCAAGCGCTACACCGGCCGCGGCATGCTGTTCCTGGACCTCATCCAGGAGGGCAACCTCGGCCTGATCCGCGCGGTCGAGAAGTTCGACTACACCAAGGGCTACAAGTTCTCCACGTACGCCACCTGGTGGATCCGGCAGGCGATCACCCGCGCGATGGCCGACCAGGCCCGCACCATCCGCATCCCGGTGCACATGGTCGAGGTCATCAACAAGCTGGCCCGCGTGCAGCGGCAGATGCTCCAGGACCTGGGCCGCGAGCCCACCCCGGAGGAACTGGCCAAGGAGCTCGACATGACCCCGGAGAAGGTCGTCGAGGTCCAGAAGTACGGCCGCGAGCCCATCTCCCTGCACACGCCGCTGGGCGAGGACGGCGACAGCGAGTTCGGCGACCTCATCGAGGACTCCGAGGCCATCGTCCCCGCCGACGCGGTCAGCTTCACGCTGCTGCAGGAGCAGCTCCACTCCGTGCTGGACACGCTCAGCGAGCGCGAGGCCGGCGTGGTGTCGATGCGGTTCGGCCTCACCGACGGCCAGCCGAAGACCCTGGACGAGATCGGCAAGGTGTACGGGGTGACGCGGGAGCGCATCCGGCAGATCGAGTCCAAGACCATGTCGAAGCTGCGCCACCCGTCCCGTTCCCAGGTCCTGCGCGACTACCTGGACTGAGACCGAGCGCGGCACCGGAACCGGGCTACCGGCCGGAATCCGGAACTGAGGGCCTCGTCCCGTTGGGGACGGGGCCCTGCTGTTCCGCGGGGCGCCTCCCGGTGCCTCGCGCGTAACCTTCTTTTAACATCCAGGTAGCGTGCGCCGTCTTGCGCGTTCCTAGCCTGCGCGCATGGGACTTGCAGAACTCGACCGGGCACACGAACGTTCGGTGGAGCGGAGCGGCCCGGCGGAGCCCCCACCGGGCCGCGCCCGTGCCGTCCAGGTGGTGGGCGGTCGTCCATGGCACGATCCCGATCTGGACCGGGCGGTCGACGCCGTCCAGGCCCGGTTCCCGCGTCCCGCGGTGCACGTGCTCGCGGAGAGCCGCGGCGACCCGGAGCTCCGGTCGGTGCGCGTGGAGGCGCTGGCCAAGGCCGCGGTGGGCCTCAGCCGGGGCGTCGAGGCCCTCGTCGCCGAGGACTCCTCCAATCCCGACCTCTGGCTGTGGCTCGGCCGGACGCGGCTGGAGGAGGCGTGGCGGATCCGTCCGGAGGCGCGTGCGCGGGCCGTTCAGGCCGGGAGCTACACCACGTACACGACCTCGATGCAGGCGGCCCGTGAACCGCTGATGCGGGCGGCGTCCCTGTGGCCGGACGATCCCGTCCCGTGGGAGGCGATGCTCTGGTACGCGCTGGGCCTGGGCCTCGACCGTGAGGAGAAGGACGCGCTGTGGACGCAGGCGAGCGGCCGCTGCCCCACGCTGTACGGGGCGCACGTGGCGCGGCTTGTGAGCCTGTCCCCCCAGTGGGGCGGCCTGACGGACGAGATGTTCGGCTTCGCCACCGGCGTCATGGCCGGCGCTTCCAGCGAGGACCCCAGGGCGGCGCTCATCCCGCTCGCCTATTTCGAGTACTTCGTGCAGGAGCGTTCGGGCATCATCCGGGGGGCGTCCTCGTGGTTCTCGCCGGAGGAGCGCCGCGATGTCGACAACGCCGCGAGGTGCTGGTTCGAGGGACGCCGCCTCCACCCCCGGGCGATCGAGGCGCACAACCTCTTCGGCGCCGCGTTCCATCTCGCGGACGTGCGCCGTCCGGCGCGGCAGCATCTCCTCCGGACGCGGGGGCGGCCGAGCAGCCTGCCGTGGACGTATCTGGGCGGTGACGAGGTGGGCCAGTACGTCAAGGCGTGCCGGCACCTGAACGTCGCCACGGCCTGACCCTGGCAAGGCGGGCCGGCATCCTCGCTCAGTCGTGCAGGACGACTTCTCTCAGTCGTGCAGGACGACGTCGAGGTTGGGGCCGTTGAGCTCGGCCGTGTGGCCGAGGCCGGCGACGGCCTTGAGGAGTTCGTCCGGGGTGCGCGGTGCCGCGCCCGCCTTGAGCAGGTCGTGGGCGATCCGCCCGCGGGTGGCCTTGGCCATGTGGCTGACCACCGTCCGTTCGGGGGCGCCGCCGGCGAGCCGCTCCCGGAACACGCGGACGGCGACGGCCGGCTGCGGGGGCTTCCACGCGGCCGCGTAGGGCCCGGAGCGCATGTCCACGACCAGGTCGCCGTCCGGCCGGAGCGCCTTGCCCATCGCGGGACGCCACAGCGTGCCCAGGCGGCCCGCAGGCGGCAGCGACACCGCCATGGCCAACCGGTACGGCGGGACGCGGTCGGTGAGCCTCAGCGCGCCCCACAGGCCCGAGAAGACGATGATCTGCGCGGCGGCGGCATCGGCGTCCAGGTCGGGGAGGTCGAGGTTGTCGTAGAGGACGCCGGTGTAGAGCCGGGCGACCGGCAGGGTCGGCGCGGCGCGCAGCGCCTTGTTGCGGGCGAGGGCGTCGTCCGCCTGGCCGGGCGGCAGGCCGAGCACGTCCGGCGCGTCGCGGCGCCGGCACGCCTTGGTCAGGGCCGACAGGACGCGCCTGCGCACCGGGTTCAGCTCGGGGAAGCTCAGCGAGGCCAGGTCGAGGGGCGGCCCGTCCCCGTCGGTAGCCTTCTTCTCCGACGGTGGCAGCAGGATGTGCACGATCCCCCCGAAAGCGGTGACGGATGGCGCGGTCTCTGGAGGCACGGCTGGGCGAACTCGTCGCCGAGGCGTGGCCGGCGCCGTCGACCCAGGATATTGGCGGCTGGCTGCTGCGCCACGCCGACGGGGTGACCAAGCGGGCCAACTCCGTCCTGCCCCTGGGCGACCCGGGGGACGTGGACCGGGCCGTCGAGCGGGCCGAGGGCCGCTACGCCGCGCTGGGCCTGCCGACCGTGTTCTCGGTGGATGCCCACGCGCGGCCCGAAGGGCTCGACGGGTTCCTGGAGGGCCGGGGCTACGAGCTGGTCGATCCGACGGTCGCGATGATGACGGACCTGGCCGGGCCCCGCGAGCGGGACGGTGTGGAGATCACGGGGGCGCCGTCCGAGGAGTGGCTCGACCTGTGGTGGTCGGTGGACGGCGGGTACGACCACCGGCCGCCGGTCGCGGAGAAGATCCTCACCGGTGTGCCCGCGGGCTACGCGTCGCTGGACGGCGTCGCCGTCGGCCGGGGGGTCCCGCAGGGGGAGTGGCTGGGCGTGTACGCCATGGCCGTCGCGCCCGAGGCGCGCAGGCGCGGCCTGGGACGGCGCGTCCTGCGGTCGCTTCTCGGCTGGGGGCGCGAGCAGGGATGCGAACGGGCGTACCTGGTCGTGGTCGAGCGGAACGCTCCGGCCCGCGCGATGTACGAGGCCGAGGGATTCGTCCGTGCCGGCGGCTATCACTACCGCGTGAAGAATGTCACTGCCAGGTGACGATTCGGCCGATTGCGTGATTCGCATCACCGCAGGCCGCGAATTTCGCTACTATATGCGATCACTTAATCACACTGCGAAGTCACGCCGTCCCATTGGCTCTGCTGCGCTCCGGAACGGGCGAAATGCGAGCGGCGGCCACCGCGTTCGCGATGACCGCCGTCCTCGGGTTTCTATTGGGAGGTCTACCGCTCCTCGGTGGATGCGGTGGCCGGGGATTCGTTGAGCCGGTCGGTCTCGTCCTGTATGTCGGCCCCGTTGGCACGGAGCGCTTCTGAGTACTTGCGTCCGTGGTGGGCGCAGAACAGAAGGTCGCCGCCGCCTACAAGGACTGCACGGACGTAGGCCTGGGCGCCGCAGCGGTCGCATCGGTCGGCGACGGTCAACGGCTTGGTTGGGGCAAGGGCTCCAGTCACGGCACCTTCCTCATGCTCGGGGTCGGTACTTAGGACAACATCTAACCCGACGCCGACGTTCCCAACCTGGTTCTTCGTACGCCCACAGCAGAATGGCCCAATAAGTGACCGAGGTCACATTAGGCGCTGTCCCAGCGGAACAGGCGCACGGCGATCAGCGCGCCGACCACCGCGACGCCCAAGAGAACGGCGATTTGAGGGAGTGCGGAGGCCGGTCCGAGCCCGCGGCCCATCACGTTGAGCATCCCTTCGTTGAGATAGCGCAACGGGAAGACGTAGGACAGCGCCCTCATCCAGCCCGGCGTCGCGTCCAGGGGGAAGAACGACCCGCCGAGGAACGCCATGGGCAGGACCACGAGCTGGGTCGCCGCCTGGGCGGTCTCCTGCGTCTTGGCCCACGCGCCGATCAGCATCCCGATCGACAGGAACGCGAGGACGCCCGCTATCACCATCGGGATGGCCATCCACCAGGCGCCGCTGAGCCGCAGCCCGAACATCGGCAGCTGGGCCACGAGCACGAACAGCGCGAACTGGACGAGCGCGATGGCGAGGCTCACCGCGACGCGCGCGGCGAACACGGTGGGCACCGGGGCGGGGGAGAGCTGGAGGCGGCGCAGGATGCCCTTGGTGCGCCACGTGACCAGCGTCTGGGAGGCCCCGAAGACGCCCGCCGACGCCAGCGCCCACCCCAGCAGGCTGGGCGTGAAGAACTGGATGGCCTTGAGCGAGTCGTCCTCCACCTGCCGGGCGTCCAGCGTGTAGGCGGGGGGCCTGCCGGTGGCCGCCTGGTTCGCCGCCTGGACGATCGAGTTCATGAGGCCCCGCACCGTCCCCGACTTGACCTGGTCGGCGGCGGAGTAGTGGACGACCAGCCGGCCGCCGGCCTGTTCCACGGCGGCGTCCGCGTCCCCCTTCTCGACCTTGCGCAGGGCCGCGGCGCGGTCGGACGCCCGGGTCACCTTCATGACCTCGCCGAGCTGGCCGCCGCCCTGCCTGACGGCCTGCTCCAGGACCGGCGCCTTGCCGATCTCCAGCACCTCGACCTTGGACGTCGTCTGGTTTCCGAAGACGCCGCCGAAGATGACCAGGAACATCAGGGGGAACAGGACCGTGAAGAACAGCGCGGTCCGGTCGCGCTTGAACCCCAGGTACATCGCCCGGGACAGGCTCTTGAAGCTTTCGAACGCGCTCACGCCCTGTACTCCCGTCCGGTGAGCTCCAGGAAGACGTCCTCGAGGGTGGCGCCGCGGATCTGGACGCCGTCCAGGGCGTCCTTCGCCGCCATGGCCGCGACCACGGCGGACGGGTCGCGCGTGGAGATGGTCAGCGAGACGCCGTCGTCGGAAGCCTCGTCCGCGCCCGGCAGGAGCCGCGCGTCGCCGAGGTCCAGGACGCCGCTGGCGACGCTGATCCTGGCCGGGGCGTCCAGGCCGCGCACCAGCACGGCCGGCGGGCCGAGCCGCAGGATCCTGCCCGAGTCCATGATGGCGACCCGGTCGCAGAGGATCTCCGCCTCGTCCATGTAGTGCGTGGTCAGGACGACGGTGCGCCCCTCCGTGCTGATCTGGCGCAGCAGGTCCCAGAGGTTGCGGCGGGCCTGCGGGTCGAGCGCGGCGGTCGGCTCGTCCAGGAACACGAGCTCCGGGTCGTGCACGAGCGCGCACGCGATGGACAGGCGCTGCGCCTGCCCGCCCGACAGCTTCTCCACCCGGACGTCGGCCTTGTCGTCCAGCCCCACCAGCTCCATCATCGCGTCGGCCTTCTTGGCGGGGACGCCGTAGAGGGAGCCGAACGTCCGCAACTGCTCGCGGGTGGTCAGCCGCTCGAAGAACGACGACGCCTGCAACTGCACGCCGATCCTGGGCAGCAGCTTCGGGTTGCGGGGCCACGGGGAGAGCCCGAGCACCGACACGTCCCCCGCGTCCGCCTTCCGCAGCCCTTCGATGATCTCCAGCGTCGTCGTCTTGCCCGCGCCGTTCGGGCCGAGGATGCCGAAGAACTCGCCCTCCTCGACCCCGAACGTCACCCCGTCCACGGCCTGGACGTCCCCGTAGCGTTTGCGGACGCCCGAGACCTCGATCGTTTGCACCATGCCCAGGACATTAGGGACCGCACCGGACGCCGCACACCCACCTAAAGGTGGACGTTAGGGTCTAGAAGTAGAGGTCCGGATCGCCCGGCGAACCGGGTCCGAGCCGCCGCGCGGACGGACGGAACGACCGCGGCGGCGAGCCTGCGGGTGGATTGTCGGCGGCCGGGGGTACCCTGCTGCCGACCGTCCTACCCCCGAGGAGCGCACGCACGTTGACCGCCGCGACCGCCGAAGTGCCAACCGAAGACCCGCACGGCTACTCCGCCCGGCACCTGTCGGTGCTGGAGGGGCTGGAGGCCGTCCGGAAGCGACCCGGCATGTACGTCGGGTCGACCGACAGCAGGGGCCTCGCCCACTGCCTGTGGGAGATCGTCGACAACTGCGTCGACGAGGCCCTCGCCGGCTACTGCACCCACATCGACGTGACGCTCCACGCCGACGGGTCCTTCGAGGTGGGCGACAACGGCCGCGGCATCCCGGTCGACCTGGAGCCCAAGACGGGGCTCCCCGGCGTCGAGCTGGTCATGACGCGGCTGCACGCGGGCGGCAAGTTCGGCGGCGTCTCCTACACCGCGTCCGGCGGTCTCCACGGCGTGGGGGCGTCCGTGGTCAACGCGCTGTCCGCGCGGCTGGACGTCGAGGTCGACCGCGACGGCCACACCCACGCGATCAGCTTCCGGCGCGGCCTGCCCGGCGAGTTCGCCGACGAGGGGCGGCCCAACGCCCGGTTCAGAAAGAAGTCGGGCCTGCGCCAGATCCGCAAGGTCGCCAAGAAGGTCACCGGCACCCGCGTCCGCTTCTGGCCCGACCTGCAGATCTTCCTGAAGGACGCCACGATCGAGCAGTCCCTCGTCCTGGACCGGATGCGCCAGACCGCGTTCCTCATCCCCGGCCTGACGATCGACGTCCGCGACGAGCGCGGCGAGGAGGTCCTCGACGAGACGTTCCGGTTCGACGGCGGCATCAGCGAGTTCTGCACCTACCTCGCCAAGGACACCGCGATCGTCGACGTGCTGCGGCTCCAGGGGCGCGGCCACTTCACCGAGACCGTCCCCGTCCTCGACGACCAGGGCCACCTCACCCCCACCGACGTCGAGCGCGACCTCGAGGTCGACATCGCGCTGCGCTGGGGGAACGGCTACGACACGATCACCAAGTCGTTCGTCAACGTGATCGCCACCCCGAAGGGCGGCACCCACGTCCGCGGCTTCGACCGCGCCGTCCTCAAGGTCGTCAACGAGCAGCTCCGCGCGACGAAGCTGCTGAAGAACGGCGACGAGGACGTCATCAAGGAGGACGTCCTGGAGGGCCTCACCGCGGTGGTGACGGTCCGGCTGCCCGAGCCGCAGTTCGAGGGGCAGACGAAGGAGGTCCTCGGCACGTCCGCGGCGACCCGCATCGTGTCCCAGGTCGTCATGCGCGAGCTGCGCGCGATCTTCGAGAACCCGCCGCGCGGCCAGAAGCAGCCGCTGCGGGCCGTCCTGGAGAAGGTCGTCGGCGCGGCCAAGACCCGCATCGCCGCCCGCACCCAGCGCGACAACCAGCGCCGCAAGAACGCCCTGGAGAACTCGGCCCTGCCGGCCAAGCTCGTCGACTGCCGCACCGCCGACGACCGCAGCGAGCTGTTCATCGTCGAGGGCGACTCGGCGCTCGGCACGGCCAAGCTCGCCCGCAACTCCGAGTTCCAGGCGCTGCTGCCGATCCGGGGCAAGATCCTCAACGTGCAGAAGGCGTCCGTGGCGGACATGCTGAAGAACGCCGAGTGCGCCGCGATCATCCAGGTGCTCGGCGCCGGTTCGGGCCGCACCTTCGACGTCGACGCCGCGCGCTACGGCCGCGTCGTGATCCTCGCCGACGCCGACGTCGACGGCGCGCACATCCGCACCCTGCTGCTCACCCTCTTCCACCGCTACATGCGCCCGATGCTGGAGGCCGGCCGGATCTTCTCCGCCGTCCCGCCGCTGCACCGCATCGAGCTGATCAAGCAGAAGAAGGGCCAGGACAAGTACATCTACACCTACTCCGACGCCGAGCTGCGGCAGCGGCTCGTCGAGCTGGAGCGCAAGGGCGCGCGCTGGAAGGAGCCGATCCAGCGCTACAAGGGCCTCGGTGAGATGGACGCCGACCAGCTCGCGGAGACGACGCTCGACCCGCGCTACCGGGTGCTCCGGCGCGTCCGCATCGAGGACGCCGAGGAGGCGGCGAAGGTGTTCGACCTGCTGATGGGCAGCGACGTCGCGCCGCGCCGGGCGTTCCTCACCGCCAGCGCCACCGAGCTGGACGTCGAACGCATCGACACCTGAGCGTGCCCGTGCGGCGGGGCGGGCCGATTCCCGTGCCGGCCGCGAGGCCCGACCGTCCATCGTGGGCCGGTTCGGAGCGGGCGTGCCCGATGGCGGGGGGGCGGGGCCGTCCCCCGTGGTGGACGGCCCCTGGCGACGTGGATCAGTCGCCGATCTTGAGGTTGCGGAAGGTCTGGACGGGGTCCTGCACGCTCCGCGCCGCCATCGCGGCGTTCGCCGGTGCGTACGGCGCCGTGGCCATGTACAGCTGGAACGACGCCGAGTTCTGCCCGGACGCCGACGGAAGGCCGGCCTTCCAGTCGATGATCGGGCCGAAGATGCCGCAGCCGTTGGTCTTCGGCACCGCGAAGGTCGTGTCCCCGGTCGGCATCCGCAGGATGGGCGGGCTGCCGAACGGGTCGTTGATGTCGCCCTCGGTCACGACCGTGATCGTGCTGAAGTCGATGGCCAGGTTGAGCTTCAGCGGGTCCTTGTTGGAGCCGATGAAGCAGCCGTCGCCGATCGCGTCGTTGATCAGCTTGATCTTCATGTTGATCGCGGTCGTCGGCAGGTTGAAGTCGAACCCGCCGGCGTACTTCGCCTGCACCTGCACCCTGTTGTAGGGCAGTTCGTCGATCCCGCCGATCGGGAAGCCGAGCAGGCCGATGACGCCGCCGGGGACCGTCATCGGCTTCCCGGTCATCTTCACGCTGGTGTAGACGGCGGGCTCGGACCACGACGGCTGCACCGCCTGGATGACTGTCCGCATCGGCTGGGTGATCTCCTGGGTGAGACCGCCGAGCTTCATCGAGCCGCCGGTCACAACCAGCTGGAGGCAGGTCGCGAACTTCGGGTCCTGCCCGGCGGGCAGCGGCGGGCACTGCTTGGCGAAGTCGAACTTCGGCACGTCCGACGGCAGGTCCAGCGGGGCCGCGAGCGGCGCGGTCACGGGGGCCTGCGGAGCGACCGCCTGGGCGGGGGCCGCGGCCATGCCGAACGCCAGGCCGACGGGCGCCGCCACGAGGGCGGCGCGGGAGAGGAGTTTCACAGGCTTCGAGGGCCCTTTCTCAGGAGAGTGGTGCGGGACCGGCCTTTTGGACCGGTCCACAAGGGACGCTCGATTCAAAAACAAGTCCGTTTCTAAAGCAAGCTTGTGGACGCGTCCACAATCGGCCATGGGATCGAGATCGGGGGCCGAGGCGTCCACCCGCAGGTGGAGGGGCAGATTCCAGCCGTGCGCCGATCCGCTCCGAGGCCGCCGAGCCTTAGCGTCGGGCCATGAACACGTTGGACAACCTCCTGCTGGGCTCGGCGGAGTCGGCGCTCGGGCAGAGCCTCGTCACCGGGCGCCGGGCGTGCAGTATCGCCGGGTTTGCGCGAGTTAACGTCGGATCGTGAACTGTCAGATGGGGGTCAGGGAGCGGCTCGTCCGGTTGCTCGTCGTCGGCATGCTGGTGACGTGGGGCCTCGTCGCGTACGTACGGGGGTTGCTGCACGCGGACCCGGCCCCCGCGCTGCACGGTGTCGGGCTGGCCTTGGTCCTCCTCAACGCGGTGATGTTCGTCCTTCTGGCTACCGGCATCGTGCTGGGGCGTCAGAAGGACTCGCCGTGGCGGGCGACGGGGATCGTCCTGCTGCTCCTGGCCGTCGCGGCGGGGATGGCGCTGTACGCGATCGCCCCGCACGCCGGCGGAGGGTTCTTCTTCTGCATGGCCGGGCTCTGGGTGCTGATGATGCGGCTGCCGCTGCCGTGGGGTATCGCGGTCAGCGTGCTGACTGTCGCGGCGATCGGCGGGCTGGGGGAGGCGCTCCAGTCGGGCGGCGCCGACCTCGGCCTGATGTCGGCGTTCGTGGGCCTGACGCTGGGCGCCGTCGCCAGCCGCCAGGGCGTCGCCGCGCAGGAGGCGACCCGCCGCGCCGAGGCCGCCAACGCCGTGCTCGCCGAACGCTCGCACATCGCGCGGGAGATCCACGACATCCTCGCCCACTCGCTGTCGGCGCAGATGGTCCACCTGGAGGGAGCGAGGCTGCTCCTCGCGCGGGACGGCGACCGCGTCCAGGCCCTGGACCGCGTCGAGCGCGCGCGGAACCTCGCCCGCTCCGGCCTGGAGGAGACCAGGCGCGCACTCGCCACGCTCCGCGGGGAGATACCGGAGCCCAAGGAGGTCATAGCGGAACTGGCCGAGGAGTTCCACGCCAGCACCGGCCGCCCCTGCGACGTGCGCGTGACAGGTGTCCCGCGCGAACTGTCGCCGCAGGCCGGGCTGACGGTGGTCCGCACCGCCCAAGAGGCGCTCACGAACGTCCGCAAGCACGCGCCCGGCGCGCGCGCACAGGTCACCCTGCGCTACCTCGGCGACAGCGTCGAACTCGAAGTGACGGACAGCGGCGGGACCGAATCCGTCGTCGAGCTGAACGGCGCCGGATACGGTCTCGTCGGCATGCGCGAGCGCGCCGAACTGATCGATGGGACCCTTGTCACCGGACCGGACGGAACGGGCTTCCGCGTGTCCCTCCAGGTGCCGGCGTGACGGGAGACGCGGTGAAGACGAGGATCCTGGTCGTCGACGACCAGACCGTGGTGCGCGAGGGCCTGGTGCTCCTCCTGGAGCTGCTGCCCGGCATCGACGTGGCCGGCGCGTGCGGCGACGGCGAGCAGGCGGTGGCGATGGTCGCCGAACTGCGTCCCGACGTTGTCCTCATGGACCTGCGGATGCCGCGCATGGACGGCGTCGAGGCGACCCGCCGCATCAAGGAGGCGCACCCGGACGTCGGGATCGTCGTCCTCACCACCTACGCCGACGACGACTCGATCTTCGCCGCCCTCCGCGCCGGGGCCCGCGGCTACCTCACCAAGGACGCCGGCGCCGACGAGATCGCCCGCGCCGTCGACGCCGTCCGCGACGGAGCGTCCCAGCTCGACCCGGCCGTCCAGCGCCGCCTGGTCGAGGCCGTCGCCGCCGGCGGGCGTCCGCGCCGCGCCGGCCTGCCCGACGGGCTGACCCGCCGCGAGGCCGAGGTCCTCGCCCTCATCGCCCGGGGACGCTCCAACACCGAGATCGCCGGCGACCTGTTCATCTCCGAGGCCACCGTCAAGACGCACATCAACAACCTGTTCGCGAAGGCGAACCTCCGCGACCGCGCCCAGGCCGTCACCTACGCCTACGAGCACGGCCTCGTCGGCTGAGCCCGCGCTCCCGCGCGCAGCACCGCGATGTGATTCCGGCGGTGGCATTCACCTCTGTAATTACGCAGATCCGGGCATCATGCCGCTCTCGTTAACCAAGCGCCCGCTTGCTACGCTGCGGCCATGCCGACACAGGATCACATGAAGCAGACGCTGCGGACGTACATCGACGCGATCAACGCCGGTGACGCCGCGGCCATCTCCGGCCTCTACGCCGAGGACGCCGTGGTCGAGGACCCGGTCGGCAACCCTCCGATGACCGGCCGCGCCGCCATCGAGGAGTTCTACACCAACGCCATCGCCGCCGGCACCAAGATCGCCCTCGACGGCCCCATCCGCGGCTCCTACGGCGACCGCGCCGCCATGGCCTTCACCGTCGAGGTCTCCGGCATGCGCATCCGCGGCATCGACGTCATGACCTTCGACGACGACGGCAAGATCACCCAGATGCAGGCCCACTGGGGCCCCGACGACATCGAAACCTGACCGGCACCCCCCATCCAAAGCCAAGCCCCGGTTCGTTGATCTGCGGCATGTTGTTGTTTCGGGGGCGTCCATAACAACAACACGCCGCAGGTCAACGCAGCGGGGCCGGTGGACGGGTGACGTGCCACAGAGGTGAGGCCTCGTGCGCCCGCTGCGAGGTGGGCGCCGCCCGCTTCGCCGATAGCGGCACCCATACGCCGTCCGATGAACCTCCAGGTGGACGGTGTGCGTCATCGCGACGCCGTCGGGTCTGAAGTTCGTGGACGCGGACCGCCTGGCAGGCATCACGGGCTTCCCCGTTCGCTCGGAGTACAAGCAGCCGGACGAGCCCGACGTCCTCCCACCCGCGGACGCCTTCGCCGTGGCCCCCGCGACGTTCAACACCGTCAACAAGTGGGCCCACGGAATCAGCGACACCCTGGCCCTGGGCCTCCTGAACGAGGCGGTGGGCGCGGGCCGTCCCATCATCGCGGCCCCCTGGCCGAACAACGCGCTGTCCCGCCACCCCGCCTTCGGCCGGAGCGTCGCCGACCTGCGCGCCTGGGGTGTGACCGTCCTCTTCGACCCCGCCGTGCTCTCGAGTCCCGACGCGCCCGACATGACCGAGGGCACCTTCCCCTGGACGGAGCTCTGCGAGTCGCTCAGGGAAACCCGCGCCCACCTCAAGAGCTGACTCCCCGGCCGTGCGGCGACGGCCTCGTCAGGCGGGAGTACCTGCGCCAAACTGCGCTGAGAACCCGTCATGCGGCGGCTGAACCGATGCCGGGCATGCCTCGTCCTATGTCGGGAGGTCGAGGTGGGACTTGTGGATCAGGCGCCCGCACTGGTGGGCGTGGTCATCGGGGCGCTCGGCTCGTACGTGACGACGAGCCTCAACGAGCGCAGCCGCTGGAGGCGCACGCGGGCCGAACGATGGGACGAGAAGAAGTTCGAGACCTACGCGAGCTATGCCAACGCCCTGAAGACGCAGATCCGTGTGGGGCAGCGGCTCGCGGCGCATCGCGGATTCGAGTTCACCGTGGATCCGCTGGACCCCGAGGAGGGAATGGCGCTTCTCGCTCACGCCGAGTCTGAGCGTCAGGCCGAGTGGGAGGCGGTGCTCCTCGTCGGCGACGCGGAGACGGTCGCGGCCGCCAGGGCTTGGCACGAGGCCGTCTGGAACGTCGAACTGTGGGCCCGCGGCCTCCGGGACGACCAGGAAGGGTGGACGGCCGCCCTGCAAAGGATGGGTGAAGCCCGTGATCGCTTCTATGCGTGCGCGAGGCGCGATCTCGGGATGTCCGGGCCGCCTCCACCGTCCGGCCAGTGGCCCCGCACCTGGCGCCAGGACGAACTCAGCCAATGACGGAGAGCCCGAGTCGCCGGGTCAGCGAAGGTCGTGGGCGCCTGCCTTGATGCTGTGGAGGAGGGCCGCCCAGGCGCTGGGGGAGAAGGTGATGAGTGGCCCGTCCGGGTTCCTTGAGTCGCGGACCACGCATCCATCGCCGGCTTCGGCAACCTCCACGCATTCTGTTCCACCGCCCTGTGAGTAGCTGCTCTTGCGCCAGGTGGGAACCGGTGGGTTCACTCGTCATCCTCGATCAACTTCATGAGATACGCGCGCGTAGCCGCTGTATCGAGGGCGATCGCGCACAATCGGTCGAATCTGACCTTATAGGACTGGAGTTCGTCTTTCTCTTCGAGCATCCGGTCGTCGATGGTCGTCTCCAGGATCACGATGTCGCGTTCCCCTGGGTCGGAGTAGCCGAGTTGTGTGAAGGACTCACCTGCTCCTGGATAGACGCCGGCGGTGGTCGGGATGACTTGGAACTTGATGTTCGGGAGGTCCGCCATCTTGATCAGATGGCGGACTTGCAGGCCGCGTATGGACGGTGAGGAAAGCCGCTGGAGGGCGTTCTCGTCGACCACTGCATGCAGATGGCAGGGGTTGTCCGCTCTTGTCAAGATCTCTTGCCGTTGCAGCCGGGCGGCTACGTGTCGTCGGACTTCGGCAGGATCTTCGATCCCGGCCGCGTTGGTGACGAGCTCGATGTAGCCGACGTCCTGCAGAAGGCCTGGGAGGTAGGTGTTCTGGAAGGTTCGGACGGTCGAAGCCGAGGCTTCGAAGCCCGGGTACTCGTTGCGGAAGACGTCGTTGTATCTCGTCCACCAGCCGCGCTCGCGTGCTTCGTGGGCGAGGCGGGCCAGGGCCTCGCGTTCATCACCTTCAACCCCGTACAGCTCGCAGAGGTCGTTGACCGCGTCGCTGTTGGGAGTGATCCACTTGGCCTTCTCGATGTAGTTGAGCTTGGTGGGACTCCAGTGCAGGCGCTTGCAGACCTCGGTGGTGGTCATGCCGATCTCCTTGCGGGCGGCGACCAGCTTGCGGCTGAGGGCGCGCTTCTTGATCGTCGGGCTGTAGCCCTCGACATGAATCTCACTCACGGTGACACCTTGCCATGCGACGGGTAGCGCTGTCTGGCGAAGATGGTCTTGGATTCTCTTTTAGAGAATCTATTGCGATCTTGTAAATGTGATGCCACGTTGTGTAGCGATATCAACACGCCTGGCAATCCGCCTGGCTCGTCGTGCAGGGGTGGTGATCGCGTTGTGGGGCTCGACGGAAGGCACCGGGGCCGAGGTGGTTCGGGCGGGTGGGTGTGCGGTCTGGGGGCTGCCGCCGGAGGCTCGGTGTGCCGGGGTGGCGCGGAAGGTCGTCCGGGAGACCCTCTCGGCGCTGATGTTGCCCGAGGCGACCGTGGACGATGCGGTGACGATGGTTTCCGAGCTGGCGGCCAACGCCTTCACGCACGCGTTGGGCGGGAGGGCGTTCGGGAGCATGCCTGCGGCCGGGCTGCCGGAGGTGCAGATCTACGGTCGCGCGATGGGGACGGAGATCGTGGTGCGGGTCTTCGACTCCGCGTCGTGGTGCGGGAAGGCGCCGTCCGTGGCGGGCCTGCGTCCGCCGGTCGAGGCCGAGGGTGGGCGCGGGCTCGAATTGGTGAACGCCCTGGCGGTGGAGCGCGGTGGGCGGTGGGGCGCGTGCCGGAGCCGGTCGCGGTTGGGGCCGCCACCGGTTTCGGGGAAGGTCGTGTACTTCGCGCTGCCCGCGTCGATGCCGTGGCGTCCGCCCCAGCGGGACTGCCATGAGGCGGCTCGGGAACTGCGGCGGCTGCTGGGCGCGCGGGGGATCGGGCCGCTGCACCTGAGCGAGGGGTGGCGGATGGCCGTCCTCTCGGTCCGGGCGGAGATCACGGTGTGGGCGCGGGACGACGCGCTCTTCGTCACCCTGCCGGAGGCCGGCGCCGCCTGCCATCCGGTCTGTGACGTCACCGAGGTGACCGAGCGGATCGTCCGGTGCAACGAGGATCTCAATGCCCGGGTGCGGCCGGGAGTGTGAAGCCGAAGGGCAGAGGCCCCGGGGTGGTCCCGGGGCCTCTTCGGGTCACTCTTCGGTTGTCTCGTCTTCTTCCGGGGCGGGGCCTATGGGGCCGCTGATGGAGACGATGGGCTTGTCGAGCTTCTCGCCGGAGCCGTCGCGGCGGCCCATCGTCACGTTGAGCATCGCCGGCCTGCCGTTGGCGGCCGCCGCGCGGAGCGGGGTCGGGGCCGCCCACGCCTGGAGCAGCACGTCCTCGCCCTTGAGGAAGCGGTGGGCCCGGACGCCGCCGGTGGCGCGGCCCTTGGACGGGAAGTCGGCGAAGTCGGCCAGCTTGATGGCGCCCGTCTGGGTGCCCGGGAGCGCCGACGACGAGCCCGACACCGTGATGACGCGGGCCTCGCGGGCCGGGTCGAGGGCGCCGAACCACAGGACGCTCGCGCCCGCCGCCAGCTTGATGCCCGCCATGCCGCCCGCGGCCCGGCCCTGCGGGCGGACGAGCGACGCGGCGAAGTGCAGGAGCTGGGCGTCGGTGGTGATGAAGACGACGTGCTGGTCTTCGGAGAGGAGCTGGACGGCGCCGACGACCCGGTCGCCCTCCTTGAGGCCGATCACCTCGAACTCGTCGCGGTTCGCCGGGAAGTCGGGGACCACGCGCTTCACCACGCCCTGGGCCGTGCCGAGGGCCAGCCCGCCGCCCTCCTCGCCCACGGCGGCTATGCCCACCACCGTCTCGTCCGGTTCGAGGTCGACGTATTCGGCGACCGGGGCTCCGCCCGCCAGGGACGGCGGCGTCGCCGAGGGCGGCAGGGTCGGCAGGTCCAGGACGTCGATGCGGATCATCCGCCCGAGCGACGTCACCGCGCCGACCTGGCCGCGCGCCGTCGCGGGGACGACCGAGGTCAGGGCGTCGTGCGGGGCGCGGGGGCCGCTGTCCGGGAGGGGCGAGGCGTCGTGGGTGCGGGCCATGAGGCCGGTGGTCGAGAGCAGCACCGTGCACGGGTCGTCGGCCACCTCCAGCGGGACGGCGGTGGCGGCCGTCTGGCCGGAGGATTCGAGGAGGATCGTCCGGCGGGGGGTGGAGAACTCCTTCGCGACGTCGCCCAGTTCCTTGGAGACGACGCCGCGCAGCTTCCGCTCGGACTCCAGGATCGCGGTCAGGCGGGCGATCTCCTTGGCGAGCTGCTCCTTCTCCTTCTCCAGTTCGAGGCGGTCGTAGCGGGTCAGGCGGCGGAGCGGGGTGTCCAGGATGTACTGCGCCTGGATCTCCGACAGCTCGAAGATCTGCATGAGGCGCTGCTTGGCCTGGGCGGCGTCGTCGCTCTGCCGGATGACCTGGATGACCTCGTCGATGTTCAGCAGCGCGACGAGCAGGCCGTCCACCAGGTGGAGGCGGTCCTCGCGCTTCTTGCGGCGGAACATCGAGCGGCGGCGGACGACCTCGATGCGGTGGTCGACGTAGACCTGCAGCATGTCGCGCAGGCCGAGCGTGCGGGGCTGGCCGTCGACCAGCGCGACGTTGTTGATGCCGAACGTCTCCTCCATCGGCGTGAGCCGGTAGAGGTCGGCGAGGACGGCCTCCGGGTTGAACCCGTTCTTGATCTCGATGACCAGGCGGAGGCCGACATTGCGGTCGGTGAGGTCCTTCAGGTCGGAGATGCCCTGGATCTTCTTGGCGTTGACCAGTTCCTTGATCTTGGCCTTGACTCGCTCCGGCCCGACGGCGTACGGCAGTTCGCTGACGATGATGCCCTTGCGGCGCGGCGTGACGTTCTCGATGGAGACCGTGGCGCGGGTGCGGAACGTCCCCCGGCCGCGCTCGTAGGCGTCGCGGATGCCGTCCAGGCCGACGATCTTGCCGCCGGTGGGCAGGTCGGGGCCGGGGACGAAGCGCATCAGGTCGTCCAGGCCCGCGTCGGGGTGGTCGATCAGGTGCCGGGCCGCGGCGATGACCTCGCCGAGGTTGTGCGGCGCCATGTTGGTGGCCATCCCGACCGCGATGCCGGACGCGCCGTTCACCAGGAGGTTCGGGAACGCGGCCGGCAGGACCTCCGGCTCCTGCTCCTGACCGTCGTAGTTGGGGCGGAAGTCGACCGTGTCCTCGTCGATCGACGCGACCATCAGCATCGCTTCGCGCGACATCCGGGCCTCGGTGTACCGCATGGCGGCGGGCATGTCGTCGCCGCCGAGCGAGCCGAAGTTGCCGTGGCCGTCCACGAGCGGCATCCGCATCGCCCACGGCTGCGCCATCCGCACCATCGCGTCGTAGATGGCGCTGTCGCCGTGCGGGTGCAGCTTGCCCATGACCTCGCCGACGACGCGGGCGCACTTGACGTGCCCGCGGTCGGGGCGCAGCCCCATCTCGTT
The DNA here is from genome assembly GCF_041463655.1 of Actinomadura monticuli. NCBI lineage: Bacteria > Bacillati > Actinomycetota > Actinomycetes > Streptosporangiales > Thermomonosporaceae > Actinomadura > Actinomadura monticuli. The sequence continues at coordinate 28,384 of NZ_JAXCEI010000023.1, forward strand.
CATCGAGTACAGGATCCGGCGCTGGACGGGCTTCATGCCGTCGCGCGCGTCGGGGAGCGCCCGCTGGTAGATGACCGAGTAGGCGTACTCGAGGAAGCTGCCGCGCATCTCGTCGGAGACATCGACGTCGACGATGTTCTCTTCGAAGTCCGGCGGCGGTGGAGGGGCTTGGGATCCGCGTCGTGCCATGCCCCACATTGTGGCCGGTCCCGGGGACATCTTTCGCCCGCCCCACCGGGTGCGCCGCCCAACTCGGGGAATCGGTGCCGTTCCGTCACCTTCCCGAACCTGGCAGATTGAGCACGGACGGTTTCGGATTCCCCAGGCGGAGGTTCCCTTGAGCGGGCTGGCCGACTTCCAGAACTCGATCTATCTGCAGGGACTCGGAGACGTCGTCCCGTCGCTGCCGACGGACCTGACGAAGCTGGAGGGCCTCGCCGAGAAGTCGCTGTCGGCGCAGGCGTTCGGGTACGTGGCCGGTTCGGCGGGCAGCGAGGCGACCGCGCGGGCCAACCGGGAGGCCTTCGACCGCTGGCGGATCGTGCCGCGCATGCTGCGGGACGTCGCCGCGCGCGACCTCTCGGTGGACGTGCTCGGCACCGCGATGCCGTCCCCGGTTCTGCTCGCGCCCATCGGCGTCCAGTCCATCTTCCATCCGGACGGCGAGCTGGCCGTCGCGCGGGCGGCGGCGGCCGAGGGGCTGACGATGGTGCTGAGCACGGCGGCGTCGTACTCCATGGAGGACGTGGCCGAGGCCAATGGGGATGGGCCGCGCTGGTACCAGCTGTACTGGCCCAAGGACAGGGAACTCGCCGTCAGCTTCCTGGAGCGGGCCAAGGCGTCCGGCTACACGGCCCTTGTCGTCACGCTCGACACGTTCACGCTCGCGTGGCGTCCACGCGACCTGAACCAGGCCTATCTGCCATTCTTGCGCGGGATCGGTGTCGCGAACTATTTCAGCGATCCGGTCTTCCAGAAGGCCGTCGGCGGGGAGATCAGCGCCGCCAACAGGGACATGGCGATCCTGCACTGGGTCGCCAACTTCGGGAACCCGAGCCTGACCTGGGACGACCTCATCTTCCTGCGGGACCACTGGGACGGCCCCATCGCGCTCAAGGGCATCCAGCATCCCGACGACGCCCGCCAGGCGGTGGACGCCGGGATGGACGCGGTCGTCGTCTCCAACCATGGCGGACGCCAGGTGGACGGGGCCATCGCCTCCCTGGACGCGCTTCCCGATGTGGTCGAGGCCGTCCACGACCAGGCGACCGTCCTGTTCGACAGCGGAATCCGGACGGGATCGGACGTCGCCAAGGCGCTCGCGCTCGGGGCCAAGGCCGTCCTGGTCGCGCGTCCTTACGCGTACGGGCTGGCGCTTGCCGGCCAGGCCGGTGTGCAGCACGTTCTGCGCTGCCTCCAGGCCGAACTGGAGCTGACCATGACGCTTTCGGGGCACCCGCGTGTGGACGACCTGAATCCGGAGATCCTTGTGCGCGCCTAGGCCGCCCGCTAATTTCCAGGAAATGACCGACAAGGGGTTCATTCCCGTCCCGCCCGTCATCGAGCGTCGCCTGCGCTGGACACCGGTGGTGCCGCTGCTGGTCTTCCTCGGTCTGCTCGGGGCGGTCGGGGGAGGTCTGGGCGCCTACCTGGTCAGCGGAGCGCTGGTCACCATCACGCTCGTCTGCCTTGTGGCGATCTGCTTCATCGTTGTGATGACCGTGCGGTCCCGGACGATCATCGGCCTGGACGGCATCCGCGACCGGCGGCCGCTCACGGGAGAGGTGCTCATTCCGTGGAGCGACATCACCGACGCGGGCGTCGTCGGCCATCCCACGCGCGTCGTCAGGATCGCCTGGCAGGGCGGGCGGAGCCGGCGGACGCTCTCGGCGCTGCGGGAGGCGGACGGCGCCCCGGACGGTCTCGGGCTGGATCAGCTGGCCGCCGTGATCCGCCATCGGGCGGGGCTCGGGGAATTCTCGTGATTGCCCGCTTCCCGTGGGTAGGGAGGAGCGCATGCGCTGGCCCGATCACGCCATCTGGTGGCACGCCTATCCGCTCGGTTTCGTCGGCGCCGAACGCGCGTCCCTCCCGGCGGGGGCGCCCCCCGAGCCACGGCTCGCGAGGCTCACCGGCTGGCTCGACCACCTCGTCGGGCTCGGCTGCAACGGGCTCGCGCTCGGCCCGGTGTTCGCGTCCGAGACGCACGGCTACGACACCGTCGACCACTACCGCGTCGATCCGAGGCTCGGCGGCGAGGACGACCTGCGGCGGCTCATCGACGAGGCGTCCCGGCGGGGCGTCCGTGTCCTGCTCGACGGTGTCTTCAACCATGTCGGACGCGGCTTCCAACCGTTCGCCGACGTCATGGACAAGGGCGACGACTCCCCGTACAGGACGTGGTTCCACACCGATCTGCGCACGTTCGAGGGGCACGACCATCTCGTCACGCTGAACCACGGTGAACCCGAAGTCGCCGACTACGTCACCGACGTGATGGCCCACTGGCTGGAGCGCGGTATAGACGGCTGGCGGCTCGATGCCGCATATGCCGTCCCGCCGCCGTTCTGGCGGCTGGTCACCGACCGCGTCCGCGCGCGCTTTCCCGATGCGTGGTTCGTCGGCGAGGTCATCCACGGCGACTACGCACGCCTCGTCGAGCACAGCGGATTCGACTCCGTCACCCAGTACGAACTATGGAAGGCCATCTGGAGCTCGCTCAACGACCGCAACTTCTTCGAACTGGCCCATGCGCTTGACCGGCACGACGCGATGCTCGACGCGTTCGTCCCGCAGACGTTCCTGGGCAACCACGACGTGACCCGCATCGCGAGCCGCCTGACCGAGGCCCGGCACCGGGACCACGCGCTCGTGATCCTGCTGACCGTCGGCGGTGTCCCGTCCGTCTACGCGGGCGACGAGTTCGGGTTCGAGGGCGTCAAGGAGGAACGCGCGGGCGGGGACGACGCCATACGGCCGGCCTTTCCGGAACGTCCCGAGGAGGCCCCCGGCTACGGCGCCCCCTACCACCGCCTCCACCAGGACCTGATCGGGCTGAGGCGCCGCCACCCATGGCTCGTCCGCGCCCGTACGACGGTCTCCACCTTGACCAACACGGCTCTCTCCTACACAGTGGGGCACGGCGCGGAACGGCTCGCGGTCGTCCTCAACCTGGACGGCGAGCCCGCCAAGGCGGAACTTCCCGCCGCGGACTGGACGCTCGTAGCCGGTGAAGCGAATTTCACCTCCGACGGCGCGACCGTCCCACCCGCGGGGTGGGCGATCGCCGAACCATGACAAATGTCATGGGCCGCCCATGCGATCCTCACGGCCGCCTCCTGACGCCTGTGACTGAACGTCCGCGCCGCCGGCGGCCAGCATGGATGTCATGAAGGCACCTGTGATCGAGGTACGCGACCTGGACCTGAGCGAGGCCGTGCGGAACGTCTCGTTCACCGTGGCCGAAGGGGAGGTCTACGCGCTGCTGGGCCGGTACGGCTCCGGCAAGACCACCCTCCTGGAGATGCTCGCCGGCCTGCGCCGTCCCTCGGGCGGAACCGTCCGGCTCCGCGGCGCGGACCCCTACGGCGACCGCGACTCCGCGCGCGCCGGGGCCGTCTGGCGCGACGGCGGCCTGTTCCCGGGGCTGACCGTCACCGAGGTCGTCGACACGTGGCGGCGCTGGACGCTGGACCCGCTCACCCGCGACGAGGTGCTCCGCCTGGCCCGCCTCACCGACGTCGCCGACGTCCCGTTCGAGCGCCTCGGCGCCGGGCGGCGGCGCATGCTCGACCTCGCGCTCGCCCTGGTCGGGCGGTCCGACGTCCTGTTCCTCGACGAGCCCACCGCGGGGCTGGACGAGGCGTCCGCCCGCGAGGTGTGGGCCGTCCTGCTCATGCTGGCCGCGGACGGGGTCAGCGTGGTGGTCACGACCCGCGACCCGGACGAGGCGTGCCGCGCCGACCGGGTCGGGATCCTCGACGAGGGCCGCCTCGTCACCGGCCGCGACGCCGCCCGGGTCCGCGCGGACGCCGGCCGCGCGGCCTGACCGGCCCCCGGTCGTCCCGGAACAGCCCCGGAACAGCCAGCGTGCCGGCCGCATACGCTGGGCGCGTGCAGCCCAGGATCCCCCGTCCCACCGTCATCGCCGCGATCATCGTGGGGATGACGGTGCTGACGCTGGCCGGGTTCCTGCTGCCGGCGCTCTGGTACGAGATCACCGAGCGGCGCGATGCGGGCCTCCTGCTCCTCGCCGTCACCGGCGCCGGCGCCGCGTTCGCCCTGTACGCGCGGCTCCTGTGGCAGAACCTGATGCGCCGCACCGCGCCCGTCCACCGGCTCGGGCTGGCCGCGATCGCGCTGATCTGCTGGACGATGCCGCCGCTGCTCGGCACCGGCCAGGGCTGGGGCAACGCGCTGCTGGTCCCGGCCGGGCTGATCGCCGTCGTCCTCCCGGTCCGCGAGGCGATCGCGGTGACGGCGGCGGCGACCGTCCTGACCCCCCTGTACGGCGCGCTCCTCGGGCTTCCCGCGCTGACCGTCGTCTACGAGGTCACCGGGGTGCCCCTCGGCGCCTTCTCCGGGTACGTCACGGTCTGGCTGTTCCACGTCGTGCAGGAGCTCCGGGAGGCCCGCGCCGAGCTGGCCAGCTCCGCCGTGGGGGAGGAGCGGCTCCGCTTCGCCCGCGACCTGCACGACGTCCTCGGCCACAGCCTCCAGGCGGTCGCGCTGCGCGCCGAGGTCGCCGAACGGTTCGTGGAACGCGACGACGGGCGCGTCCGCAAGGAGCTGACCGAGATCCAGACGATGGCGCGGGACGCCGTCCGGGACGTGCGCGAGGTCGTGCGCGGCTACCGGGCCACGTCTTTGCGCACCGAGCTGGACGGGATGTCCGCCGTGCTGCGCGCCGCCGGGATCCGGTGCGAGCGCCCCGAGGTGTCCGCGGCGCTGCCCGCGCACGTCCACGAGCCGCTCGGCTGGGTCGCCCGCGAGGCCGCCACCAACGTGCTGCGCCACTCCAGCGCCACCTGGTGCGAGATCAGCGTCGAGGCCGGCCGCGACCGCGTCCGGATGGAGATCGTCAACGACGGCGCGGGGCGCCGGGCCGGCGACGCGGGCAGCGGCCTGACCGGCCTCGCCGAACGGATCGCCGCCGCCGGCGGCGAGTTCGCCGCGGGCCCGGCCGGCGACGGGACGTTCCGGGTGACCGCCGCCGTCCCCGCCGAGGCGGCCGTCCCCGCAGAGGCGAAGGGTGAGGCATGATCCGCGTGCTGCTGGCCGACGACCACCTCCTGATCAGGGAGGCGCTCGTCCTCCTGCTGGAGACCGAGGACGGCATCGAGGTCGCCGCCGACGTCGGGCGCGGCGACGAGGCCGTCGACCGCGCCCTCGCCCTCAAACCCGACGTCGCCGTCCTCGACATCGACATGCCCGGGCTGGACGGCCTGGCCGCCGCCGAACGCCTCGCCCGCGACCTGCCCGGCTGCCGCCTCGTGATCGTGACCGCGCACGGGCGTCCCGGCAACCTGCGCCGCGCCATGGCCGCCGGCGTCCGCGGCTTCCTCGGCAAGGACGCCCCGGGCCGGCGGCTCGCCGAGGTGATCCGGCAGGTCGCCGCGGGCGCCCGCTACATCGACCCGCAGCTTGCCGCCGACGCCCTCGCCGCCGAGGAATGCCCCCTCACCCCGCGCGAGCTGGACACCCTCCGCGCCGCCGCCGGCGGCGCCCCCGTCTCCCGCATCGCCCGCGACCTCGGCCTGTCCGAGGGCACCGTCCGCAACTACCTCTCCGCCGCCGTCACCAAGCTCGGCGCCGACAACCGGCACGCCGCCGCCCGGACCGCCCACGACCTCGGCTGGCTCTAGTACGGGCCCGCACGCCCTAGCGGCGGGCCAGCATGAGGGAGCCCCGCTTCGTCACCGGCAGGGGCGTGCGGAGCCGGCCGGCCGCCTCGGCGGCCTGGGGGCGGGGCATGCGGCGGGCGATCAGGTAGTCGCGGATCGCGGCCCGGTCCGGGAGCGTGATCAGCGGGGCGTCCCAGCGCTCCACCTCGACCTCGCCGAAGACCTCGCCGACGCGGTCGGGGGCGTCCTCGGCGTCGAACGGGGTGGGTTCGGGACGCCAGACCGGCGACAGTTCCGGGCTGTCGTCGCGGCGGATCGCGGAGACGAGCAGGAGCCCGCCGGGGGCGAGGACACGGCGTGCCTCGCGCAGCGCGCGGCCCGGATCGTCCAGGTAGTAGAGCACGTTCACGGCGACGGCGGCGTCGAACGTGCCGTCCCGGAACGGCAGGCGCAGCGCGTCGGCCCGGACGCGGGGGGCCGGATGGGCGGCCAGCAGGGCGGCGGACGCGTCCGCGCCCACGAGCCTGAGCGGGGGCGGATGGGGGAGGGCGGCGCTGAGGGCGCCCTCCCCGCAGCCGATGTCCAGGACGAGGGACGCGCCGGCGTTCAGCAGCTTCGAGGCGACGTGATCGTGGAGGCTCCGTGCCCCGATCAGATACTTCCTGGTGACCCTGCCTGCGAGGCGGAAGCGCTCGGGGTCGGAGTCGTCATCGGGTGTGAGGGCCATGCAGGGAGTCTTCCCGGTGAGCCGCCTGGAAAGCGTCGTCAGGCGGTGGCGCCGCCGTCGATGACGAGGTCGTGGCCCACCACGTGGGTCGACGCGTCCGACGCGAGCCACAGGACGGTCGAAGCCACCTCGGACCGGTCCGCCACACGGCCGGCCGGGATCGCGCTACGCATCCGGACGGCACGGTCGGTCTCGTTCTCGCCCGGTAGCAGCGACATCGGGGTGTCGCTCGCCCCGGGACTGACGGCGTTGATGCGGACACCATCGGCGATGTGGTCGAGCGCGGCCGTACGGGTGAGGACGCTGACCCCGGCCTTGGACGCCGCGTACGCCGCCATGCCCGGCCGCCGGCCGTGCGACCCGATGCTGGACGACACGTTGACGATCGCGCCGCCGCCGTGGGCGCGCATGTGGGCGATCTCGTGCTTCATCGACAGGAACACGCCGGTGAGGTTGACGTCGATGACGCCGCCCCAGGCGTCGGCGTCGACGTCCGCGACGGGCCCGACCGCGCCCAGGATCCCGGCGTTGTTGACCGCGACGTGCAGGCCGCCGTGGCGTCCGGCGACGGTCTCGACCATCCGGGCGGCGGACGCGGCGTCGGTCACGTCGGCCACCACGTGATCGGCCGGGCCGTTGTCCCCGTTCTCCCCGAGCTCCTTGACGGCCTCCGCGAGCGCGGTCGCGTCGCGGCCGGCGAGGACCACGGTCGCGCCCTCGCGGGCGAAGGCGTGCCCGATGGCGCGGCCGAGGCCGCCCGCGCCGCCGGTGATGAGGACGATCTTGCCGTTGAAGCTCATGAACCGACTCCGATTGTAGATCGATCGTTCTTGAAAGGGGGCGTGCGGCAGGGCGGCCGCAGGGGCCGGAGGATCAGTCGAAGAGGGCCAGCGCCTCGCGCGCCGCGTCCCGGAGGCGGCCGTCGCCGGCCGGGGCCCGGCCCAGCACCCGCATGCCCTGGAACAGGACGAGCAGCAGCCGGGCCAGCGACCGGGGGTCCCTGTCCGGCGGCAGCTCGCCCTGCGCGCGGGCGCGCGTCAGCGCCGACGTCAGCGACGCCTCCAGGAACGCCCAGCTCGACTCCACGAGCCGCGCCGCGTCGGGGTCGCGCGCGGCCAGCTCGACCGCCGTGTTCACCACCAGGCAGCCGCGCCGCGGCCGGTCGCGGCCCGACTCCTCCGCGTACCGCTCGATCAGCGCGCGCACCGCCGGCAGGACCGGCCCCGGCCGCGACAGCGCCTCGGCGATCTTCGGATCGGTGTCCTGGAGGTAGCGTTCGAGGGCCTTCAGGTACAGCTCGTGCTTGCCGCCGAACGTCCCGTAGATGCTGGCGCGGGCGATGCCGAGGTGCTCCACGAGGTCGGCCATCGAGGTCGCCTCATACCCGCGCTCCCAGAACAGGTCGAGCGCGCGCCGCAGGGCGGCGTCGGGGTCGAACTCCTTCGTCCGTGCCATGCCCGGACGGTATCCCGTTCAAGAACGAACGGTCAAATATCAGGCCTGCGGACGCGCGGGGACGGCCGGGCGGTCGAGGTCCATGGCGTCCAGCACCGATCCGTCGGCGGCGAGCGCCTCCACGACCGGCCCGCGGCGGGCGGCCCACACCACGACGACGTGCCCGTGCCCGGGGACGTCCAGGATCCGGTTGCCGACCCGGACCCGCGCCACCTCCGCCGAGGCCCGCAGCCGCGCCTCGTTCACCCACTTGGCGCCCCACGGCAGCAGCCGGTTGGAGTTGCGGACCGTCCGGCCCGAGCCGTACTTCAGCAGGTGGCGGCCCATCTCGCCGGACGAGCGGCGCGCGAGGGGCTCGGCGGGCGCCGACCCGCCGGCGCCGCCCAGCTCCCGCCACTCGCCGTCGCGGCGGTGGAACGTCCAGCCCTCGATGAACCCGGACGCGTCGCCGGCCCACTGGTAAAGGAACGTGACAACGGCGACGTCGCCGTCCATGTCGAGTCCGAGCGGAAGGAAGTCCCGTCCTTCCTCGAAGGCGTCGGGAGCGGGGACGGGCAGGCCGTCCCTGAGGAGCCGCATGCACTCCTCGTGCACCTCGTGGTCGTTCATGTTCGGGACCTCTGGATCGTGCAGGCGGGGCACGTCGCGCGAGCCGGGCACGTCGCGCGAGCCGGGCACAGCGTGCGGGCAGGGCGACGTGCGGGCGGGGCGACGTTCGGGCAGGGCAAAGGGCCCTCGCGGAGAGGGCCCTCACGTGGCACTCACTCTAGAGGTCCGGCTCGTCTGGTTTCACCCATCTGGCGTACTCCCGTCAAGGCTTTGCCGATCACTGTTCACCGAATCGTCGATCATGGCTCTGCGCTGGGTGGACGACCGTGCGGCGAGGACCGCGCACAGGCCCGCCAGCGGGAGTTCCAGTCCGGCCGCGAGCATGATCGCCGACGCGCGGGCGGCCCCCGGCGCGGCGGTCGCCACGTCGAACCACGCGTCCACCGCCAGGAGCGTCCCGGCCACGGCGGCGCCCAGTCCGGAGCGAGGATCGCGGCGCAGGAGCAGCACGCCCGTCCCGAGCAGCGCGGCGGCCTCCATCGCGTCCAGCCCCACCCAGGCCGTGGACCAGTTCGGCACCGTGGCGGTGGACGGCATCGTGGCGGCGAGCACCCACATCCAGGGCACGAGCGCCGCCGCGCCGCCGACCAGGCCCCAGCCGGCCCACCGCCGTTTCTCCGCTCGCCGCATGGTGGAGGCGAGAGACGAGACCGGGCGGCTCCCGTGCGGCATGACGCGCGGCGGGGTTGCCCGGCGGAGGCGGGGGGCGGTGGTGACCATGCGGACTCCTGATGGACGGCGAGGCTTGATCGGCGCGCATCCGCTCCGGGATGCCCGATCCAAGCCTCGCCGTGGCGTCCATCACGGTCAGTAACGTCGTTTTCCGACTTGGGGTGGCATTAGGTTCACCCTCGGACCTCCAGCCTGGTGCATGGTGGCGGACGAACCGCGGCAATACGGTTGCCCCATGGCGTCCACCACCGCGATCAGCCGCGCCCGCGTGCGCGCGCCGTGGTCGGCGGAGGCGTGGCGCGACACGGTGTTCGTCGTCTCCGGGGTGCCGCTGCAGTCCGCCGGCTGGCTGGTCCTCGGCGCGCCCTGGACGGTGTGGGCGCCGGTGCGCGCCACGCCGATCCTCGTCCTGGCCGGGACGTCGGTCGTCGTGCTGCTGCTCGCGCTGCGTCCGCTGACGTCCTGGCAGCGGGAGCGGTGCTGGGCCGTGCTCGGCCTGGACATTCCCCGCATGCCGGGCCTCGGCGGCGGGCGCCCGTGGGACCCCCTCCGCGACCTCCGCTCGCCCGACCTGTGGCGCGTGCTGCGCTACCACCTCGTCGCGGGGCCGCTCCTCGCGACCGGCGGGCTGGCCGTGATCATGATGTGGACGGCCGGGGCCGCCCTCGCCGCCTTCGGCCTGTACGCGTGGGCGCTGCCGTCCGGCCGCGCGGGGCACGTCGGCGCGCTCACGGCGACCGGCGTCCTGCTCCTGGCGGCCGTGCCATGGGCGGCGGCGGGCGTCCGCGCGCTGGACGCCCGCGCCGCCGCCGCGCTCCTCGGCCCCGACCGCGCGAGGGAACTGGAGCGGCGCGTCGAAGACCTGGCCGAGAAGCGCGCCGGCGTGGTCGACGCCGCCGACCTGGAGCGCCGCCGCATCGAGCGGGACCTGCACGACGGAGCGCAGCAGCGGCTCGTCTCCCTCGCGCTGAACCTGGGCCTCGCCCGCGAGACGCTCACCGGCGTCCCCGACGCCGCCATGCGGGTGATCGTCGAGGCGCACGAGGAGGCCAAGGAGGCGCTCGCCGAGCTGCGCACGCTGATCCGCGGCCTGCACCCGGCCGTGCTGGAGGACCGCGGCCTGGACGCCGCGCTGTCCGGCGTCGCCGCGCGGGTTCCGCTGCCCGTCCGGCTGCGCGTCGCGGTGGAGCCGCGCGCCTCGTCCACCGTCGAGGCCGTCGCGTACTTCGTGGTGTCCGAGGCGCTGACCAACGTCGTCCGGCACGCGAAGGCGGGCGAGGTGGACGTCGCCGTCGAGCGTGTCGGCGACGTCCTCCGGGTGAGCGTCCGCGACGACGGCGTGGGCGGCGCCGACCCGTCCGGCGGGACGGGCCTGACCGGGCTCGCGCGGCGCGTCCGGTCCGTGGACGGTACGTTCCGGATCACCAGCCCCGCCGGGGGACCGACGACCGTCACCGTGGAGCTGCCGTGCGCGTTGTGATCGCCGAGGACTCGGTCCTGCTGCGGGCCGGGCTGATCAAGCTGCTGGAGACCTCCGGGTTCGAGGTCGCGGCGGCCGTCGGCGAGGCGGACGGGCTGCTCGCCGCCGTGCGCGAGCACCGGCCCGACGCGGCGATCGTGGACGTCCGGATGCCGCCCGGCTTCACCGACGAGGGCGTCCGCGCGGCCCTGGTCATGCGGCGGGAGGCGCCCGAGGTCGCCGTCCTGCTGCTGTCGCAGTATGTCGAGGAGCGGTACGCCGCCGACCTGCTGTCGAGCGGCGCCGGCGGCATCGGCTACCTGCTCAAGGACCGCGTCGCGGACGTCTCGGTCTTCCTGGACGCGCTGCGCCGCGTCGCGTCCGGCGGCACCGCCCTGGACCCGGAGGTCGTCTCGCAGCTCCTCCTGCGCCGGCACCGCGACCCGCTCGACCGGCTCACCCCGCGCGAGCGGGAGGTCCTGTCGGTGATGGCGGAGGGCCGCTCCAACGCGGGGATCGCGGCGGCGCTGGTGGTGAGCGAGAGCGCGGTCGCCAAGCACATCAACGGCATCTTCGCCAAGCTCGACCTGCCGGACGCCGAGGGCGACCACCGCCGCGTCCTCGCCGTCCTCCGGTTCCTGGACGGCGATACGTGACCGCCGAGGCCCCAGACCGGCCCCGGCGCCGCGGCGTGTGGATCGCGCTGGCGGCGGTGACCGCGCTGGTCGTGGTGACGCCCGTCGTGCCGGTGGCGCTCGGCCGGGCCGTCGAGCGGACCTCCTCGTCCGTCACGCCCTACCGCCACGCGATCAGGGAGCTGCGACTCGACATGGCGGGCGCGGGCGTCTCGGTCGGCCCGGCCCCGGACGGCGAGGCCCGCGTCCGGCGGGACCTCAGGTGGGGGCTCAGCAGGCCCGACGTCACCGAGTCGCTGGTCGGCGACGTGCTGGTCGTCACCTTCCGCTGCGCCGGGAGGGACGTCCTGGGCGGCGGCTGCGGCGCCGACATCGACGTGCGGGTGCCGGTGGGGACGCGCGTGTCGGCCGTGTCCGGGTCAGGGGACATCAACGTCCGGGGGCTGACCGGAGACCTCGACCTGCGGACGGGATCGGGCGCGATCGGCGTCGACGGCGCGCGCGGCCGGCTGCTGCTGCGGGCGCGCTCCGGCTCGATCAGGGCGACGGGCCTGACGTCCCCGAGGACGCGGGCACGGGTCTCGTCCGGCTCCCTCGACCTGCGCTACGCCGAACCCCCGCGGGCCGTGGACGCCTCGGCCGACTCGGGCACCGCGAAGATCATCGTGCCGCCGGGCACGCGCTACGACGTGCTGGCATGGGCGGCCTCCGGCGCGACCCACCTGAACCGGGCCGTCATCGACCCTCACTCGTCCCGCTCGATCTCCCTCCACACCCGCTCCGGCACGGCCTACATCGACGACCACGACGACTGATCCCCCAATGCGACGCCGGGGACTCCGCGAAGGCGAGGAGTTTGCCGGACGTCCCGCGGGGCGCGGAGGTCGCCGTCCCGAACGACCCGGCCAACGAGGGGCGCGCGCTGAAGCTCCTCCCCCCGCGCGACGCCCGGACGGAAACCGCCGCGGTTTGTCCGCTGGTCCTGATAGGACATGTGCCGACGAACTCGCGAAGGGGACCCATGGGCGTTTATCAGCACCTTGAGGAGTACGCCGGACTGCCGGTGGCCACGTTCAACGAGGACACGGACGCGGCGGAGACCGAGGAGGAGGGCGACGGCCGCGGCGCCGCCGGCGCGGCGCTGCCGCCCGCGGGCGAGGCCGCCTGGTTCGTCGGGACGTCCTTCGACGAGGAGGCGTTCGGCGACGTCTTCGCGCGGTTCCTGGGCACGGTCGACACCTCCGAGGTCACGGCGCTGATCATCGGCTACTGGGGGGCGGAGTACGACAGCGGCGCCGCCGACCCGGTGGCGCTGCTCACCGAGGCCGCCGCGTCCTTCCCGAAGCTGCGGGCCCTGTTCCTCGGCGACATCACCGGCGAGGAGTCGGAGATCTCCTGGATCGAGCACTCCGACATCTCGCCGCTGTTCGCCGCGTTCCCCGGCCTGGAGCGCTTCGACGTGCGCGGTTCGCAGGGCCTCGCCCTCGACCCGATCAAGAGCGACGCGCTCAGGGTGCTGCGCTTGGAGTCGGGCGGGCTGCCGGCCGCGGTCGTCCGGGCCGTGGGGGCGAGCGATCTGCCGAACCTGGAGCGCCTCGACCTGTGGCTCGGCGAGGAGAACTACGGCGGTGACGCGACGGTCGCCGACCTCGCGCCCTTCCTCGGCGGCGAGCGGCTGCCCGCGCTGCGCCACCTCGGCCTGGAGGACAGCGAGATCCAGGACGAGATCGCCGCCGCGGTCGCCGGCGCGCCGATCGTGGCGCGGCTGGAGTCGCTGAGCCTGGCGATGGGCATCCTCACCGACCAGGGCGCCGAGGCGCTGCTCTCCGGGCAGCCCCTCACCCACCTGCGCAAGCTCGACCTGCATCACCATTTCCTCTCGGACGCGATGGTCGAGCGGGTGAGGGCGGCGCTGCCCGGCGTGGAGGTCGACCTGGACGACCAGGTGAAGCAGGACGACGACTGGCGCTACATCGCGGTGTCCGAATGATCCAGGAACGCCTCTCGACGTTCGCCGGCCTGCCCGTCCACGCCTTCGACGGCGACCCGGAGGGCGGCCCGCTTCCCGCCGCCGGCGAGGTCGCCTGGGGGATCTACCACCACATCCACGACAACGGCGCGTGGGGGGCGGAGGTCCCCGAGAACTTCGACCGCTTCTTCCAGGAGGTCGACACGGCGGAGGTCACCCACCTCGTCATCGGCTACTGGGGGTTCGACTGCGAGGAGTTCGACCCGGTGGAGCGGCTGGTGGAGGCCGCCGACCGGCTGCCCCGGCTCCGGGCGCTGTTCCTGGGCGACATCCGCGACTGGGACCTGCACCTCTCGTGGATCAAGCACACCGACGTGTCGCCGCTGTTCGACGCCTTCCCCGGCCTGGAGCACTTCGAGGTGCGCGGCTCCGACGGGCTGGGGCTGGAGCCGCTGCGCGGCGCGCGGCTGCGGACGCTCCGGTTCGAGGCGACCCTGCTCCCGGCGGAGGTCGTCCGGGCGGTGGCCGACAGCGACCTGCCGGCCCTGCGGCACCTCGACATGTGGCTCGGCATCAACGACCTGGACGGGTGCTCGCAGGTCGACGACCTCGCGCCGATCCTGGCGGGCGACCGGCTCCCCGCCCTGCGGCGGCTCGGCCTGGAGAACGCCGCCGCCCAGGACCGGATCGCCGAGGCCGTCGCGGACGCGCCGGTCCTCGCCCGGCTGGAGTCGCTGAGCCTGGCGCTCGGCACGCTCACCGACACGGGCGCGGAGGCGCTGCTCGCCGGCCGTCCGCTCACCCGCCTGCACGAACTCGACCTGCACCACCACTACCTGACCGAGCCGGTGGCCGACCGGGTGCGGGAGGCGCTGCCCGGCGTCCGGGTGAACCTGGACGACCCGCAGGGGTACCCGGAATGGCTGAAGCGCCGGTATCGGAAGATGGACCTGGACTTGAGCGGCTCCTACATAGCGGTCGCGGAATGAACCTCGTCGTGGTGGCGACGCCCGGCGACCGCCGTCCCGTGCTGTTCGCGGCGGCGTGCCGGGCCGCCCGCCTGCCCGAGCCGCGGCTCATCGCCTGGACGGACGTGCTGCGCGGCGGCCCGCTCCCGCTGCGGCCGGGTGATCTGGTGCGCATCGACTCCCCGGGAGAGGACCGCGAGGCCGACGCGCTGCTGCGCGGCCCCGGCGAACCGGCCCGGGTGGGCGGCGGCGCGCGCTGGTACGCGACGTTCACGGCGGCGCTGCGGCGGCTGTCGGAGGCGGCCTCGGTGGCCGGGGCGAGAATCCTCGGCGACATCGAGGACATCGCGGTCATGTTCGACAAGCGGCTGTCGCATGCGCGGCTGCTGGCCGCCGGGGTCACGGTCCCCGCCGCACTGCCCGGCATCGACGGCTACCGCGCGCTCCGTTCGCGGATGGAGGAGGCGGGGGAGCGGCGGGTGTTCGTCAAGCCGGCGCACGGCTCGTCCGCCTCCGGGGTCGTGGCGCTGCAGACCGCACCGGGCCGGGTGAGGGCCGTGACCTCGGCGTTCCTGGCGGGGGACCGGCTGGTCAACTCGCTGCGCGTCCGCTCCTACGAGACCGAGGAGGAGGTCGCGTCCCTGATCGGCCTGCTCGCGCCGGACGGCCTGCACGTGGAGCGGTGGCTGCCCAAGGCCACGCTCGACGGGCGCGTGTTCGACCTGCGCGTCGTGGTCGTGGGCGGCGAGCCCACGCACGCCGTCGTCCGGACGAGCCGCACACCGATGACCAATCTGCACCTGGGCGGCGCCAGGGGAGACCTGGGTGCGGTGCAGCGCGCGCTCGGCGAGGACGGATGGAGGCGGGCCCTCGACGTGTGCGCGCGGGCCGCCGCCACTTTCCCGGGCAGCCCGATGGTCGGCGTCGACCTGCTCGTAGGGGCGGGCCTGAAACGGTTCTCGGTGTGCGAGGTTAACGCGTTCGGTGACCTGCTGCCCGGGCTGACCGGCCTGGCGGGCGGCCCGGCCGAAGGGCTCGACACCTACGCCGCACAGGTCGGGCTGCTGGCGTGCGCGACATGAACGAGGTCATCGGCGGCCACGACCTGCTGCTGGTGACCCTCGACACGCTGCGCTACGACGTCGCCGCCGAACTGGCCGCGTCCGGGGAGACGCCCACGCTCGCGGGCCTGCTGCCAGGTGGACGCTGGGAACGCCGCCACACGCCGGGCAGCTTCACCTACGCCGCGCACGCCGCGATGCTGGCCGGGTTCATGCCGACGCCCGCGTCCCCCGGTCCGCACCCGCGGCTCTTCGCCGGAGCGTTCCCCGGCAGCGAGACGACCGCGCCCCGCACGTGGACGTTCGACGCCGCCGACCTGCCGTCCGGGCTCGCCGCAGCCGGCTACCACACCGCCTGCGTGGGCGGCGTCGGGTTCTTCAACAAGCTGACGCCGCTCGGGTCGGCGCTCCCGTCGCTGTTCGCCGAAAGCCACTGGGAGCGCGCGTTCGGCGTGACCGACCCTGAGGCCCTGCCCAACCAGATCGACCGCGTCGCCGACATCATGGGACGGCTTCCGTCCGGCCGGCGTCTGTTCCTGCTCCTGAACGTCGCGTCCCTGCACCAGCCCAACTGGTTCTACCTGCCCGGGGCCACGCAGGACGACGGCGACACGCGCGCCAGCCACGCCGCCGCCCTCCGCCATGTCGACGCCCACATCGGCCGGCTGTTCGCGCTGATGCGCCGCCCCTGCCTGGTCATCGTCTGCTCCGACCACGGGACGGCCTACGGCGAGGACGGCCACACAGGGCACCGCATCGGCCACGAGGTCGTCTGGACCGTTCCGTACGGGGAGTTCGTTCTGCCTTGAAGCCTTACCAGGGATACGTGTACGCGTATCCGCACAAGACCGCCTACCGTCCACTGGATCCCGCTCCTGCGCTGAGCGAGGTGTGGGCGGGGGAGCCGCTCGACTCGCTGTTCCTCTACCTCCACGTGCCCTTCTGCGAGATGCGGTGCGGCTTCTGCAACCTCTTCACCCGCACGGGTGCACCCGAGGAACTGACCGGCGCCTACCTGGACGCACTCGACCGGCAGGCGACCGCCGTCCTGGACGCCTTGGACGCTCCCGTCTTCGCCACCGCGGCCTTCGGCGGCGGCACACCGACCTACCTCACGGCGCCCGAACTGGAACGCCTCTGCGACATCGCGGCCCGGTTCCCCGGATTCGGGACGACCCCCCTCGGCGTCGAGACGTCCCCCGCCACCGCCACGACCGACCGGCTGACCGTCCTCGCCGAACGCGGAACCACCCGGATCTCCATCGGCGTGCAGAGCTTCCTGGACGAAGAGGCCCGCGCCGCCGTCCGTCCCCAGAAACGCGCCGAAGTGGAGGGCGCGCTGGACCGCATCAGGGCGGCGGGCTTCCCGACCCTCAACATCGACCTCATCTACGGCATCGACGGTCAGACACCCGCGACATGGATGCACTCCCTGAACGCGGCCCTTGCGTGGCGCCCAGAGGAGATCTACCTGTATCCGCTTTACGTCCGTCCGCTGACCGGTCTGGGACGCCGTGCCCAAGACTGGGACGACCAGCGCCTCACCCTCTACGGCATCGGCCGTGACCACCTTCTGGCCGAAGGCTACGAGCAGGTGTCGATGCGGATGTTCCGGCTTCCCGGCGGCGCCGCCAACGGCACCGAGTACTGCTGCCAGACCGACGGCATGGTCGGCCTGGGGTGCGGAGCCCGTTCCTACACGTGCCGTCTTCACTACTCGTTCGAGTACGCGGTCGGCGCCGGCCAGGTGCGCTCCATCATCGACTCCTACGTGAGCGAGACCGACTTCACGACCGCCCGTGTCGGGTTCGCCCTGGACGGCGACGAGCGACGACGGCGCCACCTGGTCCAGTCCCTCCTCCAGGTGGCCGGGCTCAACCGGCATGCCTACCGCGAACGCTTCGGCACCGACGCCTTGGACGACTTCGCCGACCTCGCGACGCTCGGCGACCGGGGATGGCTGGACACCACCGGCGACACCGTGCGGCTGACGCCGGAGGGGCTCGCCTATTCCGACGCCATCGGCCCCGCCCTGTTCTCGCCGCACGTCCGGGAACTCATGGCCGCCTACGAGGCGCGCTGATGGACCACCTCACCATCCTCTACCGAGGGCCGCTGTCGAGCTGCGACTACGACTGCCCGTACTGCCCCTTCGCCAAGCGCCGCGACACCCCGGCCCAACTGCGCGCCGACCGCGCCGCGCTCGAACGCTTCACGGCCTGGGTCTCCGCCTGCGACCACCCCGTCTCCGTCCTGTTCACGCCGTGGGGCGAGGGCCTCGTGCGCTCCTGGTACAGGCGGGCCCTCATCACCCTGAGCCACCTCCCGCACGTAGAGCGGGTGGCGATCCAGACCAACCTCAGCCACCGCGTCTCATGGACGGCCGACGCCGACCTCACGCGGCTCGCGCTGTGGGCGACCTACCATCCCGGCCAGGTCCCCTACGAGCGCTTCCTGGGCAAATGCCGCGACCTGGAGGCGCGCGGCGTCCGCTTCAGCGTCGGGATCGTCGGCCGGCCCGACCACCTCGACGCCGCCCGCCGACTGCGCGCCGATCTGTCCGCCGACACCTACCTGTGGGTCAACGCCGCCGAGGGGCGCGTCTACGACGAGGCCGAAACCGCCTCCTGGACCGGCATAGACCCGCTCTTCCCGCTCAGCCGCCACCCCCACGCCAGCCGCGGCCTGCCCTGCCGGACGGGCGAGACCGTCGTGTCCGTGGACGGCGACGGCACGGTCCGCCGGTGCCACTTCGTTCCGGCCGTCCTGGGCAACCTCTACGACGGCTCTTTCCGAACCGCCCTGCGCCCCCGCCCCTGCCCCCTCGACACCTGTGACTGCCACATCGGCTACGTCCACCTGAGGCCGTTGTCCCTCTACACCACCTTCGCCAACGGCATCCTGGAACGAATCCCCGCCCACCTGACCCTCCCGCAAGCCCAGAACGACACGCACACGAGAGCACCAACCCGGTAGCCGCGCACGGTCGCGGTGGCATGGCCGGGGGTGGTCACTTGGGTGAGGTTCCACGGTGCGGCAGGTGACAGGACCGGGTGCGAGGTGTGGCGCGGGCCAGGCGGGGGAGTACCGCCGGAGGCCGTGCAGGACGGACGCGGAGGGCGCATGCTTGCCGTAGCCGGTGAACTTAGGCGGTTTCGTGAACCATCGACATCGAACCCGTTTCGTTCTCGCACTCGAGCCGAAGGAGGCCGCGGTGCGGGCGGCGCGCGACACGGTGCGCGCGGCGCTGGAGGGATGGGACCGGCGGGACGTCCACGGCGACCTTGAGCTCATCACCAGCGAACTCGTCACGAACGCGATCCGGCACGCGAACTCGATCACGCTCGTCCTGTACCCGCCCGACGACGAGACCGTGATGGTGGAGGTGTGGGACGACAACCCGCAGGGGCCGTCCGCGCCCATCGTCGACTTACAGGCGGAGGGCGGCCGGGGGCTCCTGCTCGTCGGCGCGCTCTCCGACTCGTGGGGGTGGCGGTCCACCGCCGGCGGCAAGGTCACCTGGGCGCAGACGACGGCGCCGTAGGGCGGACGTCCCTTGGTGACTGGGGAAGTGCGACCAAGGGACGTCCGCTGGCTCAGGTCTGCTTCTCGGGGTGGTAGTCGGCCTCGTCCACGCCGAACGTCCAGGCGACGCCCGCGCGCGCCGTGCGGATGCCGGGCGGGACGCGGAGGTAGTAGGTGCGGTGCGTCCCGTCGGGTTCGGGCGTGGAGTTGACCACCTCGACCATGACGACGGGTTCGTCGCCGGGCAGGTCGATGGACCACAGGACTCCCGTCTCGTCCCGGTGCAGGGGCCGCGCGCCCGTCTCGGCCAGATACCGGTCGTATCCGAAGATCTCCAGCATCACCCGCCGCAGCTCGGCGTTCTCTTCGGACGAGATGCGGTCGGCGGTCAGGCCGGCCAGCGAGGAGACGAAGTCGGGCGGGATGGGCATGCCGCGCCAGGCGTGCAGCGCGAACCCGTCCGGGTAGGCGAGGGCGGGGCCGTCGCCCCGGTGCAGCCGCCCGGGCTCGTCCCGATGCAGGTCGCTGGGGCGTTCCGACAGGATCACCAGCCGCTCGTAGGGCCACCACCAGCCGGCGGAGCGGGCGACCTCCGCGAGGCCGGCGAGCGGGCCGTCCAGCCGTCCGAGCGACTCGAACAGCGCCAGCCACGGCGCGTCGTGCTGGCCCAGGACGGCGTCGAGGGCCGCGGCGCGCAGCAGCGACGCGGCCCGCTCCTCGTCAGGGGCCGGCAGCCCGTTCCCGGCCGCGCGCGAACGGGCATGGGCCTGCTCCCCGATGGCGGCGCGGACCCGCGTCACGAGCGACTGGACCTGGTTCCAGAGCAGGCCCCCGGTCTCGGCCCACGTGCGCGGCCACTGCTCCGGCCCCTGTTCGGAGCAGGCCGCCGCACGTTCCGCCTCCCAGGGGCGGGTCCGCACATCCGCGAGGACGCTCGCACCCACCTGCCCCTCACCCACCGGCCCCTCGCCCAGATCGGCGCGGGCCCGTCCGAGCAGGTCGTCCAGCCCGGCCGCCTTGAGCACGCCGCCGTGCCCGGCCAGCACGGCCGCCGCGACGGCGCCGCGCGCGGGGGAGGGCACCCACACGTACCGATCGGGGCGGGCCAGGCCCGCGGCGGCATAGGCCGCTGCCACTCCCGCCTCGGCCCGTCCGCGGTCGGCCGGGCCGGTGGTGAACGCCGCCGACTGCCAGTCGCCTACCACGTAGTGCGTCTCGCGCACCGTTCCGGTGAGCATCCCGTCCCCCTCAGTCGGCCACGACGCGGACGGCGCCGGGCACGTACTCGCGCTGGCGGATCACCCGGTACCACCCCTTGGGCAGGGTGATCGCGGCGTGCTCCTCGTGGACCAGGCGCCCGCCGGACGGCAGGTGCAGGTGGTCCGGGGCGAGCGGATCGGGGACGCGCAGCAGCGAGCCGGGCGCGGACAGCGCGTGCGCGTGCCCGGTGGCCTCGCCGAGCGCCAGCACCATGCGCCCGCGGCCGTCGCGCGGGGCCGGCGGCAGGCCGCGGACGGACGCCGGGACCGCCTCCTCCGGTACGGGCAGGATCAGGATGTCTCCCTGTCGGTACATGCCGCGAACGTAACGCCCGCCACCGACAGAACGAGGGGCGTCAGAAGCCGCGGGTGCGGCGCGCGGCCGGCCGCGCCCAGCGCCCGGACCCGCCGAGGCCGACGCGCTGGAAGGCGCGCACGAGCTCACCGCCGAGGTTCACCCCGGCGCCCAGGGCGAGCGCCACGGATATCGCCCCGATGAGGCTCAGCACGCCCGTGTTCGGCGAGCCGGTGTTGAGCTCGACCATGCCCCGGTAGAGCGCCGTCCCGGGCAGGAGCGGGCCGATGGCCGGGACCACGAACGGCATGACGGGCTGGTTGTGCCTGCGGGCCAGCCAGTTCGCCGCTACGCCGACGACCGTGGCCGCGACCGCCGCCGCCAGCACCGGGGGAACGTTCCACAGGCGCGCCAGGACGTACAGCACCCAGATCAGCCCCCCGCCCAGGGCCGCCGCCGTCAGGACGTACCGGGGCGCGGCGAGGGAGATGGCGAACGTCACCGAGATGGCGGCGGCGGCGATGACCGCGACCGGACGCAGCTCCGCGGCCGGTGTGGGCAGGTGGCTGACGTCGATGGGCACGTCCAGGTTGACCGAGACGTAGACGACCGCGCCCAGCCCGGCGACGATCGCCGCGATCATGAAGAAGACCTCCAGGATCCGCGCCCCGGCGCTGACCAGGTCGCCGGTGATGCCGTCCTGGAGGCTGGCGACCAGCGGACGTCCCGGCAGCAGCGCCAGGATCGACCCGGTGACGATCGTGGCGGCCTGCCCCGGATTGCCCAGCGCCACCACCAGCGCCGCGGCGGCGGCGCCGATCGCGGCGGCGACCGTCAGCTGGAAGAACTCCGCGATGCCGCGCCGGGCCAGGGCGGCGGCGGTGCGGTCGCCGAGGAGCGTCGCGAAGAACGCGGTGGACGCCACCAGCGGCCCGCCGCCGGACAGCACACTGCCCGACGCGGCGATGAGCCCCAGCGAAGCGACCATCAGCCAGGCCGGATAGGGGGCGCGCCCCCTTTTTATCTCTGCGAGCCGCTCGTGCGCGTCGTCCAGTTCCAGCATGCCGATGGACGCGTCCTGGACGAGCTGGTGCAGCGCGGTGAGCCGCCAGTAGGCCGGAGTGCGACGGCGGATGGCGCGCGTCCCCGTCATGGGCGGCGCGCCCTTGCCGGGGTGGGCCGAGACCAGGAGGCTCGTCAGCGTGACCTGGACCTCGCACCGGGGAAGCTCATAGGCCAAGGCGAGGCTGAGCATCGCCTCGTTGACGCGCTCGGTGGTCTCGCCGCTGGCCAGCAGCAGTTCACCCACGCGCAGAACAAGGTCGATCGCCCGCGGATCGACGTTCTCGCCGGGCTCCTCCTCGGGCGGTTCGGGGGGAGATCCGTCCATCAGGACATGCCATGTCCGCCGCAAGCGTTCGGCCGCGCGCATTCCCCCGCTCGTGCCCCTTCCCCGCCTTGTAGCCGATCTTGACTGGCAGGCTACCCAGGGCCGGGGCGTCCGAAATCCGCGGCTCCCCGCGCAGTGTCCACAGAACGCGATTCGGGTGCGGTGCCTTCCGCGGCGCTGGTACCAAGGACGCATGAGCACTTCAGAGCAGCTCCGGGACGAGGCCGAGCGGTGCCTGCGCGCCCTCGCCGGCGATCACGCGCGGCTCCGCGACGACCAGTGGACGGCGATCAGCGCGCTCGTCGTCGAGCGGCGCCGGGCCCTGGTCGTGCAGCGCACCGGGTGGGGCAAGTCCGCCGTCTACTTCGTGGCGACCCGGCTGCTCCGCGAGCGCGGCGCCGGCCCCACCGTGATCGTCTCGCCGCTGCTGGCGCTGATGCGCAACCAGATCGAGGCCGCCGACCGGGCCGGCATCCACGCCCGCACGATCAACTCGTCCAACACCGGCGACTGGGACCAGATCTTCGCCGAGGTCGAGCAGGGCGCGGTGGACGTCCTGCTCGTCAGCCCGGAACGGCTCAACAACCCCGACTTCCGCGACCTCGTCCTGCCCAAGCTCGCCGCCGGGGCCGGCCTGGTCGTCGTCGACGAGGCGCACTGCATCTCCGACTGGGGCCACGACTTCCGGCCCGACTACCGCCGGCTGCGCACCCTCCTCGCCGAGCTGCCGCCCGGCATCCCGGTGCTCGCCACCACCGCCACCGCCAACGCCCGCGTCACCCAGGACGTCGCCGAGCAGCTCGCCGGCGACGATGCCCTCGTCCTGCGCGGCCCCCTCGAACGCGCGTCGCTGCACCTCGCCGTCGTCGCGCTCCCCACCGCCGAGCAGCGCATCGCCTGGCTGGAGGAGCACCTCGCCGACCTGCCGGGCTCCGGCATCATCTACACGCTCACCGTCGCCGGCGCCCACGAGATCACCGGCTACCTGCGCGACCGGGGCCACGAGGTCGCCGCCTACTCCGGCCAGACCGAGCAGGCCGAACGCCTCCAGGCCGAACAGGACCTCCAGGACAACAAGCTCAAGGCCCTCGTCGCCACCAGCGCCCTCGGCATGGGGTTCGACAAACCCGACCTCGGCTTCATCGTCCACGTCGGCGCACCGCAGTCGCCGGTGGCCTACTACCAGCAGATCGGACGCGCCGGGCGCGGCGTCGACCGCGCCGAGGTCATCCTGCTCCCCGGCCCCGAAGACCGCGACATCTGGGCGTACTTCGCCAGCCTGGCGTTCCCTCCGGAGCACACGGTCCGCACCACCCTGGAGATCCTCGAAACGGCGGGCCGCCCGCTCTCCACGGGCGCCCTCGAACCGATGGTCGACCTCACCCGGTCCCGCCTGGAGATGATGCTCAAGGTCCTCGACGTGGACGGCGCGGCCCGCCGGGTCAAGGGCGGCTGGACGTCGACCGGCCAACCCTGGTCCTACGACCGCGAACGCTACGAGCGCGTCACCGCGGAACGCCGCCGCGAGCAACAGGCGATGCTCGACTACATCTCGACCCCGGCCTGCCGAGAGGAGTACCTGCGCCGCCAGCTGGACGACCCGGACGCCGCTCCCTGCGGCCGCTGCGACAACTGCACGGGCCGCCACTGGCCCGCCGACGTCGGCGCGGAGAGCGCCACCCGGGCCCGCGACCGCCTGCACCGCCCCGGCGTCGACATCGCCCCCCGCCGCATGTGGCCCACCGGCGTCAAGGACGACCTCGGCGTCTCCGGCCGCATCAAGCCGGACCAGCAGGCCGAGACGGGCCGCGCCCTCGGCCGCCTCACCGACATCGGCTGGGGCAACCGCCTCCGCGAACTGTTCGCCGCCCCCGACACCGACGTCCCCGCCGACCTGGTGGACGCGGTCGTCAAGGTCCTCGCCGCCTGGGACTGGCCCGCCCGCCCGACCGGCGTCGTCACGATCGGCTCCCGCTCCCGCCCTCGCCTGGTCACCACCTTCGGCCGGAGCATCGCCCAGATCGGCCGCCTGGCCTACCTGGGCGAACTGACACCGCTCGGCGAGCCCGTCCCCCGCCGCCACAACAGCGCCCAGCGCCTGCGCTCCGTCTGGCACAGCCTGGCCGTCCCCGACGACCTGGCCCAGGCCCTCCCCGGCAACCCCGGCCCCGTCCTCCTGGTGGACGACCGCCTGGAAACCGGCTGGACCATGACCGTGGCCACCCGCCTGCTGAAGGAAGCAGGCGCAGCCCAAGTCCTCCCCCTGACCCTGGCCACCCCCAACTGACCCAACCCCCGACTGACCCAAGGCCGGGCTGCTGCCGGCCCGTCCGCGGGCGCAGCCCCAGAGGCGGTGTCCTGGGGTCCTGCGGTCCCGGTGGTGGCCGGCCCGAGGGTTGTCAGGGGGTGGGGGTGTACGTGGTCTGGGTGAAGGTGCCCTTGGTGAAGGTGAGGATCTTGGCCGGGTGCACGGCGAAGACGAGTGCCTCGGCGCCGTCGGCGTGGGCGAATCCGGTGTCGGTCGGCTGGAACTGCCACTGGCCGTCCCACTTGGCGGCCCAGGCGGCGGCGAGGCGCTTCAGCGAGGCGGGTGCGGTGACGCGCTCGGCCGTGCCCTCGACGATCACGTCGAGGCCCCCGTCCCAGCGGTTGCAGCCGGTGGTCAGCGCCACGCGGGGGTTGCCGGCGAGGTTCAGGGCCTTCTGCTCCTCGCGGCCGGTGCAGAAGTGGAGCGCCTCATCGAGCCACACGGCCACCAGGGGCGTGATGTGAGGTCGCCCGTCGGAGCGGACGGTGGTGATCCAGAACAGTTGCGCGGAGTCCAGGGCTTCACGGGTGGTCGCCCACGGGACCGGCCGGGTGCCGGGGTCGCTGAAGCGCTCGTCGAGCCGTGGAGTCGGGTTCTTCATGATCATTCCGTTCGGTCGCGTTGAGTCGGGCATGGTCCGCCCTCCAGGAGGCGGTTGTCGGACACCGAGGTCCTGCGTTGCGCCGATGAAGACCTTCGGGACGCTGGCTACTCATCGGTGGATCTCGGGCTTCTTCCCGCAATCCGCCGCTCCAGCCTGCGGCGAAGTCCGGACTCGCGCATCGGACGCCCTGGAGAGGGGGTCGTTGACCGCCCGCGCGCCCCCGTGGGCGCGGGCGGGACGATCGGGCCGGTCCGTGCGCGCGGCCCCGCGCACGGACCGGCGTCCGGTCCCGGCGCCGCGGCGGAGAAGGGCCGCGGCGAACGGGAGTCGAGGCGCCGGGCGGCGGCCCCGGCGGCCGGCACCGCCGGGGCGCGCCCGGGAACGCCGCCGTCCAGGTGGGACGGATGACGGCGGCGTGGTCTGGAGAAAGTGTTCTAGAGGTTAGAAAACTCTGTCCAGTTGTTTGCAAGAACATCTTGAGATAAGTTCAGCGGGAAATGTCATCATTTCCCGCTCGGATGGCCGCTCGGCCATTTCCTCGGGACGGCGAAACAGGTAGTAATGTCCCTCTCCGTGACCCTCGACGCGCTGCTGGATTGCCCGTCCGGGCTGCTCGACACGACGTTCGACCAGTTGCGGACGCTCCTGGTGGTGCACGAGACCGGATCCGCACTGCGGGCCGCGCGCGTCCTGGGGCGGGAGCAGTCGAGCGTCCAGAAGCAGCTCGACATCCTGAACCGCAACAGCCAGAGCCTGTGCGGCGAGGTGCTGACCGTCCGGCAGGGGCGCGGCAGGGACTTCCTGTTCACGCCTACGGGGGAGGCCACCGTCGAACTGGCGCGCATGACGTTCGACAAATGGCTGGAGTCCATTCATCTGAGCCGGCGCCGCCTCGGCCGGATGCTCACCGTCGGCACCACCGAGTTCACCCTGCCGATCGTCTCCCGCGCCTGGAACCGCGTCTCGGAGGAGTTCCGGCAGCGCGAGGTCGAGTTCAAGGTCGCCCACGTCCGGACCAAGGACGTATGGTCACGGCTGGAGAACCGGCAGGTCGATCTCATCTGCGGCAGCATCGTGAGCACTCCCGAGGGCGACCTGCGCCTGAAGGAGTACGAGGTCATCGAGTATGCGCGGGGCCAGGCGCTGCTGCTGACGAACCTGCCGGAGAACGAGCTGCCGGACACGCCGGTCGAGACGAGCGGGCTCGGCCGCGTCCCGCTGGTGGTGCCGCCCGCCGGGCTGGTCGCGGACCTGCTGGCCACCTGGTACGGGGCGAACTTCCGCGACCGGCTCAACGTCGTCGCCGACATCGACGACGTCCACTACGGGTTGTCGCTGCTGCGGTCCGGGTTCGTCCGCGGCTGCATGATCGT
The DNA here is from genome assembly GCF_041463655.1 of Actinomadura monticuli. Classification (NCBI taxonomy): domain Bacteria; kingdom Bacillati; phylum Actinomycetota; class Actinomycetes; order Streptosporangiales; family Thermomonosporaceae; genus Actinomadura; species Actinomadura monticuli. Next base: position 54,536 of record NZ_JAXCEI010000023.1, read on the forward strand.
CACCGGGTCGATCGGCCGCGGCATGGCGGCCCAGGACGATCCAGACGCCGTCCCGCTCCGCACCATCAAGCTCCACGACGACCTGGAGCCCAAGGCCGAGCTGATGACCGGCGCCTTCGTCCGCCGCGCCGACCTCGAACGCTACGACGCAGGCCATCCCCTGAACCGCCTCTGGGCGGCGGTGAAGGAGGACGTCCGCACCTACACCCCTCTTGCCTGACCGCCATTTCGCCCCGAGGCCGCTCGATCGATCCCTGGTTGGCGAACCACGGGCGGCCATGCGGAGCGGCGTGCGGGCACGATGCAGCGCGCGGCGGCTTGAGGGGCGCGTGCCTCGGTCGACCGGGGGCCCGGGGCCCCCGGCGCCTACTTGATCTGGTTGTCGACCACGTCGAGGGTGGGGCGGGCGCCCAGGTGCTTCATGGCCTGGGCGGCGAGGCGGCAGCCGGCGGTGAGCGCGTCGGCGGGCTGCTTGCCGTCCAGCCACGGGGGCAGGAAGCCCGCGACGAACGCGTCGCCGGCGCCGGTGCCGTCGACGACCTTCTCGACGGGTTCGGCGGCGACCGTGACGGGTTCGGGCCGGCCGTTGGTGTACCAGAGGGCGCCCTCGGCGCCGTTCTTGATCACTACCTGCGGGTACCAGGCGGTGAGCACCTTGGCGGCCTGCGCCGGCGTGTCGCGGCCGGTGAGGATCTCGGCCTCCTTGGCGTTGACGACCAGGAGGCGGGCGCCCTGCGTCCACTCGAGGAAGGGCTCGGCGCCCATCCGCTTGAGGGGTGAGGAGGAGCCGCCGTCCACCGAGACCGACATCTGCGCCTGGCGGGCCAGGTCCAGGGTGTGGATGGCCGCCTTCCGGGAGCCCTCGTTGATCAGGGAGTACCCGGAGAGGTGCAGGTGGGTGCCCTGCGAGAACAGGTCCTTGCAGCGCTCGATGTCCTCGGGGAGGAGCGCGCCGTTCGCACCGGGATCGGAGAGCATGGTGCGGTCGCCCTTGTGGGTGACCATCACCACGCACGTGCCGGTGGGACGTTCCTGGTCCATGACGAGGCGGGCGTCGACGCCGTACCCCATCATCTCCATGTCCCGGTTCCGGCCCGCGATATCGGAGCCACGGCGTCCGACGAACGCGACGTCGACCCCCTCCAGGGCGAGCCAGGCCGCCACGTTGGCGCCCGAGCCGCCCCCGTGGGTCGTCACGGCGGCGGGCGTGTCGCTCCCCTTTGCCAAGGGGAACGCGGCACGCGCCACGGTGTCTGTCATAAGATCGCCGACCACGACCACGCGCGTCATGGAGTCATCACCTCGATCAACACGGCCCGCGCGAGCGGCAACACTGGGCGTGTGGTTGACCGTAACAGCTCTTGAGCCCGGATTAGGTCTCGAACGCGCAGCGAAACCCGGGGAAGCCCAATTTTTCCCGGCGCGGGCCCGGGAGGGCCCGTGCCTTACCCTCGGGTACGTGACCGAGCGTTACCCGGATCAATGGGAGGCCGACGTCGTCCTGAGCGACGGCGGCACGGCCCACCTGCGTCCCATCCGGCCCGAAGACGCCGACTTGCTGCGCTCCTTCCACGAGCGGCTGTCCCCGGAGTCGATCTACTACCGGTTCTTCTCGCCGCGCCCGCACCTGTCGGACCGCGACGTGGAGCACTTCACGACCGTCGACTACGACCGGCGTGTCGGGCTGATCGCCACGATCGCCGGGGTGATGGTGGCGGTCGTCCGCTACGACCGGCTCGGCGAGCGGCCGGAGACGGCGGAGGTCGCGTTCCTCGTGGAGGACGCGCACCAGGGCCGCGGCCTCGGCGCGGTGCTGCTGGAGCACATCGCGGCGGCCGCGCGGGAGCGGGGCGTGCGGCGGTTCGTGGCGAGCGTCCTGCCTGACAACCGCCGGATGACGCGGGTGTTCCGGGAGGCGGGCTACCGTGCGGAGCAGCGGTTCGAGGAGGGCGTGATCGAGCTCGTCCTCGACCTGGAGCCGACCGACACCTCGCTCGAGGTCATGGCGGCGCGCGAGCACCGGGCCGAGTCGCGGTCGATCCAGCGGCTGCTGTTCCCCGGGTCGGTCGCGGTGATCGGGGCGAGCCGGGCGGAGCACACCGTCGGGCAGACGGTCCTGCGCAACCTGCTGGCCGGGGACTTCAGCGGGCCCGTCTACCCGGTGCACCCGACGGCGGTGGCGGTGGCGGGGGTCCGCGCGTACGCGTCCGTCCTGGAGATCCCGGACGACGTGGACCTCGCGGTCGTCGCCGTCCGCGCCGACGCCGTCCACGAGGTCGTGGAGCAGTGCGCGAGCAAGGGCGTGCGCGGCCTGGTCGTCGTGTCGTCCGGCTTCGGCGAGGTGGGGGAGGAGGGACGTGCCGCCCAGAAGGAACTGGTGAGCCTTGCGCGCGCCTACGGGATGCGCGTCGTCGGACCCAACTGCCTGGGCATCGCCAACACCGACACGGACGTGCGGCTCAACGCGACCCTGGCGCCGACCATGCCGGGACGGGGGCCGGTCGGTTTCTTCTCCCAGTCCGGTGCGCTCGGCATCGCCATCCTGCAGCGGACGGCCGAACGCGGCCTCGGCCTGTCGACGTTCGTCTCGGCGGGCAACCGGGCGGACGTCTCCGGAAACGACCTCATGCAGTACTGGGAGGAGGACCCGGCGACCAAGGCCGTCCTGCTGTACCTGGAGTCGCTGGGCAACCCCCGCAAGTTCGCGCGGCTGGCGCGCAGGCTCGGCCGCCGCAAGCCGATCGTCGCGGTGAAGAGCGGCCGCAGCACCCAGGGCGTCCCGCTGGGGCACGCCGCGCGCGCGCTCACGCTCCCGGACCACGCGGTCAGCGCGCTGTTCGAGCAGGCCGGCGTCATCCGGGTGGAGGACCTGTCCGAGCTGTTCGATGTGGCGCAGGTGCTGGCCTACCAGCCGCTCCCGGCCGGCGACCGCATCGCGGTCATCGACAACTCCAACTCGCTGGGCCTGCTCGCGCAGGACGAGGCCGCCGCGCTCGGCCTGGACGTCCGTCCGCGCGTCGACCTCGGCCCCCGCGCGGACGCCGACGACTACGAGGCCGCCCTCGCCGGCGCGCTCGCCGACGACACGGTCGACGCGGTCGTGGCGCTGTTCACGCCGCCGACGATCGGCGGCTACGACGTCCGCGTCCCCGAGAAGATCCTGCGGCTGGCCGCCGGCGCGGGCAAGCCGATCGTGGCGACCTACCTGGGCACCGAGGGCATGCCCGCCGACCTGCGCGTCCCCGGACCGGACGGGATGCCCGCCGAGGGGTCGGTGCCGTCCTACCCCTCGCCGGAGGACGCCGTCCGCGCGCTGGCCTACGTGATCAGGTACGCGCAGTGGCGGCGGCGCCCCGCGGGCCGCATGCCGGTCTTCGACGACGTGGACCGCGACCGCGCGCGCGTCCTCGTCGCGGAGTGGCTCGGCGACGGCGGCCCGGTCGACGTCGCGCCGGAGCGGGCGGCGGAACTGCTCGCCTGCTACGGCATCGAGGTCGCCGAGGGCGGGGCCGGGGTGCCGACCCGCGTCGTGGTCAGCGAGGACCCCTCGTTCGGCGCGCTGATCTCGTTCGGCATCGCCGACGAGACCGCCGACCTGCTGGACGACCGCGCCTACCGCCTGTCGCCGCTCGCGGACGTGGAGGCGGCGGAGATGGTCCGCGCGATCCGCACGGCCCCGCTGCTGCTCGGCCACCGGGGCGCGGAGCCCGTGGACGTCAAGGCCCTTGAGCGGCTGCTGTTGCGCGCGTCCCGCCTCGGCTACGACCTGCCCGAGGTGGCGCGGCTGGAGCTGAACCCGGTCATGGTGGACGGAACGGGCGTCACGGTGCGCGAGGTCAGGCTGACCCTGGAGCGCCCCCTGGGCCCCCGCGCCGAAATGGCCCCCCGCCGCCTCTAACCGGGCGGGGCCGGCGGACGTGGGTCCGGGGTCGGCGGGACCGGGTCGGGTTCCGGGCCCGGCGGGATGGGCTCCGGGGGCGGCGCCGGCGGCGTCGGTTCCGGAGCGGGCCCGGGCGGGACGGGTTCCGGCGGCGGGCCGGGCGGGACCGGTTCGGGCGACGGGCCCGGCGGGACGGGGCCGGGCGGCCGCGGCGCGGGGCCGGGCGGCGGCTCGGGCGGCACCGGCGGCTGCGGCGTGGGGGCCGGGTCCGGGGTGGGCGGCGGCACCGGCGGCGGGGTCGGCAGTGGATGCTCGTCCATGCCATGCCCCTACCCGCCAGGCGGGCGGATGACCGCGCCGGGGCGCTCATGTGCGCGTCCGCCCCGGACAGGGCAGGATGGGAGCCATGAGGGAAACCCGAGCGACCGCAAGCGGGTTGCGCACGGCGATCGAGCGCAGCGGTTACTACCCGGCCCTGGTCGCGGACGCGGTCGAGTCGGCCGTAGGCGACGAGCGAGTCGTCGCCTACGTCGTTCACCATGAGGCGACGTTCGACCCCGCGATGGAGGTCCGGCGGCACGTGACGGTGCTCGTGCTGTCCGCGGCCCGGCTGCTGGTGTGCCACACCGACGAGCACCCGCCGGGCGAGGGGATGGCGCAGCCGCACGCGTCCACCACCACCGAGGCCGTCAAGCTGGAACGCGTCCAGTCGGTCGCGGTGACGCGGGTCGTCCCGGACCCCGCGTCCTACGTGCCGGGCGTGCCGCCCACCGAGGTCGTGCTGACCATCGGCTGGGGCGCCATCGCCCACATCGACCTCGAGCCGGCGACGTGCGGCGACGAGAACTGCGAGGCCGACCACGGCTACACCGGCAGCGTCACGGCCGACGACCTGTCCCTGCGGGTCAGCGAGGCGGCGGACGGCGCGGACGCGGTGGCCCAGGTGCTGGCGTTCGCCGAGGAACTGTCCGCCGCGACCGCCCGGTGACCGGAGCGGAGCGCCGGCGGAGCGGAGGGCGCCGGGTGGTCTGCTCGTCAGGGGGTGTGGGGGGTCCCCCCACGAGGTGGGCGGCCCGGTGACGGGGGCGGGAGCGGGAGCGGTGCCGGAGGCGCCGGTTCCGCGGTACGGGGCGGGCGCCCTCGCCGACCTGCCGGGCTCGGTGCTGGCCTCGCTGGGCGTCCCGGACGCGGTGAACGTGCTGGGCCTGCCCGGCCTGCCGCGCGCCTGCGTCCTGCTCGTCGACGGGCTCGGCTGGGAGCAGCTCAAGGAGCATCCGGACGAGGCGCCCTACCTGAACGCGATGGACGGCGGCCCGATCACCGCCGGGTTCCCGGCGACGACCGTGACCAGCCTCGCCTCGCTGGGCACCGGCGCGCCGCCGGGCGCGCACGGCCTGCTCGGCCTGCAGGTGGCGATCCCCGGCGCCGGCCGGCTGCTGAACTGCCTGCACTGGAAGGACGACGACCCCGACCCGGCGGTGTTCCAGCCGGTCCCGACCGCGTACGAGCGGGCCGCGGCGGACGGCGTCGAGGTCGGCTACGTGTCGCTCCGCCAGTACAGGCGGTCCGGGCTGAGCCGCGCGACCGCCCGCGGCGCCGAGTACCTGTCCGCCGAGGGCCTCGGGCAGCTCGTCGGCCGCACCGAGATGGCGCTGTGCCGGGGCGACCGCGCCTACGTCACCGCCTACCACGCGGACCTCGACGGCACCGGTCACCGGTTCGGCGTCGACTCCGCCGACTGGCGGCACCAGCTGCGGTTCGTGGACACGCTCGCCCAGCAGATCGCGGCCGTCCTGCCGCCCGGTTCGGCCCTGTACGTGACGGCGGACCACGGAATGGTCGACCCGTCCGAGCGGGTGGACGTCGATGCCGTTCCCGAGCTGCAGGAGGGCGTCGCCCTCCTCGGCGGCGACGCGCGCTGCCGCTACGTCTACAGCGAGCCGGGCGCCCACGGCGACGTCCTCGCCGCCTGGACGGCGATGCTCGGCGACCGCGCCTGGGTGGTGCCGCGTGAGAAGGCCGTGGCGGACGGCTGGTTCGGCCCGCTCGGCGAGGGGATGGCGGAGCGCGTCGGCGACGTGGTCGCCGTGCCGCACGCCGACCTCGCGATCGTCGCGTCCGAGCGGGAACCGTGGCTGAACCGGATGGTCGGCATGCACGGCTCCCTCGTTCCGGCCGAGCAACTCGTCCCGCTGCTCACCACGTCCCGCCCCTGACACCCCGCGGATGTGAGATGAACCAGCCTTCGCCCCTCCCGAATCCGGGCATCGACGGTCAAACTGGCCCTGTGCACCCTCTCATCGAAGTGCCCGCGCTGGACCGGCTGCTCCGGCGGCAGACGCCCGTGGTCCTGCTGGACGTCCGATGGCACCTGGCGGGGCCGCCGGGGATCGAGTCCTACCGCAGGGGGCACCTGCCCGGCGCCGTGTTCGTCGACCTCGACCGCGACGTGGCCGGGCCGCCCGGCCCCGGCGGCCGCCATCCCCTCCCGGACCCCGTCGTCTTCGAGTCGGCGATGCGGCGGGCCGGGGTCTCGCGGGACGGCCTGGTCGTGGCCTACGACGACGCCGACTCCATGTCCGCGGCCCGCGTCTGGTGGTCGCTGCGCTACTTCGGGCACGAGCGGGTCCGGGTACTGGACGGCGGGTACCGCGCCTGGGTGGAGGCGGGGCACCGGGTGAGCGACGCCGAACCCGAGGTGAAGCCGGGCGACTTCATCGCCAACCCCGGGCGCCTTCCCGTCCTGGACGCCGAGGGCGCCGCCGAGCTGGCCACGGCGGGCGTCCTCCTCGACGCGCGCGCCGCCGAGCGCTACCGCGGCGAGCAGGAGCCCGTCGATCCGGTCGCCGGGCACATCCCGGGCGCGCGGAACGCCCCCACGTCCGGGAACGTCGGCGTGGACGGCCGCTTCCTGCCGCCCGAACTGCTGCGCGAGCGCTTCGCGAAGCTCGGCGCGACCGACGCCCTGGACGTCGGCGCCTACTGCGGCTCCGGCGTCACCGCCGCCCACGAGATCCTCGCCCTCAACCTCGCCGGCATCCCGGCCGCCCTCTACGTCGGCTCCTGGTCGAACTGGGTGACCGACCCGTCCAACCCGGTGGCCACCGGCGACGGCTGACGGGTCCGGGCGGGGCCGCGGCCCGCGTCAGCCGGCGCCCATGGCCAGGAAACCGGTCGTGGCCGGGGTACGGGGGAGGTCCGCCAGCGCCCGCGCCGGGGACCGGCCCGCCCTGACGGCGGCGTGGAACGCGGACATGAACTCCGGCGTGGCCTCGTCGCGCACGGGGGTGACGCTGGCGATCACCGTGGCGGCGCCGAGTGCGAGGAGGGCGCCGGCCATGCCGAGGACGGCGTCGCCCTCGTCGGCGCGGCCGATGTCGCAGGCGGACAGGACGATCAGGCGCGGCGGGACGGTCAGCGCGTCCAGGTCGTGCACCATCAGCGGGCCGTCGGCGAGCCGCAGCCGGGAGAACAGGGCGTTGCCCTCGCGGAACTCGCCGTGGGCGGCGATGTGGGCGAGGGCGGCGCCGTCCAGGGCGTCCCGGACGGGTTCCGCGCGCGCGTCGGACCCGGCCAGCACGCGGGCCCGCGGGTGCAGGCCGCGCAGGACGGCGACCTCGCGTCCGGCGTGCCGCAGGTCGGGGCCGGCGACGAGCACGGTGTGCCCGCCGGAGGGCGGGACCGCGCTCGCCTGGAGCCAGGCCCCCGCGGACGGGACGACCGTGAACGGGCGCCCCGCGAGCGAGGGGAGCGCCGCCCACGGCAGGCCGTGCAGCGCGCCGGTCGGGGCGATGACCAGGTCGCGGTCGCCGAGGGCGGCGGCCAGCGGGGCGAGCAGGACGCGGTCGAGGCGCTCGGCCGCGCCGGTGAGGGCGGCGAGCGCCTGCGGGTCGTCCCGCTCGGCGAGGCGGCGCGCCGCGAAGCGGATGAGGCCGACGCCGTCGCAGGCCCCCAGCCGGTGGCGCCGGGGCCGGCCGCCCGCGATGGTGACGGCGTGCAGCTCGCCGTCGATCGCGATCATCTCGACGAGGGCGCGGTCGCCGAGCGCCGCGGCGATCTCGGCGGCCTCGGCGGAGCGGGGCGGGGACGCGCCGGACGGGCGGCGCCGCGTCCGGGACCTGATCCGCGCCTCCAGGTCGGCCATGTCCGGCGAGAGGACGGACGGCACGCCGCCACGGGCGGTGTCGGCCGTGTGGTCGGCGCTGAGGGCGCGCAGCGCGGTCAGCGCGGCGGCCCGTTCGGGGTCCCCGGGCGGACGGACCCGGACCGGCCGCGCGATCGCCCGCCGCCGCTCCTCCACGGCGAGCAGCTCCCGCGCGGACCGGGCCAGGGCGAGGCCCAGCTCGGCCAGCTCGGTCGCGAAACCGGCCGCGCGGGCGCGCAGGTCGAGCGCGCCGAGCGCCTCGGCATGCTCTTCGGTGACCTGGAGCCCGGCCCGCACGGCCGCCACCGCGCCGCCCTGGTCGCCCCGCGCGGCGCGTTCGAGGGCGAGCGCGTGGCAGCCGGCGATCCGGGTGGACGCACGGCCGCCCGGACGTCCGACGGACGACAGCAGGTGCCCCGCGGGCCTGCCGAGCGCCAGCGCCACGCGCGCGGCGACGATGCGGGCCTCGTCGGCGGCGTCGGGCCAGCCGCCGCCCTCCAGCCGTCCGGCCGTCGCCGCCGCCGACCGCAGCAGCACGGTGGACCGCTCACCGGACGCCCACCTGGCCTTGAGCAGCACGTGCTCGGCCAGCAGCATCCAGCCGGTGCGCTCCTGCTCGGCGAACATGGTGCGGGCGTGCTCGGCCGCGTCCGTGGCCTGCTCCGGGTCGCCGTCGGCCAGTTCGGCGTGGGCGAGGAGCAGGAAACCGTCGGCGACGTCGCATCCGTACCCGTTCTCCATGGCCGCGTCCAGGGCGGCGGCGAGGACGGGGCGCGCCTCACCCGGCAGACCGGCCATGATGAGGGTCTCCGCCTGGTCGAACCGGCACTGCGCCAGGCGCTCACCGGTCAGCCCCGGCTCGGCCTCCGCGTAGAGGCGAAGCGCGCGCGGGACGTCCCCGCGCCGCGACACCGCGAAGGCCAGATTGCCCTTCGACATCGCCGTCTGATGACCCAGCCCGGCCGCCTCGCCGACCGCGACGGCCTCCGACAGGGCCTCTTCCGCGCCGTCGTAGTCGCCGCGAAAGGCCAGCGCGAGACCCAGGTTGGTGAGCAGACCGTTCAAGACGGCCGGCTCGTGCCCGCCGCGCAGGCGGGGCAGGGCGCCGGCGGCCACCTCGCGCGCCTCGTCCAGCCGCCCGGCACGCGCCAGAGCGCACGCCGTGTTCGCGGCGAGCCGGTCCGCGTCCGGGCCCTCCAGGACGGTCTCGGCCGCACGCGCGTGGGCCAGCGCCTCCGCGACGGCGCCGCGCGCGGTGAGCAGGCCGACGAGGTTCATCCGCACCTGCGCCGCCGCATAGCCCTCGGCCAGTTCGAGCGCACGGTGCAGGAAGCCGAGGCCCTCGTCCAGCCGCCCCAGCTCCTTGGCCGCCAGCCCGGCCACCCGGAGCGCGAGGACGCCGCCGTCCTCCGGCAGGCCGCCGTCCTCCAGCAGGGCGAGGGCCCGCGCCAGCGCCGTCGCCGGGTCCATCGCGGCCGTCCACAGCAGCGCGCGCTCGTCCGGCCCGGTCACAGGCGGATCCAGCTCGTCACGATCGAGGACCCGTCCGCCAGCCGGAACACGAGGCTGACCAGGCCCTCCGGGACGCGCGGGACGCAGAACAGCCCGGCCGGCTCGGCCCGCGCCGTGATCCCGTCCGGCGGCAGGTCCCGGTGCCGGACCTCGACGACCGCCGCCGCGGACGGGACGAGCCGCCCGGTGATCTCCCGTTCCCGGCCGCGCTCGGCCACCTCGATCTCCACCGTCGACCCGGGGCACGCGAACGTCAGCGTCCGGCCCGCCGCGCCGCGCACCCCGGCCGCGGCTCGGCCGGGCCGGTCGTGCGCCAACTCCGCCAGCGTCGCGGACGGCGTCCGCCACACGATCGACGCGCGCGCCGCCGCCAGCACCTCCGCCGGGACGGGATCCAGGATCTCGAACGCGTCCCGGACCCCGGACATCAGCTCGTCGTCGTTCACGGGACGAGCCTCCGGAGGGCGTCCAGGCAACGCGCCCGGGTCGGCGCGACGCTGCCGACCGGGATGCCGAGCGCCGCGGCCAGCTCGGCGTGGCTCGGCGCCAGCGCGAACAGCCGCAGCAGCGTCCGGCAGCGGCGCGGCAGCGTGTCGAGCGCGCTGCCGACCCGGCCGAGCCGCTCGCGCGCCGCGACGATCCGCTCGGGGCCCGGCTCCGGCCGCCGGGGCGCGGGAACCATCGGCAGGTCGCGGCTCTTGCGCCGCACCAGCCGCATGCTCTCGTTCCGCGCCGTCGTGGCCAGCCAGCACCCCGTCGCGGCCGGATCGCGCAGCGCGTCGATCCGCTCCACCAGCCGCAGCCACGTGGTCTGCACCACGTCGGCCGAGTCGGCGTCGTTCAGCCCGTGCGAGCGGGCGATCGACCACAGCAGCGCGCTGTGTCGCTCGACCAGCCGGGCCCACGCGTCACCGTCGCCGTCGCGTGCCCGGACCACCAGTTCGTCCGTTCCGTCCCTGTGGGCCACCGAAGTCTCCTCCCGAGGCCCCCCGCTGTTCGTTGACCCTATGCCATCGAGCGCTGACCGTCAGTATCTTTTTCCGACTTTACGACCACGCCCAGGTCTGGCAGGACCCGATGCGACGCCGGATCGAGGACGCGGTCGGCCGCCGTGACCGCGTCGACGCCGTCCGCCGCGGCCCGGCCGGCGATCCGCCCCGCGACCACGGGCGCCGCGAAGGACGTCCCGCTCCACGTCGCGTACCCCTGGAACAGGTCGGGATCGATGCCGCGCACGCGCGGCCGCGTCCCGTCGAACGACACAAACGTGCTGGCCACGTCGACGCCCTGCGCGCAGGCGTCCACCCACCAGCCGTGGTTGGAGAACCAGGCGCGGTCGCCGCCGTCCAGCGCCGCGACGCCGATGACCGGCTTCATCGCGGCCGGCCAGAAGGGGCGGTCGGTCGCCGCGTTGCCCGCGCACGCCACCACGACCGTCCGGCGGCCGAGCGCGGCGACCGCCCGCGCCAGGACCGGGGACGGGCGGTCGTCGTAGGTGTGGCAGCCGAGGGAGATGTTGACGACGTCGGCGCGGCCCCGCTCCGCGATCCGGCGCAGCGCCCGGATCACGTCCAGTTCGTCGCCGACGCCGTCGCCGCCGATGACCCGGTGGGCGCGCAGCCGCGCGGCCGGCGCCTGCGCCAGCACCACGCCCGCGATGAACGTGCCGTGCCCGGCCTGGGCGTCCAGGTCGTAGTCGAGGTCGGCGTCCAGCACCTCGGCGACCTCCGCGCGCTGCTCGCGGTACCAGCCGGTCTCGGCGTACCAGGGGTGCGGCGACAGCCCGGTGTCCAGGATCGCGACCGTCACGTCCCGCCGCGCCGCCGCCCGCGCCGGGGCCGCCCGGGGCGCCGGCAGCGGCGCGGCCGGACGGGGCAGGTCCGCGGGCCCGCTCCACCACATCGGCTGGCCGAGGACGAGGTGGTTCGGCGACGCGCTCAGCGCGCGGAACCGGCCGTCCGTCCTGAGGAGGGCGGCGAGTTCGCAGACGTCCACCTTCGAGGGGGCGCGCAGCCGCAGCCGGGCGACGCCGCCCTCGTCCCGCCGCGCGTCGAACCAGCGCCGGACCAGGGACTCGGCGGCGCCGGCGTCGTGCCCGGCGACGAGGATCTCGTCCCGGCGGACGAGCGCCGGACGCCCCGGCAGCGGCTCCACGACCTGCGCGTCGGGATGGCGCGCGAGCACCCGGTCCAGCCGCGCCCGTTGATCGAACATCGGTCCTCGCTCTCGCCCGCTGCCGCCCGCGCTCATAGTGCCGGATCGGCGACGCCGGGTCACCGGAAACGGACGGAGAGTCGCCGTCGGCCGTGGCCGGGCGCGGCCGTACCGCGTTGCCGGCTTTCGCCGCGGACCGGCCGCCGAGGGCCTACCCTTGTCGCCCGGGCCCGGTGAACGGCGCGCATCGCATGGTCAAGCGTTCAATAAACAACGGTCTCCCGGTGGTGCGAGACGGGCCGATGATGCACAATGAGGGACGCGGACGCCGACTTGGGACGTACGAGGCCGTAGGGGAAGACGAGCCTCGGTACAGATCCAGGAGGTCCGGTGACCGCACGTGGCGTCTTTTACGTCCACTCCGCGCCGCCTGCGCTGAGCCCGCACATCGAGTGGGCCGCCGCAGGTGTTCTCGGTGTGCCCGTTTCCCTTGAGTGGGCAGATCAGGCGGCCGCGCCGGGAACGCTGCGCGCCGAGCTTCATTGGGAGGGCAGGCCGGGCACCGCCGCGGGGATCACCTCCGCGCTGCGCAACTGGAAACTCGTGCGGTTCGAGGCCACCGAGGACCCGACGCCCGGCACCGACGGCGTCCGGTTCAGCTTCACCCCGTCCCTCGGGGTCTTCTCCGGGGTCATCGGGGCCAACGGCGACATCCTCGTCCCCGAGGACCGGCTCCGCTCCGTCATGGCGAACGCCGCCGTCGGCAAGATCACGCTGGAACACGAGCTCGAACGCCTCCTCGGCACCCCGTGGGACAACGAGCTGGAGCCCTTCCGCAGGGCCGGCGACGGCGCCCCCGTCCGCTGGCTGCACGCCGCCGTCTGAGGCCCGGCCCGGCGGGCCCCGCCGGCCCCGGGCGGCCCGGAGCGTGCCCGCCCCGCAACGAGCGCGCCCCGCCTCCACCGAAGGCCGGACGGCCACATGCCCGCGGCGCGCGCCGCCTGACGAGAACGTGACGAGAAAGGGAACGGCCCGGCGGCTGTGAAGCCGCCGGGCCGTTCCCTTACGCGTGTCCTGCGTCGTCCCGCGTGTGCGCGGGTCAGAGCGCGCGCTGGAAGGCCACCGAGACGTTGTGGCCGCCGAAGCCGAACGAGTTGTTCAGCGCCGCGGCCGGGCCGTCGGAGATCTTGCGCGGCTCGTCCCGGACGATGTCCAGGTCGGCCTCGTCGTCGAGGTCCTCCAGGTTGGCGACGAAGGGGATGAGCCCCTCCTTCAGCGCGAGGACGGTGAAGACCGACTCCAGCGCGCCGGCGCCGCCGAGCAGGTGCCCGGTCATCGACTTGGTGGCGGTGACGGCGACCTGGCGGGCGGCGTCCTCGCCGAGCCCCGCCTTGATGGAGGCGAGCTCGGCCACGTCGCCGGCCGGGGTCGAGGTGGCGTGCGCGTTGATGTGCACGATGTCGGCGGGCTCCAGCCCGGCGTCCTTCAGCGCGCGCTGCATCGCCTTGGCCTGCCCGGCGCCGCTCGGGTCGGGCAGCACGATGTCGTAGGCGTCGCCGGAGTAGCCGCAGCCGGCCGCGATGCCGTGGATCCGCGCGCCGCGGGCGCGGGCGTGCTCCTCCGACTCCAGGATCAGCACCGCGGATCCCTCGCCGAGGACGAACCCGTCGCGGTTCTTGTCGTAGGGCCGGGACGCGCGCTCCGGCTCGTCGTTGCGGGTCGACATCGCGCGCATGGCGCCGAACGAGGCCATCTGCAGCGGGTGGATGCACGACTCGGTGCCGCCGCAGATCACCACGTCGGCGCGGCCCGCGCGGATCATGTCGATGGCGTAGCCGACGGCCTCGCCGCTGGACGCGCAGGCGCTGACCAGGGCGTGCGAGCCGGCCATCGCGCCGAACTCGATGCCGACGTGCCCGGACGCGCCGTTCGGCATCAGCATCGGGACGGTGAACGGGGAGACCCGCGACCAGCCCTTCTCGCGGAACACGTCGTAGCTGTTGAGGGCGGTGTGCAGGCCGCCGATGCCGCTGGAGAACACGACGCCGAGGCGCTCGCCGTCGACGGTGTGGCCGCCGTCGACGCCGGCCTTCTCCATGCCCTTCTGCGGCTTGCCGCCGGTGGGCGGGGCGAACCCGGCGTGCGCCCAGGCCTCGCGCGCGGCGATCAGCGCGATCGCCTGGTTGCGGTCGAGGCGGCGCATCGACTGGCGCGGGATGACCTCCTCCGGCTGGACCTTCAGCGTCGCGGCGAACCGGACCGGCAGGTCCTCCACGCCCTCCCACTCCAGAGGGCGGACCCCGGACTCCCCGGCGAGCAGGGCGGACCAGGTCGACGGCAGGTCTCCGCCGAGAGGTGTCGTTGCACCGAGACCGGTCACCACGACTCTGGTCTGGCTCTTGCTCATGTGGGTGCTCCTTGCGGACGGTGGGGGGATGGAGGTCGGGCGCGCCGCCTCCGGCCGGAGCGGCGGCGCGCCTTCCCCGCGGATCTAGCTCTTGGCCGTGGTCTGCAGGTTCTGGACGAAGTTGATGACGTCCTTGACGGTCTTCAGGTTGCGCAGCTCGTCGTCGGGGATCTCGACGCCGAACTGGTCCTGCGCGGCGACGGCGATCTCGACCATCGACAGCGAGTCGATGTCGAGGTCGTCGATGAAGTTCTTCTCGGGGGTCACCTCGGCCTTGTCGATGCCGACGATGTCGTCGATGATCTCGGCGAGGCCGTCCAGGATCTGCTGTTCGGTGGCGACTGCCATGGTTCTGCGTTCTCCTTCGGTGGGTTGGTCCAGAGCCTGCGAGCGGCGTGACGGCCTACGGGATCTGGATGACTTGGGCAGCGTAGGACAGTCCGGCGCCGAACCCGACCAGCAGGGCCGGGGCGCCGGACGGAACGTCGCCGCGTTCGATCATGCGTGACATCGCCAGCGGGATGGAGGCGCCGGAGGTGTTGCCGGTGTGGACGATGTCGTCGGCCACGACGGCGTTGGCGGCCTTCACCTTGCGGGCGATGGCCTCGATGATGCGCAGGTTCGCCTGGTGCGGGACGATGGCGGCGAGGTCCTCCGGCTTGACGCCGGCGCGCTCGCACGCCTCCACCGCCACGGGGGCGATGGCGGTGGTGGCCCAGCGGAACACCGCCTGCCCCTCCTGGCGGATGAACGAGTTCCGGTCCTCGATGATGATCTTGTCGTACTTGTCGCCGGCGCTGCCCCACACGACCGGGCCGATGCCGGCGGATTCGCTGGCGGCGACGACCGCCGCGCCCGCGCCGTCCGCGAAGATGATGCAGGTGGAGCGGTCGGTCCAGTCGATCCACTGGGACATCTTCTCCGACCCGATCACCAGCGCGTTGCGGGCGCTTCCGGTCCGGACGGCGGCGCTGGCGGTGGCGAGCGCGTAGCAGAAGCCGGCGCAGGCCGCGTTCAGGTCGAACGCGCCGGGCGCGTCGATGCCGAGGCGGTGCGCGACCTGCGCGGCGTGGCCCGGCATCGGCGACTCCGCGGAGCAGGTCGCGAGGATCACGAGGTCGATGTCGGACGGGGCGAGCCCGCTGCCCGCGAGGGCCTTGGCGCCCGCGTGCACGCCCAGCTCGACGATGCCCTCGTCGTCGGCGGCGATGTGCCGCTGGACGATGCCGACGCGGCTGCGGATCCACTCGTCGCTGGTGTCGACCTTGGCGGCGAGGTCGTCGTTGGTGACGACGCGGGCCGGGCGGTAGTCGCCGAACGCCAGGACGCGGGAGCCGGCGGTCATCGCGGGGATCTGGAGTGCGGCGGTCATGACGCGTCCGCCTCGATCAGCGCGCGGGCCTTGTCCAGGTCGGCGGGCGACTTGAGGGCGACCAGCTCGACGCCCTTCAGCTCGCGCCGGGCGAGGCCGGCCAGCGTCCCGGCGGGCGGCAGCTCGATGATCGCGGTGACGCCGAGGTCCCGCATGGCGGTCATGCACGCGTCCCAGCGGACGGGCGCGCTGACCTGGTCGACGAGCCGGCCGACGAACTCGCGGCCGTCCTCGACGACGGCGCCGTCGCGGTTCTGCAGCAGCGTGGTGCGCGGGTCGGCGACGGGCGCGCCCGACGCGAGGCGGCGGAGCGTGTCGACGGCGGGCGCCATGTGCTCGGTGTGGAACGCGCCCGCGACCGACAGCGGCCGGAGCCGCGCCTTCGCGGGCGGCTCGTCGGCGAACTCGGCGAGCTGCCCCATCGTCCCGGCGGCGACGATCTGGCCGGCGCCGTTGACGTTGGCGGGCGTGAGCCCGTGCTTGTCGATGGCGGCGAGGACCTCCTCCGGGTCGCCGCCGAGCACGGCGGTCATCCCGGTCTCGGTGACGGCGGCGGCCTCGGCCATCGCCTTGCCCCGCTCCCGGACGAGCACCAGCGCGGCCTCCGGGGAGAGCACCCCGGCGATCGCGGCGGCGGCCAGCTCGCCGACGCTGTGCCCGGCGACCGCGTCCGGCAGCCGGTCCTCGTAGAGGACCTCGAACGCGGCGAGCGCGGCGGCGACCAGCAGCGGCTGCGCCACCGCGGTGTCGCGGATCTCCTCGGCGTCCGCCTCGGTCCCGTACCTGACCAGATCGAGCCCGGTGACGGCCGACCACCAGGCGAGGCGGTCGGCGACTCCGGGTATCTCTAGCCATGGCTGCAGGAAGCCGGGGGTCTGGGCGCCCTGGCCGGGCGATGCGAGGAGTATCACAGCGTCCAGCCTGCCGTTGATGGCCGCCGGACTCGATACCGATCAGAACGAAGTTTCCCCTGACCCCTTTGTACGACCCCTACAACGCCGGCCCCCGAACACTGGTGAACATGGGGAAGGGGCTCGGCGGAAACGGCGCTGCTACACGGCGCGGGTCTCGAACCGGCCCAGCACGAGCGCGATGCGGAGCGTGAAGGCGTTGCGGCCGTCGGTCGGGGCCAGGCCGGTCAGTTCGGTGACGCGGCGGAGCCGGTACCGGACGGTGTTGGGGTGGACGAACAGCAGCCGCGCGGTGGCCTCCAGCGACGAGCCCTGCTCGAGGTAGGTGGTGAGGGTGTCGAGGAGGGGGGCGCCGGCGGCGAGCATCGGGTTGTAGACGCTGTCCACCAGGTAGCGGCGCGCGTCGTCGTCGCCGTCCAGGGCCCGCTCGGGCAGCAGCTCGGTCGCCTGGACGGGGCGGGGCGCGTCGGGCCATCCGGCGGCGGCGCGGAGCCCGGCCACGGCGGCCTGGGCGGAGAACGTCGAGCTGTAGAGGTCGGCGACCTGGGGGCCGACGACGACGGGCCCGGGGCCGCACTTCGCGGCGATCGGACGGGCCGCCTCGACGGGGTCGATCTCGCCGCCCATGATGACGATGACGCGGTGCCCCTGGACGCCGGCGAGCACGTCGGCGCGGGCGCGGCGCGCGGCCAGCTGCATCTGGTCGATGGTGACCTCGGGCTCCTCGTCCTCGGGGGTGAACCCGGCGATGACGGTGACCGGCTTGGACGTCCAGCCGAGCGCGGCGGCCCACGAGTGCATGCCGTCGTCGACCTCGCCGCGCAGCACGGCGTTGACGACGAGCGCCTCCAGCCGCGCGTCCCAGGCGGCGCGCGTCTCGGCGGCGCGCGCGTAGACCTGCGCGGCGCCGAACGCCACGTCCCGCGTGTAGCGGAGGATGGCCTCGCGGAGCTGGGCCTCGCCGCCGGGCGCGGCCAGCTCGTCCAGCCGGGTCTCCACCACCTCGATGATCACGCGGATCATGTCGATGGTGTGGTGCAGCTTGATGGACCGCAGCAGCTCGCGGGGCGCGGTGCCGAACACCTCGCCGGCGATGGCGGGGCGCGTCTTCTCGTTGTTCTTGAACCACTCGACGAACGCGGCGATGCCGGCCTGGGCGACGAGCCCGATCCAGGAGCGCTGGTCGGCGGGCATGCGCCGGAACCAGGGGAGCTGCTCCTCCATGCTGGTCAGGGCCGCGGTGCCGAACGTCCCCATCGCCTTCTCCAGGCGCTGGGTGGTCTGGTCGCGGATTACGGCCTCGCTCGCGGTGTCCACAACCCAAGGGTGCCACCAAGGCGGCGATGACCCGCCCTCAACCCGCGATGACCCGCCCTCAACCCGGCGAACGCGTCAGCCCGGTGTGACGCTGGAGGCGCGCCCGAGCGCGATGTCGGTGAGGTTGCGCAGCGACGGCGAGCCGGGGGCGAGGTAGTCGCTGTGGCCGCCGGATCCGGCGTCGAAGACCCGCGCCCCGAACGCGGGGGAGACCGGGTCGGCGCCGAGCCCGAGCCCGAAGACGCGCACGTGGGGGACGTCCTCCATCCAGTCCGTCGCTCCTCGTCCCGCCCAGACGCGGGCCGTGCCGCTCAGCATGGAGGCCGACCACGCCGTCGTGCCGGGGCTGCCGTACAGGGCGATGTCGGTGACCTGGCGCCAGGCCGCGGTGTCGGGGCCGTCCAGCGCGGCGCGCCCGCACACCACCGACCCGTAGCTGTGGCACAGCAGCCCCACGCTCGCCCCCGGGTTGACGCGATGCAGGCCCGCCATGAAGTGGCGCAGCTTCCCCGCGCCCTCGGAGGCCCGGTCGTCGGTGAGGACCTCGCCGCTGAACGTCTTCGGCGCCGCGTATCCGAGCCAGGCGACGACCGCCAGCCCGGGACTCGGCGACAGGGACCGGGCCTGCGCGTAGACGGCGCGCGCGCCGCCGCCCGGCGTCGACCAGGGCTTGCCGCCCCGCCCGTCGAACGCGGACAGCGTGGTGTCGGCGCCCGGGACGAGTATCGCGACCCGCCGCGCCCGGGTGATGTCGCCGATGACCTCGATGGCCCGCCCGCCGCCGCGCGGGTCGAAGTAGAGGAAACGGCGCCCGGGCCGCAGGAACGCGCCGAGCGCCCGGCCGCGGTCCGCGTCGCCGACCGCCTGCGCCGTCCGCAGCGCCCTCTCGATGGCGCCGCGCTCGGCGGCGAACCGGACGTCCAGCGTCGAGGGCGCCATCACGGGGACGGGAACGGGCGCGGCGTAGGGGTCGGCGTGCCCGGTCCCGGCCGTCGTGAGCATGATCACGCCGATGCACGCGGTCGCCGCCAGGGCCCTGCGCGGCCGCCGGGAGAGCGGCCGCCGGACGGACGTCCTCGGCGTCGTGCGGTGCGGCGGCATCGTGCGTTTCTACCATCCAAGATCTTCACGCGGGCGGCGAGGCCGCCGTCCGGGCCACG
Source organism: Actinomadura monticuli (assembly GCF_041463655.1). Taxonomy (NCBI): domain Bacteria; kingdom Bacillati; phylum Actinomycetota; class Actinomycetes; order Streptosporangiales; family Thermomonosporaceae; genus Actinomadura; species Actinomadura monticuli. The sequence goes on from NZ_JAXCEI010000023.1 coordinate 73,393, forward strand.
CCGAAGCCGCCGGAGTAGGGATCCGCGCCGAAGCCCACCCCTGGCGAAGCGGACGTTGGGCACGTGCCGCATCCAGTCGCCCACGGCCCGGCCCGCCCACACGCGCGGCGCCTTCACCGCGACCGCGATGGACAGCTTCGTCCCGTCCGACACGACGATGCCGCGCCGCATCGTCTCGGTCGTCGGCAGCGACACCGTCCCGGCGGTGAGCCCGGCGGTGAGGACCAGCCCGAGCGGGTCCGCGAGCAGCACGTCCCGTCATACCTGGGTACGGTGCGAGGCGTGGAGCCCGTCGAAGCGCTGCGCCGGATCGCGTTCCTGCTGGAGCGCGCCCGCGAGCCGACCTACCGCGTGCGGGCGTTCCGCACGGCCGCCGACCTCGCCGAGCGGACGTCCCCGGACGAGCTGGCGGCCCGCGCCGGGGAGGGCACGCTGACCGCCCTGCCCGGCATCGGCAAGGTCACCGCGCTGGTGATCGAGGAGGCGCTGCGCGGCGAGACCCCCGTCTACCTGCGCCGCCTGGAGGCCACCGAGGGCGAGCCGCTGGACGAGGCGGCGGCCGCGCTGCGCGCCGCGCTGAAGGGCGACCTGCACACCCACAGCGACTGGTCCGACGGCGGCTCGCCCATCCTGGAGATGGCGGAGACCGCCCGCGGCCTCGGCCACGAGTACCTCGCGCTGACCGACCACTCGCCGCGCCTGAAGGTCGCGAACGGCCTGTCCGCCGACCGCCTCCGCCGCCAGCTCGACGTCGTGGCCGCGCTGAACGTGGACCTCGCGCCGTTCCGCGTCCTGACGGGCATCGAGGTCGACATCCTGGAGGACGGCACGCTCGACCAGGACCCCGGGCTGCTCGAACGGCTGGACGTCGTCGTCGCCAGCGTCCACTCCAAGCTCCGCATGGACCGCGTCGCGATGACGAAGCGGATGGTCGCCGCGGTCGCGAACCCGCGGGTGAACGTCCTCGGCCACTGCACCGGGCGGATCGTGAAGGCGGGCGGCAGGCGCGGGGGCCTGCGCCCCGAGTCGGAGTTCGACGCCGCCCTCGTCTTCGACGCCTGCGCCGCCTACGACGTCGCCGTCGAGATCAACTCCCGGCCGGAGCGGCTGGACCCGCCCAAGCGCCTGCTCCGCCTCGCCGTCGAGGCCGGCTGCCGCTTCTCGATCGACTCCGACGCCCATGCGCCGGGCCAGCTCGACTGGCAGCCCCTCGGCTGCGAGCGCGCGGCCCGGTGCGGGGTGCCGGCGTCGATGATCGTCAACACCCTCCCGGCCGGGGACCTGGTCGCGTGGACGCGCGCGAACGCGTGACCGGTCAGCCCGCCAGGGAACAGGTGTTGACGAGGTCGCCGGTCGCCGGGCGGGGGAGAGTCGCGCTCGCCGGCGGTGTCGCGCCGCCGTCCGTCCACGATTCGAGGGCGGTGAAGGCCGTCCGCATGCAGGGGAGCAGGGGGCGGAGACGGTCCGGGTAGACGTCGTAGAGGCCGTCGGTGTGGTTGGCGGCCTCAAGGCGGTAGTAGCGGTAGGGAGCCTTTCCGCGGGCGCGGACGAGTTTCGCGTAGACGTCGGAGTCGGTGCTGATCGGCAGTAGCGAGTCGTAGGTTCCCTGGAGAGTGATCAGGGGTTTGCGGATCTCGCCGGTGAGGGAGACCCGGGCCACCGCGCGGTGGACCTCCTCCGGGCGGTCGGCGTAGTTGTAGTCGGCCTCTTCGCCCGTGTAGGACGGGTCGAACTCCTCGCGGTAGATGCGCTGGGTGAGTTCCCAGTAGACCTGGTCGTGGAACGGCCAGAGGAATTCAGAGCCGGGCGCGAGGCCGGCCTTCAGGAGCGCCTCGTGGGCGGACGCGTCGCCGGTGGCCGCGTAGGACGGGTAGGCGCGCAGGACGGCGGGCAGGTAGGTGAACAGGCTCGGGCCGCGGGCGCGCCACAGGGTGCCTTCCGCGTCGATGCCGCCGTCGTAGAGCTGCGGACGGTTCTCCAGCTGCCAGCGGACGAGGTAGCCGCCGTTGGAGATTCCCGCCGCGTAGGTGCGGCGCGACGTCCGCCCGTAGCGTTTCGCGACGACCTTCTTGGCGGCGCGGGTGAGCTGGGTCAGGCGGTCGTTCCACTCCGCGACGGCGTCGCCGGGGCGGCGGCCGTCCTTGTAGAACTCGACGCCGCTGTTGCCCTTGTCGGTCGCCGCGTAGGCGTAGCCCTTGCCGAGCGCCCAGTCGGAGATGGTGACGTCGTTGGCGTACTGGCGGCGGTTGCCGGGGGACCCGGCGACGACGAGGCCGCCGTTCCAGCGCTCGGGCAGGCGGATGACGAACTGCGCGTCGTGGTTCCAGCCGTGGTTGGCGTTGAAGGTCGAGGTGTCCGGGAAATAGCCGTCCAGCTGGATGCCGGGGACGCCGGACGGGTTGCGCGTTCCGGCGGCGTGCAGGCCCGCCCAGTCGGCCGGGACGGTGTGCCCCGAGCCGACCGTCCCGGCGGTGGTGAGGTCGTCGAGGCAGGCGGCCACCTGCTTCTGCGTGGGGCTAGCGTTGGGCTCGCCACGGTCCCGCCCACCGCGAGGGGTATCGATGACCGACATCACGCACCGCTTCGTCACGTCGGAGAGCGGCCTGCGCATGCACGTCGCCGAGGCGGGCGAGGGGCCGCTCGTGCTGCTGCTGCACGGGTTCCCCGAGTGCTGGTACTCCTGGCGCCACCAGCTCACCGCGCTCGCCGAGGCCGGTTTCCACGCCGTCGCCCCCGACCAGCGCGGCTACGCCCGGACGGGCGGCCCGGACGACATCGGCCAGTACACGATCCTGCACCTCGCCGGCGACGCGGTCGGGCTCATCGGCGCCCTGGGCGCGGACCGCGCCGTCGTCGCCGGCCACGACTGGGGCGCGCCCGTCGCGTGGGCCGTCGCGCAGATGCGCCCGGACAAGGTGCGCGGGGTGATCGGCATGTCGGTCCCGCACCGCCCGCGCAGCAGCCGCCCCCCGATCGCGTCCATGCGCCGCATGTTCGGCGAGGGCTACTACATCGTTCGCTTCCAGTCGCCGGACGTCCCGGAGGCCGAACTCGACCGTGACCGCGCCGCCACGTTCCGCCGGATGTTCTACGGCGTGTCGGGCGACGGTCCGGGCTCGGCGATGACCGCGCCCGAGGGCGGCGGCCTCCTGGACGTGCTGCCCGAGCCGGAGAAGCTGCCCAGCTGGCTCACCGCGGCCGACATCGACGCCTACGTCGAGGAGTACGCGGACAGCGGCTTCACCGGCCCGATCAACTGGTACCGCAACATGGACCGCAACTGGGAGCTCACCGCCGCCTGGCACCGCGCCCCCATCGGGCCGCCCGCGCTCTACATCGCCGGTGACCGCGACCTCGTCGCCGTCGGCGCGCACCAGGTGATCGACTCCATGACCGACTTCGTGCCCAACCTCCGCGACACCGTCTGGCTGTCCGGTTGCGGCCACTGGACGCAGCAGGAACGGCCCGCCGAGGTCAACGAGGCCATGCTCGGCTTCCTCCGCGCCCTCTAGGACCCGAGAGACGGCGGACCCCGCCACTCGGCAATCCCCGGCCGGTCGTCCTCGACGGCGGACCGGTCGCGACGTTCCGGCTCGCGTACACCTCCGACTCGGCGACCCTCGTCTGCGCGGGGGACGAACAGATCTGGCGATGGAACGAGCGGAAAGGTGCGCTCTGGCGCTTCTCCTAGCGTCGGGATTCTTTAGCCCGCAGGGTCTCCAGCGTCGCAGGGGCCTCGGCGTTCAGAATTGTCGGACCCGGCGCGTAGGTTCGCCGCGTGAACCGCACCGACCGTTTGTACGCCCTGGTGGAGGAGCTGCGCGCCTGCGCGCCGCGCCGCCTCGCCGCGCGCGAACTGGCCGCGCGGTACGAGGTGAGCGTCCGCACGATCGAGCGCGACATCAGCGCGCTCCAGCAGGCCGGCGTGCCGATCTTCGCCGATGTCGGCCGGGGCGGCGGCTACACGCTCGACAAGAGCCGGACGCTGCCGCCGCTGAACTTCAGCCCCGCCGAGGCCGTCGCCGTCGCGATCACCCTGTCCAGGGCGGGCGGCTCGCCGTACTCCCGCTCCGCCCGCACCGCGCTGCACAAGATCGTCGCCGCGATGTCGGCGGACGACGGCGCCTCGGCCCGCGAGCTGGCGGCCCGCATCCGCTTCATGGCCCCCGCCGGGAACGACGACCCGGCGTCCGTGCCGGCCGTGCTGGAGGAGGCCGTCCTGACCCGCCGTGTCGTCCGGCTCACTTACATCGACCGTACGGGCACCGAAACCGAGCGCGACGTCGAACCCGTCACGTTCACGGCGTCCGGCCAGGGCTGGTACCTGACCGCCTGGTGCCGGATGCGGGGCGGCCGCCGCATCTTCCGCACCGACCGCGTCCGCCGCGCCGTCCTGCTTGAGGAGCCGGCCCCCGATCGCAGCGCCGAGACCATGCACGACGACATCCCCGCCGACTACGTCGTCCGTCCCCTGCAATTCGTCTGAGACTCGTCTCGTCTGAGGCCCGTCCGGCAGGGTGGTCAGCAGCCGCGGCGGGGCAGTCAGCAACCGCGCCGGGGGTCGTCAGGAGCCTTGGCGGCGCGGTCGGGAATCGCGGCGGGAGCGGGCGGGAAGACTGCGGCGACGGCGCGGATGACGGCGGTGCGGCGGGCGGACGACGAGGGGTCGTCGGCGGTGTGCCGGGCGACGGCGGCCAGTTCGGCCTGGTCGAGCCATGTGTGGGCGATCTGGGAGACCACGGCCATGATGTCGACGGGGTCCCATGAGGGGTCCAGGTCGCCTGCCGCTTGGGCGCGGCGGATCTTTTCGATCTTGCCGAGGATGGCGTCGCGATAGGGGCTGGCAGCGCCGACGGATTCCGGGGCGTCGGCGGGTTCCGGGGCGTCGGCGGGTTCCGGGGAGCCCGGGGGGTCTGGGGCCAGTTCCAGGCGCCCCCAGGCGATGAACCGGTACCGGTCGGGGTGAGCGGTGAAGTAGTCGAACAGCTGCCCGGCATAGGCCGGCAGGTCCGCGGGGTCCAGGTGGACGGCATCCGCCGCGGCGGCGAGTTCGGCGGCTGCCACGTGCTGGTACAGCTTCTCTTTGCTGCGGAAGTAGGCGTAGACGCGTTCCTTGCTGGTGCGGGCGGCCTTGGCGATCCGGTCGACGCGGGCGCCGGCGATCCCGTGCCGGGCGAACTCGTCGCGGGCGGCGGCGACGATCCGGTCCTGGGTCGAGTCGGCGGTGCTGGCCATGGCCCAAGCCTAGCCAACCGAACCGTTCGGTTTGATGCCCTCGGACGAGTGGGTAGTGTGGTGCAGGGCCATACCGAACGGTTCGGTTCGTTGTTTGCGGCTACGTGAGGGAGAGTTGGTCATGCGGAAGCGCACTCTGGGCGGCCAAGGGCTGGTCACCTCGGCGATCGGCTACGGGACGATGGGCCTGACGATGGCCTACGGTCCCGGGGACGAGCAGGAGGGGATCGCCGCCATCCGGCGCGCCTACGAGCTGGGCGTTACCTTCTTCGACACCGCCGAGCTCTACGGCCTGGGCACCGGCTCCAACGAGATCCTCGTCGGCCGGGCGGTCAAGGACTTCCGCGACGAGGTGGTCCTGGCGACCAAGTTCGGCTTCGACCTGTCCTCCGGGAGGATCTCCGGCCTCAACAGCCGCCCGGACAACATCCGCAAGGTCGCCGACAACAGCCTGCGCTACCTGGGCGTCGACCACATCGACGTGCTCTACCAGCACCGCGTCGACCCGGAGGTGCCGATCGAGGACGTCGCCGGCACGGTCAAGGAGCTGATCGACGCGGGCAAGGTGAAGTACTTCGGGCTGAGCGAGGCGGGCCCGCAGACCATCCGCCGCGCGCACGCCGTCCAGCCCGTCTCCGTCCTCCAGACCGAGTACTCGCTGTTCGAGCGCGACGTGGAGCGGCTGTTCCCGGTGCTGCGCGAACTCGGCATCGGGTTCGTGTCCTACTCCCCGCTGGGTCGCGGCTTCATCACCGGCACCGCCAAGCCCGCCGGGTCCTACGACCCGACCGACATGCGCAACGGCGACCCCCGCTGGCAGCCGGGGAACTTCGAGAAGAACCTGGAGGCCGTCGAGCGGCTCACCGAGCTGGCCGCCGCCAAGGACGCGACGGTCTCCCAGCTGGCGCTGGCCTGGGTCCTGGCCCAGGGCGAGGACATCGTCCCCATCCCTGGCACCCGCAGCCCCAAGCGCGTCGAAGAGAACACCGCCGCCGTCGACCTCACCCTCACCCAGGAGGACCTGGACGCCATCGCCCAGATCCTGCCGACCGGCGGCTACGGTGCCCGCTACGCCGAACAATCCCTCCCCACCTGGGTCTGACCGCCCTGGGAGTCCAGCGGACCACCTCGACTCTCGTCGTGCCCTTCGTTCAGCCTCGGTTCCCACAGCCTGTCGTTGCTGCCGACCTGCTGCTCGACGCAGCCCGCGTCCGCGCCGGATCGCGGAGGTGAGCGTGCCGCCGCTTGCCAGGGCGCCCGGCCCAACGCCGGCCGTTCCGCCGCCGGAGCCCGGTTCGCGGACGAGAGGCTCGACGAGTGCCACGAGCTGATCACCTTTCCGGACGCCGGCATACCGGGCGGCGGGCTCGGCCATGTGGCCGCCCTTGGTTGAGAGCGGTTTCCGCTTTGTTGGCCGGGGAGCCCGTCGGGCAACCGTCTCGGTGTCTTCGATGGGCCGTTCGGTTGCCTGGCCGACCGGCCGTATGGTCGGGCCGGAGTTCCCGGTGTATCGCGGGCGTATCGGAGAACCCATACGCCACTGCAACAGTCTCCCGTCTTCCATGAGGCGCGGACCACAGCCATCCGGCAGGACAAGCACTCTCTCCGTGCCGCACTGGCGAGCGGCCGGCGAGAAGGGCCACGCCGAATGGTCGCGGCAGTCAGCGGTGAGCCTTATCGGATTCACGGCGACATCGGCCGTGTGCCGTGGCGCAGATGGACTCGGTGCCGCTGGTGGAGGCCTCGGTCAACGGCGGGCCGCCGAAGCGCTTCACGTTCTACGCCGACGCCCGAACCTGTCGCGGCAGGTCCACCTGATCACGAGCTCGATGGCCTGAAACGTCTCAGGTTTTCGTGAAGTCCTGTTTAGTGCGGCTGGAATGTTCCGAATTGCATGGGCCGTGTTCGTGGAATCGTGGTGGGGGCGGCGCTGCGTACGGGGCCGCCCCTCCAAAGTCAAGGGCGCTTCGCGTCGCTTCTCGATGGCCTTCGGCCACCCTTGACTTCGGAGCCTCTGCGGCCCCTGAGCGCAGCTTTCGTCGGGCAGGCTCCGCCTGCCCTCTGCCCGACGCGCCGCCCCCACCCATCCAAGAGCCGACATCGATCAATGGCCCGACCATTGGGCCCGCTGCCCGAGGATGGGACGCCCGGCCCTCCTTCTTCGGAGCCGTCTGCGGAGGAGGGGTGTCCGGAGCTTCCGAATTGCCTTTATGGGTGGAGTTTGGTGGCTTTCGGTGCTTGAGAAATGGCGATGTCATCTCGGTATTCGATGCGGTTTCTGGGTTGTGGCGGGTGAAATTGGGACCATGGAAGCGGTCGGGGTCGATCTCGCTGCGGCGTCCACCATGGAATTGGTGAACGCGGCCTCGGCGATCGCCGCTGAACTCGCCTCCCGGGCCGTCCCCGACTCGGCAGCGGCCTGCCTGGAGCTGGCCGAGGGGCTCGCCGCCGCCGGTGATCTGCAGGAGGCCGCTCTGGTCGGCCTCATCGGCGTGGTCGATGGCGCTCGGGAGGTGCAGCGGTGGGGTTTTCCCTCCACGCGGTCCTGGCTGCGGTCCCGCCTGGGCATGCGCGAGACCCGCGCCAAAGAGCGGTTGACCGTGGCCCGCCAGCGCCACCGTTTGGCGGAGGTGACGCGGCGGTGGGCCGCCGGTGAACTGTCGGCCGGGTACGCCGCCACCATCGCCGAAGCGACCGCCCGCCTTGGCGGCCACGACTGCGCCACAGCCGAGACCACCCTGCTCGGCATGGTCGACCAGGGCTTCTCCGCTGGAAAGGTCGCTTCGTTCGGTCGCCGGATTCGTGACGTGATCGCCGAACGCGACGGGCGCGAGAAGGCCCCCGAGGACGTGGCGCGGGGGTATGAGCGGTCGTGGATCGACTCGACACGCTCACTGGACGGCGGCCGCTACATCAAGGGCCGGCTCAACGCCGAAGACGCCGCGCTCTGGGACGGTACCCTCGCGCCCTTGGCCAAGCCCGCCGGAACCGACGACCCCCGCGACCTACCGGAACGCACCGCCGCCGCACTCACCGCAGTCCTGTCGGACGGGCACAGGGCCACCAAGGTCACCGTCATCTGCGACCTGGATACCCTGACGGGCGGCACCGCTCCGGCGCGACTGACCGATGGGACGCCGATCCCGGCAGAGCAGGCCCGGCGCATCGCGCTGGCCGCCGGAGTCTCGCCCCTGCTGCTGGGACGCGGGAACCTGCCGCTCTACCTGGGCCACCGGGTCCGGTTCGCCACGGCCGCGCAGCGCCAGGTCCTCGAAAGTCTGTATCCGACCTGCGCCGTCCATGAATGCGAGGTGCCCGGGACGCTGTGCGAGGTTGATCATGTCTACGGCTGGGCCCTCGGCCGCAGCCCCACCGACATCGACCGGCTCGCACTGTGTTGCGGATGGCATAACCGCTGGAAACATGCCAACGCGGAAAAGATCCACATCACCACTGGCCCTGACGGACGCCACACCTACCGGATCGCGGCACCGTCCGGCATGGTGTCCGTCCGCCCGCCACCCTGGCTCCAAGCCGCCTAGTTGTACACCTAGTACGGCAGCCGCAGTTCGCGATCTCGGGCTGGCGGAGTGACCGGCGATTGGGTCGCTATTGGTTGCCCGCCCTCTCGCGAGATTTCCCGAGCCCGGAACGATCTACCTGGTGGGCGCTGTCTCCCGTAGGGTTCGCGTCATGAACATGGTGCGTCAGGTGATCGTGTTCGACGCGGCCGATCTGCATGCCGAGAGCGCGTTCTGGGCCGGCGTTCTTGGCGGGCACGTCCTTGAGGACGCCGAGTGGCACAGCGTCATCGACGCCGCTGGAGAGTGGCGGATAGGCGTGCAACTGGCGCCGAACCATGTTCCGCCTGACTGGCCGCATGGGATTCCCCAGCAGGTGCATCTCGATCTGCACGTCGACGACCCGCGAGCCGCGCACGACGAAGTGATGGCGTTGGGCGCCCGGCTGCTCCAAGCAGCTGCTGATTTCGATGCTGACGAGGGTCACCAGGTGTATGCGGACCCGGCCGGGCATCCGTTCTGCGTCGGTTGGGGACACCCGTCCCAAGAGGCGCTCGCGGCGTTCGTCAGCAGCCGCCTGGGGCAGTGAGAGCCAGGCCAAGGCGCGTGGTGTGAGGCGGTGCCGCCAGGGGTGGTGGGGCTGGTGGTAGCGGGCGTGCAGGCGGCGGATCGACCTCCACCCCCACCATGATCACGGTCCACGCGAGCTCACGGCCGGGCGGTAACCGAACCGGGATCACTAACTGCGGCTGCCGTACTAGCCACCGGCCGCCGCCTCGATCGGTCGCCACCTCGCTTACCTAGAAGCCCATCCGCCTGACTTCTCCCCACCCACCCCAGCGATTCAGGTGGGTATGGGGGGTTCGGTGAAGTCGTGGCGGGTGAGGGCCGATGCCCGCGCCATGGCATCCGGCGGCCGACGCCTTGCAGCGTCGGCAGCGCCGTCTTCTCCTCCGCCGGAACTCAGGCAGCAGTCACTCGGCGCGCCGCGTGTCGCCGGAAGCGAGCTGGCGGGAGCCTCGCGGAAGGTCATATCGCCGTCGTCGGGCTACACGGGGTCGTCCCTGCGAGCACGGTCCGGCCGCGCGGAGGGGTCTGGCCCGGCTCATGACGCGGTGGTCCGCAGGGCGTCTTCGATCTTGCGCAGCATCTCCGCCTCGGCCGGGGTCGGGGCGCCCGTGTTGGCGTTCCCGGCGGACTCGGCGATCATCCGCATCGTGCGGCGGAAGTTCTCGCCCTCGCCGTCCTGGACCCGGTCGAGTATCCGCACCGATCTGGTGAGTGCGGGCAGGACCGTCTTGGCGATCTCGGCCACGCTGCCCTTGAACGGCAGCCTGGGGGGCTTTTCGGCCAGGACCTCGCCGGTGAGGCCGGTCGCGGTGGACATCGCCTTCGCCGCGGCGATCCCGGCCCGGGGGGAGGTGAGAGCGCCGGGCACGCTGGAGGCCATCAGCGCGACGACGCCGTGCGCCGCCACCTGGATCCTGAACCTGTCTTCGGGGCTGAGCCTGCTGGACATCGTTTCTCCTTTCGTGTGCGACCTGGGGGGACGCGGGGAGGCGGGCGGTCAGTCGGCCGCGTTCGGAGCGGTGACGGTCGGCCTGGCGTGGGGAAGCAGAAGGCCGGCCAGGGTGGCGAGCAGGCCGAGGGCGACCACGATCCATGCGGCGACGCCGAAGGCGTCGCCCAGGTCGCGGCTGGAGGAGACCGAGTCGAAGAACGCCGTCCCGACGATCGCGATGCCGAGCGCCCCGCCGACCTGCTGGAACGTCGAGAGCGTGCCGGAGGCGGACCCGGCGTCGTCGGTGGGGACCGCGGCCAGGACGACATCGGTCAGCGGGACCAGGACGAGGCCCAGCCCGGCGCCGGCGACGGCCATCGGCCCGATGAGCCCTGCCACGCTCGGGTGGGAACCGCCGGCGACGACCTCGATCGACCATGCGGCACCGATCGACTGCAGCAGTGCGCCGATGCCGACCAGCGTCCTGCCGGCCTTGGCGACCAGAGCGGCGGCGGCCCCGCTGGTGATCGCGGCCGCGATGCTGAACGGGAGGACCACGAGCCCGGCCTGCCAGGCGGAGAAGCCGAAGCCCGACTGCACGGTGATGCTCAGGACGAACAGGAACCCGATCACGCTGGCCTGGAAGGAGAGCTGAACGGTCAGCCCGGCGCTGAATCCGCGGTCGCCGAACAGGCGGAGCGGCAACAGCAGGGCACGCCCGCCGCGGGCCCGGCCTCGTTCGTGGAGAACGAACGCGGCGAGCAGGACCGGTGCGAGCGCGAACAGGCCCACCGTCCACCAGGGCCACCCCGCCTGGCGGCCCTCGATGAGCGGATAGACCAGGGCCACCACGCCCCCGGCGGCGAGCACCGTGCCGAGGACGTCCAGCGAGAGCGGATGGTCGGCCTTCGTCTGCGGGACGAGAGTGAAGGCGCCGATCAGCACGAGGACACCGACCGGGACGTTGACGAGGAAGATCGTCCGCCATCCGAGGCCGAACACGTCGCCGGACACGAACGCGCCGCCCAGCAGCGGCCCGGCGACCGCCGCCAGGCCGGTGACCGCTCCCGCGATCCCGTACACGCCCGCCCGCTCCTCGGGCGGGTACAGGGCCTGCACGGTGCCGAGCACCTGCGGCACCATCGCTCCCGCGAACAGGCCCTGCGCGAGCCGAACCACGACCAGTTCGGTGCCCGAAGAGGAGAGCCCGGCCCACAACGACGCCAGCGTGAACCCGGCCGCGCCGACCATGAACACGGTGCGCCGGCCGAACATGTCGCCCAGCCGCCCACCCGCGATCAGCATGGCGGCGAAGGTCAGCACGTAGCCCGACACGACCCACTCCAGTTGCGCCGCGGTGGTGTGCAGCGAGCGCTCCATCGAGGGAAGGGCGACGTTGACGATGGTGTTGTCCATCAGGTCCATGAACGACGCCAGCAGCAGCACCACCACTGCCGCCGTCCGGCCGCGTTCCGAGAAGCTTCCCACCGCGCCGCCTCCAACTAGAATCGACGTGCGACTTTCCCATCGTGGGTTAGTTGCGTACTGCGATTATCCCACGATGGGACGATACTGCCAAGGGGGTCCGATGGCGAGTTCACATGGCGACCGCATCCAGCGCGCGTTCCAGGTGGCCTTGGTGAACGCGGTGCTGGGCAACGACCGCATCGCCAGAGAGTCCGGGCTGGTGGTCACCGACACCCAGGCCCTGCACCTGCTCGTGCTGCGCGACGACATCCGCAACGCCAAGCAGCTCAGCGACGCCACCGGCATCTCCACCAGCACCGTCAGCCGGGTGATCGACCGCCTGGAGCGTGCCGGATACGTTCGCCGCGTCCCGGATCCCGAGGACCGGCGCAGCGCGCGGCTCGAACTCGAAATGACCAAGGTCCAGCCGCTGGTCGACCGGTACGCCGAGTACGTCAGCCACCTGGAGAAGGTCAACGCCGGCTACACCGACGACCAGCTCGACCTCATCGCCGGCTACCTCGAAAAGACCAACGGCCTGTTCTGAGCGAGTGCTCTGGGCCCGCCGCCGGTGCGCGGGAGATGCAGCGGCTGCTCACCGTGGAGCCGTCGCTGGACGTGGTGTTCGCCGCGTCCGACAGCTTGGCCTCCGTCGGGTTCGAGGACGCGGGTGCGGAGCTGCGTTCCCACCCGGGGCCCCCGACGTGCACCAGCCACGGAGGCGATGGGCAGGCGGTCGGCCGAGCTCCTGCTCGGCCGGATCCACGGCGGGCCGGTCGCGGACACGCCGCTCATTGCGAGACCCGCCCGATCGTCCGCGCGTCGTCCTGACGGCCCCCGCGACCCCGGGCTCGGGGTACGCCGAGTACGTCAGTCATCTGGGGAACGTCATCGCCGGCTGACTGCGCGACCTGCTGCCTCCGGGGCATCCCGCGCTGGACGACCTGGTGACGGTCGGGAGCGAGACCGTCCGCAACGCCATCACCCGCACGGCCTCAGGCAAGGGCGGACGGGTGACGGTCAGCCTGCTCGGCGGCGACTTCTGCCTGCTGGAGGTAGCCGATGACGGCGCGCGGCGTGCGGCCGCGGGCTCCGGGTCGTGGACGCCCTGGCCGACGCATGGGGTACCGGACGGACGGCCATCGCACCATCGTGTGGGCGGGGTTCTCTTCACCGTGCGGAATCCTGCCCGCAAACACCGACAGGGGGTTGTCGCGAGGCTCCGGGACGCTCGTGCCAGCGTTCGAAGGAGGAGATCGATGAGCGTTCCCGCGTTCAACACCGTCACGTGGTTCCAGGTCGGGACGGACGCGCCGGAGGAGGCGCGCCGCTTCTACGGCGACATGTTCGGCTGGCAGTTCGCGCTCGACCCGGACGCGGACGGCTACGACCTGGTCAGCTACCCGGGTGCCGATATGCCGAGCGGCGGCATCTCGCATGAGCCGGACGCGTCCCGCAACCACGCGATGTTCCTCGTGCTGGTCGAGGACGTGGAGGCCGCCTGCGAGCAGACGGTCAAGCACGGGGGCAAGGTCGCCATGCCGGCGCTGACCACGAGCAACGGCCTCAAGTTCGCCTACCTCCAGGACCCGTCCGGCAACACGTTCGGCGTGTTCACGCCCCCGGCGTCCTGAATGCGAAGGGCCCCGAGGCGAACCTCGGGGCCCTTCCGGTGATCGCGGCCTACACCTCCGCAATCACCGCTCTCGGCCGGACCTCAACCCGCGCACAGCCGGGCGGCCGGAAGGCGCTCCAGCGCCCGTAGGTCGCACGGCCCGCCGAGCCGGCCGGCCGCAGCGACACTTCGCGAACCCGCACGGTCACGCACATCCGCAGCGTGGCGTGAGGATCGACCGGCTCGTGACGGGGGTCCGGGGGTCGCCCCCAGGTGGATCACGCGTCCCCGCCGCTGTTGCTCTCGGCGCTTCCGACGCCGCCCGCGAAGACCTCGCTGACGGAGGCGTTCAGGCGGTAGCGGTCGATCGCCTGGGCCAGGGTCTCGGGCTTGACCTCGCCGTTCCTGGCCAGCCGGGTCAGGACCGCGAGGACGATCGACGCGGCGTCCACGTGGAAGAAGCGGCGGGCGGCGGCGCGGGTGTCGGAGAAGCCGAAACCGTCGGTGCCGAGCGCGGTGAAGTCCGCGTGCACCCACGGGGCGATCTGGTCGGGTACGGCGCGGGTGAAGTCCGATACCGCCACGATCGGCCCGGCGACGTTGTCGAGCGTCCGGGTGACGTACGGGACGCGCTGCTCGGCGTCGGGGTTCAGCAGGTTCCACTCGTCGCACGCGCGGGCCTCGCGGGCCAGCTCGTTCCACGAGGTCGCCGACCACACGTCCGCCGCGACGCCCCAGTCCTCGGCGAGGAGGCGCTGCGCCTCCAGCGCCCACCGGCCGCCGACGCCGGACGTGAGGATCTGCGCGCGCGGCGCCTCCCCGTTGCCGGTCTCGGCCGCCTGGTACCGGTACAGGCCCTTGAGGAGGCCGTCGACGTCGAGGTCTTCCGGCTCGGCGGGCTGCTGGTACGGCTCGTTGTAGACGGTGAGGTAGTAGAAGACGTCCTCGCCGTTCGGGTGCCCCTCGGACGTCCCGTACATGCGGCGCAGCGCGTCCCGCACGATGTGGCCCAGCTCGAACGCCCACGTCGGGTCGTAGTGGACGCAGGCCGGGTTGGAGGCCGCGAGCAGCGGGGAGTGGCCGTCGGCGTGCTGGAGGCCCTCGCCGGTCAGCGTGGTGCGGCCCGCGGTGGCGCCGAGCAGGAACCCGCGGCCCATCTGGTCGCCGAGCGCCCACATCTGGTCGCCGGTCCGCTGGAACCCGAACATCGAGTAGAAGATGTACACGGGGATCATGTGCTCGCCGTGCGTGGCGTACGCGGTGGCCGCCGCGATGGTGGACGCCATCGAGCCGGCCTCGCTGATGCCCTCATGCAGCATCTGGCCGCTTTCGGACTCCTTGTAGGAGAGGAGGAGCTTGCGGTCGACGGCATCGTAGGTCTGCCCGTGCGGTGAGTAGATCTTGGACGTGGGGAACAGCGAGTCCATGCCGAACGTGCGGTACTCGTCCGGGGCGATCGGCACGAACCGGGCGCCGATGTTCTCGTCCTTGATCAGGTCCTTGAGCAGCCGGACGAACGCCATGGTCGTGGCGACGTTCTGCTTGCCGGAGCCCTTCCTCATCTCGGCGTAGACGGGGTCGCCGGGCAGCTTGAGCGGCTTGGCGCGCACCACGCGCTTCGGCAGGAACCCGCCGAGCGCGGCGCGGCGTTCGCGCATGTACTGGATCTCGTCGGAGTCCTCGCCCGGGTGGTAGTAGGGCGGCAGCGGCTGTTCCAGCGCCGAGTCGGGGATGTCCAGGTAGAGGCGGTCCCGGAACTCCTTGAGTTCGGCCTTGGTGAGCTTCTTCATCTGGTGGGTGGCGTTGCGGGCCTCGAAGTCGGAGCCGAGCGTCCAGCCTTTGATGGTGTGGGCGAGGATCACGGTCGGCTGCCCGACGTGCTCGCGGGCCGACTTGAACGCCGCGTACACCTTGCGGTAGTCGTGCCCGCCGCGCGACAGCTTGCGCAGCTCGTCGTCCGACAGGTGCTGGACGATCTTGCGCAGCCGCGGGTCGGCGCCGAAGAACTTCTCCCGGATGTACTCGCCGGACTCGACGGAGAACGTCTGGAACTGCCCGTCGGGGGTGGTGTTCATCTGGTTGACGAGCACGCCGTCGACGTCCTGGGCGAGCAGCGGGTCCCAGTCGCGGCCCCAGATGACCTTGATGACGTTCCAACCGGCGCCGCGGAAGAACGACTCCAGCTCCTGGATGATCTTGCCGTTGCCGCGCACCGGGCCGTCCAGCTGCTGGAGGTTGCAGTTGACGACGAAGGTGAGGTTGTCGAGCTCCTCGCGGGCGGCGAGGCCGATCGCGCCGAGCGACTCCGGCTCGCCCATCTCGCCGTCGCCGAGGAACGCCCACACGTGCGAGCGGGACGTGTCCTTGATCTTCCGGTTGTAGAGGTACCGGTTGAACCGGGCCTGGTACACCGAGTTGATCGCGGTGAGGCCCATCGAGACCGTGGGGAACTCCCAGAAGTCCGGCATGAGGTGCGGGTGCGGGTAGGACGACAGTCCGCCGCCGGGATGCGACTTCTCCTGCCGGAACCCGTCGAGCCTGCTCTCGGGGAGCCGTCCCTCCAGGAAGGCGCGGGCGTAGATGCCGGGGGCCGCGTGCCCCTGGATGAACACCTGGTCGCCGGACTCGCCGTGGTCCTTGCCGCGGAAGAAGTGGTTGAAGCCCACCTCGTAGAGGGAGGCGGCGGAGGCGTAGGTGGCGATGTGCCCGCCCACACCGAGTTCGGGACGGTTCGCGCGCGACACCATGATCGCGGCGTTCCAGCGGATGTAGGCGCGGATGCGCCGTTCCACGTGCTCGTCGCCGGGGAACCACGGCTCGTGCTCCGGCGGGATGGTGTTGATGAAATCGGTGCTGCGCAGGCCGGGCACCCCGACCTGGAGCTCGCGGGCCCTCTCCAGGAGGCGGAGCATCACGTACCGCGCCCTGCCGCGGCCCTCGGTCTTGATGACCGTGTCCAGCGATTCCAGCCATTCCCGGGTTTCGTCCGGGTTGATGTCGGGCAGCTGGCTCGGCAGGCCGTCGCTGATGATCGAAAAGCGTTGACGTCCGGAAGCCACGGGGTCCCCTCTGTCCTTACCGTCTTTGCTGGTGAGACCCGTGGCCGCCGCGCGGGAGGCCACCGGTCCCCGGCAGACTGTCGGTCGCTCGTCTGGTGATCCCATCGTCGCCGTTTATGGCGGCTAACGCATCTCTACCAACCGGTAACCATTCGCCCCGGTCAGCCGGGGTGCCGGCCTCCGGACGCGTCCCTTTTTTCGGTCCCGGCGGGCGTTCCCCCGACCGGGTCCGGGGAACGTATGAGGCTGGGAGGAACGAGCACGAGATGCCCGGCACGGTCCGTCCCGGTGGCGGACGAACGAGCTTGGGGGTAAGTGATGAACGGACGAATCGGAGACCGGCTGCACGTTCACGGCGCCGTCGTGGGGCAGCCGGACCGGACGGGCGAGATCATCGAGGTGCGCGGCACGGACGGCGGCCCGCCGTACCTGGTCAGGTTCGACGACGGCCACGAGACCCTCGTCTACCCGGGGCCGGATGCGGTCATCGAGTCCCGGGAGCACCTCCCGCACTAGCCGAGCACCCGGCCCGTGGGCCCGTGCGGCGACCTCTGCGCGGCGACGCCCGTGCGATCCGCCCGGTCGTGCGGTGGGACCGTGCGATCAGCGCGTGCGATCAGCGCGTGCGGTCATCCCGCGCGGGCAGATCCGTGCGGGCAGATCCGTGCGGGAGCGGACGCGTCCGGGGCCGCGGATGGGGTAGACACGGGATCATGGAGAGCACCGTGGTCCGGGTGGCCACCGGTACGAGTGAGGTCGTGCACGACATCACGGCCGAATGCGAGAAGTTCGCCGCCTCGGCGGGCGGCGACGGGCTGCTGCACGTTTTCGTCCCGCACGCCACCGCCGGCGTGGCGATCATCGAGCTGGGGGCCGGCAGCGACGACGACCTGCTGGCCGCGCTGCGCGACCTGCTCCCCGCGGACGACCGCTGGAAGCACGCGCACGGAGCGAGGGGGCACGGGCGCTCGCACGTGCTGCCCGCCCTCGTCCCGCCGTTCGCGACCCTGCCGGTCGTCGGCGGGCGGCTCGCCCTCGGGACGTGGCAGTCGGTCGCCCTCGTCGACCTCAACGTGGACAATCCCGACCGGCAGGTCCGCCTGTCCTTTCTCGCGGGATGAGGGTCACGCTACGTGGAGTCCCGGTCACGCCGATCTGCGTATTCGGGCCAATGAGCCCACCAAAAGCCGGGAAGACACTTGCGCTAGGGGCCCTCACTTGTGTGGACTGTCCCGCAAACACCGCACAGGTGCGGGCGGGCCACCCGTCCCGGGGGGCTGGGAAAGACAGCACGGCACCGTGCGGACTGACGACAATGGGAGGACTTTCGTGAGCGCGACCGCGGGTCAGGCGCAGTCTGAGCGCAGCCTGGCCGAACGGCTCGGCCTCAAGGCGGGCCAGGTGGTGCAGGAGATCGGCTTCGACGACGACGTCGACGAGGAGCTTCGTCGATCCGTCGAGGAACTTACGGGGAACGAGCTGGTCGACGAGGACTACGAAGACGTGGTCGACATCGTGCTGCTGTGGTGGCGCGAGGAGGACGGCGACCTGTTCGAAGGCCTGACCGACGCCATGATCCCGCTCACCGGCGGCGGCAACATCTGGCTGCTGACGCCCAAGGCGGGCCGGGACGGGCACGTGGAGCCCAGCGACATCGGCGAGGCCGCGCAGACGGCCGGGCTCTCGCAGACCAGCAGCGTCAGCGCCGCCAAGGAGTGGTCAGGCACGCGGCTGGTCGCACCCAAGGTCCGCAAGTAGCCGGGGACGGTAGCCACGTGACCGTCGACGTGGGCGCCGAGGCGCCGGACTTCGAGCTGACGGACCAGCACGGCACCCCGGTGCGGCTGTCGGGGTTCCGCGGCGAGAATAACGTCCTTCTCGTCTTCTATCCGCTGGCGTTCAGCGGCGTGTGCACCGGGGAGCTGACCCTGCTCAGGGACGAGTTCCGGAGTGCCGGCGGTGGCGGTGACGCCGGCGGTGACGGCGGTGTGCAGGTGCTCGCCGTCTCGGTCGACTCGATGTTCGCGCTGCGGGCCTGGTCGGACCGGGAGGGGTTCTGGTTCCCGCTGCTTTCGGACTTCTGGCCGCATGGCGGAACGGCACGGCGATACGGCGTTTTCGACGAGGCCAAGGGGCTGGCGCTGCGCGGCACCTTCGTCATCGACACCGAGGGCGTGGTCCGGTGGAAGGTCGTGAACGCGATCCCGGACGCACGCGACATCGACGAGTACCGCAAGGCGCTCGCCGGGCTCTGAGCGAAACGGACCGGTTCCGGCGCGTCCGAGACGGATGGCCGGAACCGGTCCCCGCACCTCTGGAGGTGTGATGCCCTGCTTCCGCTGCGGGGCGCGGCAGACCGATCCCGCGCGCGGCGCGAGCCCGTGGCGGCGCGGGGTCCGGGCGGACCACCAGGTTCTGGTCTGCCCCGGCTGCCAGGCCGCCCACGGCTGGGCGGACGACCTGGACCGCTGCTCGGCCTGCGGCTCGGCCGCCCTGGTGTGCCGGCTCGGCGAGGTCGAGTGCCGCGACTGCGGGCACACCCGCGACGCCGTCCGGGACGACCCCGGCGGTGTCGATCTGGTGCACTCCGTCGCGGAGCGTCCGGCCGCCGGCGCCGACCGGCCGTCCGACGGCGGCCTCTCGGAGGAGGTGGCGGCGGCGCTGTCGCGCGTCCTGAAGCGCGGCCCGGCCCACTGAAGCGCGGCCCGGCCCACTGACCCGCGCGCCTGCGCCACGGGCCGTGGCCTGTGGCCCGTGTCCGGCCGGGGTCGTCACGCAGTGTAACGGTGGTTCCGGGTTTTCGCGGGTTGACGTCCGGATTTGTCCACTGCAACGCTGCGCGGATGCCGATCGTGCTGATGCGCCTGGTCAACCGGATCACCGGGCGGTCCTGGCGCATGCCCGCGCTGGTGCTCGCCGCCGCCTTCCTGTCGGGCTGGCTGCTGATCGCGGTGTTCGAGGAGCCGGGCGCGGAGATCAAGCACCCGCTCGACTACGCCTGGTACTTCATCGTCAGCGGCACCACCACCGGGTACGGGGATCTGTCCCCGGCCACGACGGGCGGCCGGATCGGCGGCGTGATCATCGTCGTGGCGGGGCTCACCGCGGGGCTCGTGATGTTCGCCGAGCTGACGCTCTGGATGGGGAAGGGCAGGGCGATGATCGCCAACGGACGGGCGCAGTTGCACAAGCGGGGCCATGTCGTGGTCATCGGCTACGAGCGCGAGGCGCTGCGGGCCATCGTCAGCCAGCTGCGCGCCGACCCCCAGTTCGTGAAGACGCCCGTCGTCGCGCTCTTCTGGCCGGAGGAACTGCAGGGGGAGAACCCCGACCCCGGCCTCTACGACGTGGTCGCCAACGACGACACCGCGTACGAGCGGGCGTGCCTGCAGAGGGCCCGGACCGCCCTCGTGGTGGCGCGCTCCGACGACGAGACGGTGCGCGTGATGCTGGGCGTGTCGGCCTACCTGCGGCGCAACGGGGAGCCGCCCGTCCACCTGCTGGCGGGGCTGCGCGACGGCGGCCGCCGCGCGGAGATCACCGAGGCGCTGAGCCTGGTCAGCGCGGACATCGAGCCGGTCGACATCGACGACCCGGCGGTGGTGGCCGTCGCGATCCGCAACCCGGGCGTCGCCGCGATCTACCACAATCTGG
Source organism: Actinomadura monticuli (assembly GCF_041463655.1). Taxonomy (NCBI): domain Bacteria; kingdom Bacillati; phylum Actinomycetota; class Actinomycetes; order Streptosporangiales; family Thermomonosporaceae; genus Actinomadura; species Actinomadura monticuli. Next base: position 93,445 of record NZ_JAXCEI010000023.1, read on the forward strand.
CCAGCACGCTGGACACCGACGGCACCCTCTACCGCGTGGACGTCCCGGCGGACGCCGGGGAATGGTCCCGCGTCGATGTGGCGATCTTCCTGCTCCGGCGGGGCAGCACGCTGCTCGCGGTGGGGGAGTCGCACCGTCCGAACGCCCGGTTCCGGCTCACGGCCGCGCCGGACGAGATGATCCGCGGCGGCCAGTCGCTGGCCGTGGTCGCCCCCGACCGCCCGGTGATCCCGTGGGGGGAGCTCTGAGGAGTTGCCGGGAGGGCGCCCGCGCGCCTGCTTGGGCGCCCTCCCGGCTGCCGCCTGCGCGCGGCCCGAGGCACAGGTCCGAAGCCTCGGGGCCTCCCCGCGCGCACGCGGAGTTCAACCTCTCACGCCGCCTGGCGGTGGTCGGCGTCGAGCAGGTGGTACAGCAGCAGGAGCTGGGTGATCGCCAAGGGGTCGCTGGTGCCGGCGTCCCCGAGGCGGCCGAGCGCGTCCGGGGCCGGCAGCGCGGCGCCGGCGCGCGGGCCGAGGCGCTCCCAGATGGCCTTCTTGACGACCTGTGACTCCTCGGGCGAAACGTACCCGTGCACGTGCAGGGCGTCGACCGGGCGCCCGTCGGTGTCGCGGTGCAGCCGCAGGTGCATGGCGGTCTCGGCGTCGCCGGCGCCGCCGTCCAGGACGTCCGCGAGATCGGGGTGGTCGATCGTCGGGCGGAGCAGCAGTTCGGCGGACAGCGGCGTGCCGGGCGGGTCGAGGCGCCCGGCGACGGGCGCGAACCGGACGACGATGTCGGCGTGCTTGCGCTGCGGGCGGATGTAGGCGGCGCTCTCCGGTTCGCGGCGCGCCAGCTCGGCCATGACCTGATCGGGGCTGTAGCCGCGCTTGTCGCAGTCGCGGCGCACCTTCCAGGAGTGCCGCAGCGGCTCGGGCGGGTCGAGGTAGACGGTGATGTCGAAGCAGGCCCGCGCCATCCGGGTGTGCAGCGGCAGCAGGCCCTCGACGATCACGAAGTCGCGGGGCTCGACCAGTTCCGGCCGGACGAGCTCGCCGGTCGAGTGGTCGTAGACGGGTTTGAGGATCGGTTCGCCCATCGACAGCAGCTGGAGGTGCTGCTCCATGATGTCGACGTGGTTGCAGTCGGGGTGCAGCGCCGTGAACGGCTTGCCGGCCCGTTCGGAGCGGTCGTAGCGGTGGTAGTCGTCCACGCAGACCGCGGTCATCCGGTCGGCCCCCAGACACTGCACAAGCCCCCTGGTCAGGGTGGTCTTGCCCGCCGCGCTGTCCCCCGCGATGGCGAGCATGACGGGGCGCCGGCCGGCTCCGCGCGCCCGGAGCATATGCACGATCCGATGGGGCACCTTGCTCCTCCGTCCTGCGGAATTCAATTTTCGTACAGGAGAGTACGGGGGGTTCGGCGGGGGTTCGTCCCCCAATCAGGGGAGAGCGGGGGTGAAAAGCCGGAGGCGCTCTCCGCGGGGGGCTACTGATGAGTAGCTTCCGGTTGTTATCGTGCCGGGATGAGCGCCCCCGTACGCGTCGTCCTGGTCGACGACCACGAGATGATCCTCGCCGGGCTGCAGGCGATGCTGGCCGGGTTCGCCGGGCGCGTGCGCGTCGTCGGGCAGGCGGGGACGGGGGACGAGGCGGCCCGGCTGGTGACCGCGCTGCGCCCGGACGTCGTCCTGCTGGACGTGCGGCTCGGCCCGGAGAGCGGCCTCGACCTGTGCCGCCTGATCACCGGGCGGGTCCCCGAGGCGCGGGTCGTGTTCCTGTCGGTCTACGACGACGAGCAGTACGTCTTCGAGGCGCTGCGGGCCGGGGCCGGCGGCTACCTCCTCAAGCGGGTGGACGGCCCCGAACTCGTCCGGCGGCTGGAGGAGGTCGCCCGCGGCGAGACCGTCGTCGACTCGACGCTCGCCGGGCGGATGGCCGTCACCGCGGCCCGGCTGACCCGCGGCGAGTTCTGGCCGGGCGCCAACCGCGGCCTCACCCAGCGCGAGAGCGAGGTGCTGTCGCTGCTGGTCGGCGGCCTGTCGAACAAGGCGATCGCGGCGCGGCTCGTGCTGAGCGAGGAGACCGTGAAGAGCCACCTGCGCGCCCTCTACCGCAAGCTGGAGGTGACCGACCGGTCGGCGGCGATCGCGGTCGCGCTCCGCGAGGGCCTGTTCCGGTGACGTCCCCGCTGGAACTGCTCGCCGGCCGCGGCACCGACCTGCTCGTGCGCGTCGTGGCCGTGGCCTGCTCCGACCGCGAGCTGCCGCGGATGGCCGAGGAGCTGGCCGGGCTCGTCGTCCGGTCCGCGCGGGCGCTGACGTTCTGCGACGTGTACGTCCTGGACGAGGAGGAGCGCGCCCTCGAATGGTCGGGCCCGCCCGTCCCGCTGGGGGAGGGCGACGCGGGCTGGGTCGCCGCGCACGGCCGCGCCCGCCCGCACCCCGACGGGCGCGGCGCCGCGATCCCCGTGCACGGCGACGGCGGCGTGATCGCGGTCATGGACGTCCGGTCCGCCGGCCCCACGCCCCCCGAGGACCTCGCGCTCGTCACCGCCCTCGCCGGGCTGTTCGCGCCGGTGCTGTCGTCGTGCCGCCGGCTGCGCACCGCGCGCGAGCGCGAGCACGCGGCCGAGCGGTTCGCCGAGCGGGCCGTCGAGGCGCAGGAGGCGGAGCGGTCCCGGCTGAGCCGCGAGATCCACGACGGCATCGCGCAGCGGCTCGCCAGCCTCGGCTTCCACCTGTCGGCCGCCGAGCGGGCGCTGCCCGAGCACCACCCGGAGGCGCTGGCGCAGATCATGATGGCGCGGCGGCTGTGCGAGCTGTCCGCCGCCGAGACGCGCGCGGCGATCGGGGGGCTGCGCCCGCCCGTCCTGGACGACCTGGGCCTGTCGGCGGCGCTCGCCACCCTCGCCCGGGAGGCCGGCGACGGGCCCGGCCCGTCCGGCGCGATCGACGTGACGGTGACCGTCGAGGGCGAGCTGGAGGACGAGCTGCCCGACCACGTGCAGACCGCCCTGTACCGGATCGCGCAGGAGGCGGTGGGGAACACCCTGCGGCACGCGTCCGCGACCTGCGTCGACCTGCTGCTGGAGCACTCCCTCGACCGTGTCCGGCTGCGGGTCGCCGACGACGGGACCGGGTTCTCCGTCCGGGACGTCCTCGCCGGGGGCCTGGTCAAGGGGGTGCGCCCCGACTGCTACGGGCTGCGCGGCATGCGGGAGCGCGCCGAGCTGCTCGGCGGGCGCGTCGCGGTGAAGAGCAGGCCCGGCGCCGGGACGATCGTGGAGGCCGTCATCCCGATCCCCGGGCACCGCCGCGTCAGCGCGAGTCGAGCACCCGGAAGGTGATGCCGGCCTTGACGAGCCGGTCGATCAGCGCGTCGCCCATCGCGGTCGCGGTCGTGACCTGCCCGGACGTCGCGGGAAGGTCGTCGTGGGCCAGGCACAGCGCCGACTCGGCGAGCATCTTGGCCGTCTCGCCGTAGCCGGGGTCGCCGCCCGCGACCTCGGTGACGACGCGCCGGCCGCCGCCCTCGCCCACGAACTTGACGCTGAACCAGTTGCGGGCGCGCCGCTCCGGCGACGGGCCCTCGCCGGGCGCGCGGAGCCGGAGCAGGAGGCTGCGGGTCGGCGGCAGCGCGGCGAGGGCGAACACGGCGCCCGAGCCGGCCGCCAGCGCGCCCGCGGTGGCGAGGTGCTTGACGGCGAGGTAGTGGCCGTAGGAGAAGTCGGGGCCGTAGCGGTCGAGGGCCGCCGCCGACCGGGCGACGATCTGCGGGTCGATGGTGGGGAGCGGCAGCGTCCAGCCGTCCCCGACCCGGGCCTTCGGCGCGGGGCCGCGCGCGATGCGCACCCTGCGGCCGGCGGGTCGCTCCTCCAGGGCGCGGCGCTCGCGCTCGGCGCGCCTCATGCCCGCGGGGTCCCCGAAGATCCCGATGAACGAGTGCAGAGTGCCGCCGGACGCGTCCGCGCGGATCCGCAGGAACCCTTCGACGTGCAGCGGGACGCCCTCGGGAAGCTGCTTGACCGTGAAGTAGGCGCCGAGGTCGTGGGGGATCGAGTCGAACCCGCAGGCGTGCACGATCCGCGCCCCGCTGCGCACCGCTTCCTGGTGGTACTTCACGTACATGCGGTCGACGAACGTGGGCTCGCCGGTGAGGTCGACGTAGTCGGTTCCGGCACGCGCGCACGCCGCGACCAGGGGCTCGCCGTGCTGGACGTAGGGGCCGACCGTGGTGATGACGACGCGCGCCGATCCGGCGATGGCGTCGATCGAGGCGGTGTCGGCGGTGTCGGCCTGCAGCAGCGGCAGGTCGGCGCAGGCCGGATCGATCGCCGCCAGCCGGTCGCGGACGGCCGTGAGCTTGGCCCGGTTGCGTCCGGCGAGCGCCCAGCGCGTCCCCGTGGCGGCGTGTTCCGCCAGGTACTCGGCGGTGAGGCCGCCGGTGAATCCGGTGGCGCCGAACAGGACGATGTCGTACGGGCGAGCAGGATCGTGTGGGCGAGCAGGGTCGTGTGGGCGAGCAGGGTCGTACGAGCGGTCGGCGGTCATGATGCCCCTCTCCACGGTTCCGAACTCGATTCTGTCGCGTGTTCGCGACCCGAAACGCACGGTGGACCGCCGATGTGAGGGACCGCACTCCTCTAGGGTTGCTTCGATGACGGGATTGGTGGTGTCGTGACAAAGGCGGGTGGTGTCGTGACAAGGCCGGTGCTGTCGTGACGGGGCTGGCCGTGGCGATGGACGTGGTCGCCGCCGGGTTCCTCGCGTTCTTCGTGGTGCTGCTGACGCGGGGGAGGAGCCCGCACGCCGACGAGGGCGGACGCTCGGTCGCCATGGTGCTGATCGCGGTCAGCCTGGGGCTGCTGTCGGTGCCCCTGTGGAGCCTGCCCTAGCGGGCTCCCATCCCGGCGCGTCCAGGAGGTGCCGGACGAACAGCAGCGTCGTCGCCGTGGGGGCGGCGCCGGCGACCGCGTGCCAGGGGCGGTCGAGCGGCATGTCCGGCGCGTCGATCACCGTCAGGCGCCCGGCGTCCAGTTCGGCGCCGACCGCGTCCCGCGACACCAGCGCCACCCCGAGCCCGGCCGCCGCGCCCGCGACGACCGCGCCGTTCGAGCCGAGCACGAGCCGGGGCGGCGCCACCTCGCGTTCGGCCAGGTAGGCGTCCGCGGTCGCCCGCGTCCCCGAGCCCGGCTCCCGCATCACCCAGGGCGTGCGGGCCAGCGCGAAACCGTCCGCGAGGCCGGGCGCGCCCACGACGACCAGCTCGTTCGGACGCCTCGCCAGCACGGTCGCCGCGACCTCGGCGGGCGGGCGCCCGGCCAGCACCAGATCGGCCTCGTGCGCGGCGAGGCTGCTCCACACCTGGCGGCGCGGCCCGACCTCCAGCGCCAGCTCCACCTCCGGCCAGCGGGCCCGGAACGAGGCGAGCAGGTCGGGCAGGATCTGGTCGGCGGCCGTCGTCACCGCCGCCAGCCGCAGCGGCCCGCGCCCCGGGTCGGCCGCGCCGCGCGCCGCCGCCCGCCCCTGCTCCAGCAGCCCGAGCACCTGCCGCGCGTACCCGGCGTAGACCGTTCCGGCCGGGGTCAGCCGGATGCCGCGGCCCACCTTCTGGACGAGCGGCACCCCGAGATCGCGGGTCAGCGCCGCGACCGCCGCCGACACCGCCGACTCCGTCACGTACAGCCGCCGGGCCGCCGCCCGCACCGACCCGGTGTCGGCGAGCGCGACGAACGTCCGCAGCCGCGCCTCCGTCATGCCCGGCCTCCTCAATCAAGTGAATGCTTAATGGTCACCGTAGAACACTTGATGGACATCGCAAGTGTCGGGAGGCGAAGCTTCGAGGCGTCACGGTTGCACGCGGCCGGGACGCGGTGCTCCGCTCCGATCCCCTGGGACATGCCGTCCTTCACCTGGGGCGGAGCGCCGCGTCCCTGCCGTCCGGGAAGGAGCGGCGATGGGCTCGGGCAGATGGTCGGCGGGCGTGATCCCCTACGCGGAGATGGGCTACTGGCGTCCGGACTACGAGCCGAAGGACAGCGACATCCTCGCCGCCTTCCGGATCACGCCGCAGCCCGGCGTGCCGCCGGAGGAGGCCGGCGCGGCCGTCGCGGGCGAGTCGTCCACCGCCACGTGGACGGTCGTGTGGACGGACCGCCTCACGGCCTACGAGAACTACCAGGCCAAGTGCTACAAGGTGGAGCCCGTCCCCGGGCAGGAGAACCAGTTCATCGCCTACATCGCCTACGACCTCGACCTGTTCGAGGAGGGGTCGATCGCGAACCTGACGTCGTCCATCATCGGCAACGTCTTCGGGTTCAAGGCGCTGAAGGCCCTCCGCCTGGAGGACATGCGCATCCCGACCCACTACGTGAGGACGTTCCAGGGGCCTGCGCACGGCATCGTCATGGAACGCGAGTACCTGGGCAAGTTCGGGCGCCCGCTGCTGGGCGCCACGGTCAAGCCTAAGCTCGGGCTCTCGGCGCGCAACTACGGACGCGTCGTCTACGAGGCCCTCCGCGGCGGCCTCGACTTCACCAAGGACGACGAGAACATCAACTCCCAGCCGTTCATGCGCTGGCGCGACCGCTTCCTCTACTGCATGGAGGGCGTCCACAGGGCGCAGGGCGCCACGGGCGAGGTGAAGGGCCACTACCTCAACGTCACGGCCGCGACGATGGAGGACATGTACGAGCGCGCCGAGTTCGCCAAGGAACTGGGCAGCGTCATCGTGATGATCGACCTCACCATCGGCTACACGGCGATCCAGTCGATGGCGAACTGGGCGCGCAGGAACGGCGTCATCCTGCACCTGCACCGCGCGGGGCACTCCACCTATACGCGGCAGAAGTCGCACGGCGTGAACTTCCGCGTCATCGCCAAGTGGATGCGGCTCGCGGGCGTCGACCACATCCACGCCGGGACGGTCGTCGGCAAGCTGGAAGGCGACCCGAACAGCGTCCGCGGCTACTACGACACCCTGCGCCTGGACAAGGTGGAGGCCGACCCGGTGAAGGGCCTCTACTTCGACCAGGAATGGGCGTCGATGCCGGGGACGATGCCCGTCGCGTCCGGCGGCATCCACGCCGGGCAGATGCACCAGCTCCTGCACTACCTCGGCGAGGACTCCATCCTCCAGTTCGGCGGCGGGACGATCGGCCACCCGATGGGCATCGCCGCCGGCGCCACCGCCAACCGCGTCGCGCTCGAGGCGATGATCAAGGCGCGGAACGAGGGCCGCGACTACCTCGCCGAGGGCCCCGACATCCTGCGCGCCGCCGCCAAGCAGAGCCGCGAGCTGGACGTCGCCCTGTCCACCTGGGGCGACATCACCTTCACGTACGAGTCCACGGACACCCCCGACGTTGTCGAGACCCCGGTGAGCGTCTGATGCGAATCACGCAAGGAACCTTCTCCTACCTGCCCGAACTGACCGACGACGAGATCGCCAAGCAGGTCGCCTACGCCCTCGGCCAGGGCTGGCCGTGCTCGGTCGAGTTCACCGACGACCCGCACCCGCGCAACTCCTACTGGGAGATGTGGGGCCTGCCGATGTTCGACCTCGCCGACCCCGCCGGCGTCCTGTACGAGATCAACGAGTGCCGCAAGGCGTACCCCGACCGCTACATCCGGCTGAACGCCTACGACGCCCGCTACGGACGGCAGACCACCGCGCTCCAGTTCATCGTGCAGCGTCCCGCCGAGGAGCCCGGCTTCCGGCTCGACCGCGAGGAGACGTCCGACCGGCGCATCCGCTACACGCTCCACCCGTACGCGCTCGACCGCCCCGAGGGCGACCGCTACGGGGCGGGACGTTGAGCGAACGCCCCGGCTTCGGGATGCGCCAGAACGGCTCCCCGGTGGACTCCTCCCAAGCTCCCGCCACCGGGGAGCCGCTCCCGCCCGGAGCCCGCATCGACCTCGCCAAGGAGCGCGCCGACTCCCAGGTGGACTCCGTCCTGGACGCGCTGGACACCGAACTGGTCGGCCTCGCCCCCGTCAAGACCCGCATCCGGGAGATCGCCGCGCTGCTGCTCGTCGACCGGGTCCGCGCCCGGTTCGGCATCGACTCGGGACGTCCCAACCTCCACATGTGCTTCACCGGGAGCCCCGGGACGGGCAAGACGTCCGTCGCCGTCCGGCTCGCCGAACTGCTGCACCGCCTCGGCTACGTCCGCCGCGGCCACCTCGTGTCCGTCACCCGGGACGACCTCGTCGGCCAGTACGTCGGGCACACCGCGCCCAAGACCAAGGAGGTCCTGAAACGGGCCATGGGCGGCGTCCTGTTCATCGACGAGGCGTACTACCTGTACCGGGCCGAGAACGAGCGCGACTACGGGCAGGAGGCCATCGAGATCCTCCTCCAGGTCATGGAGAACCAGCGGGACGACCTCGTCGTCGTCCTCGCCGGCTACAAGGACCGCATGGACTCCTTCTTCGCGTCCAACCCCGGCATGAGCTCCCGCATCGCCCACCACATCGACTTCCCCGACTACGAGCCGGACGAGCTGGAGGCCATCGGCCGCCTGATGACCGAACGCGAGGGCTACGTCCTCGCCCCCGAGACCGAGGCGGTCTTCCGCGACTACCTCTCCCGGCGCCGCGCGCAGCCCCGCTTCGCCAACGCCCGCTCCGTCCGCAACGCCGTCGAACGGGCCCGCCTCCGCCACGCCAACCGCCTGCTCGCGGCCGGCGGCGACGTGGGCCGCGACGACCTCACCACCCTCCACCCGGACGACTTCCTCGCCAGCCGCGTCTTCGGGTGACCCGAGTCACGTCCGATCCGGGGATGAGCCTCCGCATGTCCTAATGTTGGGCTTACGACATGTAGAGGTGGGGGAGAAGTTGCTTAACCCTGAGGATCTGTACGAGCTCGACGCCGACCTGCCGGAGATGACGGGTCCGGTGCTGCTGCACAGCCTCGACGGCTTCGTGGACGCCGGATCCACCGGGCAGCTCGTGCGCGATCACCTCCTGGAGTCCCTTGAGCACCGCGTGATCGCCCGCTTCGACGTCGACTCCCTGATCGACTACCGGGCCCGCCGGCCGCCGATGACGTTCGACCGCGACCACTGGTCGTCCTACGAGGCGCCCGAACTCGTCGTCCGGCTGCTGCGCGACGAGGCCGGCAGCCCCTTCCTGATGCTGTCCGGGCCCGAGCCCGACCGGCTGTGGGAGGGGTTCACCTCGTCCGTCGTGCATCTGGTCGAGAAGCTCGGCGTGGGCGTCGTCGTCGGTTTCCACGGCATCCCGATGGGCGTCCCGCACACCCGCCCCGTCGGCACCACCGCGCACGCCACCCGGCCCGAGCTGATCAGCAAGAACTCGTGGTTCGACAAGGTCCAGGTCCCCGGCAGCGCCGCCGGGCTGCTGGAGCTGCGGCTCGGCGAGGCCGGGCACGACGCCGTCGGGTTCGCCGTGCACGTCCCGCACTACCTCGCCCAGTCCGCCTACCCGGCCGCCGCCGTCGCCGCGCTGGAGGCGATCGTCTCCGCCACCGGCCTCGTGCTGCCCGCCGACCGGCTCCGCGAGGCGGCCGCCGCCACCGACGCCGACATCGCCGAGCAGGTCGACGGCAACGATGAGGTCGAGAAGGTCGTCCGGGCCCTGGAGCAGCAGTACGACGCGTTCGCCGGCGCCGCCGAGCGCGACAACCTCCTCGCCGAGTCGCAGGACATGCCCACCGCGGACGAGCTCGGCGCCCAGTTCGAGCGGTTCCTCGCCGAGCAGGACGGACCCGACTCCGCCGGCTGACATATCCCGTCCGCCGCTGGGTAGGCGACCGCCCGAGGAGGGAGGTCAGCTCATGGCCCAGAAGGTGAACGAGGTGATGACGCCGGTGCCCGTGGCCGTGTCCCCGGACACGTCCCTGGTGGAGGTCGGGGACCTCATGCGGCAGCACGGCATCGGCGACGTCCTCGTCGTCCACGAGGGCCGGCTCCGCGGCCTCGTGACCGACCGCGACATCGTCGTCCGCGCCGTCGCCGCGCAGCGGGACATATCCGGCACGACCGTCGCCGACATCTGCAGCACCAACATCGTCACGGTCGCGCCCGGCGAGGACGCCGACGCGGCGGTGCGGCTGATGCGCGAGAACGCCGTCCGCCGCCTCCCGGTCGTGGACGGCGACCGCCCGATCGGCATGGTGTCCATCGGCGACCTGGCCGTCCTGCGCAACGAGCACTCCGCCCTCGCCGACATCAGCGCGGAACCGCCCAACACATGATCACACTGCGGCTGCGGGACGCCGAACTCGCCGGCGACCTGGCGATACCGGACGGCGCGACCAGCGTCGTCCTCTTCGCGCACGGCAGCGGCAGCTCCCGGCTCAGCCCCCGCAACCGCGCCGTCGCCGAGGGCCTCAACGCCGCCGGCATCGGCACGCTCCTCATCGACCTGCTCACCCGGCACGAGGACGAGGTCGACCGCGTCACCGCCGCCCTGCGCTTCGACATCGAACTCCTCACCCTCCGCCTGATCGGCGTGATCGACCGCCTCACCGAGGGCCTGGAGTCCGCCCCGCACACCGCCGGCCTCCCCATCGGCCTGTTCGGCGCCAGCACCGGCGCCGCCGCCGCGCTCGCCGCCGCCGCGGCCCGCCCCCGGATCGGCGCCGTCGTGTCCCGCGGCGGCCGCCCCGACCTCGCGGGCCCGTCCCTGCCGCGCGTGCACGCCCCCGTCCTCCTGATCGTCGGAGGCGCCGACCCGGAGGTCCTGGCGCTGAACGAGCAGGCGCACAGGCAGCTCGAAAACTCCGAGATCCACATCGTCTCCGGCGCCACCCACCTCTTCGAGGAGCCGGGCGCCCTCGAAGAGGTGACCACCCAGGCCGCCGACTGGTTCAACCGGACCCTGTGATGGCGGACACCGTGACGCACGACGTCATCGTGGTCGGGGCCGGGCCCGCCGGCGCGTCCGCCGCCTGCCACCTGGCCCGCGCCGGCCTGGACGTCCTCGTCCTGGAGAAGACGTCCTTCCCGCGCGAGAAAATCTGCGGCGACGGCCTCACGCCCCGCGCCGTCGACGAGCTCCGCTCCCTCGACATCGACCTCTCCGGCTGGTTCCGCACCGAAGGCGTCCGCCTGAGGGCCGCGGGCCGCGGCCTCGAACTCCCCTGGCCGTCCGGCCACGGCCTCACCCGCACCCGCACCGACCTCGACGAACTCCTCATCCGCCAGGCCGTCTCCGCCGGCGCGACCCTCCAGGAGAACACCAAGGTCACCGCGCCCCTCAGCTCCCGCGGCCGCGTCACCGGCGTCCGCACCGCCACCGGGACGCACCCGGCCCGCCTGGTCGTCGCCGCCGACGGCGCCTCGTCCCGCCTGTCCGTCGCCCTCGGCCTGCACCCCCGCCGCGACCGCCCCATCGGCATCGCGGGCCGCCGCTACTACCGCAGCCCCCGCCACCAGGACCCCTACCTCGAGATCTGGCTGGACCTCGCCCCCGCCGGCTACGGCTGGATCTTCGGCATGGGCGACGGCACCTGCAACGTCGGCGTCGCCCTTCTGCGCACCGAACACCCCGACTACCGCCGCCTCCTCACCCACTGGCTGCGGCGCCTCCCCGCGAGCTGGGGCCTCACCGACGACAACGCCACGGGCCCGCTGCGCGGCTCCGCCCTCCCCATGGGCTTCAGCCGCCGCCCCCACTACCTCCCGGGCCTCCTGCTCGCCGGCGACTCCGGCGGCATGGTCAACCCGTTCTCCGGCGAGGGCATCGCCTACTCCCTCGAAGCGGGCCGCCTCGCCGCCGAGGTGATCACCGCCGCCTACCACGGCCCCTTCCCGGAGAAGATCCTCCGCTCCTACCCCGCCGCCGTCCGCCGGGCCAACGGCGCCCCCTTCACCCTGGGCCGCGCCCTCACCCGCGCCATGGACGACCCCCGCGTGATGCGCCTGGCCACCCACCACGGCCTCACCCGCCCGGCCCTCATGCGCTTCGCCCTCACCCTCGCCGGCGGCATGCCCCCCGCCCCCGTCCCCACCGCCTCCGACCGCCTGGCCGCCGCCCTGACCCGCCTCACCCCCGCCTCCTGAATACCGTTTCGCGGTAGCCCCCACGAACCGGGTACGCTTTCCCGGCAACGCGGGCGCGTAGCTCAGGGGTAGAGCACTCGCCTTACAAGCGAGGAGTCGGCGGTTCGAAACCGTCCGCGCCCACGACAGCCGGTCTGACCTGCGGGGACGTCCTCTCCGCAGGGAGGACCCGCTGTGCATGACGTCTGGACAGACGTCGCTTCTTACCCGAGAAGGCCGCACAGAGGGTGACTCCTTAGCAGTAAGGACGTCACCTTGCACAGCACGACCAGCACGTACCAGCCCGACATCGACAGCTTCCGCAGGCACCTGCGGGCGGAGAACAAGAGCCAGCGCACCACCGAGATCTACGTGGGTGCGGTCACCAAGTTCGCCCGGTGGTTGGTGGAGCACACCGACTGCCAGGACTGGGAGGACGTCGAGGGACGCGACGTCCAGGACTTCACGATCCACATCCTGGACACCCGCTCGGCTGGCTACGCCAACAACCTGTACCGGGCCGTCCAGCAGTACTTCAGGTGGTGGCACGGCGAGTACGGCATGCCCAACCCGATGTGGGGCCTGAAGCCCCCGATGGTCCCCGAGCAGCCCATCCCCGTGCTGACCCAGGAGCAGCTCGCGGGGCTGCTGAAGAGCACGGAGGGCCGCACCTTCGTCCAGCTCCGCGACACCGCCATCCTCATGCTGCTGATGGACGCCGGACTCAGGAGGGGCGAGCTGGCGGCCCTGAAGCTCGACGACATCGATCTGGACTACCGCGAGGTCAAGGTCCTCGGGAAGGGCCGCCGTGCCCGTACCATCCCGTTCGGCCACGTCACCTGCCGGGCCCTCGACCGCTACCTCAAGGCCAGGAAGAAGCAGCGGCTCGCGCACCTGGACTGGCTCTGGCTCGGGACGCAGGGCTCGCACCTGACCGCCAGCGGGATCTTCCAGATGATCCAGCGCAGGGGTCAGGACGCGGGCATCCGGGAGCTGTTCCCGCACATGCTCCGCCACACCTGGTCGCACTTTTTCCGGCTGAACGGCGGGTCGGTGGACGACCTGATGCGCCTGGCCGGGTGGAAGTCGGTCTCCATGGCCCACCGTTACGGGGCCTCCGCCGCTGATCAACGCGCTCGCGTAGCCGGACAGCGGCTGTCGCTGGGCGACCGGATCTGAGGAGGCTCCATGACGAACAGGCACACCCGGCCCGACAGGCAGCCGCCGCTGCGCCGCCAGATCGTCCGGGCGCAGCATGCTCTGACCAAGGCCGTGAACCACACCGACTGGTTCCTGGTCGGCGACCTGAGCGACGGCCCGGAGATCGCGGCCTACCTGGACGAGGCGTCCGTCGCGATCCACCTCGCCAGGGAGGCCCTGATCCAGAGCATGGGACGCCTCCCGCAGGAGGGTGAGCAGACCGAGCTGGACCTGACCGCCCCCATCTCCCGGTCGGCGGTCTGCGCCACCTGCACCCACCGCTCGGTGGACCACACCGAGGGCCTGCGGTGCCCGGCCTGCGGGTGCACCGACTTCACCGAGGCCGACGACGAGAGTGGCCTGTGCGCGCACCCGCACGAGGGCCCGTGCCCGAGCTTCGGGGACGACTCCGACGACGAGGAGGAGGGCCGGTGATCCTCGTCTACCTCGCCCTCATCTGCGACCTGGCGGGCATCGCCTTGATGGGCGGCCTGCTCGTCCAGGAGTACCGGCCCCGTTTCGTCGAGACGGCGGGACACAGGCGGCCTGCCAGCCCGGCCGGGTACTCCGGGCACCCCTCGATGGGTGAGGGGCTTCTCAGGCTCGCTCAGGCCGTCTACTCGGTCACCGACCGGATTCTGGACTGCCCCTGCCAGCAGGCCGGGAGGTGCCCGTGCGGGAGGTGACCGAGCTGCGCCGGGCCGTCCGGCTCGCCCTGAAGGGCCACGAGCCCGCCTTCGTGGCCGAGATGGACGAGGCCCTCTTGGGTGCCGTCCTGCGCACGTCGTGGATCCCGATGGAGGGGCTGGAGCACCTGCACGCGGCCCTGATGGGGGCCTCCGACAGCGAGCTGTACACCGTCGCCCGCAAGATCCTGGAGGAGCAGTGAGGATCCTGGACCACCTGCCCATCGGGGTGCTGGCCGTCATCGCGGCCTGCGGGAGCTTCAGCCACATCGCCCACCTGGCGGAGCGGTCCGGCCAGACGGGCTGGATGAGCTACGCCACGGCGGTGTGCATCGACCTGCTGGCCGTCGTGGCTGCGGGGGAGATCAGGAGGGACAAGCGCATGGACAAGAGGAGCACCATCCCCACCCTCGTCCTGGCGGGGGCGATCTGCCTCACGCTCGGGGCCAACCTCGCCGAGGCCCAGCCGACCGTCTGGGGGCGCATCTGCGCGGGCGTTCCGGCCGGTGCCTTCCTACTCGCGGTGGCCCTGATCGAGCGTCGGGGGAGCAGGCCGGCGAGTGCGGAGGCGGCTGAGAAGGAGCAGGTCAGTGAGCCTGTCCAGGACGAGGAGCCGGTGATCGAGCCCGAGCCGGTGAGGAAGGCCCCGAAGAAGAAGGCCCGCAAGCCCGCCAGTCAGAAGCCCCCCAAGTCCCTGGCGGAGCTGCTGATCCTGGCGCAGACGGCCGACGAGGAACACCGCCACAAGTACGGGAAGCACATTTCCCGGGACAAGCTGCGGGTCGCGCTCGGAGTCTCGACCAATACCGCCAGCTCGGTCTTGAGGGAGCTGCGCACCGCCTGAGACAGGGGAGGCGGGGGCCTGGTCCGCGAACTGGCGGGTCAGGCCCTTCGTCTTCAAGCCCTGCGTGGACGCTCCCGGTTCGTACGATGCTGACGTGAGCATCCTCTTAGATACGGCGTTCCTGACATGGGTGAACAAGGGCACAGGGGTCGCGGTGGCCTTGATCGGGGCCCTGGTCGTCTCCCCGGACGGAACACGCTGGTTCGTCCGCTGGACATGGAGGCGGGCCACCTTCTGGCGTCGTGAGCACCACAGTGGCAGCGCAACCCTGCGTGGTACCGGCACGATGTCCGCAGCCGGTTACATGATCCCCGTCCGCTCCTGGCCGGAAGACTTGCCGACAAAGGAGCAACTGAAGCGCATCCGTGGATGGCTCACCGACGTGGAACACAAGGTCGGGAAGTTGGGGGTGGACCTGGCCAAGCACGAGAGGGACACCAAGAAGGCCCTCGAAGAGGTGACCCGCAAGCACGAGGCCGGGTTCCAGGAGCTGCGCTCTCTCATCCGGCAGATGGAAGCCTCCGAAGCCCGGGTGGATGGCCGGGCGCTCCCAGTGATCGGTTGGGGCATCCTGCTCAGCGGCATCCCCGAACTGCTGGCCAAGTCGGCAACGGCGACCTACAGCCTCTGCGTGATCGGCGTCGTCGCCACGATCGGGGTCTCCGTGAGCGTGTACCGCGAATACCGCCGGGCCAATCGACGGAGGAGCAGCGGATCACCTTGACGGATACCGCTTAACCCCCCTGGCCACACCAATCTCAGTCGTCGTCCGGCTTGACCGCGAAGGTGCCGCGTCCCGGGACGGCCCGCAGGATGCCCTCGTCCTTCAGGATGCGCAGGCCCTGCTGCACGGTGGTGTTGGCCAGGCCCGTCTCTTGCACCAGCTCGGCGACGGACGGAATGCGGCGATCGAGCGGGTACGTGCCGTTCTGGATGCGCGACCTGATCAGGTTCGCCAGTTGCACGTAGAGGGGGTCCGGTCCCTCGAAGTCGATTCCTCCCACCCATCAGACGCTAGCCCCGTTTTCCGCACATGTGGATCTTTGGGGGTGATCGGTGCGTCGGGTTGGTCCTGGATCTGCGGGACGGGCAGCGTGTGGGGTTGTGAGACAACCTGCGCGGTTCGGTGGCCGGT
>NZ_JAXCEI010000024.1:0-94849 GCF_041463655.1 Actinomadura monticuli
AAGAAATCCCCACCAACCCCCCGAAAGAGGATGGCCACGGGGCGACCCGGCCAACAGACCGAGCCGATAAAGGCACTGGCTTTTAACACGCTGTTGAGTTCTCAAGAAACGGACACCCACCGCACCGAACCCCCGCTCTCGCAGGACCCGGCTCCGGGGCAACCCTTCAAGCCTACCCAATCCGTCCCGTTTGTCCAACTCTGGAGCGGATTGGTCTCCGCGTCCCGATCGATGGAGACAGATCTCCATCGAGATGGTCTGCAGAGGATCCCCTTCGGGGCCGGCCGCCTCTTCGGCGTCCCGCTCCCCCGTGGGGCGAGTAGAACATTAGATCCACTCGCCAGGGGCGTCAAATCGACCGTGAACGAGGGTGAAACCCCAGGTCACCTGCTGTTTTCAGGGTCAGGTTACTGCCCGGAACCCTGCCTCGTAACCGCACTGTGACGTGTATCTACCGAAGTTTGCCCGCGACATGACGACCGCCCGCCCGGCGGGCTTCCGGGCGGGCGGCGACAAGGCGGTTCAGGACGCGGTGACCTCGACGCCCCCGACATTGCGCTTGCCGCGGCGCAGGACGAGGAAGCGACCGTGGAGCAGGTCGCCGACCGCCGGCGCGGCGTCCTCCGACTCGACCTTGGCGTTGTTGAGGTAGGCGCCGCCCTGGGCGATGGCGCGGCGGGCCTCCGACTTGCTCTTGCACAGGCCCGACGCCGCCAGGAGGTCCACCACGGTCGGCAGGTCGGCGCCGGACGGCACCTCGGCGCGGGGCACCTCGGCCAGCGCCGCGTTCAGCGTCCGCTCGTCCAGCTCCTCCAGGGACCCCTGCCCGAACAGCGCCCGGGAGGCGGCGACGACGCGGGCCGTCTCGTCCGCGCCGTGGACGAGCGTCGTCATCTCCTCGGCGAGCGCCCGCTGCGGGGCCCGAGCCGCCGGGCGGTCGGCGCCCTGCTTGACGAGGTCCTCGATCTCCTCGCGGGGACGGAAGCTGAAGAACTTCAGGAACTGCTCCACGTCCCGGTCGTCGGCGTTGATCCAGAACTGGTAGAACGCGTACGGCGAGGTCAGTTCCGGGTCGAGCCAGTAGGTCTCGCCGCCGGCGGTCTTGCCGAACTTCGTGCCGTCGGCCTTGGTGAGGAGCGGCGTGGTCAGCGCGTGCGCGCTGCCGCCCTCCACGCGGCGGATCAGGTCGACCCCGGCCGTGAGGTTGCCCCACTGGTCGCTGCCGCCCGTCTGCAGCAGGCAGCCGTGCCGCCGGTACAGCTCCAGGAAGTCCATCGACTGGAGCAGGACGTAGCTGAACTCGGTGTAGCTCATGCCGGTCGAGTCGAGCCGGGCCTTGACCGTCTCGCGGGCGAGCATCCGGTTGACCGGGAAGTGCTTGCCGATGTCGCGCAGGAACTCGATGGCGGACATGGGGCCCGTCCAGTCGAGGTTGCTGACCATCGTCGCACCGCTCGGGCCGTCGTTGAACTCGAGGAACTTCGACACCTGGCCGCGGACCCGCTCGACCCAGCCCGCGACGGTCTCCTCCGAGTTGAGGACGCGTTCGGCGCTCTTGCCGCTCGGATCGCCGATGAGGCCGGTGGCGCCGCCGACGAGGCCGATGGGCCGGTGGCCCGCCCGCTGGAAGCGCCGCAGC
Source organism: Actinomadura monticuli (assembly GCF_041463655.1). Classification (NCBI taxonomy): domain Bacteria; kingdom Bacillati; phylum Actinomycetota; class Actinomycetes; order Streptosporangiales; family Thermomonosporaceae; genus Actinomadura; species Actinomadura monticuli. The sequence continues at coordinate 1,640 of NZ_JAXCEI010000024.1, forward strand.
GTGAGGATCTGGATGAGGTTGCCGAGGTGCAGCGAGGGCGCCGTCGGGTCGAACCCGCAATAGAGCGTGACCGGTCCCGCGGCGAGCAGTGCCCGCAGTTCGTCCAGATCGGTGGACTGCGCGATCAGGCCGCGCCACGCGAGATCATCCAGGATGTCGGTCACGGTCTCCCTCGTCTCCGGCTTGCATGTCCTCCGCCCGCCAGCCTGCACCGGCGGGCGCGTGTCACGCCAACGATATTCAACGGCCCTCGCGGTAGCGCACCGGAACGAACAGCTCGTGTCCCGAGTTGAACGCCACCCGGACACCGTCCGCCTGCCACTTCACGCTCTCGATCTCAAGGGCCACCCCGGTGTTCAGCTCCACGTGCTCGAAGTGGCCGTAGGCCAGGCCCGGATCGTCGCCGATGTAGACGTCATGACCCTGGTACCGGTCGAACACCCGGCTCGACACGCGGATCAGCCCGACGTACCGCGCTCCCTCCGCCTCGAACTCCACCGACTTCGGCTTCTCCACCCTGTTGACCACGACGCGGTCGATCGCGACGACGGCCGCGGCGGCGACCAGGAGCGCCACAAGCACGGTGCGGAAGACCCTCCTCGGACGCCGGGCCCCGGGGGCGGGCGGCGCCGCCGACGCCGGCGTGGGCACGGCCGGAGGGGCGGGGTCAGTCATTCGCGCCGACCTTCCTGCGCCGCCTCGGAACGTGCGGCCGGTACGGGGAGACGGTCGGGTCGCCGTCGATCCAGAACCGCCACGGCACCTCCTTGGCGCCGTTCACGCCGGTCCGCGGCCCGCTGCGGATCAGTGCCGGATCCGCGGCCTCGCCCCTGAGGACGGTCATCTCCCCGCCGGGCATGCACACGTCCAGGCCGTTCTGCTCGCGTGCGATGCCGAGTGCCTGGCAGAGCCTGGCCGGGCCGCGGGCGAGGTCGCGGACGGTCGAGCGGGGACGGCGCGCCCGGGCGACGTCGTCACCCGCGATGATCTCGCCCGCGCGGAGCAGCACCGCCATGGACGTCCCCTCCGGGCCGCAGACCAGGTTCATGCAGAAGTGCATGCCGTAGGTGAAGTACACGTAGACGTGCCCGGGCGGCCCGAACATCACCTCGTTGCGCGGCGTCCGCCCCCGGTAAGCGTGGGAGGCCGGGTCCAGCGGGCCCGCGTACGCCTCCACCTCGGTGAGCCGCGCGGCCACCTCGCCGTCCGCCGTGCGGTGGGTGATCACATGCCCGAGCAGCGAGGGCGCGACCTCGTCGACCGGGCGGTCGAAGAAGTCCCGTGGCAGCAACGCTCCGTCCATCGCCTCACCGTCGTGTAGGGGGTACGCCGGGACGCCAGCCTACGGGGCGTCCCGGCGGTGGCGCGGCACGCCGGGCGGGGTCAGGCGTCGGAGCCCGACGCCCAGGCGGCGTGCTCGTTGACCTGGGCGCGCAGCGCGGTGATCTGCTCGCGGACGCGGTCGGGCGCCGTCCCCCCGTACGCCTTGCGCGACGCCAGGGCGCCCTGGACGTTCAGCACCTCGCGGACGTCCGGCGTCAGGTGCGGCGACACCTTGCCGAGCTCCTCGTCGGTGAGGTCGTCGAAGTCCTTGTCGTTGACCTGGCACCAGACGACGAGGTGGCCGACGACCTCGTGCGCGTCGCGGAACGCCACGCCGCGCCGGACGAGCAGCTCGGCCAGGTCGGTGGCGAGGGCGAACCCGTCCGGGGCGAGGGCCTCCAGCCGCTCGGTGTTCACCCGCATCGTCGCGATGAGCCCCGACATGGCGGGCAGGACGAGCAGCAGCGTCTCGACCGCGTCGAACGCGCCCTCCTTGTCCTCCTGCAGGTCGCGGTTGTAGGTGAGGGGCAGGCCCTTGAGCGTGGTGAGCAGGCCGACGAGGTGGCCGATGAGGCGGCCCGCCTTGCCGCGCGCCAGCTCCGCGACGTCGGGGTTCTTCTTCTGCGGCATGATCGACGACCCGGTGGCGTAGGTGTCGTCCATCTCGATCCAGCGGAACTCCTGCGACGCCCAGAGGCACACCTCCTCGCCGAGGCGCGACAGGTGCACGCCGGCAAGCGCGGCGGCGAACAGGAACTCGGCGACGAAGTCTCGGTCGGCGACGGCGTCCATGGAGTTCGGCGCGGCGGCGTCGAAGCCGAGCTCGGCGGCGGTGGCCTGCGGGTCCAGCGGCAGGGACGAGCCCGCGAGGGCGCCGGAGCCGAGCGGTGAGATCGCCGCGCGCCGGTCCCAGTCGCGCAGGCGGTCGATGTCGCGGGTCAGCGGCTGGACGTGCGCGAGCAGCTGGTGGGAGAACAGCACCGGCTGGGCATGCTGCAGGTGCGTCATGCCCGGCGCGGCGACGCCGAGGTTGTGCTCGGCCTGCGCGATCAGCGCCGTCTCCAGCTCGACGAGCCGGGACACGATCTGCCGGGCGTGGTCGCGCAGGTACAGGCGCAGGTCGGTGGCGACCTGGTCGTTGCGGCTGCGGCCGGCGCGCAGCTTGCCGCCGAGGGCGCCGAGCCGCTCCAGCAGGCCGCGCTCCAGGGCGGTGTGGACGTCCTCGTCGGCGACCGTCGGCCGGAACTCACCGGACCTGCACGCCTCCTCCAGGTCGTCCAGGGCACCGATCATGCGTTCCAGCTCGTCGTCGGTGAGCAGCCCGGCCCGGTTGAGGACGCGGGCGTGCGCGCGCGAGCCCATCAGGTCGTAGGGGGCGAGCCGCCAGTCGAACTGGACGCTCACCGAGAGCCGCGCGAGCGCGTCCGACGGGCCGCCTTCGAACCGGCCGCCCCACAGCCGCGTCGGTGCCTTCGTCACGTAGATCCTCTTCTTCCCACCGCTGAACGTTGTCGTCTCATCTCACCACGCACGGCCGTCCCCGCCACGGCCGGGCGCGCGCGCACCGCGCGAGGACGCCCCTCACGGGCGCCCCCCACGCGGTGGCGTCGCGTCCGCCAAGATTACGGCGAACCGTCCTCCAGCCCCCACCCGCCGCCACCCAAACGACAAGCTCCGCTCGGCCGACCGTCCTCCAGCCCCCACCCGCCGCCATCCAAACGACGAGCTTGGACTGGCGGAGCCGGGGCGCGGCGCCTCAGGACTCCAGGTCGCGGTCGCGCTTCGCGGCGATCTTGCTGGGCAGGCTCCAGAGCTCGACGAAGCCCTTGGCGAGGCTCTGGTCGAAGGCGTCGCCGGTGTCGTAGGTGGCGAGGTCGTAGCTGTAGAGGGACGCGTCGCTGCGCCGGCCGGTGACGACGGCGCGGCCGCCGTGCAGCGTCATCCGGACCTCGCCGGACACGTGCTTCTGCGCGTCGGCGATGAACGCGTCCAGGGAGTCCTTGAGCGGCGAGAACCACAGGCCGTCGTACACCAGCTCGCCCCACCGCTGGTCGACGGACCGCTTGAAGCGGGCCAGGTCGCGCTCGACCGTGACGTTCTCCAGCTCCATGTGCGCGGCCATCAGCGCGATCGCGGCCGGGGCCTCGTACACCTCGCGGCTCTTGATGCCGACGAGGCGGTCCTCGACCATGTCGATGCGGCCGACGCCCTGGGCGCCGGCGCGCCGGTTCAGCTCGGCGATGACCTGGTACGGGGTGAGCGGGCGGCCGTCCAGCGCGACGGGCACGCCCGCGGCGAACGTGATGACGACCTCGTCGGCCTCGCGCGGCTCGGCGGGGTCGGCGGTGTAGTCGTAGACGTCCTCGATGGGCCCGTTCCAGATGTCCTCAAGGAACCCGGTCTCGACGGCCCGGCCCCACAGGTTCTGGTCGATGGAGTACGGCGACTTCGCCGAGACGTCGATCGGGAGGCCCTTGTCCTCGGCGAACGCGATGGCCTTGTCGCGCGTCCAGGCGAAGTCGCGGGCGGGCGCGATGACCTTGAGCTCGGGGTCGAGGGCGGAGAGGCCGGCCTCGAAGCGGACCTGGTCGTTGCCCTTGCCGGTGCAGCCGTGCGAGACGGTGGTGCCGCCGAACTCCTTCGCGGCCGACACCAGGTGCTTGACGATCAGCGGCCGCGACAGCGCCGACACCAGCGGGTAGCGGTCCATGTAGAGGGCGTTGGCCTGCATCGCGGGGACGCAGAAGTCCGCGGCGAACTCCTCCTTGGCGTCCACGACGACGGCCTCGGCGGCGCCGCAGGCGAGGGCCCGCTTGCGGATGGTGTCGAGGTCCTCGCCGCCCTGGCCGACGTCGACGGCGACGGCGATGACCTCGCCGCCGGTCTGCTCGGCGAGGTACGGGATGGCGACGGAGGTGTCCAGGCCCCCGGAGTACGCGAGTACGACGCGCTCGCTCATGGTCTTTGTCTCCTGTGCGAAGTGTTCGGATTCGGAAGGCTGGGATGGGGCCGCCAGGCGGCCCTAGCTTCGTCGTTCGCGCCCGTTGGTCAGCCTGAGGAGCGCTTGCGCGACGTCCTCCCCGCCGTTGGGGTCGCGGGCGATGACGAGGATCGAGTCGTCGCCCGCGACGGTCCCGAGGATCGTCGGCCATTCGGCGTGGTCGATCGCCGAGGCCAGGTACTGCGCGGCCCCGGGCGGGGTCCGCACCATGACCAGGTTGGCCGACGCCTCGGCCGAGACGAGCAGCTCCGCGGCGAGCCGGGAGAGCCGTCCGGTGAAGGTCTCGGCGGCCCCGGTGCGGGCCCGCCGGATCCGCTCGCCGCCCTCTCCGGGGACGGCGTAGATCAGGCTGCCGTCGTCGGCGCGCAGCTTCACCGCGCCGATCTCGACCAGGTCGCGCGACAGCGTGGCCTGGGTGACCTCGACGCCCTCGTCGCCGAGAAGCTTCGCGAGCTCCCCCTGCGAGTGGACGGGATGCCGGGTCAGCAGCTCGATCACCCGGGCGTGCCGGGCGGCCTTGGTCATGGGGGTCGTCACCGGGAGCGCTCCAGAAGCCAGACGAGCAGCGCCTTCTGGGCGTGCAGCCGGTTCTCCGCCTCGTCCCAGACGCGGCTCTGGGGGCCGTCCATGACGGACGCGGCGATCTCCTTGCCGCGGTAGGCGGGCAGGCAGTGCAGGACGATCGCCTCGGAGTCGGCGAGGGCGAGCAGCTCCTCGCCGACCGCGTAGGGCTCGTAGAGCGAGGTGTCCTTGCCGTCCTGCCCCATCGACACCCACGTGTCGGTGGCGAGGACGTCGGCTCCGGCGGCGGCCCGCGCGGCGTCGTCGGTGACGGTCACGGACCCGCCGGTGGCGGCGGCGATCTCGGTGGCGCGCGCCACGATCGCGGGGTCCGGCGGCAGGGACGCGGGGGCGCCGACGCGGACGTGCATCCCGGCGGTGGCGCAGCCGAGCAGGTAGGAGTGCGCCATGTTGTTGGCGCCGTCGCCGAAGTAGGAGAGGGTGGCGCCGGCGAGGTCGCCCTTCGCCTCCCGGACGGTCTGCAGGTCGGCGAGGATCTGGCAGGGGTGGAACTCGTCGGTGAGGGCGTTGACGACCGGGACGGTGGTGCCGGCGGCCATCTCGTCGATGCGCTCCTGCCCGGCCGTCCGCCACACGATGGCGCTGACCTGCCGCTCCAGGACGCGCGCGGTGTCGGCGATGGTCTCGCCGCGGCCGAGCTGGCTCGTTCCCGCGTCCATCACCAGGGGGTTGCCGCCGAGTTCGGCGATGCCGACGGTGAAGGACAGCCGGGTCCGGGTGGACGGCTTGTCGAACAGGACGGCGACCGACCGCGGGCCCTCCAGCGGCCGGTGCCCGAACCGGTCCTTCTTGATCTTCGCGGCGAGGTCGAGGACGTCGGCCTGCTCGGCCGGCGTGAGGTCGTCGTCGCGGAGGAAGTGCCTGGTCACGGTCATCCCTCCCGTCCGGCGGAGGCGGCGTCGAGGACGGCCGGGAAGGCGTCGGCGAACGACTGCGCCTCCGCGGCGGTGAGGACGAGCGGCGGCGCGACCCGCAGCGCGCCCGGCTGCACCGCGTTGACCAGGAAGCCGGCGTCGCGCGCGGCGGCCTCCACGGCCGGCGCGTGCGGTCCGGTGAGGACGGCGGCGCGCCACAGCCCGCGGCCCCGCACGCCCGCCAGCAGCGGATGGTCGATGGCGCCGAGCCCGGCGGCGAGGACGTCGCCGACCGCGACGGCGTTGGCGAGCAGGCCGTCCTTTTCGATGGTGCCGAGGACGGCGAGGGCGGCGGCGGCCCCGACCGGGTTGCCGCCGAAGGTGCTGCCGTGGTCGCCCTTGGCGAACAGGTCGCCGTGCGGGCCGAACGCGACGCACGCGCCGATCGGCAGGCCGCCGCCGAGGCCCTTGGCGAGGGTGAGGACGTCCGGCCTGGCGTTGTCGTGCTCGAACGCGAACCAGGTGCCGGTGCGGCCGATCGCCGACTGGATCTCGTCGGCGACGAACAGGGCGCCGGTCGCGTCGCAGATCGCGCGGGCGGCGGCGAGGTAGCCGTCCGGCGGCGGAACGACGCCGCCCTCGCCGAGCGCGGGCTCCAGGAAGACCGCCGCGCAGTCCTCGTCCACGGCGGCCTTCAGCGCGTCCGCGTCACCGTAGGGGACGAACCGGACATCGATGGCGAAGGGCCCGAACGGCTCCCGGATCGCGGCCTTGCCGGTCAGCGACAGCGCCCCCATCGTCCGGCCGTGGAACCCGCTCTCCGCCGCGACGAAGTACGACCGGCCGTTCGCCTTCCCGTACTTCACGGCGAGTTTCAGCGCGCACTCGTTGGCCTCGGTGCCGCTGTTGCTGAGGAACACCCTGCCGTCGCCGCCGAGCAGCTCCCGGAGCCGCTCGGCGAGCAGCACCTCGGGCTCGTGCAGGAACAGGTTGGACGTGTGCGCCAGCGTCGCGACCTGCGACGACACCGCCTCCACCAGCGCCGGGTGGCCGTGGCCGAGCGAGCTGACCGCGATTCCGGCGATCAGGTCGAGGTACTCGCGGCCGTCCGCGTCCCAGACCCGGCAGCCCTCGCCGCGCGCCAGCGCGAGCGGCGGGACGCCGTAGTTCGGCATGAACGCGGCCTCGAACCTTCGCCTGAGGTCGCTCATGGCGTCACCTCGGCAGGGGCGCCCGGGAGGCTGGGCAGCACCATCGTTCCGATCCCTTCGTCGGTGAAGATCTCCAGCAGCAGCGAGTGCGGGACGCGGCCGTCCAGCACGTGGGCCTGCGGGACGCCGCCGCGCACGGCCGCCAGGCAGGCCTCCATCTTCGGCACCATCCCGGCGGACAGGCCCGGCAGCAGCGCGGCCAGCTCGTCGGTGGTGAGGCTGTCGATCACGTCGTCGCTGTCGGGCCAGTTCGCGTAGAGGCCGTCGACGTCGGTGAGGACGACCAGCTTCGCCGCGTCCAGCGCGACGGCGAGCGCCGCGGCGGCCGTGTCGGCGTTGACGTTGTAGACCTGGCCGTCGTCGCCGCGCGCGATGCTGGAGACGACCGGGACGCGGCCGTCGTCCAGCAGCGCCCGGACGGCGCCGACCTGCACCTCGACGATCTCGCCGACCTGGCCGATGTCGACCGGCGCGCCGTCCACGATCGCGTGCTTGCGCTCGGCGGTGAGCAGGTTCGCGTCCTCGCCGGACATGCCGAGCGCGAACGGGCCGTGCCTGTTGATGAGGCCGACGACGTCGCGCTGCACCTGCCCGGTCAGCACCATCCGGACGACCTCCATGGCCTCCGGGGTGGTGACGCGCAGCCCGGCGGTGAACGCCGACTCGATGCCGTTGCGGGCGAGCGCCGCGCTGATCTGCGGGCCGCCGCCGTGCACGATCACCGGCTTCAGCCCTGCGTAGCGCAGGAACACGATGTCCTCGGCGAACGAGTGCCGCAGCGCTTCCTCCGTCATCGCGTGCCCGCCGTATTTGATCACGACGGTCTTGCCGTGGAACCGCTCCAGCCACGGCAGCGCCTTGATGAGCGTCTCCGCCTTCGGCAGCACGCCCGCCCGGTTGCCGCGGATCTCCGCGCCGCTGGTGACCGCGCTCATGTCGAGTACGCCGAGTTCTCGTGGACGTAGTCGGCCGTGAGGTCGGTCGTCCAGACGGTGGCGCTGTGCGGGCCCGCCGACAGGTCGACGGTGATCGTCACGTCCCGGGGCCGCAGGTCGACCTTGTCCCGGTCGTCGCCGGACGCGCCGTTCCGGCACACCCACACCCCGTTGATCGCGACGTTGAGGTGGTCCGGCTCGAACACCGCGTCGGTGGTCCCGACCGCCGACAGCACCCGGCCCCAGTTCGGGTCCTCGCCGTGGATCGCGCACTTGAGCAGGTTATTGCGGGCGATGGACCTCCCGACGGTGACGGCGTCGTCCACAGACGCGGCGCCGACGACCTCGATGGCGATGGCCTTGGAGGCGCCCTCGGCGTCCACGAGCAGCTGCCGGGTGAGGTCGGCGCACACCTCGGTGAGCAGCGCGGTGAACTCCTCCTCGTCGGGGACGGTCTCCGCCGCGCCGGACGCCAGCAGCAGGACGGTGTCGTTGGTCGACATGCAGCCGTCGGAGTCGAGCCGGTCGAGGGTGGCGCCGGTCGCGGCGCGCAGCGCCCGGTCGAGCGCCTCGGCGGGCAGGTCGGCGTCGGTGGTGACGACGCACAGCATCGTGGCGAGGGACGGGGCGAGCATGCCGGCGCCCTTCGCCATCGCGCCGATCATGTAGCCGCCGGCGCCCTGCCGGAAGGAGATCTTGGCGACGGTGTCGGTGGTGCGGATCGCGTCGGCGGCGGCGAGCCCGCCGTCGCCGCGCGACAGCTCGGCGGCGGCCTTGTCGACGCCGGGCAGCAGCAGATCCATGGGGAGCCGCTCGCCGATCAGGCCGGTGGAGCAGACCGCGATCTCGCCGGCGGAGTCCTCCAGCAGCTCGGCGGCCTTCTCCGCGGTGGCGTGGGTGTCCTGGAAGCCGCGGGCGCCGGTGCAGGCGTTGGCGCCGCCGGCGTTCAGCACGACCGCGCGGACGCGGCCGCCCTTGAGGACCTGCTCCGACCACAGCACGGGCGCGGCCTTCACGCGGTTGCGGGTGAAGACGCCGGCCGCCGCGCGGGACGGCCCGTCGTTGACGACGAGGGCCACGTCGCGGGTCCCGCTCGGCTTGAGCCCGGCGACGACGCCTGCGGCGCGGAAACCCCGGGGGGCGGTGACGCTCAAGGGGACACTCCGATCGTGGTCAGCCCGAGTTCTTCCGGGAGGCCGAGGGCGATGTTGGCGCTCTGGACCGCGCCGCCCGCGGTGCCCTTGGCGAGGTTGTCGACGGCCGCGACGACGACGACGCGGCCTGCGGCCTCGTCCAGGGCCGTCTGGAGGAGGACGGTGTTCGCGCCGAGCGTCATGGACGTGGCGGGCCAGGTGCCCTCGGGCAGCAGGCCGACGAACGGTTCGCCGCCGTAGGCCGTCTCGTAGGCGGCGCGCAGCGCCGCGGCGGTCACGCCGGGACGGGCCTTGGCCGTGCAGGTGGCGAGGATGCCGCGGCTCATCGGCGCGAGCGTCGGGGTGAAGGAGACCGTGACCGGCTCCCCCGCGGCCGCGCTGAGGTTCTGCACCATCTCGGGCGTATGCCTATGCGTGCCGCCGACCGCGTAGGCGGCGACCGAGCCCATGACCTCGCTGCCCAGCAGGTGCGGCTTGAGGGCCCGTCCGGCGCCCGAGGTGCCGGACGCGGCGACCACGACGGCGTCGGGTTCGGCGAGCCCGGCCGCGAGCGCCGGGAACAGCGCGAGGGAGACGGCGGTCGGGTAGCAGCCGGGGACGGCGACCCGCTTGGCGCCGCGCAGCGCGTCCCGGTGGCCGGGCAGCTCGGGCAGGCCGTAGGGCCAGGTGCCCGCGTGGGGGGTGCCGTAGAAGGCCTCCCAGGCGGCCGCGTCGGCGAGCCGGTGGTCGGCGCCGCAGTCGACGACCAGCACGTCCTCGCCGAGCCGTGCGGCGAGCGGCCCGGACTGGCCGTGCGGCAGCGCCAGGAACACGACGTCGTGGCCGGCCAGGGTGTCGGGGGTGGTCTCGGCCAGGACGCGCCCGGCCAGGGATCGCAGGTGGGGCTGGTGCGCGCCCAGCTCGGTGCCCGCGTTGGAGCCGGCCGTCAGCGCGCCGATCTCGAACTCTGGATGTGCCGCCAGGATGCGCAGCAGCTCGCCGCCCGCGTAACCGCTGGCGCCCGCCACCGCCGTCCGGATTCCCATCGCCCCATGCCCTCTCGAAGACAACAAGCAAGAGTATGCATGACCTTGGATGCCTATTCAACGCCGGGGGCCCGTTGTCCCATCTGCCGAGACGAGCGCCGCGCGGTCGCGGCCCTGTGTCAACTATGGTTGACACCCGGGGTCTGTCAACCTATGTTGACAGCAAGGAGTCCGGACGCGAGTATTTAGGGGGCTAAAGGTTTGCCAACTAAAGTTCAGACCTCTAACATCATCGCCCATGGGGAACTTCGGTATCGACGACCTCAAGGTGTACGGCCCCATGGAGGAGTGGCCGATCGGCAGGCTCTTCGCCGCGGCCTCGCGGCTGGCGGGCCCCGTCGTCTGGCGGATCGTCGAGAAGCACGGCATCAGCCCCGCCGGGTACTTCCTGCTGCGGCTGCTCATCGTCGAGGACGGGCTGCGCCCCGGCGAGGTCGCCAAGCGGCTGCACGTGACCCCCGCCACGGTCACCTCGGTGGTCGACACTCTGGAGCGCAACGGGCACGTGCGGCGCGAGCCCTCCTACCGCGACCGGCGCGGGGTCATGCTGCGCATCACCGACTCCGGCCGCGAGCTGCTCGCGGAGAAGTCCGAGCCCATCGGGCGGGACCTCGCCCGCCTCTACGACGTGGCCGACGAGGACGACGTCGAGGCGGTCCGCCGGTTCCTGCTCCGGCTGATCGAACGGCTCGAGAACCATCCCGACGACAGCGATCTCCACGACGACAACGACGACGAAGAGGAAGCGGAGGGAGACGGCGCATGACCGAACCCCCGGAGGCCGCCGTACGCACGGTCGGCCTCGAGAAGACCTATCCCGCGGCCGGGCCGCGCCCGGCGGTCCCCGCCGTGCGGGGCATCGACCTGGACGTCCCGCGCGGCGAGTTCTTCGGGCTGCTCGGCCCGAACGGCGCGGGCAAGTCCACCACCATCGGCATGCTCACCACGCTGGTCGTCCCGACCGGCGGCAGCGCGCGGGTGACCGGCCTGGACGTGGTGCGGGACGCCGTAGAGATCAAGCGCCGCATCGGCGTGGTCTCGCAGAACAACACCCTCGACAGCGACCTGACCGTCGTCGAGAACCTGGAGTTCCGCGGCCGGTACTTCGGGCTGGGCGCCCGGGACGCCCGCAAGCGCGCCGCCGAGCTGCTGGAGCTGTTCGGGCTGACCGAGCAGCGCGGCGGCAACCCGTTCGAGATCTCCGGCGGGCAGGCCAAGCGCGTCATGATCTGCCGCGCCCTCATGCACGGCCCCGAGGTGCTGTTCCTGGACGAGCCGACCGCCGGCCTCGACCCGCAGACCCGCACCAACCTGTGGGAGGTGCTGCGCGGCCTCCAGGCGGGCGGGCAGACGATCCTGCTCACCACCCACTACATGGAGGAGGCCGAGGCGCTCTGCGACCGGGTCGCGGTCGTCGACCACGGCAGGATCCTCGCCAGCGGCACGGTGGACCAGCTGAAGTCCGGCGCCGGCGCCGACACCGTCATCACCGTCTCCTACGACGCCCCCGCGCCGGAGGAGATCAAGGCGCTCTCCGACCGGAAGGGCGTCAGCAAGGTCGAGGTGAACGACGGCCAGATCCGCGTCTTCGCCGCCGAACCCGACGGCATCCTCGGCGAACTCGTCGAGATCGGGGCCGCGGCCGGAGTCGGGGTCACCGACGCCAGCCAGCTGCGCCCCAGCCTGGAGACCGTCTTCCTCGCCCTCACCGGACGGGACTACCGCGATTGACCTGACAGCCCGCCGGCCCGGCGGGATGTCAGGCCGGCCCGGCTCTCATCGGCCGCGCGTCACACCACGTACCCCACTCGCCGCCCCCCGCGGCCGGATTGGAGAGTTCCGATGAGCACCACCGTCCTGGCGCCGCCGCCTCCGGCGCGGGCGACCGTTCCGCGCACGTTCGCCGCGATGATGGCGCGCGAGGCGCGGGTCATGCGCAAGAACTTCCTGTCGACGTTCGTCCGGGTGCTGGTGCAGCCGGTGATGTTCGTGTTCGTCTTCGCCTACGTCCTGCCCAAGCTGGGCGGCGGGGCCATGGCGGGCGGGCCCGGCGGGCCGTCGTTCTCCACCATCCTCGTGCCGGGCCTGGTCGGCTCGTCCATCATCATGCAGGCGATGATGGCGGTGATCTTCCCGCTGATGATGGAGCTGACCTGGCAGAAGTCCATCACCGACCGGGCGCTGGCGCCGGTGCCCATCCCGCTGCTGGCCGCCCAGAAGATCATCGCCGCGGCGGCGCAGGGGCTGATCGGCGGCCTGCTGGTCTTCCCCGCGGTGCTGTTCATCCACGCCGACGGCCAGTCGCCCGAGGTGCACGTGGACAACTGGCCGGTGCTCATCCTGGTCATGGTGGCCGGATCGCTGATGTCCGCCGCCGGCGGGCTGCTGCTCGGCACGATCATGAATCCGCAGAAGGTCCAGGTCCTGTTCGCGATGGTGCTGCTGCCGATGACGATGCTCGGCTGCGTGTACTACCCGTGGTCGGCGCTGGACGACATCCGCTGGCTGCAGATCGCCAGCCTGTTCAACCCGCTCGTCTACGTCAGCGAGGGGCTGCGCAGCGCGCTCACCCCGAACATCCCGCACATGCCGGCGTGGGCGTTCCTGCTGGCCATCGTCGGCGGGACGGTCCTGCTGGCGTGGGCCGCGACCCGCACCTTCACCAGGCGCGTCCTCACCTGAGGGGAGCGGGAGCGGGGCCCGGGGGTTTTGCCATCCCCCGGGCCCCTGTGGTTACCGCCCAGTTCGCACGCCGGTGCGAGGCGGACGCGGATCATCCTGAGGCCCTTGTGCGTTGCCGTTACGCCATCGCCCCACGAGCGGAGCGAGCCGGATTCGAACCGGCATCCCAAGGGTTGTCGTCCACGTCCGCGCGATCCGGCGATCGGCGGTGAATGCTGAGCCTGGAGCGAGAATCTGAGGTTGAGCGGGCGGCTGCCTCTACCGGTTGGGCCACCCCGGCGCGGGTGCCGGGGGCGGGACTCGAACCCGCACTGAACGCTCGCCCTGATCAGCTTCGGCTTCAGCTTCAGCTTGCGCTCCTCGCGCACCCCCCGCGCGGCGGCGGGGGGATCCTCTTCAGTTGTCGCGGGCCGGGCCGGTGCCGGCTCAGCCGAAGATGTAGCCGAACAGCGCGTCGCCGACGCGCTGGTCGGTCACCTCGGTGCCGTTGGCCTCCTCCCGCGCGAACTTCACGGCGTCCCGCAGCTTCTCCACGCGGTCGAGCAGCTCGTTGACCCGCCGGGCGGGCAGCGCGCCGGAGAACTTCACCGTCGTCCAGTGCCCGACGGTGACGTCCTCGTAGTAGACCTCGACCTGGGCGGGGTGCTTCTCCGTCGCCTCCGCCTTGACGTGGTTGCGCGGGATCTTCTTGGTCTTCACCGTGCGGACGGGCTCGGTGCGCCACACGTCGGTGGACGGGTCGAACGTCCACGTCTCGGCCGCGTCCAGGATCGGCAGCCTCCGCAGGAAGGAGTGCAGGTCGGTCAGCTGCTTCTCCAGGAAGAGCAGGTAGGTGACCGGCACGTCGCGCACCAGGGCCGTCCCGTCCACGGTCACGTCGGCACGCGCCGCGCAGTTCGCCCAGTCCTTGGTGGCGGTGACGTCGAACAGCCGCGTGAGGGAGCGCGTCACGTCGCGCAGCACGCCCTCGACCGTGACCTGGACCCGGGTGGACTCGGGGGACAGCTGCTCGCCGTCCTCGTCCTTCGGCTGGTACGTCCGCGAGATGCCGGACAGCAGCGGCCCCTTCTGCGTCGACTGGCCGGCCGCCGCCAGATCCTGGACGGACTTGCTCTTCACGCCCTTCTCGACGGCGATGATCTGGTTGAGCTTCGTCGGCATCTCGTTCACGTCCCCTCGTCAGCGAGCACGACCGTAGCAGCGGCGATATCGCAAGATCACCCCATTTATTCGGTTACATCGGCTCGGTTTCGCTGAGGCCGGCGGCGCGGTCCATCCGCAGCCAGCGGGTGATGCCGAGGGTCCGCAGGAACGGCAGGTCGTGGCTCACCACGATCAGCGCGCCCTCGTAGGCGGCGAGGGCCTGCGCGAGCTGCGCCGCGCTGGCCATGTCGAGGTTGTTGGTCGGCTCGTCCAGCAGGAGGAGCCGCGGGGCGGGCTCGGCGAGCAGCAGCGACGCCAGCACGGCGCGGAACCGCTCCCCGCCCGACAGGGTCGCGGCCCGCTGCTCGGCGCGGGCGCCGCGGAACAGGAACCGGGCCAGGCCCGCCCTGATGTCGGTCACGGCGGCGGACGGCGCCTGGGCGCGGACGTTGTCGATGACGCTGGCGTCGCCGTCCAGGACGTCGAGGCGCTGCGGCAGGTAGCGGACGCCGTCGACGCCGATCCTGACCGCCACCCCCTCCAGCGTGCGCTCCCCCGTGAGCGCGCGCAGCAGCGTCGTCTTGCCGGAGCCGTTCGGGCCGGTCACCGCGATCCGCTCCGGGCCGCGGACGATCAGCTCGGTGAGCGTGCCCGTCTCCGGCTCGGGCGCGGTCAGTCCCGTCACGGTGACGACCGTGCGCCCGGCCGGGACCCGGGTGGCGGGCAGCTCGACGCGGATCTCGGCGTCCTCGCGGACGCCCTCCTCGGCCTCGCTGAGCCGGGTGCGGGCGCCGGCGAGCCGTTCCTCGTGCATGATGCGGTGCTTGCCGGCCGACTCCTGCGCGGCCCTCTTGCGCGCCCCCATGACGATCTTCGGTTCGCGCTTGTTCTCCTGCATCTTCTTGCCGTAGCGCTGCCGGCGGGCCAGCTTGACGTGGGCCTCCTCCAGTTCGCGTTTCTGACGGCGCAGGTCGGTCTCGGCCGCCCGGACCGTCCGTTCGGCGGCCTCCCTCTCGACGGCCAGGAGCTCCTCGTAGGCGGACAGGTTCCCGCCGAACGTCCGGATCGCGCCGTCGCGCAGGTCGGCGATCTCGTCGACGCGGTCGAGCAGCTCCCGGTCGTGGCTGACGACGACGAGCACGCCCGTCCAGGACGCGACCGCGTCGTAGAGGCGGCGCCGCGCGTCCAGGTCGAGGTTGTTGGTGGGCTCGTCCAGGAGCAGGACGCCGGGACGGGCCAGGAACCGCGCGGCGAGCCCGACCATGACGGCCTCGCCGCCCGACAGGGTCGGGACGGTCCGGTCCAGGTCGAGGCTGCCGAGGCCGAGCCGGTCGAGTTCGGCGCGGGCGCGCTCCTCGACGTCCCAGTCGTCCCCGACCGCGGTGAAGTTCTCCTCGGTGGCCTCGCCGCGCTCGATGGCGTGCAGGGCGGCGCGGGTCGCGCTGATGCCGAGCAGGTCCGAGACGGTGGCCGCGCCGTCCAGGACGAGATTCTGCGGCAGGTAGCCGATCTCCCCGTCGACGGCGACGGTGCCCGACGCGGGGCGCAGCTCACCGGCGATGATCTTCAGCAGGGTGGACTTGCCGGACCCGTTGACGCCGATGAGGCCGGTCCGGCCGGTGCCGAACGCGGCGTCGAGGCCGTCCAGGACGACGGTGCCGTCCGCCCAGGCGAAGGACAGGTCCGAGCACACGATGGCGAATGACATGAAAGGCGGTCTCCATGGGTTTCGAGCGGTTTCGGGCTGCATGGAGACACCGCGGGATCGCGCGACGCGCCGGCGGGCATGAGAAAGCCCGGCGGGACGAGGGTCCGCTCTGAGGTCACGTGCGCGGGCCGGAGACGGCCTTACGCGCGGTGTCGGACCTCAGATCCTCAATGGACTCCCCTGCCGGGCGGCGATGTGACGTCGTCCAGTATACGCGACCGCTTATCGCAACACAAGTAGCGATAAGACCCGGCATCCTTGGTCGGATGGGAACCGTCAGCCCCGTGTTCGCCGGGCGCGCCGCCGAACTGGCCAGCCGCGACACCCAGCCGTCGGCGGCCGACGGCGGGAGTCGACCATCGTGGTGATCTCGCTGGCCGGCGAGCGGCGGATGGGGACGCTGCCGCTGCTGGCCATCGCACCGTCCGGGCACATGCCCGTCTATCTCGGACGCGGGCTCCAGTGGACGGTGACCGGCATGACCAGCTCGCTGGTCGCGTGGGTCGTCCTGCCGCCCCTGCTCGGCGTCCCGCTGCCGTGGCCGCGCGCCGCGTACGCGATACCGGCCGTCCTGCTCATCCTGGCGAGCAGCTACGGGTACGGGTGCGCGCTGGCGGGCATCGCGCTGCGCCTGCGCGGCGTCGAATGGCTCGTGCTCAACCTCGCCTACGGGCTCGTGATGACGTTCGGCGGCGTGAACGTCCCCGTCGAGGTGTGGCCCGCCCCGCTGGAGGCCGCGACGCGGGCGCTGCCGGTCGTCCACGGGCTGGAGGCGGTGCGCGGCATCCTCGGCGGCGCGCCCGTCGGAAGCGTCATGCGCCTCCTCGCGACCGAGGCGCTCGTCGGGGCCTGCTGGTACGGGGTGGCGGCCCTGTCGATGGACCGGCTCGTCTCCGCCGGCCGCCGCGACGGAAGCCTGGACCACGCGGGCTGAAACGCTCACGCGCCCCGGCCCCGGCGGCAGGCCGGGGGTCGGGGCGCGTTCGGCCGATGTCACGCGCCGCGCAGGACGGCTCCGGTGCGCTCGGACGCCGCCGCCACCGCGGTGTCGCGGGCCTGCGACGCCTCCTCGGCGGTCAGCGTCCGGTCGGGCGCGCGGAACCGCAGCGAGTACGCCAGGGACTTGCGGCCCTCCCCCACCTGCTCGCCGGTGTAGACGTCGAACAGCCGGATCGCCTCCAGCAGGCTCCCCGCCCCGTCGCGCAGCGCCGACTCCACGTCGGCCGCGGGCACCGCGGAGTCGACGATCACGGCCACGTCCTGGGTCGCGACCGGGTAGGACGACACATGCGGGGCCCGCACGGTGACCGGCTCGCCGAGGCGGCGCAGCTCCAGCTCCATCGCGCACGACCGCGCCGGCAACCCGTACGCCTTGGTGACGCGCGGGTGCAGCTCGCCGGCGTGGCCGACCAGGGTGTCGCCGTTGTAGAGCGCGGCGCAGCGGCCGGGGTGCCAGGGGGCGTGCTGGTCGGCCCGCACCGTCAGCTCCACGCCCGCCTCCCGGGCCACCGTGCGGGCGGCCTCGATCGCGTCCGCCCACAGCGCCGGACGTCCCTCGCCCCACCAGCCGGACGGCTCCCGGTCGCCGGACAGCACGACCGCCACCCGGTGCGGCTGGTCGGGCAGCGCCGCCTCGAGACGCGTGATCTCCTCGGCCGCCGGGCCGCGGTCCACGGCGAGGCGCGGCGCGCGCTCCGGCGCGTCCGGCCGCGGCCGGAACACCACGCCCAGCTCGTACAGGCCGGCGTCGCCGAAGCCGCGGCCCACGTTCAGCGCCAGGACCTTCAGCAGGCCCGGCAGCAGCGTGGTGCGCAGCAGCGGCTCCTGCTCCGACATCGGGTTCGCGAGCCGCAGCGTCCGGCGGCGGGCGTCGTCCGCCGGGAGCTGGAGGCCGTCCAGGTCCTTCTCGGCGAGGAACGGGAACGCCAGCGCCTCGACGTAGCCGGCGCCCGCGAGCGCGCGGCCGACCCGGCGGCGCAGCCGCTGCCCGGCCGTCAGCCCCTGGCCCGCGCTGGGGCGCGGCGCCCTGGCCGGGATGTCCTCGTAGCCTTCGAGGCGGATGACCTCCTCGGCGAGGTCGTTCGGGTCGGTCAGGTCGGGACGCCAGGACGGCGGCGTCACCGTCAGCACGTCGCCCCCCTCGACCGCGCAGCCGACCTGCTCCAGCCGCCGGACCACCGCGTCCCGCCCGTAGGCGACGCCCGCGACCCGGTCGGGGTGCCCGGCGGGCATCGTGACCGTGACCGGCGCGACCGGAGCCTCGGCGTGCGTCACGCCCGGCACGATCTCCGCGCCGCCCAGCTCGGCGAGCAGCCGCACCGCCCGGTACGAGGCGTACAGCGGCAGCTCGCGGTCGACGCCGCGCTCGAACCGGTGCGACGCCTCGCTGTGCAGCCGGTGGCGGCGGCTCATCCGGGCGGTGCCCATCGCGTCGAAGTGCGCGGCCTCGATGACCATGTCGGCCGACCGCTCGTCGATCTCGGTGGCGAGCCCGCCCATCGTGCCGGCCATCGAGATCGGCCCCGACTCGTCGGTGATGAGGATGTCGTCGGGGTCGAGTGACCGCTGGACGTGGTCGAGCGTCTCCAGCTTCTCGCCGGGCTCGGCGCGTCGCACCACGATCGGGCCGGTCAGCTTGCGCCGGTCGAAGGCGTGCAGCGGCTGGCCCAGCTCCAGCATCAGGTAGTTGGTGACGTCCACGGCGAGTGACACCGGGCGCATCCCGGCGCGGTGCAGCCGGACCTGCATCCACATCGGGGTCCGCGCGTCCGGATCGAAACCCCGCACCTCCCGCAGCACGAACCGGTCGCACGCGCCGGGGTCGCCGATGCTCGCCGGATACGCCTCGCTCTCCGCCGCGGGGATCTCCACGTCGGCCGGGTCCTTGAACGGGACGCCGTAGGCGGTGGCGGCCTCCCGGGCGAGGCCGCGGATCGACAGGGCGTAGCCGCGGTCGGGGGTGACGGCGATGTCGAGGACGTCGTCGCGCAGCCCGAGCAGCTCGATCGCGTCCGCGCCGACGGGCGCGTCCGGCGGCAGCACGAGGATGCCGCTGTGGTCGTCGCCGATGCCCAGCTCGGTCACCGAGCAGATCATTCCCTCGGACAGCCGCCCGTAGGTCTTGCGGGCGCCGATCTCGAACCCGCCGGGCAGCACGCCGCCCGGCAGGATCACCACGACGCGGTCGCCGGCGGCGAAGTTGGTGGCGCCGCACACGATGTTCTGCGGCTCACCGGTGCCGTTGGCGTCGCCGACGTCCACCCGGCAGTAGCGGATCGGCTTCTTGAAGCCGGTCAGCTCCTCGATCGCCAGGACCTCTCCGACGACGAGCGGGCCGGTGATGTCGGCGCCGGCCTGCTCGACGGTCTCGACCTCCAGGCCCGCCGCGATCAGCTCGGCGGCCAGCGCGCGGCCCGTGACGCCGGCCGGGAGCTCGGCGTACTCGCGCAGCCAGGAAAGCGGGGCCCGCATCAGATCTCCATCCCGAACGGGAGGGTGAACCGGACGTCGCCCTCCACCATGTCGTACATGTCCTCCACGCCATGCCGGAACATCAGCGTCCGCTCGACGCCCAGCCCGAACGCCCAGCCGCTGTAGCGGTCGGGGTCGACGCCGCAGGCCACCAGCACGCGCGGGTTGACCATGCCGCAGCCGCCCAGCTCGATCCAGCCCTCGGAGCCGCACGTCCGGCACGGGTCGGCGCCCGGCTCGGCGGACGCGCCCCGGCACACGAAGCACTGCATGTCCACCTCGGCGGACGGCTCGGTGAACGGGAAGTACGACGGCCGGAACCGGGTCTTCAGCCCCGCGCCGAACATGCCGGTGACGAACGCGTCGATGCCTCCGCGCAGGTCGGCCATCGTCAGGCCCTCGTCGACGGCGAGGCCCTCCAGCTGGTGGAAGACGGGGCTGTGCGTGGCGTCCAGCTCGTCGGTGCGGAACGTGCGTCCCGGCGCCACCACGTACACCGGCAGCTCCCGGGACAGCAGCGACCGGATCTGCATCGGCGACGTGTGCGTGCGCATCACCAGGCCCGACTCCTCCGACTCCACGAAGAAGGTGTCCTGCATGGTGCGGGCCGGATGGTCGGGCAGGAAATTGAGGGCGTCGAAGTTGTACCACTCCGCCTCGACCTCGGGGCCCTCGGAGACCTCGAAGCCCATGGAGACGAAGACGTCGGCCATCCGCTCCTGCATCGTGGTCAGCGGGTGGCGGGCGCCGCGCGGGGCGCGGTCCCACGGGAGCGTGACGTCGACGGTCTCCTCGACGAGGACGCGCTGGTCGCGCTCCTCCTCCAGCTCGGCCTGGCGCTCCTTCAGCGCCTTGGCCACCGCGCCGCGGGCGGCGCCGATGCGCTTGCCGGCGTCGGCGCGGGCCGCGGGCGGCAGCGCGCCGATCTCGCGGTTGGCGAGCGCCAGCGGAGAGCGGTCGCCGGCGTGCGCCAGGCGGACCTGCTTCAGTGCGTCGAGGTCGGCGGCCGCGGCGATGGCCGCGAGCGCCTCGTCACGCGCCCGCTCCAGCTCATCGGGCTGCAGCGCGGACACCTCGACGGGGTCATAGGACTTGTTGGGTGCAGACATGGTGGTGTGATCGACTCCGGTCGGCGTGGGACGCCCGCAGTCTAGTGCGCGGGCGGTGAAGATCCGGAAAGCGTGCGCGGAACGCGCTGGCCCGACCAGGAACCCGGGTCCGGTCGCGACCGTCGGCGTGCGCCGCGGTCAGCCGGCGTAGTCGGGGGCCCCTGCGGGCATGGTAAATCGGAACTCGGCGCCGCCGCCGGGCGCCCGGCGCACGGTGATCACGCCGCCGTGCGCCTCGACCAGGCCCTTCACGATGTAGAGCCCGAGGCCGGTGCCGCCGCGGCGGTTGCCGCCGGGACCGCGCCAGAACTGCCGGAAGACGCGCTGGACGGCCTCGGGCGGGATGCCCTCGCCCTCGTCGCGCACCGACACGGCGGCTCCCTCCTTGTGCGCGTCCGGCTCCACCACAATGGTCACAGTACCCGCCCCGTGCCGCACCGCGTTTTCCACCAGGTTGCCGAGGATTTGGTCCATCTTGTCGGGATCGAGCCACATCTCCGGCAGCTCGCCGCGCGCCTCGAAGCGGAACCGGTCCTCCGGCTCGCCCGCCGCCACCCGGCCCGCGATGATCTTGCGGACCTCGCCCGGGATGTCGACGACCTGGCGGCGCATCTCCAGCCGGCCCGCCTCGATGCGGGACACGTCCAGCAGCTCGGTGATCAGCCGGGTGACCCGGTCGGCGTCGGCGTTGACGGTCTCCAGCATCACCCGCTTCTGGTCGTCGTTGAAGCGGTGCCACTTCGCCAGCAGCGTCGCGGTGAACCCCTTCACGCTGGTCAGCGGGGAGCGCAGCTCGTGCGCCACGGTGGAGACGAGGTCGGCCCGGTCGCGCTCCTGGCGGGCGCGGTGCACGGCGTCGCGCAGGCAGACCGTGAACCGTTCCACCCTGCCGCGCTCGCCCCTCCGGTAGGCGGCGGTCACCAGCACCTCGGTGCCGCCGGGCAGGAACAGCACGCGCTCGGGGTGGCGGGTCCGGGTGCACAGGCCGTCGTAGGGGGCCAGGCACTTCCACCAGTCGCGGCCCTCGGCGTCGTGCAGCGGCAGGACGTCGCGGAAGTCGCGCCCGACGGCCGACTCGGCGGCGATCCCGGTGATCCGCGTGGCGGCGGCGTTGAACACCAGGACGCGGGCGTCCGGGCCCGCGACCATGAGGCCGTCGGGCAGGTCGTCAGCGGCGTCCCGCTCGGCGCCCGGCACGGACCCCTGTGCGGGTACGCGCGCGGCCACGAGAGGGGACTCCTCTCCGCCCACAGCGGCCTCCAGAACACCGGTGAGAACGCGGCCTGTCGAAAAGAGACTCTAGCCGGAGTCGGCCATCTTGCGGGACCCGGAAACCGCCCGGCGGCAAGGCATCTGTAGCCTCCCGGGCGGGGTGCCGCACCTCCGCGGAGGGGTCTCACCAGCCCGGATCACCGCCCGTGCCGGGACGCCGCGCCGGACACCTGACCGGGACTACTTACCGGACTTCTTTCAGGGACCGCTCATCGGAGCCGCTCACCGGGCTCCTCAGAGGGCTCTCAAGGGCTCTCAGAGGGGCTCCTCACCGGGACGCCGCCGGAGGGCCGGACGCGGCCCACACGTCGTCCACGCGGGCGTGGACGGCGAACAGGCGGTACAGCCCGGTGATGCGCAGCAGCCGCAGCTGGGCGGGCCGGACGCCGGTGAGGACGATCTCGCCGCCGTCCGCCGCGATCTGGTTGCGCGCGGCGACCAGGGCGCCGAGCCCGGCCGCGTCGCAGAACGCCACGGCGGTGAAGTCGGCCACCAGCCGGCGCGGCCCGCTCCCGGGCAGGCGGCCGTGCAGCTCGACCAGCCGGTCGCGCAGCGCGCCGGCCGTGCGCAGGTCGATCTCGCCGGCCACCGCGACGAGCGCCGTGCCGCCGCGGACGCGGGCGATGTCGACCCGCAGGCCGCCGTCGGCCCGCACGGCGGCGGCTCCGTCCGCGACGGGGAGCGCGGTCGCGGCCGCGCCCCCGCGGCATCTCACCTCCGGCGCGGGGCGGCCCGGCCTCCTGGACGGCCTGGTCTCGTCGGTCATCACGTTCGCCCCCACTCTGCACGGCGCCATGCCGGCCCCTGGTCAAAGCATTGATCACACGGTAGGCAGCGGACGGAACGGCGGAATCCCCCGCCGGTCCCCACCCCGCTCCTACCTGCGGACGAGCCGCAGCCGCCGGCAGAGCCCCCCGCCCGCCACCGCTGCGCCGTCCATCCTCCCAGCTCACCGGCCGGAAAGCGGCGCCTCAGGCGACCGCTTGCGGCCATCCGATCACGGAATGCAGTGAACCTCCGCGACCGTCCGCACGTGCGCCCGCCGCGTCCCGCGCTCTCGTCACGTCCCGCGCTGGGCGCGCGCCGAGGCGTACAGGCATACGGCCGCCGCCGTCGCGAGGTTCAGGCTCTCGGCGCGCCCGTAGATCGGCACGCGGACCACCTCGTCCACGTGCCCGAGTATCTCGTCCGGCAGCCCCCACGCCTCGTTGCCGAACACCCACGCGGTCGGCCGCGCGAGCAGCCCCTCGTCGATCGCGTCGTCGAGGGTGCACTCGCCCGCGCCGTCGGCGGCGAGGACGGTGAGCCCCGCGCCCTTCAGCTCGGGGATCAGCGCGTCGAACCGGGGCCCGGTGACCACCGGGAGGTGGAACAGGCTGCCCGCCGAGGCGCGCACGCACTTGCCGTTGTAGGGGTCGACGGACGCGTCGGTGAACACGACCATCTCCGAACCGGCGGCGTCGGCGGTGCGCAGCACGGTCCCGGCGTTGCCGGGATCGCGGACGTGCGCGAGGACGGTCACCAGCCGGGGACCGGCCTCCAGCGCCTTGCCCAGCGGGACGTCGACGAACTCGCAGACCGCCAGCAGCCCCTGCGGGGTGACGGTCTGCGCCAGCTCCGCCATGACCTCGCCGCTGACGCGCAGCACCGGAGCGCCGGCGCGCTCAGCGGCGAGCACCAGTTCGGGGTGGCGCGCCTCCGCCTCCGCCGTGGTGAACAGCTCGGCGAGGCCGCCGGGTATCTCCAGCGCCTCCCGCACCGCCTGCGGCCCCTCGGCGAGGAACCGGTTCTCGCGGCGGCGGAACGCGCGTTTGGCGAGCCGCCGAGCGGCCTTCACCCGTGGTGATCGGAGGGAGGTCAGCTCGCGGCCCGCCATATCGCCGTATTCGCCCGAGTGCCGGTCACCCGGCTCAGGCCGCCTCCGAGCCCTCGGCCGGAAGCGCGTCCTTGGCGACCTGCACCAGGGCGGCGAACGCCGCCGCGTCGTTGACGGCCAGCTCGGCCAGCATGCGGCGGTCGACCTCGATCTCCGCGGCCTTCAGGCCCTGGATGAACCGGTTGTAGGTGATCCCGTTGGCGCGGGCCGCGGCGTTGATCCGCTGGATCCACAGCCGGCGGAACTGGCCCTTGCGGTCCTTGCGGTCCCGGAAGGCGTAGGTCATCGAGTGGAGCTGCTGCTCCTTGGCCTTGCGGTACAGGCGCGAACGCTGACCGCGGTAACCACTCGACCGCTCCAGGACGACCCGACGCTTCTTGGCGGCGTTGACGCCCCGCTTCACGCGTGCCACGTTCTGAACTCCTTCGTGGGGGCCGGGGCCGCACGGGCCTCGGCCGGTCGCTGATGTTGCCGGTCGAGCGCTACTTGCGCAGCAGCTTCTTGATGTTCTTGGCGTCGGCGTCGGCCACCACGGCCGGGCCGGACAGGCGCCGGGTCCGCTTGGTGGGCTTGTGCTCGAGCAGGTGGTTCTTGTTGGCGCGGCGGCGCATCACCTTGCCGGAGCCGGTCAGCTTGAAGCGCTTCTTGGCACCACTGTGGGTCTTCGTCTTCGGCATGGTCGCCGTCGTCTCCCTCTTCCCGGCCCCCGTGCCGTGCCGCACGGGGGCGCGCCTGATCGGCGCATCCCACGAGGGACCGTGGACGCGCCAGGTCAGGCTTCAATGTACGTGCGCCGCGACCCCGCTCAGCCGCGAGGTCGCGGTGTCGGGACCGCCGCGAGGCCGTCCCTGGACGGCCGTCAGGCGGTGGTCTCGGCCTCCTGCCCGCGGGCCGTCTTCTTCTTGTGCGGACCGATCACCATGATCATGTTCCGGCCGTCCTGCTTGGGCCGCGACTCGACGAAGCCGAGCTCCTCGACGTCGTCGGCGAGCCGCTGCAGCAGCCGGTAACCGAGCTCGGGACGGGACTGCTCACGACCGCGGAACATGATCGTGACCTTCACCTTGTCCCCGGCCTTCAGGAACCGCACCACGTGACCCTTCTTGGTCTCGTAGTCGTGCGGGTCGATCTTCGGGCGGAGCTTGATCTCCTTGATGACCGTGTGCGCCTGGTTCTTCCGCGCCTCACGCGCCTTCATCGCGGACTCGTACTTGAACTTGCCGTAGTCCATGAGCTTGGCGACGGGCGGACGCGCGGTGGGCGCCACCTCGACGAGGTCGAGGTCCGACTCACGCGCGAGTTCAAGGGCCTTGGCGATGGGCACAATGCCCACCTGTTCGCCGTTCGGGCCGACGAGCCGGACCTCGGGCACGCGAATGCGGTCGTTGATACGCGGTTCGGCGCTGATGGGACCTCCTTGGGGCCGTTCTCAAGTTCGTTGGACCGGTCGTACCCCGAGGCTCCCACGAGAAAAGCCCCGCACGACTCACGCACGGGGCCACCTTCGGTCTCCCTGGACGGACGAGCCGTCCGGGGACGACGGCGGAACGGACGCGCGACGCCCGTTCGCCGGACCGAGACCCACCGGCCTTTGGTCTGGGATTCCCCAGCTCGGCCGGTCAGGTGGGAGGTGGCCTCCGCTTGAGCGCCCGGCACGCGCCATCGCCGAGATCGCGCGCACTGGGCCGGTCGACCACCAAGACTACCACCTGGAGGGCTGCGGTGCGCCACGTCGAAACCGTCCCGTGACGTGCGGCACGGGACGGGGAGTTTCGTGAGGTACGCCACCTTCTCCAACAGCTCCGGCCCCTCCGCCATTCCCGGCCGGGCGGGAGGTGACGGTGTTCTGGCCCGGCAGGCGTCTCGGCGGGCGCGGCCGCCGTTGTTACGGTGAAGCGGAGACGGCCCGGTGGGGCCGGCACCAGGGAGGTTGTTCCCGCGATGCCCTCGGTCGAGGCCGGCGCCGCCGGCCCCCTCACCGCCCTGACGCCGATCACGCTGCAGTTCGCGCAGAAGGCGTTCATCGTGTCCGGCGGGCGGCTGCTGCTGGTCCGCAAGTCCGCGTCCGACCCGTTCCACCCGCGCCGCTGGGAAGTGCCCGGCGGACGGCTGGAGGTGGAGGCCGACCTCGATCTCGACGACCACATCCGCCGGGAGGTCTGGGAGGAGGTCGGCCTCAAGGTCGATCCTGGGCCGCCGTTCCATCTGTGGCAGTGGTTCATGCCCGACCGTGGCGGCCCGCCGGGCGGGCAGGTGCGCGTGGTCGCGGCGGCGCGCCGCTGCCGGCCGGTGACGCTCGACGCCACCCTCGGCAACCAGGACGCGGGCGACCATCTGGACGGCTGCGCCTGGGTGCCCCTGGGCGAGATCGGCGGATACGACCTCATCCCGAGCCTGCGCCCGGTGATGCGGGCGTTCCTGGCGACGGCCGGCTGACGGCCGCCGGTGGCCACGCCGCGTCCGCCCGCCGGGTGGCCGGGCCTCGACGGCGCGGCCGAGCGCCGGTTCGCGCTGCTCGTCATCGGCGACGCCGGGATCGAGGTCCGCGCGTCCCTGCCGGACGTCCGGTTCGCCGACCTAAGCGCCGACCGGCTCTGCTACGCCCCGGCGCGCGCCCTGGTCGCGGGGACGGCGGTGAACCTGGCCCGGTGCGCAGCCGGCTACTTCCGCCGGGTGGGGGTGCTCGCGAAGATCGGGGACGACGGCTACACGCCGGTCATCCGCCGCGAGCTGCGGCGCATCGGCGCGGACGACCATCTGCTCGTCGAGGCGGGCGCGCCGAACGGCGTCTCGGTGATGCTGCGCGACCGCCCGCGCGGCGGCGGGCCGGGCGTCCGGCTGCTGGTCGTCCACGACGAGCCGCCCGGACGCCGGCTCACCGCACCGGAGGTCGCGGCGGCGTCCGCGGCGATCGAGGACGCGGACGTCCTGGTCGCCGACGGGTACTCGGTGCTGTCCCCGGTCTCGCGAGCGGCACTGGACGAGGCGGCGCGCATCGCGGCCTCGGCGGGCACGCGGGTCGCGTTCGACCTCGTCCCGCACGACGTCGACGCGCGGCTCCCGGCGTCGGACGTGCTGCCGGCGCTGGCCCGCGCGGACCTCGTCTTCTCCGAGGCGCCGACGCTCGCGCGCCTGCTCGGCCGTCCGGCGCCGTCCCGCGCGGACGGGGTGCGCGCGCTGCTGCCGGTCCTGGACCGCGAGGTGCCGGGACGCCCGCTGTGGCTGCTGCGCTTCGGCGCGACGTCCCTGGAGCGGGTGCTCGCCTACCGGCGCGGGCGGCCGCCGGTGGAGTACGCCACCGGCTACCGGGACGGCGTGGAGCGCGCGGGCTTCGGGGACCGGCTGGCCTCGTGCGAGCTCTACTGGTGGCTCTCGGGGGGCTGACCGGTGTCCGGGACCTCGGCCGCCGCCGCGCGCAGCGCCGCGAGGGTGCGCAGGAAGCGCCGCCTGCTGCCGGGGAGGCCGAACGTCTCCTGCCAGCGCCACGGAACGACGGACCACTCCCCCTCCAGCGTGCCCGGTGCGCGGTCCCGGCGATCTGTACGGCCACGGATACAGACACAGAACCCACGGGCTACAAAGCGTGGCCAGACGGGAACAAAAGGAGCAGAAGGCGAAAGCGGGAACGGCTGCCCGGGCAGCGGCCGGACGTCGCTGTGGACGCTGTGGTGGCGGCTGGAGACGCTGATCGCGCTGAGCCGCGTCCCGCTCGCCAGGAGCGCCGACATCCTGCACTGGCTGCCGGACGCGACGGTCGTGCAGCGGTCGCACGCGCGGGAACGCGCGCTGGCCGAGCTGCTGCCGCACCGCGGGCTCGTCGACCCGGTGGGCCTGGCGCGGCGGCACTGGGCGGCGTTCCTGCTGAGCCTCGTGTGCGCCGCCAGCATGCTGGGCGTCGCGGCGGGCCTGTGGGGCTGGAAGGACTTCTGGCTGAGCGTGATCCTGCCGATCGTCCTCCCCGGCGTCGACGAGTCGGTGAAGCGCCGCCGCGCCCCGCGCGGACCGCCGCCCGCCGTGCCCTGACCGGGCGCGGCGTCAGGCGGCGCGGCGGGCGAGCTCCGCCTCCCCGGCGGCGCGCATCGCCGCCACCGGCACGTCCTCGCGGCCCGTCATCAGCGCCACCTGCCGGACGGCCTGGTGCAGCAGCATCGCGAACCCGCCCACGACCGTCCCGCCGGCCCGCTCGACCGCCGCGGCGAGCGCCGTCGGCCACGGCGCGTACACCACGTCGAACAGGGCGGCGCCGGACGCGGCGACCGGTTCGGCGAACGCGTCGGCCGCGCGTCCGGGCAGCGTGGACACCACGAGGTCGGCGGGGAGGTGCGCGGTCACGCGGTCGAGCGGCACGACGCGGACCGCGAGGCCGAACCGCTCCCCCACCTCGGCGGCGCCGGCGGCGCGCTCCGGCGTCCGCGCCGCGAGGACCGCCTCGGACGTGCCGAGCCGGGCGAGCGCGGCCAGCGCGGACGCCGCGGTCGCGCCGCCGCCGAGCACCAGCGCCGACGGCGGCGCCTTGAGGCCCGCCTCGGCCAGCGCCGTCTCGATGCCGTGCACGTCGGTGTTGTCGCCGTGCCGGCGCCCGTCCCGCAGGACGATCGTGTTGGCGCCGCCGACCCGCACCGCCAGGTCGGACACCGAGTCGACGAGGTCCAGCGCGACCCGTTTGAGGGGCATGGTCAGCGACAGGCCCGCCCATGCGGGGCCGAGGCCGTCCAGCAGCCCGGCCAGGCCGTCCTCGCCGCACTCGATCGCCTCGTAGGACCACCCGCGCAGGCCCATCGCCGCGTACGCCGCGCGGTGCAGGACCGGCGACAGCGAATGCGCGACCGGCGACCCCAGCACCGCGGCCCGGCGGCCCGGTTCCCCCGTCACTGGCCCGGATGCGCCTTCTGCCACTCCCGGAACTCCTTCTCGATCTTCAGCCGCTGCTCTTCCGTGGTGGCGAACTTCGTGATCTTGTTCGTCGGGTCGGTGGCGATGAAGTACAGCCACGTCCCCTCCTCCGGGTTGAGCGCCGCCTCGATCGCGGCGGGCCCGGGGTTGGAGATCGGGCCGGGCGGCAGGCCCGTGTGCAGGTAGGTGTTGTAGGGCGAGGGGGTCTTGAGGTCCTCCTCGGTGACGGTCAGCCGGCGTTCGTTGAGCGCGTACAGCACCGTCGTGTCGAACTGCAGCTTCATGTTCTTCTTCAGCCGGTTGTAGATCACCCGGGAGATCATCGGCAGGTCGGCGGGCTTGCCGCCCTCGGCCTGGACGAGGCTGGCCAGCGTGACGACCGTCGCCGGGTTCATGCGCGCCTTGCGCGCCTTGGCGACGAGGTCGCTGCTGCTCGCCTCCTTGTTGAACCGCTCCACCATCTGCTTGAGGATCTGCTGGGCCGAGCCGTTCGGGTCGAGGTCGTAGCGGCCGGGGTACAGGTACCCCTCCACCTTTCCCTTCGCGTACGGCGGGAGCCCGAGGCGCTTGCCGTCCTTCGCGGCCGCCTGGAACTCCTTGACCGAGATCCCGGTCTTCTGGGCCAGCCGCTTGAAGAGCTCGACGGCCCGCAGGCCCTCGGGGATCGTGACCTGGTTCCCCGCCCGCGACTTGGGGTCCAGCAGCAGCGCCATCGCCGCGGACGACGACATCTTCAGCCGCATCTGGTAGAAGCCCGGCTGGATGCTGGAGGCCTTCGCCTCCTTGGTGTACGCCTTCACGAACGCGCGGGCGCTCTTGACCACGCGGTGCTCCTCCAGCGTCGCGCCGATCACCGAGCCGCTCGCGCCGTCCTTGATCTGGACGGTGACCTTGCCGGATCCCGGGCCGTCGTAGTCCGGCGGATGCCACTTGTCGTCGAGCCACGCGTAACCGAGGACGCCGCCGGTGCCGAACACCGCGACGAGGAACGCCATCGCGAACAGGGCGGCGGCCCGGCCGCTGCGCCGGCGGCGCTTCTGCCGCTTGCGGACCCGCCGCTGGTCACGCCTGGCGTACCGCTCGTTCGGCGGGCGCCCGTCGCCGTAGGGGTCTGAGAAGAGGTCCAAATCGTTCATGAGCTCCCCCGGACGATCTCTCCTGGGGGGGTCCCAGTCAACCGTTCCGCGTCGAGGGCCGCCTGCAGCAGGACCGCCGCGGCGGCCTGATCGACGACCTTGCGCCTCGCCTGGCCGTGCACTCCCCCGGCCCGGAGCCCGCTCTCGGCGGTCACCGTGGTGAGCCGCTCGTCGTGGAGCCGGACCGTTCCCGGGGGCAGGCGGTCCGCGAGCCGGGCCGCGAACCTGCGCGCCGCCTGCGCCGCCGGCCCCTCCCGGCCCGACAGCGACGTCGGCAGGCCCACGACGACCTCGATCGCCTCGTACTCGGTGACGAGCGCCACCAGGCGGTCGATGTCGCCCTTGCCGCTCTTCACGGTCTCGAGCGGGGAGGCGAGGATCCCGCCGGGGTCGCACTTGGCGACACCGACCCGCACGCTCCCCACGTCGACTCCCAGCCGGATGCCGTCCCTCATGGCGCCGGCTCCGGTCGCATGCCCCGTCGCGCCGGGCTCACGCGGCCCCTACTGCTCGTTCGACCGCGGCCAGGGCGTCGCCGACGGCCGCGGGGTTCGCGCCGCCGCCCTGCGCCAGGTCGTCCTTGCCGCCGCCTCCGCCGCCGAGGGCCTTGGCGGCGAGGCCGACGAGGGCGCCCGCCTTGAGGCCGCGCTCGCGCGCCCCCTCGGTGACGGCGACGACCACGACGGGACGGTCCTTCGGCACGCCCGCGACCATCACGACCGCGGGCCGGGCCGTCAGCCGGCCGCGCACGTCCACGGCGAGCTTGCGCAGGTCGTCGGCTCCGGTGCCGTCCGGGGCGCGGTGGCCGACGAACGCGATGCCGCCGACGTCCCGCGCGCCGTCGGCGAGGGAGCCGGCGATCGCGAGGACCTGCTGGGAGCGGAGCTTCTCCAGCTCCTTCTCGGCGTCGCGGAGCCGGGTGACGACGCCGGAGATCCGCTCGGGCAGCTCCTCCTTGCGCGCCTTCATCTGCTCGGCGAGCTGCGCGACGAGGACGCTCTCGCGGGCCAGGAACCGGAACGCGTCGATGCCGACGAGGGCCTCGACGCGCCGGACGCCGGCGCCGATGGACGACTCGCCGAGCACCTTGACCAGGCCGAGCTGGCCGGAGCGGGCGACGTGGGTGCCGCCGCACAGCTCGCGCGAGTAGTCGCCGACCTCCACGACGCGGACCTCGTCGCCGTACTTCTCGCCGAACAGCGCGAGCGCGCCCATCGCGCGGGCCTCGTCGATCGAGGTGTGGAACGCGCGGACGTCCAGGTCGCCGACCAGGACCTCGTTGACCTCGTCCTCGACATCGCGCAGCACGCTCGGCGGGACGGCGCCGGACGCGGTGAAGTCGAACCGGAACCGGCCGGGCGAGTTCTCCGACCCGGCCTGCGCGGCGGACTCGCCGAGCGCGCGGCGGAACCCGGCGTGCACCAGGTGGGTCGCGGTGTGCGACCGGGAGATCGCCCGGCGCCGCTCCACGTCGACCTCGGCGTAGGCGGTGTCGCCCGCCTGCGCCTCGCCGCTGCGGACGCGGCCGCGGTGCACGATCAGGCCCGCGAGGGGCGACTGCACGTCGGTGACGTCGACGACGGCGCCGTTGCCGAACCGGATCACGCCGTGGTCGGCGAGCTGGCCGCCGCCCTCGGCGTAGAACGGGGTGCGGTCGAGGACGACCTCCACCTCGGTGCCCTCGCCCGCGGCGGGCGTGTTGGCGCCGCCCACGAGCAGCCCGACGAGGCGGGCGTCGCCGGCGAGGCTGCCGTACCCGGTGAAGTCGACCCGGCCGCCGGCGCCGGTGAGCAGCTCGTCCAGGACGGAGACGTCGAGGTTGCCGGTCTTCTTGTCGCGGGCGTCCTTCTTCGCGCGGTCGCGCTGCTCCTGCATGAGCCGGCGGAAGCCCGCCTCGTCGACCTGGAGGCCCTGCTCGGACGCCATCTCCAGGGTGAGGTCGATCGGGAAGCCGTAGGTGTCGTGCAGCTTGAACGCCTGGTCGCCCGCCAGCGTCGCGCCGCCGGACCGCTTGGTCTCCTCGACGGCCGTGTCGAAGATCGCGGTGCCGGTGCGGAGCGTCTGGAGGAAGGAGTCCTCCTCGGCGTCGACGACCGTGTGGATGTTCGCGGCCGTGCGCACCAGCTCGGGGTACTGCTCGCCCATCGCCTTGATCGCGACGTCGGTCAGCTCGTGCATGAGCCCGGCGTCCTGGCCGCCGAGCAGGCGCAGGTTGCGGATGGAGCGGCGCAGGATGCGGCGGAGCACGTAGCCGCGGCCCTCGTTGGAGGGGCGGATTCCGTCCGCGACCATCATCATGCCGCTGCGGACGTGGTCGGCGACGACGCGCAGCGACACGTCCGCGCGGTGGTCGCGGCCGTACTTGGCGCCGGTCAGGCCGGCGGCGCGGTCGAGGACCCGCCACAGGGTGTCGGTCTCGTAGATGTTGTCGACGCCCTGCAGGATCGCCGCCATGCGCTCCAGGCCCATGCCGGTGTCGATGTTCTTGGCGGGCAGGTCGCCGAGGATCGGGAAGTCGGTCTTGCTCTCCCCGGGGCCCCGCTCGTACTGCATGAAGACGAGGTTCCAGACCTCCAGGTACCGGTCCTCGTCGGCGACCGGGCCGCCCTCGCGGCCGTACTCGGGGCCGCGGTCGTAGTAGATCTCCGAGCAGGGACCGCACGGCCCGGGGACGCCCATCGACCAGAAGTTGTCCTCCATGCCGCGCCGCTGGATGCGGTCGCGGGGGACGCCGACCTTGTCGTGCCAGATGCCCTGCGCCTCGTCGTCGTCCCGGAAGACGGTGACCCACAGCTTCTCTTCGGGGAACCCGAAGCCGCCGTCCTCGCGGGAGGCGGTCAGCAGCTCCCAGGCGAACGGGATCGCCTGCTCCTTGAAGTAGTCGCCGATCGAGAAGTTGCCCAGCATCTGGAAGAACGTGGCGTGCCGGGTGGTCTTGCCGACCTCCTCGATGTCGGGCGTCCGCACGCACTTCTGCGCGCTCGTCATCCGCTGGGACGGCGGGGTGCGCTGGCCGAGGAAGTACGGCTTGAACGGGACCATGCCGGCGTTGACCAGCAGCAGGGTCGGGTCCTCGGCGACCAGGCTGGCCGAGGGCACCACCGTGTGCCCGCGCTCCTCGAAGAACCTGAGGAAGCGGCGTGCGACCTCTGCCGACTCCATGATCAGTGGCCATCCTTGTCGTCGTCGATGATCGTGTATCGCGCCTTCAGCACCCGGCGGGGCGGGGACCCCCGGTATCCGGGCACCTCGGCGTCCGGCGGCGCCTGGTCCATGCGGACGGCCTCGCGCAGCTCCTCTTCGCGGGCACGCATCTCGGTACGGACGTCGGCCGCGAAATGCCTCAACCGCTCCCCCGTGCCCTTCCCGGTCGCCACCGCGCGCATCGCCACCCCCTCCGGGGACAGGCTCCGCGCGACCCGCTCCACGCGCCGCTTGACGCGGTGCGTGGCGTAGACGCCGGCTCCGGCGCCGACCGAGAGCCAGAACAGCCGCCTCATCCGCGTCCCTTCCCCGAGGAGCGCGCCTGAAGCTGCGGCCGGCCGGAGGCGCTCCGCCCGTCGCCGTCGCCGTTCCTGAGGACCTTGCGGACGCCGTAGGAGAAGGCCGCGGCCTTCACCAGCGGGCCGCCCACCATCGAGCTCATGACGGTGGTGACGGCCGAGACGTTCTGGGTGACGCCGGCGACCTGCTTGGTGATGACGTCGGTGCGGCCGAGCTGCTCGTTGGCGCGCTTCACCGTGTCGGTCATGTCGTCCAGCAGGGGGGCGGCCTGCTCGCCGAGCTCGCGCACGACCTTGCCGGCCTCGCCGAGGAGGCGGGAGAGCTTCAGCAGGGTCAGCGCGATGAACGAGACGAGCACCGCCCAGAACACGGCCACGATGAGGCCTGCCAGCTGTCCACCAGTAAGCATCGGGCTTCCCGTTCGTGCGAATTCGGTTCGGGCCGGTTACGGCGAGACAGACCTTACCGGGCGGCACGCCCTTGTGGCGGTATGACCGGCCCGGTGAGCGGCGATCAGCCCCGGTCGCCGCCGCCGCGCAGGACGGAGCGGATCCGCGCCAGGACCTCGGTGAACCGCGATTCGGCGCCGTGCCTGGTCGGGCGATAGTACTCCCGTCCGTCCACCGAGTCGGGCGCGTACTGCTGCCGGACGACGCCGCCGGGATGGTCGTGCGCGTACTTGTAGCCCTGCCCGTGCCCGACCTTCGCGGCGCCCTTGTAGTGGGCGTCGCGCAGATGCCCGGGGACGGGCCCGGCGAGGCCCTTGCGGACGTCGCCGAGCGCCCCGTCCACCGCCATGATCACCGCGTTGGACTTGGGCGCCAGGGAGAGGTGGATCACCGCCTGGGCGAGGTTGATGCGGGCCTCGGGGAGGCCGACGAACTCCACCGCCTGGGCCGCCGCGACGGCGGTCTGCAGCGCGGTCGGGTCGGCCATGCCGACGTCCTCGCTGGCGTGCACGATCAGCCGACGCGCGATGAACCGCGGGTCCTCCCCGGCCTCGATCATGCGGGCGAGGTAGTGCAGCGCCGCGTCGACGTCGCTGCCGCGGATGCTCTTGATGAACGCGCTGATGACGTCGTAGTGCTGGTCGCCCTCGCGGTCGTAGCGGACCGCCGCCCGGTCGACGGCCTTCTCCAGCACGCCGACGTCGACCACGCCGCCGGCGTCGACGACCAGGGAGGCGGCCTCCAGGTAGGTGAGGGTGCGGCGGGCGTCACCGCCGGCGAGCCGGACGAGGTGGTCCTCGGCGGCGGGGTCGAGGGTGAGCGCGCCGCCCAGGCCGCGCTCCTCGGTGAGGGCCCGGCGGATCACCTCGCGCAGGTCGTCCTCGCCGAGCGGCTCCAGCGTGAGCAGCAGCGAGCGGGACAGCAGCGGGCTGATGACGGAGAAGAACGGGTTCTCGGTCGTGGCGCCGATGAACGACACCCAGCGGTTCTCGACGGCGGGGAGCAGCGCGTCCTGCTGGGCCTTGTTGAACCGGTGGACCTCGTCGACGAACAGGACGGTCTGCCGCCCGGTCATGCCCAGCTCGCGGCGGGCCAGGTCGATCTCGGCGCGGACCCGCTTGACGCCGTCGCTGACCGCGGAGATCTCCACGAACCGGCGGGACGTGACGTGGCTGACGACCGTGGCGAGGGTGGTCTTGCCCGTGCCGGGCGGGCCCCACAGGACGAGCGACATCGGCACGTCCCGGTCGACGAGCTGCCGGATCGGGGTGCCGGGGCCGAGCAGGTGGCCCTGCCCGACGACCTCGTCCAGCGCGCGGGGGCGCATCCGCACCGCGAGGGGCTGCTCCGCGCCCGGCGCGGCTGGGCCGGACGGCGCGGCCTCGCGGGGCGGGGGCCGCTCCCCCGGCGCGTCGAAGAGGCCCTCCGGCTCGCCCGAATCCGCCCTGCTGGTCACGCTCCGACACTATCTCGCGGCACGGACGTTCCCGGACGTCCCGCGTCCGGGAACCCGGGGGCGGGCTCCGGCGTTGGAAGAGCCCGGAAGGCGCATTTCAGGAGCGTGACGGTGTCCGGTACGGCCCTGCATCGGCGCCACGGGGCGGCCGGGCTGCTCGTGGCGCTGTTCGTCGTGGCCGGGCTGGTGTTCAGCTACGGGCTGGGCCACGCGCCGCCGCCGCGCGTCTGCACCGAGCACGCCGTGAGCGCGCCCGCCGGCCCCTCGTCCGGGACCACCGGCCATGAGGCCGCCCCGCACGGGCTCGCCGGCGCGGCGCTCAGCGCGCCCGCGAAGCCGCACCCGCACCTCCCCCTCGACGTCTGCCTCTGCGTGGCCGTCCTGTTCACCCTTCTGCTGATCGCACTGCTCACGGGGCTGCGCCGGCCCCTGTCCCGGCTGCCCGCGCGGGCCGGCTGGTCGCTCGCGCCACCGCCCGGCGCCGCGACCACGCTCGCGTTCCCGCCCGTCCTCCAGGTGCTCCGGCTGTGATGAGCCGGCCGTAAGGCCGCACGCAGCGCCGTATCGCTCGCGAAGCGGCGCCTGCCCGCATCTCCGTACGGATGATCCGCAGCACCCCCTGAGAGGACCGCTCCATGTCGAAGAACGCCCGGAACAAGAACGCACGCAAGGCCAACGCGCTGACGCAACGCGAGATCGCGTGGGGCGGCATCGCCTTCTACGCCGTCATCGGGCTGGTGGCGGTCGTCGCCATCGGCTTCACCTTCATGCAGACGAGGTCGTCCGCGGACTCCCCGTCCGTCGCGGGCCTGGTCACCAAGGACGACCTCGGCCGCGAGCACGTCTCCGGGACCGTCGCGTACGACACGTCGCCGCCCATGGGCGGCGACCACAACCCCGTCTGGCAGAACTGCGACGGCCGCGTCTACGACGCCCCGCTGCAGAACGAGAACGCCGTGCACTCACTGGAGCACGGCGCCGTCTGGATCACCTACCGCCCCGGCCTCGCCGCCGCCCAGCTCGACGCGCTCACGAACAAGGTCACCGGCATCGACTACACGATGCTGAGCCCGTACCCGGCCCAGGACGCGCCGATCAAGCTCACCGCCTGGGGCCACCAGCTTTCGCTGGACGACGCGTCCGACCCGCGCGTGGACGAGTTCCTGCGCGGCTTCGTCAAGGGCCCGCAGACGCCCGAGCCCGGCGCGGCCTGCGACGGCGCCAAGGACACTCCGTGACCGAGGTGGCCGCGGCACCGCGAGGACGGCGGGTCACCGCCGCCCTCGCGGCACTCGTCCTGGTGGTCGCGGCGGTCCTGGTGGCGGTGGCCGCGACCCGCTCGCAGCGTCCCGGCGCGGACGGCCCGGAGGCCGGGTTCGCACGCGACATGAGCGCCCACCACGCGCAGGCGGTGCGGATGTCGTTCATCGTCCGGGAGCGCACGAACGACCCGGAGGTCCGGCTGCTGGCCTACGACGTCATCACCACGCAGCAGGCGCAGATCGGCATGAATGACGGCCTGGCTGGACGAGTGGGGACTGCCAAAGACCGACCCGTCCGGCGGCATGCGCTGGATGTCGGGTCACGGCGGCCACGGGGACGCCACGGCGGCCATGCCGGGGATGGCCACCCGCGGGCAGCTCGCCGAGTTGGAGAAGGCGTCCGGGCGGTCCGCCGAGGTGCGGTTCCTGCGGCTGATGATCGCCCACCATCGCGGCGGCGTCGGTATGGCGGAGGCGGTCCTGGCCCGCACCGGGCACGACCGGGTGCGGCGCCTCGCCGGCACGATGGTGAAGGGCCAGCGGTCGGAGATCACGCAGATGAACGCGATGCTCCGGGACCGGGGCGCGCCCGGAGCGTAGCCGGGACCGGCGACCTTCGCGATAGCGCTTGACAGCGCGGCCGGATCGCGGGTCACTGACCACCATGGCTCAGAACCTCAGCGGCTACCACCGGGCCCTCGACCTGTTCGAGGGCCTGGTCGCCGGCGTGCCCCGGGACGGCTGGGACGCGCCGTCGCCCTGCGAGGGGTGGAGCGCCCGGGACGTCGCCGGCCACGTGACCGGCGGCCAGTACCTGGTCCGGGCGCTGGCCACGGGGGAGCACGAGCCGGACGTCAACCATGACCCGGCGCGGTTCGTCCCGGGCGACGTGCTGATGAGCTGGCGGAGGGCCCGCAAGGAGTGCGCGGCGGCGCTCACCCCGGACGCGCTGCACCGCCCCATCCCGTTCGGCGGCCTCGGCGAACTGCCGCTGGGCGACTACCTGGAGGCCTACATCCTGGAGCCGCTCGTCCACGCCTGGGACCTGGCGCGCGCCACGGGCCAGCCGTCCCGCCTGGACCCGGACCTCGTCCACCACGCGTTCGCCACGGCCCAGGTGGTAGCCGCCCCGCTCCGAGCCGCCGGCGACCTGGCCCCACCCCTCCCGGCCCCGAGAGGCGCCGACGAGCAGACCAGAATGCTCGCCTTCCTAGGCCGCAACACCACCTGACCACCACCCCGAACAACGTCGCGAGGATCGCCTGCGTCGCAACGGGGGTTCCAGGGGGTCGCCCCCTGGGTAGATCACGAGAATTCGGCGAGTGTCCGTTCGGCTTCTTCGAGCCAGGCGCGGCGGGCGTTGAGGGCTTCTTCGGCCTCTTTGATGTCCTTGTCGCGGCCGGCGTCGCGGGCCTTGCCGAGGCGTTTCTCCAGTTGTTCGATGGAGCTGCGGAGCTGCCCGACGGTGGCTTCGGCGCGGGCGCGGGCCTCGGGGTTGGTGCGGCGCCATTCGTTCTCTTCGGCGGAGCGGACGGCGTCCTCGATCTTGCGGAGCCGGCCTTCGAGGCGGTCGCGCTGGTCGCGGGGGACCATGCCGGCGGCCTCCCAGCGCTCCTGGATGGCGCGGAGGGCCTGCCGGGCCTGGCGGATGTCGCGGACGGGCAGCAGCCGCTCGGCGTCGGCGAGGATCTTCTCCTTCTCCTCGGCGTTGCCGCGGAATTCGGCGTCGCGTTCGGCGAAGGCGGCGCTGCGGGCCTGGAAGAAGGTGTCCTGGGCGCCTTTGAAGCGGGCCCAGAGGTCTTCTTCGGCGTCCCGGGAGGCGCGTCCGGCCGTCTTCCAGCGGCGCATGAGGTCGCGGTAGGCGGCGGCGGTGTCGCCCCAGTCGGTGGAGCCGGACATCGCCTCGGCCTCGGCGACGAGGCGCTCCTTCTCTCTGCGGGACTCCTCGCGCTGGTCGTCGAGGGTGGCGAAGTAGGCCTTGCGGCGTTTGGTGAAGGCGTTGCGGGCGGACGACAGCCGCTTCCAGAGGGCGGTCTCGGTGGGCCGGTCGATGCGGTCGGCGGCCTTCCATTCCTCGACGAGCCGGCGGAGCCGTTCGCCGCCGTTCTTCCAGTGCGTCTCCTCGGCGGCGATGCGCTCGGCCTCGGCGACGATCCGCTCCTTGACCTCGCGGGCCTCGTGGCGGTGCTGCTCGCGCTGGACCTTGACCTCTTCGCGGCGGCGGCCGACCTGCTCGGTCAGGCCGTCCAGGCGGCGGACGAGCGCGCCGAGGTCGCCGACGGCGTGCGCCTCGGAGACGGCCTCGCGGAGCCGGTCGATGCTCTGCTGGGCCTGGGCGGGCTGCAGGTCGGTGGTGCGGAGCCGCTGTTCGAGCAGGCCGATCTCGGTGACGAGCGCGTCGTACTTGCGCTTGAAGTAGGCCAGGGCCTCTTCGGGCGCGCCGGCCTGCCAGGATCCGACGACGCGCTCGCCGTCGGCCGTCCTGACATAGACGGTGCCGTCCTCGTCCACCCGGCCCCAGGGATCGGTCGCGCTGGACACCCTTGCCTCCTGAATCGCGGGTCCGGACGACTCACGCCCTCCGGACCCTCCACACCTTAGTATCCCGTTCGCCTATTTCCCGGCGATCGTGACGTCCTGGATTTCGACCTTCTTCTTGGGCTTGCCGTCCTGCGCGGGCTGCGACCCGCCCTTGGCGATCTTCTTGAGCACGTCCAGCCCCTTGGTGATCTTTCCGAACACCGTGTAGTCCGGCGGGAGCTGCGAGTCCTCGTAGACCATGAAGAACTGGCTGCCGTTGGAGTCCGGCTGGCGCGAGTGCGCCATCGCGAGGGTGCCCTCGGTGTAGGTGGCGCCGTCGGTGTTCTCGTTGGCGAAGCGGTAGCCGGGCCCGCCGCTGCCCGACGCCGACGGGTCGCCGCACTGCAGCACGTTGAGGGCGCCGCTGGTCATGCGGTGGCACTCGGTCTTGTCGTAGTAGTTCTTCTGCGCCAGGAACGCGAAGGAGTTCACGGTGCACGGCGCCTTGTCGCCGTACAGCTGCATCTCCACATCGCCCTGGTTCGTCTTGACCGTGACAGGGACGATGCCCGTGTGGGCGGGCTTGCCCGGGGGCCTGCCGACGTCCTTCACCTGACCGCCCGGCGCGCTGGGCGGGTAGGCGCACTGCGGGCCGGCGGCCGTGGACTCGTCCTTCTTGAAGACCATGAACGCCGCGGCGCCGGCGACGACCACCGCCACCGCGGCCGCCGTGCCGATGATCTTGAGTCGGCGGGCCCTCGCCGCCTCCTGCGCGCGCCGCTGCTCCTGGCGCTCGTACCGTTGCCGCGCGAGCTGCTTCTTGCGGTCCTTCCCCGCCACGTGCCTCGCCTCTCCGGTGTGATCAGGTGAACGTGCAGCGCATAGTAGCGGTACCCGCGAGTAAAAGCGTCTCCGCGTTCAGGGAGCGCCCAGGGGGCGCCTTCCCCACGACACGGCGACGCCCTATCTCGTTCGCGGTGGCCGCGGCCGCGCCGGTACCCTCGGGACACGCCTACCCGAGATGGTTCCAAGGAAGGACGACCGTGCTCGTCGCCGGGTTCCCCGCTGGATCGTTCGCCGCGAACTGCTACATCGTGGCGCCCGCCGCGGGTGAGGAGTGCCTGATCATCGATCCCGGCCAGGACGCCGAGGCCTTGATCGAGGAGATCCTGCGCGAGCACCGGCTGAAGCCGGTCGCGGTGCTGCTGACGCACGGCCATCTCGATCACGTCTGGTCGGTGGCTCCGGTCTGCGGCGCCAAGGACGTCCCCGCCTACGTGCACCCGGACGACCGCGACCTGCTCACCGATCCGGCGAAGGGCCTGTCGCTCGGCGCCGGGCAGCAGCTGTTCGGCGGCCTGACGCTGTCCGAGCCGGACGACGTGCGGGAGCTCGCGGACGGTTCCGTCCTCGAGCTGGCCGGGCTGAGCCTCACCGTCGACCACGCGCCGGGCCATACACCCGGGTCGGTGACGTTCCGGACGCCGAAGACGGAGCAGATCCCGGACGTGATGTTCACCGGCGACCTGCTGTTCGCGGGGTCCATCGGGCGCACCGACCTGCCGGGCGGATCGTACGAGGAGATCCTCGCCAGCCTGTCCCGGGTGTGCCTGAGCATGCCCGACGACACCGCCGTCCTGCCCGGCCACGGCGAGCAGACCACAATCGGCCGCGAGCGCGCGACGAATCCGTTCCTTTCGGAACTGACGCCCGCGGACGGACCTGACAAGGGATTCTGAGCCTAAGAGACCATGAGTTCGAGCTTCCGGGCCCCCAAGGGGGTCAGTGAATACGTCCCGCCGCGCGCGGACCTCTTCTACGCCATCCGGGAGGCGTTCGCCGAGCAGGCGCGGCTGGCCGGGTACGGCTACCTGGAGCTGGCCGTCTTCGAGGACACCAACCTGTTCCGGCGCGGCGTCGGGGAGTCCACCGACGTGGTGTCCAAGGAGATGTACACCTTCGAGGACAGGGGCGGCCGGTCGCTGACGCTGCGCCCCGAGTTCACCGCCTCGGTGCTGCGGTCCGTCCTGGAGAACAACCTCCACAAGGGCGCGCTGCCGGTGAAGGTGTGGACGACCGGGGCGGCGTTCCGCGCCGAGCGTCCGCAGCAGGGCCGGTACCGGCAGTTCTACCAGCTCGACCTGGAGGCGATCGGCAGCGAGGACCCGCAGGTCGACGCCGAGACCATCGCGATCGCGGCGAACTGGTACCGCTCCCTGGGGCTGACGCGGGTGCGGCTGCTGCTGAACTCGCTCGGCTGCAAGGAGTGCCGCCCCGCCTACCGGGCCCTGCTGCAGGAGTTCCTGCGCGGCCTCGACCTGGACGACGACACCCGCGCCCGCGTCGAGCTCAACCCGCTGCGCGTGCTGGACGACAAGCGCCCCAGGGTGCGCGAGCAGCTCGTCGGGGCCCCGCTGATGGCCGACCACCTGTGCCCGGCGTGCAAGGCCCACCACGACCGGGTCCGCGAGCTGCTCGCCGACCTCGGCATCGCGTGGGAGGACACGCCCACCCTGGTCCGCGGCCTCGACTACTACACGCGCACGACCTACGAGTTCGACCACCCGCTGCTCGGCGCCCAGTCCGGCATCGGCGGCGGCGGACGCTACGACGGCCTCTCCGAGGACATCGGCGGCCCGCCCCTCCCCGGCATCGGGTTCGGCCTCGGGCTCGACCGCACCATCCTGGCCCTGGAGGCGGAAGGGGCGGCGTTCGCGGCCAAGCCGCGCTGCGAGGCGTTCGGCGTCGCGCTCGGCGACACCGCCGAGCGCCGCATGTTCGCGCTCGTCGCCGACCTCCGCCGCGCCGGGATCGCCGCCGACATGGCCTTCGGCGGCAAGAGGCTGAAGGGCGCCATGAAGGACGCGGACCGCTCGGGCGCCCGCTACGCCGTGATCCTCGGGGAGCGAGATATCGCGGACGGCGTCGCCCAGGTCAAGGACCTGGCCGAGGGCGAGCAGACCGCCGTCCCGCTCACCGACCTCACCACGACGTTGAAGGAAAGGCTCTCCAAATGATCCGCACCCATGAGGCGGGCACGCTCCGCAAGGAGCACGCCGGGCAGCAGGTCACGCTGGCCGGCTGGGTCGGCCGCCGCCGCGACCACGGCGGCGTCACGTTCATCGACCTGCGCGACGCGTCCGGCACCGCGCAGGTCGTCTTCCGCGAGGAGGACGCCGCCCACGACCTGCGCTCGGAGTTCTGCGTCAAGGTCGTCGGCGAGGTCCGCGTCCGTCCCGAGGGCAACGAGAACCCGGAGCTGCCGACCGGGGACATCGAGGTCGCCGCGTCCGACATCGAGGTGCTGTCGGACGCCGCGCCGCTGCCGTTCCCCATCGAGGGCGACGTCAACGTCAACGAGGAGATCCGGCTCAAGTACCGGTACCTCGACCTGCGCCGCGAGTCCGTCGCCCGCGCGATGCGGATCCGCTCGGAGGCGTCGTTCCTGACGCACGAGGTGATGCGCGAGCACGGCTTCGTCAACGTCGAGACGCCGACCCTCACCCGGTCGACGCCCGAGGGCGCCCGCGACTTCCTCGTCCCCGTCCGGCTCAAGCCCGGCCACTGGTACGCGCTGCCGCAGTCGCCGCAGTTGTTCAAGCAGCTCCTCATGGTCGGCGGGCTGGAGCGCTACTACCAGATCGCGCGCTGCTACCGGGACGAGGACTTCCGCGCCGACCGGCAGCCCGAGTTCACCCAGATCGACATCGAGATGTCGTTCGCCGACCAGGACGACGTCCTGAAGGTCGGCGAGGACCTCGTGGCGCGCCTCTGGAAGGACATCGCCGGCTACGAGATCCCCCTCCCGATCCCCCACATCACCTACGCCGACGCGATGGCGCGGTACGGCTCCGACAAGCCCGACCTGCGCTTCGGCCTCGAACTGACCGACATGACCGAGTACTTCGCCGGCACGTCGTTCCGCGTGTTCCAGGCCCCGTACGTCGGCGCGGTCGTCATGCCGGGCGGCGCGGCCCAGACCCGCAAGGAGCTGGACGGCTGGCAGGACTGGGCGAAGGCCCGCGGCGCCCGCGGCCTCGCCTACGTGCTGATCCAGGAGGACGGCACCCTCGGCGGCCCGGTCGCGAAGAACCTGTCCGACGCCGAGAAGGAGGGCCTGGCCGCCGAGACCGGCGCGGCCCCCGGCGACGCGGTCTTCTTCGGCGCCGGCAAGCGGCACGCCACGCAGGAGCTCCTCGGCGCCGCCCGCCTGGAGATCGGCCGCCGCCGCGACCTGATCGACCAGTCGGCCTGGAGGTTCGTCTGGGTCGTCGACGCGCCCATCTTCGAGCCCGTCGAGGACGACAAGGGCGAGCAGATCGGCTGGACGTCCGTCCACCACCCGTTCACCGCGCCGAAGCCGGAGTACGCCGACACCTTCCACGACGACCCGGGCAGCGCCCTCGCGGACGCCTACGACCTCGTCCTGAACGGCAACGAGATCGGCGGAGGCTCCATCCGAATCCACCGCGCCGAGATGCAGCAGCGCGTCTTCGACGTCCTCGGCCTGTCCAAGGAGGAGGCCGAGTCCAAGTTCGGCTTCCTGCTGGAGGCGTTCAAGTTCGGCCCGCCCCCGCACGGCGGCATCGCCTTCGGCTGGGACCGGACGGTCATGCTCCTCGCCGGCCAGGACTCGATCCGCGACGTGATCGCCTTCCCGAAGGCCGCGTCGGGTTACGACCCGCTGACCGCCGCCCCGACCCCGATCACCCCCCAGCAGCGCGCCGAGGCGGGCGTCGACTTCGTCCCCGAGGACGAGCCCGCCGACTCCTGACCCGGACGCGACGAGGGCGGCCGCTCGCGGGCGGCCGCCCTCGTCGTGCGCGGGGTCAGCGGGTGGCGCCGCTGGTCACCCGGTAGACGTCGTACACGCCGTCGATGGAGCGGACGGCCTTCAGGACGTGCCCGAGGTGCTTCGGGTCGCCCATCTCGAAGGTGAAGCGGCTGACGGCCACGCGGTCGCGGGACGTGGTGACCGACGCCGACAGGATGTTGACGTGCTGGTCGGAGAGGACGCGGGTCACGTCCGACAGCAGGCGGGGCCGGTCCAGGGCCTCGACCTGGATGGCGACGAGGAAGACCGACTCCTCGCTCGGCGACCACTTGACGTCGATCAGCCGGTCGGGCTGGGACTTCAGGCTGGCGACGTTGGCGCAGTCGTCGCGGTGGACGGAGACGCCGTGGCCGCGGGTGACGAAGCCGACGATGTCGTCGCCGGGGACCGGGGTGCAGCAGCGGGACAGCCGCACCCAGACGTCGGGGTCGTCGGCGACGACGACGCCGGGGTCGCCCGCGGGGCGGCCCTTCTTGCGGCGGGTCGGGAGGGCGATCTCGGCGAGGTCCTCTTCGGCGCTCTCCACGCCGCCGAGGGCGTCGACGAGGCGCTGGACGACGTGCTGCGCGGAGACCTGGCTCTCGCCCACGGCCGCGTACAGGGACGAGACGTCCGGGTAGCGCATGTCGCGGGCGAGGGCGAGGAGCGCCTCGCCGGACATCATCCGCTGGAGCGGCATGTTCTGCTTGCGCATCGCGCGGGCGATGGCGTCCTTGCCGGACTCGATCGCGGTGTCGCGGCGCTCCTTGGAGAACCAGTGCTTGATCTTGTTGCGGGCGCGGGCGCTCTTGACGAAGCCGAGCCAGTCGCGGCTCGGGCCCGCGTCCTGCGACTTGGAGGTGAAGACCTCGACGGTGTCGCCGTTGTCGAGGGTCGATTCGAGGGGGACGAGGCGGCCGTTGACACGGGCGCCGATACATCGGTGCCCGACCTCGGTGTGGATCGCGTACGCGAAGTCGACGGGGGTCGCGCCCTGCGGCAGCGCGATCACGTCGCCCTTCGGGGTGAACACGAACACCTCGGAGACCGACAGGTCGAAGCGCAGCGACTCCAGGAACTCGGCCGGGTCGGCGGTCTCCTTCTGCCAGTCGAGGAG
Organism: Actinomadura monticuli; assembly: GCF_041463655.1. Taxonomy (NCBI): domain Bacteria; kingdom Bacillati; phylum Actinomycetota; class Actinomycetes; order Streptosporangiales; family Thermomonosporaceae; genus Actinomadura; species Actinomadura monticuli. The sequence goes on from NZ_JAXCEI010000024.1 coordinate 46,136, forward strand.
CTGGCGGAGCCACTGCATGTCGCCGGCCTTGCGGCCGCCGACCGTCTCCTCCTTGTACTTCCAGTGCGCGGCGACGCCGTACTCGGCGCGGCGGTGCATGCCCCAGGTGCGGATCTGCAGCTCGACGGGCTTGCCCTCGGGGCCGATCACCGTCGTGTGCAGCGACTGGTACATGTTGAACTTCGGCATCGCGATGTAGTCCTTGAACCGGCCGGGGACCGGGTTCCATCGCGCGTGGATCGAGCCGAGGGCGGCGTAGCAGTCGCGGACGCTGTCGACGAGGACCCGGATGCCGACCAGGTCGTAGATGTCGTCGAAGGACACGTCCCGCGCGATCATCTTCTGGTAGATCGAGTAGTAGTGCTTCGGCCGGCCGGTCACGGTGGCCTTGATCCGGGCCTCGCGCAGGTCGGTGGAGACGTTCTCGATCACCTCCTGCAGGTAGACGTCGCGGCGCGGGGCGCGCTCGGACACCAGCCGGGCGATCTCGTCGAACCGCTTGGGGTACATCGTGGCGAACGCGAGGTCCTCCAGCTCCCACTTCAGCGTGTTCATCCCGAGGCGGTGCGCGAGCGGCGCGAACACCTCCAGGGTCTCGCGGGCCTTCTTCTCCTGCTTGTGCCGCGGCATGTAGCGCAGCGTGCGCATGTTGTGCAACCGGTCGCCGAGCTTGATCACCAGGACGCGGATGTCGCGGGACATCGCCACGACCATCTTGCGGACGGTCTCGGCCTCGGCCGCCTCCCCGTACTTGACCTTGTCGAGCTTGGTGACGCCGTCGACCAGGGCGGCGATCTCGTCGCCGAACTCGGCGCTCAGCTGGTCGAGCGTGTACGGGGTGTCCTCGACGGTGTCGTGCAGCAGCGCGGCGCAGAGCGTCTCGGTGTTCATGCCGAGTTCGGCGAGGATCGTCGCCACCGCGAGGGGGTGGGTGATGTACGGGTCGCCGCTCTTGCGCTTCTGGTTGCGGTGGTAGTGCGCCGCGACGTCGTAGGCGCGTTCGATGAGCCGGAGGTCCGCCTTCGGGTGGGTGTTGCGGACCGTCTTGATGAGTGGTTCGAGTACCGGGTTCATAGTGGGGCCGCGCTGGGCGCCCAGCCTGGCGAGCCTTCGGCGCACCCGGGCGGCAGACGGTGGAATCGTGGCCGGCGTGGGCCTGGACGTGATGTCGGGCTTGGACGCGTCATCGGCGTCCTCCGTAGGGCCGCTGCGCTCGGTGGGGGGAGTGGCCTGCCGTGAGGAGCGCGCGGCGGGTTTCCCCGGTGGCGGTTTCGCGGCGGCCGGCGGGCCGGCCTCGGCCTGGTCTTCGACCGCCTGGTCTTCGGCGGCCTGCTCGTCGGCGGCCCTGTCCTGCGTTTCCGGGTCCTCGGGGGCCGGGGGGCCTCCGGCGGCGGGAGCCTCGGCGGCGGAGGTCTCGGCGGGAGGTCCGGGCGGCGGGGCCCGGTGGTCCGCGCGGCGCGGCGGGGCGGTGGACGCCCCGGCCGCCTTGACGGCCCGCTCCCCCGCGGTCTCCCTGGCCGGATGCTTCCCGGCCGGGGGCGCCGCGGCGGCGCCGCTCACCGCGCCGGTCGATACCGCCTCACCGGGCACTCAGCCTCCTCTGACCGTCCGGGCGCTGCTGTGCACGCCCCGCGGGTCGCGCCCGTCCCCACCGGACCCTGATGGCGCCAGTGTATCCGGCGGCCATTTCGCACTAGACCGTAACCAGCGAATGGACGTCCAGATTCCCCAGTTTGTCCCGTCCATGCAGGAACGACAGTTCGAGGAGGACCGACAGCCCGACGACGTCGCCGCCGCCCCTGCGGACGAGCTCGGCGGCAGCCTGGGCCGTCCCGCCGGTGGCCAGGACGTCGTCGACGATCAGCACGCGGTCGCCCTGTTCGAGGGCGTCGGAGTGGATCTCGATCGTCTCGGTCCCGTATTCGAGGTCGTAGGTCTGCCCGTGCGTCGCCGCGGGCAGCTTGCCCTTCTTGCGGACGGGGACGAACCCGGCGCCGAAGTGGTAGGCGACGGGCGCGGCGAGGATGAAACCCCGGGCCTCGATACCGACGATCTTGTCGATGGTGCCGCGGCCGTGGTGGTTGACGATCGTGTCGACGACGCCGGCGAACGCGATGTGGTCGGCCAGCAGCGGGGTGATGTCCTTGAACACCACCCCGGCCTTCGGGTAGTCGGGGATGTCGCGGATCCGCTCCTGGATCAGCTTTCCGAGGTCCACGTTCGAAGAATCCCCTCGGTCTACTTGCCGCCGCGGCGCTGCTGCCGCGACCCGCGCTTCGGCTGCTGCCGGGTCCCGGTCTGCACGACCTTCCGGACGGTGACGCTGCTCCGCACGTCCTGCGGGGCCTCGGCATCGCCGGAACCGTCGCCGTCGACGGAGCCGTCGTCGTCCGGGGGCGAGCCGGGCGCGCCCGCGCCGGCCTTGACCTTGGTGGTCGCGACCTGCTTCTGCGCGTTGCGCTCGCGGCGGGCGATGTTCTCCCGGATCTGCCGGTACTTCGGCTCGCGCTCCTTGAACTGGACGAGCAGCGGCGTCGCCACGCAGATCGACGAGTACGTCCCGACGATCATGCCGACGAACAGGGCGAGCGACAGGTCCTTCAGCGTGCCGGCGCCGAACAGCGTGGTGCCGATGAACAGGATCGCGCCGACCGGCAGGATCGCCACCAGCGAGGTGTTGAGCGAGCGGACCAGCGTGCTGCTGAGCGCCTGGTTCGCGGCCTCGCTGTAGGTGGTCTTGGAGGTCGGGCCGAGCGGTTTCGTGACCTCCTTGATCATGTCGAACACGACGACCGCGTCGTACAGCGAGTAGCCGAGGATCGTCAGGAAGCCGAGCAGCGTCGCCGGGGTGACCTCGAAGCCGGACCACGCGTACACGCCCGCGGTGATGACGAGGTCGTGGACGAGCGCGACCACCGCGGCCACGGCCATCCGCCACTCGAACGCCACCGACAGGTAGGCGATGATCAAGATCATGAAGACGAGCAGCGCCTGCCAGGCCTTCTTCTGGATCTCACCGCCCCACGAGGCGCCGACGACCTGGGTGCTGACCTTGTCGGCCGGAACCCGCAGTTCCTTCTCCACACTCGACTTCACGTCGGTGACGTGCGGGGACGACATGCTCTCCGTCGTGACCCGCCAGTCCTCGCCCGCCTTCTGCACGATCGCCTGGTGGGCGCCGCCGTCGGTGACGGCGGTGCGCACCTGCTCGATCGAGGCGCTGGGCGCCTTGAAGGTGAAGACGGAGCCGCCCTTGAACTCGACGCCGAAGTTCAGGCCCTGGACGAGCAGGCCGGCGATCGACAGCGCCAGCAGCAGCCCGGAGATCGTGTACCAGATCTTCGGCCGGCCGACGATGTCGGCGCTGATCTCGCCCCGGTAGATCCGCGAGGTGACCGTGCGCAGTCCCATGGGTCAGGCCTCCTGGCTCGTCTTGCGGGCGGTTCCGGCGGACGGCCCCTGCGCGGCGCGGTGCAGCCGCCGCGGATCGAGCCCGGACATCGGATGGCCCCGGCCGAAGAACGCGGTGCGCGCCAGCAGCGCGACCAGCGGCTTGGTGAAGAAGAACACCACGATGACGTCGATGAGCGTCGTGAGGCCCATCGCGAACGCGAACCCGGCGACGCCGCCGACCGCGAGGAAGTACAGCACCAGCGCGGCCAGGAAGGTGACGGCGTCGGCGACGAGGATGGTGCGCCGCGCCCGCTTCCAGGCGTTCTCGACCGACGAGCGCAGCTTGCGCCCGGCCCTCAGCTCGTCCCGCAGCCGCTCGAAGTAGACGATGAACGAGTCGGCGGTGATGCCGATCGAGACGATCAGCCCGATGATGTGCGGGAGGGAGAGCCGGAAGCCCATGCCCTCACCGAGGATCACCACCGCCAGGTAGGTGACGGCGGACGCCACGAGCAGGCTGGACACCGCCACCAGGCCGAGGCCCCGGTAGTAGAACAGGCAGTACAGGACGACCAGGCCGAGGCCGATCGCGCCGGCGATGAGGCCCCCGGTCAGCTGGTCGGAGCCCAGCGTGGACGAGACCTCGTCGATGGAGCTCTGCGTGAACTCCAGCGGCAGGGCGCCGTACTTGAGCACGTTGGCGAGGTCGGTGGCGTACTGCTGGTCGAAGCTCTCGGGCGGCCCGTCGATGCTGGCGGTGCCGCCGGTGATCGGGCCCTCCCGGATGGCGGGCGCCGAGACGACCTGCCCGTCCAGCACGATCGCGACCTGCGCCTGCGGCGAGGACGGGTCCTGCTGGTAGGCGCGGGACGCGTCGGTGGTGACCGCCCCGAACTGCTTGCCGCCCTTGCCGTCGAACTTCAGCGAGACCGACCAGCTCGCCTGGCCCTGCTGGGCGTTCGGCGGCATCGCGTTGGCCTTGTCGACGTTCTCGCCGAGCACCCGGACGGGGCCGAGGATGTACTTGGTGACCTGGCCGTTCTCTTCTTCCTGGTCACAGGCGGCGACGAACGCGCGGTTCGGGTCGTTCGCGCCGTCGGGGTGCCGGTCGCCGTTGTAGCAGTCGAGCGCCTCGAACTGCTTGACGACGGCCTTGTCGGTCACGCCCGGGTAGTCCTGGGCGGGGGCCGTCGGCAGCCCGGACGGCTGGACCAGCGGCGACGACGGCGACGCCGACGGGCTCGCCGTGTCCGACGGCTTGGGCGTCGGGGCCGTCAGGGCCTTCGACAGCGCCCGGCCGCGCGGCGTGGCGGAGCCGGACGGCGACGCGCTCTGCGTCGCCGACGGCGAGGCGGACGCGGACGGGGACGGGGACCCGCCGTTCTTCGCGCCCTTGTCCGCGCCGGGGCTCGGCGACGGGGCCGGCGTGGCGGCCCCGGTCGCTGGGCGCCCGTCCGCGCTCGCGAACACCTGGCGGAACTGCAGTTTCGCCGTGGTGCCGATCAGGCTGACGACGCGGCTCTGCCCCTCACCGGGGACGTTCACCACGATGTTGTTGCTGCCCTGTTTCGCGACCTCGGCGTCGGAGACCCCCAGACCGTTGACGCGCTGCGTCATGATCTTGACGGCCTGGTCCATCTGCTCGGACGGCGGGTTCTTCCCGTTCGGGGTCTTCGCCGTCAGGGTCACGGTCGTCCCACCGGCGAGGTCGAGCCCGAGCTTGGGCGTCGTCCGCCCCTGCCAGACCGCCAGGCCGGCGAGGACGACCATGACCGCGAACAGTGCGAGGAGCGTGCGCCCGGGCTTGGGAGCGTTTCTGGGCGGAGCCACTTGTCGTCGTACTTCCCGTCTTTGTCGTTCGCCGTGGGAGGGTCAGGCGGAGGGCTTGTCGGCCGCCTTGACCTTCGTCTTCCCGTTCGGCTTGGACTCGGGCTCCACGTCCTCGTCCGCTTCGGTGTCGTTCACCCCGGTCTCGCCGTCCTTGGACAGGTCGACCTCGGAGTCGTCCTTGGAGAGGTCCACGGACCCCTCGTCCTGCTCGTCGTCGTCCTCGTCGAGCTCGTCGTCGAGGTCCTCGGGGTCGGGGTCCTTCAGGACCTGCATGATCGCCTGCTTGACGAAGCGCACTTCGACATCGTCCGCGATCTCCAGAACGACGCCGTCGTCGTCGACCTCCACGACCGTGGCCTTCATGCCGCTGGTCGTCACTACGCGGACGCCGGGTTGCACGTCGTTCTGCATCTGCATCTGCTCTTTCCGGCGCTTGCTCTGCGGCCGGATGAGCAGAAGATAGAAGACCACGGGAACGGCGAGGAGCAGAAGCAGGTTGAAAGCCCCGCTACCGCCCGAATCCGCCGCGAGAATCATGTCGCTGCCCATTACTGGGGCATCCTTCCGATGTCGATTGCCCAGCCTGTGACCGGAACGGCCGCGCGCACGGGACCGCCGGCTGGAGACGGTGAACCAAGTCCCGGAGTCTAGAGAGTACGCGACACCCCGGCAACGACGCGACGAACGGCGACGCCGGGAAGTTCCCAACCCGTTATCGGATGATCACTATTCGCCCCGGCCCGCGTCTTCGTCCACGTCGAACAGGGTGCCCGCCATCGGCGCCGTCGGCGGCTGGGCGAGGCCCAGGTGCGCCCACGCGGCCGCCGTGGCGACCCGCCCGCGCGGCGTCCGCGCCAGCAGGCCCTGCCGGACGAGGAACGGCTCGGCGACGACCTCCACGGTCTCGGGCTCCTCCCCCACCGAGACGGCGAGGGTGGACAGGCCCACGGGACCGCCGCCGAACTTGCGCATCAGCGACTCCAGGACGGACCGGTCGAGCCGGTCCAGCCCCCGTTCGTCCACCTCGTACAACGCGAGGGCCGCACGCGCCGATTCCCGCGTGATGACACCGTCGGCGCGGACCTCGGCGTAGTCGCGGACGCGGCGCAGCAGCCGGTTGGCGATACGGGGGGTGCCGCGGGACCGCCCGGCGACCTCGGCGGCCGCGTCGTCGGCGATCTCGACGTCCAGCAGCGCCGCCGACCGCCGGACGATGACCTCCAGCTCGGCGGGCTCGTAGAAGTCCATGTGCGCGACGAAGCCGAACCGGTCGCGCAGCGGCCCGGGCAGCATGCCCGCCCGGGTGGTGGCCCCGACCAGCGTGAACGGCGCGATGTCGAGGGGGATGGCGGTCGCGCCCGGCCCCTTGCCCACGACGACGTCGACCCGGAAGTCCTCCATCGCCATGTAGAGCATCTCCTCGGCGGGGCGCGCCAGCCGGTGGATCTCGTCCAGGAACAGCACCTCGCCCTCGGCGAGGGTGGACAGCACCGCCGCGAGGTCGCCGGCCCGCTCGATCGCCGGGCCGGAGGAGATCCGCAGCGGCTGCCCCAGCTCCGCCGCGATGATCATGGCGAGGGTGGTCTTGCCGAGGCCGGGGCCGCCCGACAGCAGCACGTGGTCGGGCGTCCGGCCGCGCCGCAGCGCGCTCTGCAGGACGAGGGAGAGCTGCTCGCGCACCCGCTCCTGGCCGACGAAGTCGTCGAGCTTCTTCGGCCGCAGCGCGGCCTCGATCCGCTGCTCCTCGGCCCCGTCGGCGTCCGCCGAGACGATCCGCTCGAACTCCCCGCCCGCCGCTCCCGCGGGGGGACGGCCCCCCGCGGCGCCCGGCTCGCCGCCGCTCACGTGCTCAGCTTCTTCAGCGCCGACTTCAGCAGCGCGGCCACCGGCGGCGCCTCGCCGCCGTCGAGGTCGGCGGCGACGGCGTCCACGGCGGCGTCGGCGTCCTTGGCGGACCAGCCGAGGTTGATCAGGCCCATCTGCACCTGCTCGCGCCACGCCTCGCCGCGGGCGGGGGCGCGCGGCTCGTCGGAGCCGTCGCCGGTCGGCCCGCCGAGCCGGTCCCTGAGCTCCAGGACGATCCGCTGGGCCCCCTTCCTACCGATGCCGGGCACCTTGGTGAGGGCCGCGAGGTCCTCGGTGGCGACGGCGCGGCGCAGCGCGTTCGGCGTGTGGACGGCGAGCATCGCCAGCGCGATCCGGGGACCGATGCCGCTGGCGGTCTGCAGCAGCTCGAACACCGTCCGCTCGTCGTCGTCGGCGAACCCGAACAGGGTGAGGGAGTCCTCGCGGACGACGAGCGAGGTCGGCACGTTCGCCTGCTCACCGACCCGCAGCCCGGCGAGGGTCGCGGGCGTGCACTGCACCGACAGGCCGACGCCGTGCACGTCGATCACCGCGCCGTCGGGCGCGGCGGCGGCCACCCGGCCGCTGACGAAGGCGATCACTGGGCTGTTCCTCCTCTGCTGCGGGCGGCGAGCCGGGCGCGCTCGGCCCGGGCCGCCTCCTCGATCCGCGACCGCTGCGCGTGTGCGAGCCGCTGCTGCGCTCCCCCGCGCCACACGTGGCAGATGGCCAGCGCGAGCGCGTCGGCCGCGTCCGCCGGCCTGGGGGCCGTCTCCAGCGACAGGAGCCGGGTCACCATCCGGGTGACCTGCGCCTTGTCGGCGCGGCCATTCCCGGTGACGGCGGCCTTGGCCTCGCTCGGGGTGTGCAGCGCGACGGGCAGCCCGCGCCGGGCCGCCGCGAGCATCGCGATGCCGGCGGCCTGGGCGGTGCCCATGACGGTCCGGACGTTGTGCTGGGCGAACACGCGCTCGACGGCGACGGCGTCGGGCCGCAGCTCGTCCATCAGCGCCTCGACGCCGTCCTCGACGGCCAGCAGGCGCAGGGCGTGGTCCTCCCCGGCGTCGGTCCGCACGACGGAGACGTGCACCAGGTGGAGCCGCTTGCCGGGGGCGCCCTCGACGACCCCCACCCCGCACCGGGTGAGCCCGGGGTCCACCCCCATCACCCGCACGGCCGCTCCTTCGATCATCTGTTCGGCCGCCAACGCTACCAACCGGGCGGCCGCCCGTGGAGGGCGCCGCCGCGTGTCCCGGAATAAATCCGGGCGCGGACGCGCGACACCGCCGCGTCCCGGCCGGGGCGCGGCGGCGTCGGAGCGGTGCTCAGGCGTCCAGCGAGGCCATGACCTCGTCGGGGACGTCGAAGTTGGCGTAGACGTCCTGGACGTCGTCGGAGTCCTCCAGGGCGTCGAGGAGGCGGAAGACCTTCTTGGCGTTGTCCTCGTCGAGGGGGACGGTGACGCTCGGCAGGAACTTGCTCTCGGCCGACTCGTAGTCGATCCCGGCCTCGACCAGGGCGGTGCGGACGGCGACCAGGTCGCCGGCCTCGCTGACGACCTCGAAGTTCTCGTCGTCGAGCTCGTTGACCTCCTCGGCGCCGGCGTCGAGGACGGCCATCATCACGTCGTCCTCGCTGGTGTTCGCCTTGGGGACGATCACGACGCCCTTGCGGTTGAACATGTAGGAGACCGAGCCCGGGTCGGCGAGGGAGCCGCCGTTGCGGGTGAGGGCGACGCGGACCTCGGAGGCGGCCCGGTTGCGGTTGTCGGTGAGGCACTCGATGAGGACCGCGACACCGCCGGGCGCGTAGCCCTCGTAGGTGATGTTCTGCCAGTCGGCGCCCCCGGCCTCCTCACCGGCGCCGCGCTTGCGCGCGCGCTCGATGTTGTCGTTGGGGACGGAGTTCTTCTTCGCCTTGTAGATGGCGTCGTAGAGGGTGGGGTTCGCGTCGGGGTCGCCGCCGCCGGTGCGGGCCGCCACCTCGATGTTCTTGATCAGCTTCGCGAAGAGCTTGCCCCGCTTGGCGTCGAGGGCCGCCTTCTTGTGCTTGGTCGTCGCCCACTTGGAATGGCCGGACATCTGTCACTCCTCCTCTGTCGTCCGGCGCACCAGATCGGCGAAGTAGTGGTGCACGCGGAAATCGCCTGTCAGCTCCGGATGGAACGAGGTCGCCATGAGACGTCCCTGACGAACGGCGACGATCCTACCGGCGTTCGGGCCGCTCTCGGCGCGTCCGAGGATCTCGACGGCGTCGCCGACGGACTCCACCCAGGGCGCGCGGATGAAAACGGCGTGGTACGGCGTGTCCCCCATGCCGGTCAGCGGCACCGAGGCCTCGAAGGAGTCGACCTGCCGGCCGAACGCGTTGCGCCGCACGGTCATGTCGATCCCGCCGACGGTCTCCTGGCCCGCGACGCCGTCCCGGATCCGGTCCGCCAGCATGATCATGCCGGCGCAGGAGCCGTAGGCGGGCAGGCCCGCCTCGATCCGCTTGCGCAGCGGGTCGAGCAGTTCGAAGGACCGCGCCAGCCGCCACATCGTCGTGGACTCCCCGCCGGGCAGGACGAGGCCGTCGACGCGCTCCAGCTCCTCGGGGCGGCGAACGCTCAGGGTGCGCGCCCCCGCGGCCTCCAGCGCGCGGGCGTGCTCGCGCACGTCGCCCTGCAGGGCGAGGACACCGATCGTCGGCACAGTCGTCACGTGCGAACCTTCCGGGGATGCGGGGGCCGTCCCAAAACCCTAGACGTTCCTTACAACGCGCCGCGACCTGGCCGGTCTTCCCCCGGCGGGGCGGTGTCGCGGGGCGGCGCCCGGGTCAGGCGTGCTTGAACCGCCGGAGGGGTAGCTCCAGCGGGAGGAAGCCGTCGGGGCCGCGGTCGGCGATGCCGCGGCCGAACATGTGCGCCTCGGCGAGCGCGAGCCCGAACTCCTCCGGGTCGAAGGGCAGCGGGACGTCCGCCGCGCCCGCGTCGATGGCGCGCCAGAACGGCCGCTCGGCGGGCAGCCGCTCGCCCTGGTCGACGACGACGCCGTCCTCGGAGGTGACGAACACGTCGCGGAGCAGTTCGCCCGACTCGTACCAGCGGAACCAGCACCCGCTGATCACGCTGTGCAGGACGAGGACGCCGCAGTGCGAGCCGGGCAGCGCGGCCGCGGCGGTGTCGGCGATCCGGCGGGCGTCGTCGTCGAGGCAGAACAGCCGCCGGTCGCACAGCAGCAGGGCCCGCTCGAACGCCCCGACGAACAGCTCGTCCTCGTAGGGCCAGAGCGCGAAGTCCAGGACCGTGTCACCGGTCTCGGTCAGGGTGTCCGCCGGGTAGAGGCCGCGGGCGATCGCCGCCGCGGCGTCCGGGTCCGGCACGAGGCCCGGCCGGAACACGTCGCCGGGTTCACCCGCGCTCGCGCACGCCAGCGCGACCGACCAAGCCATGCTCTCCCCTCCCGCGGCCGGGCACCGCCTCCCGGCCACGCCGTCAGGTTAACCCGGCCGGGGCCCGGTGTGGAGCCCGGGCCCCGCCGCACTCACCAGCCGCGGCCCGCGAACTTCTGGTCCTCGCCGAGGGAGGCGGCGCTGATGCCGACCATGGCCTCGCCGAGCCCGCGCGACACCTTGGCGATCACGTCGGGGTCGTCGTGGAAGGTGGTGGCCTTCACGATGGCCTCGGCGCGCTGGGCCGGGTTACCGGACTTGAAGATCCCGGAGCCGACGAAGACGCCCTCGGCGCCGAGCTGCATCATCATGGCGGCGTCGGCCGGGGTGGCGATGCCGCCCGCGGTGAACAGCACGACGGGCAGCTTGCCGGCCTGCGCGACCTCCTTGACCAGCTCGTAGGGGGCCTGGAGCTCCTTGGCGGCGACGTACAGCTCGTCCTCGGGCAGCGACTGCAGGCGGCGGATCTCCTGCCGGATCCGCCGCATGTGGGTGGTGGCGTTCGACACGTCGCCGGTGCCGGCCTCGCCCTTGGAGCGGATCATCGCCGCGCCCTCGGTGATGCGGCGCAGCGCCTCGCCGAGGTTGGTGGCGCCGCACACGAAGGGGACGGTGAACGCCCACTTGTCGATGTGGTTGTCGTAGTCGGCCGGGGTGAGCACCTCGGACTCGTCGACGTAGTCGACGCCGAGGGCCTGCAGGACCCGGGCCTCGACGAAGTGGCCGATCCGGGCCTTGGCCATGACGGGGATGGAGACCGCGCCGATGATCCCATCGATCATGTCGGGGTCGCTCATCCGGGAGATGCCGCCCTCGGCGCGGATGTCGGCGGGCACCCGCTCCAGGGCCATGACGGCGACGGCGCCGGCGTCTTCGGCGATCTTCGCCTGCTCGGGCGTGACGACGTCCATGATCACGCCGCCCTTGAGCATCTCCGCCATGCCGCGCTTGACGCGGGCGGTCCCGGTCTCGGGCGCTGCGTTGTCAGTGGCGGGAGTGGAAGTGGACACGGGCATTCCTCACGTGGGCGGACGACAAATCACTTTCCATGATATTGCCTGCTCGCGGGACCTCTCGACCCGGCAGAGTGTCAATCCGCGGGGCCCGCCGCTTACGGAGTGATCGCCGGCGGGCCGTGCCGAGGGCCGGTCAGGGCGTGTAGGGCTTGCCGTCGTTGACGAGCAGCACCCACACCTGGCCGGGCGCGAACGTCATCGGCTCGCCGCCGGCGGTGGTGAAGGTGGTCCCCTTGCCCTCGGACGGCCGCGACCACTTGGCCTGGTAGGACTTGCCGTCGCGCAGGACGACGGCCCGCCCGGCGCCGGTGGTGTGGATCAGCGGCGTGTAGCTGCCGAGGAAGTCGTGGAACTTCGAGCGGGTGGTCTTGGCGTACTGGATGACGACCGTCTTCCCGCCCAGGCGCCCGCCCTCGGCGGCCCGGTCGGGGCGCCCGCCCCAGCTGGCGAGCCACCGCTTCTCCTTGGCCGACCAGGTGAAGCCCATGGTCGCGGACGGCCAGCGGGCGGTGAACGACCGGGTCGGCCTGCCGCCCGCGGGCGCCTCCCCGAAGCGGAAGCCGATGTCGCGCGGCTTCGCGGCCTGCGGCGCCCGCCTGAGCAGGTCCCGCGGGTTCGCGTACAGGTTGTACGGGATGCGCTTGGCGCTGGACCGGAAGTAGGCGCCGCCCGCCTTCTCCTGCGAGAGGTCGTACAGCGGCGCCTTGCGGATGTACTTCTTCATCTTGCTCTGGACGCCGGAGAAGGCGAAGGCGGGGCGGCCGAACTGGGGCAGGATGTGCAGGTCGGAGATGCGGGCGCTGCGGACGGGCCCGACCTTCTTCGGCAGCGTGGACGAGTAGACGGCCATCAGCCGGGTCTCGCCGCCCTCGACCTGCTCGACGTAGACGATGTCGGCGGACTTCACCCCGCTCTGCGGCAGCGCCGGCGCGGTGTTCTCGATCTTGACGGCGAGGACCGGGTTGCGCAGCCCCTTCGTGCCGCCGGTGAACGGGTGCGCGGCGGGCTCGGGCGTCCGGCTCGGCGACGGCGTGCCCGTGCTGCGCGGCGGAGCCGAGGCGGAGCCGCCGGAGTCCGAGCAGGCCGGCAGGGCGGCCGCGCCGAGGACGAGGACGCCGAGCGACGCGGCCGCGCGGCCCCGGACTGCGGTGGCCCATGCGGATCGCACGATGTACCCCTCCCTTGGACGGTCTGCCAGAGGGTAGCGAACGTGATCGGGTGTGCTCGCCCGTCCAGCGGTACGGCTCCCGCCCCCGCGTGTGATCAATGTCGCTTGACCGATGTCGCGTGACCGATGTCGGCCGGGTCAGATTCCCGGCGGGTCGTCGTCGATCTCGAAGAAGTCCGGCAGCGGGGCGCGCCCGGCGAGCGGCAGGATCCGGATGAGCGGCTTGCGGCGCGCGATCCGGGCCTGGGAGACGGCGTCGTTGTAGAAGTTGCGGGCGTAGGCGACCTTCGCGGCGGCCGACGACAGCTCGTCCAGGACCTCCGCGCCGTCGCCCGCGCCCCGGGCGGTGATGGTGCCGACGAACTCGGGCTGGTCGACGACCGCGCGCAGCGCCCGCGACAGGTCGCTCTCGGCGAACTCGCGGGCCTCGGCGTCGGCGGTGCGCGCCTCGTGCGCGGCCGTCGCCAGCACCAGGCTGGTGGCCGGGTCCAGGAGGCGGGACGCGGCGAGCTCCAGCGCGGCGGCGGCCCGCCGGACGAGCGCGGCGTCCAGCGCGGCGCGCGCGGTCTCGACGCGGACGTGCAGCCGGTCGAGCCGGGTGGCGCGCCACGACACGTACACGACGGCCAGGAAGGCGACGGCGATCCAGAACAGGACGTCGATGATCCAGTCGTAGGACATCCGGCGCTCTCCTACACCCCGGGGCCGGACTCGACGACGCGGGCGCCGCCGTCCGTGACCGTCTCGTACACCCTCAGCACGTCGCGGGCGACGGCCGACCAGTCGTAGGCGCGGACGGCGGCGCGGGCCTCCGCGGACAGCTGCTTGCGCCGGGCCGGGTCGTCCAGGAGCTCGCCGGCCGCCGCCGCGAGCGCCTCGTGGTCGCCGGCCGGGAACAGCGCCCCGGCCCGCCCGCCGAGCAGCACCCGGTCGAACGCCTCGATGTCGCTGGCGAGGATGGGCGCGCCCGCCGACATCGCCTCGGCGAGCACGATGCCGAAGCTCTCGCCGCCGAGGTTCGGCGCGACGAAGACGTCGACCGAGTGGTAGGCGCGGACCTTGTCCTCCTCGCTGACCAGGCCGAGGACGGCGACGCGGCCGCGCAGCTCCGGCGAGACCCGGGCGAGCACGTCGTCGGCGTCGCCGGGCCCGGCGAGCAGCAGCCGCAGGCCGGGCCGGCGGCGGCCGAGGATCTCGAAGGCGCGCAGCAGCACCGGCAGGCCCTTGCGGGGCTCGTCCATCCGGCCGAGGAACCCGAGCGCGCCGCCGTCGGCGGGCGGCGTCCCGGTGCGCCCGTGCCAGCCCGGCAGCGGCTCGGCCATCGCGTACCGCTCGGTCGCGACGCCGTTGGGAATGAGCACGGCGTCGCCGCCGAGGTGCTCGACGAGCGTGGTGCGGGCGGCCTCCGACACCGCGATCCGGCCGGTGATCTTCTCCAGGGCGCTCTGCAGGATCGGCGCGGTGACCGACACCACCCGCGACTTCTCGTAGGAGGCGTGGAAGGTGCCGACGATGGGCCCGTCCGCCGCCCAGCACGCGAGCAGCCCGAGGGAGGGCGCGGCGGGCTCGTGGACGTGCAGGACGTCGAAGCCGCCCTCGCGGATCCACCGCCGGACCCGCCCGGCCGACAGGAACCCGAACGCCAGCCGCGCCACGGACCCGTTGTAGGGGACGGGCACGGCGCGCCCGGCGGACACGACGTAGTGCGGCAGCTCGGCGTCGTCGTCCGCCGGCGTGATCACCGAGACGTCGTGGCCGAGCCCGAGCAGGGCCTCGGCGAGGTCGCCGATGTGCTGCTGCACTCCGCCCGGGACGTTCCACGTGTACGGGCAGACGATCCCGATCCTCATCGGCCGGCCCTCATCCGGTGCCGCCCGCCGGGTCGTCGCGCAGGTCGTCCACCCAGACCTTCTGCAGCATGTGCCAGTCCTCGGGGTGGGCGGCGATGCCCTCCTCGAAGGCGCGCGCGAGCTCCTGGGTCATCGCCTGGATCTTCTCCTGCCTGCCGCCCTCGGCCGGGACGGGGACCTCCTCGTGGACGCGCGCCGCCCAGTACTCCCCCTCGTACCAGAGTGTCACGGGAATGAGGGCGGCGCCCGTCTGCAGCGCGAGCGCGGCGGAAACGGCGGGCATCCGGGCCGTGGCGCCGAAGAACTCGACGTCGACGCCGTTCTCGGTGAGGTCGCGGTCGACGACGAGGCAGACGGGCCGGCCCGCGCGGAGGCGCTGCGCCATCCGCCCGAAGGCGGAGGCGCCCTTGTGGGCGAGGACCTCCATGCCGAGGCTCTCGCGGAACTCGACGAACCGGTCGAACAGCGCCTCGGGCCTGAGCCGCTCGGCGACGGTGGTGAACGGGTACCCGCAGTGCACGAGCCAGGCGCCGGCGTGCTCGTAGTTGCCCATGTGCGGCAGGGCGAGGATGACGCCGCGGCCGGAGTCGAGGTTGGTGAAGATCTTCTTCTCGCCGGTGACCCGCATCCGGCCGAGGATCCGCGCCCGGTCGTACTCGGGCAGCCGGAAGACCTCCAGCCAGTAGCGCAGGTAGGAGCGCAGCACCCGCTTGCTGAGGATGCGGACCTCGTCGTCGACCTCGTCCTTGCCGAGGACGCGGCACAGGTTCCTCTCCAGCTGCCGCACGCCCGCGCCGTACCGGTGCCAGGTGCGGTCGGCGATGGCGGTGAAGGCGAGCCGCGCCATGCTCTCCGGCATCTTGCGGACGACCGTCCAGCCGAGGGCGTAGACGGCGTCGGTCACCTCATCGCGGAGCGACGTCCCGTCGTCCCCGCGGCGCGGCGTGGTCATGGCCGCGGCTCCGGCGTCTTCTCCTCCGCCCCGTTCTCGCGCTTCGCGCCGCTCTCGCGCTCCGCGCCGGGCCCGGCGGCCGCGCCCTCCTTGGCCTGGGCGTACACGGTGGCGAACCGCTGGCCGACCGTGATCGTGCTGAGCGCGGCGAGCGCCCACAGCGCGATCGTGAGGATGAAGGGGACGCCGAGGCCGTCGAGGCCGGCGGCGACCAGGGCGACGATGAGCCGCTCCGCGCGCTCGGCGATGCCGACGTTGCAGGTGTAGCCGAGCCCTTCGGCGCGGGCCTTGGCGTAGGACACCACGACGCCGGAGACGAGGCAGTACAGCGCGACCCCGGCGAGCACGTCCTGGCCGTCCCGGTACAGCCCGATCATCAGCCCGGCGAAGATCGCGGCGTCGGCGACGCGGTCCATGGTGGAGTCCAGGAACGCGCCGAACTTGGAGATCTTGCCGGTGACCCGGGCGACGGCGCCGTCCAGCATGTCGAACAGCACGAACGCGGTGATGACCACCGTGCCCCAGAAGAACTCCCCGCGCGGGAACAGGACGAGGGCTCCGGCGGCGACGCCGACCGTCCCGATGACGGTGATCGCGTTGGGCGAGACCCCGGTCCGCGCGACCGCCCGTCCGATCGGGGTGAGGACGCGCCCCAGCGCGGGCCTGATCTTGTTGAGCATCGCCGTCCGTTCTCGAGGTCTCGGGGTGCGGGCACGTCGCCGGGCGAGGCGGGCCTCCGCAGCGCGCCCATCGTAGTGCGGGAAGGAGGCGGACGCGGCCTCGCCGGGTTTGGGAGCCCGGCGGCCCGGACAGATCACGGATGAATGCCGTTCACCCCTTGTGGTCCCGGCCGTCACGGGAAAGGGTGGTGGTACGGGTGTGACGTCGGTCACGCGCGATTGGACGAGGTCGGACGCCGCACTCGGACGTCAGGGCCGGGCCCGCCGGGCCGGGCCCCAGCCGCACGCGGGCCTCCGCGCGGAGACCCGTCCGAGGAGGTAGTCATGGCGGACAAGGGAGGCCACCCGGGAGCCCCCGGCAGGGCACCGGAGGCCGGCACGTGCGACACGGTGCGC
The DNA here is from genome assembly GCF_041463655.1 of Actinomadura monticuli. Lineage (NCBI taxonomy): Bacteria > Bacillati > Actinomycetota > Actinomycetes > Streptosporangiales > Thermomonosporaceae > Actinomadura > Actinomadura monticuli. Next base: position 62,698 of record NZ_JAXCEI010000024.1, read on the forward strand.
AACGTCGCGCTGGTCGGCCATTCGGGAGCCGGCAAGACCACGCTCGTGGAGGCGCTGCTCGCCGCGACGGGCACGCTGCAGCGGGCGGGCAAGGTCGAGGACGGCACCACGGTCAGCGACTTCGACGAGGTCGAGGTGCGCCAGCAGCGCTCGGTGAACCTCGCGCTCGCCCCGCTCGTGCACGGGGACGTCAAGGTCAATCTCATCGACACGCCCGGCTACGCCGACTTCGTCGGCGACCTGCGCGCCGGGCTCCGCGCCGCCGACGCGGCGCTGTTCGTGATCTCGGCGGTGGACGGCATCGACGGCCTCACCCGGATGCTCTGGGAGGAGTGCGCGGCGGTGCAGATGCCCCGCGCGGTCGTCATCACCAAGATCGACCAGCAGCGGGGCGACTACGACGACGTCGTCATGACCTGCCAGGACGTGTTCGGCGAGGGCGTCTCGCCGCTGTACTTCCCCGCCGGCGGGGAGGACGGCCTGAAGGGCCTGATCGGGCTGCTGTCGCAGCGCTGCCTCGACTACTCGACGGGCCGGCGCACCGAGTGCGACCCCGACCCCGAGTACCTGGAGCAGATCGCCGAGCAGCGCGCGTCGCTGATCGAGGGGATCATCCAGGAGAGCGAGGACGAGACCCTCATGGACAGGTACCTGTCCGGTGAGGACATCGACGTCAAGGCGCTCATCGAGGATCTGGAGACCGCGGTGGCGCGCGGCAGCTTCTACCCCGTCCTCGCGACGTCGGTGCCGCACGGCGACCACCCCGGCCCCGTCGTCGGCATGCTGGAGCTGCTGGAGATCATCACGCAGGCGTTCCCCTCGCCCCTCGAACACGGCATCCCGCCGGTGACGGCGATCAGCGGCGGGCCCCCGAAGGAGATCTCCTGCGACCCGGAGGGCCCGCTGGTCGCCGAGGTCGTGAAGACCACGTCCGACCCGTACGTGGGGCGGATCTCGCTGGTCCGGGTGTTCTCCGGGACGCTGCGCCCCGACACCACGGTGCACGTGTCCGGGCACGGGATGCAGGAGCGCGGGCACGAGGACCACGACGTCGACGAACGCGTCGGCGCGCTGACCTCCCCGCTCGGCAAGACGCAGCGCACGGTGTCGTCCTGCACGGCGGGCGACATCTGCGCGGTGGCGAAGCTCAGCCGGGCCGAGACGGGCGACACGCTCTCCGACCCCGGCGCGCCACTGGTGATGGCGCCCTGGTCGATGCCCGACCCGCTGCTGCCGGTCGCGATCCGGGCCCGGTCCAAGGCCGACGACGACAAGCTCAGCCAGGCGCTCGGCCGGCTCGTCGCCGAGGACCCGACGCTCCGGCTGGAGAACAACGCCGAGACGCGGCAGCTGGTGCTGTGGTGCATGGGCGAGGCCCACGCCGACGTGCTGATCGACCGGCTCAAGACCCGGTACGGCGTCGAGGTCGACCGGGTGGACCTGCGCGTCCCGCTGCGGGAGACGTTCGGCGGGAAGGCCAAGGGCCTCGGCCGGCACGTCAAGCAGAGCGGCGGGCACGGCCAGTACGGCATCTGCCACATCGACGTGGAACCGCTCCCGTCCGGCGAGGGCTTCGAGTTCGTCGACAAGATCGTCGGCGGGGTGGTGCCGCGGCAGTTCATCCCGTCGGTCGAGAAGGGCGTCCGGCAGCAGATGGAGCGCGGCGTGTCCGCCGGGTACCCGCTGGTGGACATCAGGGTCACCCTGCACGACGGCAAGGCCCACTCGGTCGACTCCTCCGACATGGCGTTCCAGGCCGCGGGGGCGCTCGCGCTCAAGGACGCGGCCGGGCAGGTGCCGATCCTGCTGCTGGAGCCGGTCGACGAGGTCGCCGTCCTGATCGCCGACGACTACGTGGGGCCGATCATGTCCGACCTCACCTCGCGGCGCGGCCGGGTCCTCGGCTCCCAGGCGGTGCCCGGCGGCCGCACCATGATCAAGGCCGAGGTGCCGCAGCTGGAGATCGTCCGGTACGCGATCGATCTGCGGTCGATGTCGCAGGGCACCGGCACGTTCAGCCGCTCTTTCCTGCGGTACGAGCCGCTCCCGACGCACCTGGCCGACAAGGTCGCCGCCGAGTCCAGGGACGACTAGCCGGGCCCGCGCGCGTGCCCGGAGCCCCGCCCGCGCCGGCCGGGCGGGGCTCTAGGCTTGCGGCGTGGATCTACCCCCCCTCCGGCTAGGACCCCGCGCGCGGCTCTGGCGTTCATTCGCGGGCGCCGCGGCCGTCGGCGCGCTGTGCTACACCAGCGCCTACGGAAGCAACGACGACTTCCCCCTCGGGCCGATGACGCAGTTCGCGTTCTCGGTGAAGGACGACGGCGGCGCGATCAGCTCGTACTGGCTGGAGGCCGACACGGCGGCGGGCACGCATGTGGCGCTGTCCTTCGACGCCGTCGGGACGGGCATGAAGCGCGCCGAGATCGAGGGGCAGATGCCGCGCATCGTCCGGGACCCGTCGCTGCTGCAGGGGATCGCCGACGGGCAGCGCAGGCTCCACCCGTCCGAGCCGAGGCTCACCCGGATCTACGTCGTGCAGGAGATCAAGAAGCTGAAGCACGGCAAGGTCGTGTCGACGTTCAAGCAGAACCGCGTCGTCTGGGACGTACGGTGACCGCCGCCGCGAGGCCGGAGGCGCCCCGTCCCGTCCGGCCCGCCGGGGACGCCCCCGAGCCCGCCCGCACCGCGTGGGGCCGCTGGTGGTTCGGGCCCGTCCCGCGCGCCCGGATCGCGTGGCTGCGGATCCTCGGCTACGTGTTCCTGCCGTTCGACATGCTGCTGCTGACCAGCAGCTCGCTGGCGCACGCGCGGCTGCCCGCCGACCTGTACCAGCCGGTGCTGCTGGGCCGGCTGCTGCACCTGCCCGCGCCGACCCCGTGGGCCATGTACGCGCTGCTGACCGTGACGGTCGCGGCCGGGCTCGTCGCCGCGACCGGCCGGGTGCTGCCCCGCGCGAGCGGATACCTCGCCGCGTGCGGGTACCTGTGGTGGGTCACGATCAGCATGTCGTACGGCAAGGTCGACCACGACCATCTGGCCCTCGTCGTGGCCCTGTTCGTCCTGCCGAGCGTCGGGCGCGCCGGGATCGGCGACGCGCGGCGCTGCGAGGCGTCGGCGTGGTCGGTGCGGTGCATCCAGCTCGGGGTGGTCGCGGCGTACTTCTTCTCCGCGTGGGCGAAGGTGCGCATCGGCGGGTTCCCGGCATGGCCGAACGGGTCGACCGTCCAGTGGGCGCTGAGCCGGCGCGGGACGCCGATCGGGCGCGCCCTCATCGGCTATCCGGTGCTGCTGAAGTCGAGCCAGTGGTTCATGTTCACCGCGGAGGCGCTCTCCCCGGTGCTGCTGTTCCTGCGCGGACGGCCGCTGTACGCGCTGGTGCTGTTCTTCGCCGGGTTCCACGCCGTCACCTACGCCCTGATGACGATCCACTTCCTGCCGCACGCGATCTGGCTAGCCGCGTTCCTGCCGCTGGAGCGGCTCACCGGGCGCCTGCCCGCGCGGCTGCGCGGCGGGGCGGCGGCCCCGGAGGAGGCCGCCGCCTGAGCCGGTCAGGTGGGGGCGCCGGGACGCCGGTCGGCGGGCAGCATGCACGCCGCCGTGCCGCCCGGCATGCGGTGCCGGTTGTTCGCGACGAGCCGGTACACGGCGTGCGCGGCCCAGCTCACCGGCGGGACCCGCATGACGATCCCGGGCACCCGCCAGAGGCCGCCGGCGGCGGTCAGCATCCGGCCGATGGCGTCCGCTCCGCCGCTGACCCGTCCGGCGCGGTCGACCCACAGCACCTCGTGCCGCGCCCGCTCCGCCGTGGTGCCGAGCGCGTCCAGGTCGGCGAACTGGTAGGCGACGACCTGGGCCCGGACGGGCACGTGCCGTTCCAGGAACCGCACCGAGGACGTGCAGAACCCGCAGTCGCCGTCGTAGACGAGGACCGGCCGCCCGCTCATGAGACCGGCCAGGCGTCGGCGAGCATCTGGCGGGTGTCGCGCAGCAGCTGGGGCAGCACCCGGGTGCGCCCGACCACCGGCATGAAGTTGGTGTCGCCGCCCCACCGCGGGACGACGTGCTGGTGCAGGTGCGCCGCGATGCCGGCGCCCGCGACGAGGCCGAGGTTCATGCCGACGTTGAAGCCCTGCGCCCCGCTGCACTTGCGCAGCGCGGTGAGCGCGCGCCGGGTGAAGGTAGCGAGCTCCACGTACTCCGGCTCCTCCAGGTCGGCGTAGTCGGCGACGTGCCGGTACGGGACGACCATCAGGTGCCCGGAGTTGTACGGGTAGAGGTTCAGCACCGTGTACACCGACTCGCCGCGGGACACGACGAGGCCCTCCTCGTCGGACATCTTCGGGATCTCGCAGAACGGGCAGCCGTCGCCCGAGCCCGCGCCCGTCGGCTTGCCCTCCCCCTTGATGTAGGCCATCCGGTGCGGGGTCCAGAGCCGCTGGAAGTCGTCGGGCGTTCCCCCGCCGCCTCTCTCCTCCTCGAAGCGGGGCGTGCGCGGGCTGCCCGCGCCGGCCCCGGGCGCGTCCTCGCGCCCCTGCTGCACCACGGACTCCTCCGGCTCTGCGGTCAAGGCGGCGGTCTCCTTTTGTTCACGGCCTGACCAGCAGCATAGAGAGGAAAGCGGCGGGGGCTGTAGCCGGGATCCCCTTCCCGGACGCGCCCGCGGGCCCCTGCGCGCGTGACGTTTACGGGTGACTCCGACACCATGGTCGTCCAACCGAACCGTGGGGAGCGATCATGACCGGGCTCGACAAGCGGCAGGGCGAGGGCGGCGAGCCGAGGCCGGACCCCGGGTCCATGCCCTACTTCCCCGGACTGCCCGGGGCGGGGCCGAAGGGGCCGAACGGGACGGTGCCGCCACCCGGCACGCCCCTGCCGCCGCCCGGCACGCCCCTACCGGCGCCGGCCGGTGCGTCCGCGCCCGCGGCCGGGGCGGTGCCGATGACGATGCACGGCTCCCCCGGCGACGTCACCGTGCGGGTGGAGGGCCGCATCACGATCGAGGACGCGGTGCTGGAGAAGATCGCCGCACTGGCCGCGCTGGAGGTGGCCGGGGTAAGCGGGCCGGCCCCGGCGGGCACCCGCGTCGCCGTGGGCGAGGAGGACGTCACGGTCGAACTCGCCATCGCCGTCGAGTACGGCTGCGTGATCAAGGACGTGGCCCACCGGGTGCAGGACAACGTGGCGCGGGTGGCGAGCCAGATGCTGGGGACGCGCGTCGCGGCGGTCAACGTGTCCGTGGGGGACGTCCGCATGCCCGCCGCCGCGCCGCCCCGCCCCCGCGCCGTGACGGGTCAGAGCGGGACGGGCCAGAGCGGGACGGGTCAGACGGCCCGCGCGTAGCAGCTCTGCATGCCGCCGCCGACCGACACCGTGGTGACCTTGACGCGTTCGACCAGGCTCGGCGCGACGCCGGTGAAGTGGAAGGTGTGCGGCCGGCCCGCGCCCGCGCTCGCCTGCTGCGACTGCGGGGACCGCCCCCGCAGGACGAGCTCCGCCCGGATCAGGCCGGTGGCGGAGACGGTGACGAGGACGTCGACGCCGGTGACCGTGGCGCGGTAGAGGGCCGTCCCGTCCGGGCACTGGCCGACCGCGCCGCCGCCGCTGTTCTGCGGCGGGATCCCGGGGCCGCCGCCCTGCCCGCCGGACGTGCCGCCGTTCTGCCCGCCGGGATACGGCCGGCCGCCGTCGTTCTGCTGCGGCGCCGGGTTGGTCGGGGTCGCGGGAAGCCCGGAGCCGGGGACGCCCGGCTGCCCGGGCAGGGACGCGGCCGGGCCCGCCTGCCCCTGCGCCCCGGTCGCGCCCTTCCTCCCGTCGTCCATCACCGGCATGAGGAGCACGATGACGGCGGCGGCGACGAGCAGCAGGGTGCAGCCGTAGCCGGCGATCCGGCCCCAGAGCCGCGCCCGCCGGCCGCGCCCGCCCCGCCGCACCGGCCTCCTGGACTTCATCTCCGCCCTCTCCCCGGTCGCACGTGAGCGACGAGGCTACCAACTCCGGGCGGCGCCCACTCCGCCGTCTCCGGACCCGGAGGCGCCCGGCCCGCCCGCCGTGCCCGCCCGGACGAGGAGCGGCCGGGTCAGGGATCGGCCGGGGCCGCGCCCGCGCGGGGCGGGCGCGGCCCCCTCCCGGCTCAGACCTGGACGCGCGCCTCGACCGCCTTGACGATCTCGTCGACGGCCTCGTCGATCGGGACCCCGTTCTTCTGCTCGCCGCTGCGGTACCGGAACGACACGGCGTCCTTGGCCACGTCGTCGTCGCCCGCCAGCAGCATGTACGGGACCTTCTGCTTCTGCGCGTTGCGGATCTTCTTCTGCATCCGGTCGGAGGAGGTGTCGACCTCGACGCGGATGCCGCGCTCGCGCAGCTTCGCCGCGACCTTCTCCAGGTGCGGGACGTGCGCGTCGCCGATCGGGATCCCGACGGTCTGGACCGGCGCCAGCCACGGCGGCATGGCGCCCGCGTAGTGCTCCAGCAGCACGCCGAAGAACCGCTCGATCGACCCGAACAGCGCCCGGTGCAGCATCATGGGCCGCTGCCGGGTTCCGTCGGCCGCCTGGTACTCCAGCCCGAACCGCTCCGGCTGGTTCGGGTCGACCTGGATGGTGGACAGCTGCCAGGTGCGGCCGATCGCGTCCTTGGCCTGCACGGAGATCTTCGGGCCGTAGAACGCCGCGCCGCCCGGGTCGGGGACGAGGTCGAGCCCGGTCGACTCGGCGGCGTCGCGCAGCGCGGCGGTCGCCTTCTCCCACATCTCGTCCGAGCCGATGAACTTCTCCGACTCGTCGCGGGTGGACAGCTCCAGGTAGAACTCGTTCAGGCCGTAGTCGCGCAGCAGGCCGAGGACGAAGTCGAGGAGCCGCTTGATCTCCTCGCCCATCTGGTCCTCGGTGCAGTAGATGTGCGCGTCGTCCTGGGTCATGCCGCGGACGCGGGTGAGGCCGTGCACCACGCCCGACTTCTCGAACCGGTACACCGACCCGAACTCGAACAGCCGCAGCGGCAGCTCCCGGTAGGACCGGCCGCGCGCCCGGTAGATCAGGTTGTGCATCGGGCAGTTCATCGGCTTGAGGTAATAGTCGCCCCCGTCGACCTCCATCGCCGGGAACATGTCGTCCTTGTACCAGCCGAGGTGCCCGGAGGTCTCGAACAGGTGGCCCTTGGAGATGTGCGGGGTGTTGACGAACTCGTACCCCTCCTCCTCGTGCCGGCGGCGCGAGTAGTCCTCCATGACCTTGCGGACGGCGCCGCCCTTCGGGTGGAAGACGGCGAGGCCGCTGCCGATCTCGTTCGGGAAGGAGAACAGGTCGAGCTCGGCGCCGAGCCTGCGGTGGTCGCGCTTCTCGGCCTCCTCCAGGAACCTGAGGTACTCGTCCTGCTTCTCGCGCGACTCCCACGCGGTGCCGTAGATCCGCTGGAGCTGCGGGTTCTTCTCGCTGCCGCGCCAGTAGGCGCCGCCGGAGCGCATCAGCTTGAACGCGGGGATGACGCGGGTGGACGGCAGGTGCGGGCCGCGGCACAGGTCCTTCCAGCGCAGCTCGCCCGACTTGGCGTCGAGGTTGTCGTAGATGGTCAGCTCGCCGCCGCCGACCTCGACGTCCGCGCCGTCGGCCGCGTCCTCGACCGGGCCGGAGCCCTTCAGGCCGATCAGCTCCAGCTTGTAGGGCTCGCCGGCCAGCTCCGCGCGCGCGGCGTCGTCGGAGACGGGGCGGCGGGCGAACCGCTGGCCCTGCTTGACGATCTCCCGCATCCGCTTCTCGATGCGCTTCAGGTCGTCGGGGGTGAACGGCTCGGCGACGTCGAAGTCGTAGTAGAAGCCGTTCTCCACCGGCGGGCCGATGCCGAGCTTCGCCTCGGGGAACAGCTCCTGGACGGCCTGGGCCATCACGTGCGCGGCGGAGTGCCGCATGATCGCGCGGCCGTCGCCGGACCCGATCTCGACGGGCTCGACGGCGTCGCCGTCGCGCAGCTCCCCGGCGAGGTCGCGCAGCTCGCCGTTGACGCGGGCGGCGATCACGGTGCGGCCGTCGGCGTTCAGGGCCTCGCCCGCGGTGGTGCCCGCCGGCACCGCCCGCTCGCCGCCGTCGAGGGTGATGCGCAGTTCGGACACGGTGGACACGGGTACTCCTCGCGATTGCGGTCTGGGATCAGCGGGTTCCGATGCTATCGACTCGGGGTCTCCATCGGACGCAACCGGCTCCATCGGGCGCTCCTCTCGTCGGGGAGGGCCCGGGGCGGTCCCCGGAACGCGGAAGGGCCCCGGGGATCGCTCCCGGGGCCCTTCCGCTTCGCAATGTCAGGACATGCCGCCGCGGCGCCGGGAGTGACCCGGCGTCGTCGTCTGTGCGGACGCGTGCGGCATGCCACCACTGTAGCCGAACGGACCGGCGGCGGGCACCGCGCGGCGCGCGGTCACGCGCGCGCCCGCGGGGCGGCGAGCTGGTCCATGTCCTCCAGTTCGCGCCCCTTCGTCTCGGGGACGGCGCGGATCACGAACAGGAACGCGAGGACGGAGAACAGCGTGTAGAGGCCGTAGGCGAGGCCGAGGGAGAACCCCGAGATGCCGGGGAAGGTGGTGGTGACCACCCAGTTGGCGATCCACTGCGCGGCCGCGGCGACGGCGAGCGCGGACGCCCGGATGAAGTTGTTGAACATCTCGCCCAGCATCACCCAGACGACCGGCCCCCAGGTCGCGGCGAACGAGGCGACGAAGACGTTGGCCGCGACGAGCGCCACCGGCCCGGCGGCGGCGCCGAGGTCCGGCTTCCCGTCGACCACGGGCGCGGTGGCGAAGCAGACGGTCAGGGCGCCGAGCGAGACGGCCATGCCGGCCGCGCCCGCGAGCAGCAGCGGACGGCGCCCGATCCGGTCGACGAGCGCGATCGCCACCAGCGTGAAGGCGACGTTCACCACCGAGTTGATCACCGAGGTGAGCATCGCGTCGTCCTCGGAGAACCCGACCGCCTGCCACAGCGAGGACGAGTAGTAGAAGATCACGTTGATGCCGACGAACTGCTGGAAGACCGACAGCAGGATGCCGACCCAGACGATCGGCAGCAGGCCCAGCCGGTTCCCGCGCAGGTCCCGCAGGTGGACGGGCCGGTCCTCGGCGATCGACCGGACGATCTCCCGGATCTTGACGTCCACGTCGCCGCGGCCCATGACCCGCCGGAGCACCTCCCGGGCGCGGGCCGTCTGGTGCTTCTTCACCAGGTAGCGGGGCGACTCGGGGATCGTCGTGGCGATCACGCCGTACATGACGGCGGGCACGACGGCGCTGGCGAACATCCACCGCCACGCGTCCCCGCCCAGCGGGAACGTCCCGGACGCGCCGCCGTCCGACACCCGGGCGATGACGTAGTCGACGACGAGGGCCGCGAAGATGCCGAGGACGATCGCCATCTGCTGCAGCGAGCCGAGGCGGCCGCGCAGCGCGGCGGGCGCGATCTCGGCGATGTAGGCGGGCGCGATCACCGACGCGGCGCCGATGGCGAGGCCGCCGACCAGCCGCCAGGCGGTCAGGTCGACCGCGTTGAAGGCCAGCGCCGAGCCGAGCGAGCTGATCACGAACAGCACCGAGGCGAGCAGCATCACCTTGACGCGGCCGATCCGGTCGCCGATCGGCCCGGCGAACCAGGCGCCGACCGCGCAGCCGAGCAGCGCGGCGGACACGACGAAGCCGACGGCGAAGCCGCTCAGGTCGAACTGGTCCTTGAGCGCGTCGACGGTCCCGTTGATCACCGAGGAGTCGTAGCCGAACAGGAAGCCGCCGAGCGCGGCGGCGCCGGCGAGCAGCACGGCGGTGGCCGTCGCGTGCGACCGCTCGTCGCGCTCCTGGTCGTCCGGTGGTCGCGGCTGGCTGCCCGAGGTCGTCATGGGCCCGATCTTCCCCGGGAGGGGGACCTTATGCGGGCCCGCCCGCCGCCGCTCAGTCGCGGACGGCGACTCCGAGGACGTGCGGCGAGGCGGGGTTGCCGCGGCCGGACGAGGGGAAGTCGAACCGCCGCTCGGACCGCACGGTGAAGCCCGATCCGGCGATCCACTCGGCCGTCGGCCGGGACACGTGGCAGCCGGCGGCGAACAGCGGCCACACGACGTCGACGTACCGCTGGAAGCGCACTTTGCCGGGCGTGGCGCCGCGGACGTGCTCGTAGTAGCGCAGCTCGCCGCCCGGTCTGAGGACGCGCCTCAGCTCGGCCAGGGCGCGCACGGGGTCGCGCACGGAGCACAGCACGAGCGAGGCCACCGCCACGTCGAACGAGGCGTCGTCCACGTCGAGGTCTTCGGCGACGCCGGGGCGCACCGTGACCTTGACGGGTGCGCGGGCGGCGGCGTGGTCGGCCCTGGCGCGCAGCCGCGGCTCGGGCTCGACGGCGACCACCTCGGTGACCTCGGGCGGGTAGTGCGCGAAGTTGGCCCCGTGGCCGGCGCCCACTTCCAGCACGCGGCCGGAGGCCCCGGCGAGCAGCTCGGCGCGATGGGCGTCCCCGCCCGCTTTGGCGCAGCCCGCGTCCAGCCGCGGATAGAGCCGGGCGAAGATCGGATGGCTCAGGTCGGTCATGACCGCAGTCTCCGCCGCCGCGCCGGATCACCGCAAGATCCCCGCCCGCGCGGCGGGCCGGGCGCCGGCCCGGCGGCGATCGCGCTGCTCAGAGGTGATACCCGAGGTGGCGGGTCGGATCTCCCTCCCCCGGGTCAGGCCGCGGCGCCGCCCGGGGTCCTAGGCTCCGAGTCAAATGAACGAACCAGACCGTTTCGCGCCCGCGGCCCGCACCCGGCTGCTCGCCGGGGTCCGCTCCGCCCTGATGCCCGGCGGGGACGGCCCGCCCGTCACCCTGCTGCCCGGACCGCTGGTGCTGCGGCTGCCGATCCTGGCGCTGCTCGCCGCGCTGACGATCGGCTTCACCGCGGGCTCCATCGCCATCGCCATCCAGCAGTACCACGTCAGCACGGGGCTCGCCTGGCCGCTCGGCGTGCTGCAGGCGGCGCCGCTGATCTTCGCGGCCCGGTGGCCGCTCGCCGCCTGGCGGGTCGCGGCGCTCGGGCTGCTGATCACGGTCTTCGTCCGGCACGGCGACGGCTTCATGCCGTGGCCGGTCACCGCGATCCTGGCGCTGGTCGTCATCCTGTTCTTCACCGGGGTCGGGTCGGACCGGCAGACCACGGTCGGCGTGGGCGCGGTGACGATCACCGCGGTGCTGGTGCCCGCCGTGCTGTTCGGCATGCCCGGCTGGTTCGCCATGATCCTCGCGGGGATCGCGGCGGTCGCGCTGACGTTCGGCGACGCGGTCGGCGGCCGGCACTCGGCGGTGGAGGAGCTGCGCCGGCGCGAGGAGCAGCACCGGCAGGACCTGGCCCGGCAGGCGGTGCTGGAGGAGCGCGCCCGCATCGCCCGCGAGCTGCACGACGTCGTCGCCCACCACATGTCGGTGATCGCGATGCAGGCGGAGGCGGCGCCCTACAAGATCCCCGACCTGCCGGACGCGGCCCGGCAGACGTTCGGGGTGGTGCGGGACGCGGCGCGCGAGGCGCTCACCGAGACGCGCCGCGTCGTGGGGCTGCTGCGCGCGGACGACGAGGGCGCCGAGCGCGCCCCGCAGCCCGGCCTGGAGCGGCTGGACGACCTGGTCGCCGCCGCCCGCCGCTCCGGGCTGTCGGTCGCGACCGTCGTGGCCGGCGTGCCGCGTCCGCTGAACGCGGGGGTGGACCTGTCCGCGTACCGGATCGTGCAGGAGTCGCTGAGCAACGCGTCCCGGTACGCGCCGGGCTCCCGGGTGCACGTCGAGGTGAAGTACGGGCCCGAGGCGCTGTCGGTGTCGGTCACCGACGACGGGGCCCGCAGCACGCCGGAGGAGTCGCAGGGCGGCGGGCACGGCCTGGTCGGGATGCGCGAGCGCGTCACGATGCTGGGCGGCCGCCTCGACGCGGGCCCGCGCGACGGCGGCTGGTCGGTCACGGCCGAGCTCCCCTACGGGGACGAGGACTGACGGGAGGGGAGGAGACCGCGCTCCGGACGACAACCGATCTTCGTCGCCGTAGGGTTGCGGCGTGACGATTCGGGTGCTGATCGCCGACGACCAGGTGATGATCCGCGACGGGCTCGCGGCGCTGCTGTCCTCCGACCCCGGGATCGAGGTGGTCGGCCAGGCGGGCAACGGCCGGGAGGCCGTGGAGATGGCCCGCCGGCTCGACCCGGACGTGATCGTGATGGACATCCGGATGCCGGAGATGGACGGCCTCGCCGCGACCGCGGAACTGGTCGGCGACCCCGCCCCCGACGCCGACCCGGCCGAGGCGCGCCCGAAGGTGCTCATCCTGACCACGTTCGACCTGGACGAGTACGTCTACGAGGCGCTCGGCGCGGGCGCCAGCGGGTTCCTGCTGAAGGACGCGTCGGCGGCCGACCTGGTGAACGGCGTACGGGTGGTGGCGGGCGGCGACGCGCTGCTCGCCCCGTCCATCACCCGGCGGCTGATCGGCGACTTCGCGCGCCGCCGCCGGCACCAGCGGCCGAGCCCGAAGGCGACCGCGGGGCTGACGCCGCGGGAGCTGGACGTGCTGCGGCTCATCGCGCGCGGCCTGTCCAACGCCGAGATCGCCGCCGAGCTGGTGCTGGCCGAGCAGACGATCAAGACGCACGTCGGGCACGTGCTGACCAAGCTGGCGCTGCGCGACCGCACCCAGGCCGTGGTGTACGCCTACGAGAACGGGCTCGTCGGCTAGCGCGACGGGTCCAGGACGAGCTTTCCGGTCGTGCGGCGGGCCCGCAGGTCCTCGTGCGCGCGCCTGGCCTCGGCCAGCCCGTACTCGCCGCCGCGGACGACGCGGAGCCGGCCGTCGGCGGCGAGGCCGAACAGCTCCTCCAGCGCGGTGCGCATCACGTCGCCGGGAAGCTGGAAGACGTGCGCCAGCCACATGCCGGAGATCGTGGTGGAGTGCGCCATCAGCGTGGCCGGCCGGACGGGCGACGGCTCCCGCCGCGACGCCATCCCGTAGAAGGCGAGGCGGCCGAACGGGGCGAGGGCGCGCAGGCTCTGGTCGGTGACGGTCCCGCCGGTCATCTCCAGGACGGTGTCGACGCGCCGGCCGCCGTTGGCGTCGATCAGCGCGTCCTTGAGGCCGGGCTCGTTGGCGTCGATCGCGACGTCGGCGCCGAGGTCGAGGGCGAGGTCGCGCTTCTCCTTGGACGAGGCGGTGGCGATGACCCGTCCGGCGCCCCAGGCCTTGGCGAGCTGGACGGCGAGCGACCCGACCCCGCCGGCGGCGGCGTGCACGACGACGGACTCGCCCGGCGCCAGATGGACGCTGCGGCGCAGCAGCACCCACGCGGACGCGCCCTGCACGATCATGCCGAGGGCGGTGGTGTCGTCGATGGCGTCGGGGACGTCCCAGGCGAGCGCCTCGGGCGCGACGGCCTTCTCGGCGTAGCCGCCGGTGCCGACGAGCGCGACGACGCGGCGGCCGTCCGGGGTGGTGCCGACGACCTCGCCGCCGGGCACCATCGGCAGCGTGGAGGCCGCCAGGTAGCTGTCCTCCGCCTGGTGGGTGTCGGCGTAGTTGATCCCGGCCCGCGAGACGTCGACGAGCAGGTGCCCGGGCCCGGCGGACGGGTCGGGCAGCTCGGTGACGTTGAGGACCTCGGGCCCGCCGAACTCGGTGATCTGGATCGCGCGCATGTCTCTCCTTCGGTCTCGGGCGGCTCAGCGCGGGCCGGGGACGCCGCGGAACCTGAACGGCTCGGACGGTCGCCCCGGCACGACGTACCAGGCCTCGCCGGCGCCGTCGGCGGCCAGGATCCGCATGAACGCCTCGACGACGTCGTCCACGTCCAGGATCGGGAAGCCCGTCTCCTCAAGATGCCCCTTCAGCGGCGTGAGGATGTCGGTGTCGGCGAAGGACGGGCAGAGGGCGTTGATCCGGATGCCCTCCTCGGCGTAGGTGGGGCCCAGAGCGCGGACGAGGCCGACGACGGCCGCCTTGTTGGCGCCGTACACCGGGTCGAACGGCGTGGCGGTGAGCCCCGCCATGCTGGCGGTCGCGACGATGTCGCCGCCGCCGCGGGCGCGCAGGGCGGGCAGCGCGGCGTGCGCGCCGAACACGACGCCGTCGAGGTTGATGCCCATGGCGCGGCGGTAGGCCGCGAGGTCGAAGTCGTCCCCCACTCCCCCGCCGCCGGCGACGCCGGCGTTGAGGAACGCGACGTCGAGGCCGCCGAAGCGCTCCACGGCGGTCGCGACGGCGGTCTCGCTTTCGGCGGGCTCGCGCACGTCGCAGCGGACGAACGCGCCGTCCAGCTCCTTCGCGAGTCCGGCGCCGGCCTCCGCGTCGACGTCGGCGAGGACGACGCGGGCGCCCTCGCGGGCGAGCCGGCGCGCCACCGCGGCCCCGATGCCGTTGGCCCCGCCCGTGATCAGCGCGACCCTGCCGGTGCCGTCGAAGGCTGCCATGGGGACTCCCTCCCGAAGTAACTGACTCGTCAGTTACTCTAGCGGAATGGACTTCGGTTTGAGCGAGCGGGCCCAGGAGCACCTCGGCCGCCTCCAGGAATTCATGGACTCCCACGTCTACCCCGCGGAGCCGGTCTACGCGGCCCAGCGGGCCGAGCTGCGCGCGGCGGGCCGCGAGCACACCGTCCCGCAGATCGTCGAGGACCTCAAGGCCGAGGCGCGCAAGCGCGGCCTGTGGAACCTCTTCCTGCCCGACAGCGAGGATCCGGCGCACGGCCTGTCGGTCGCCGACTACGCGCCCCTCGCCGAGGTGACGGGACGCTCGCCGGGCCTCGCGCCCGAGGCCACCAACTGCGCCGCGCCCGACACCGGCAACATGGAGGTCCTGCACCTGTTCGGCACGCCCGAGCAAAAGGAGACGTGGCTGCGGCCCCTGCTGGACGGCCGGATCCGCAGCGCGTTCGCGATGACCGAGCCGGACGTCGCGAGCTCCGACGCCACCAACATCTCCACCCGCATCGAGCGGGACGGCGACCACTACGTGATCAACGGCCGCAAGTGGTGGATCAGCGGCTCCGCCGACCCGCGCTGCAAGATCATGATCGTGATGGGCAAGACCGACCCGGAGGGCCACCCCTACCGGCAGCAGTCGATGGTCCTGGTGCCGCTCGACGCGCCCGGGGTGGAGGTCGTCCGGCCGCTGCCCGTGTTCGGCTACCAGGACCAGCACGGCCACTGCGAGATCACCTTCACCGACGTCCGCGTCCCGGTGGAGAACCTCGTCGGCGAGGAGGGCGGCGGCTTCGCGATCGCGCAGGCCCGGCTCGGCCCCGGCCGCATCCACCACTGCATGCGCGCGATCGGGATGGCCGAGCGGGCGCTGGAGCTGATGTGCGAGCGCGCGGTGTCCCGGGTGGCGTTCGGCGGCCCGCTGGCCAAGCAGGGCGTGGTCCGCGAGCAGATCGCCGAGTCGCGGATGGCGATCGAGCAGGCGCGGCTGCTCACCCTCAAGACGGCCTGGCTGATCGACAAGCAGGGCGTGCAGGCGGCCCGCTCCGAGGTCGCGGCGATCAAGGTGGTCGTGCCGCGCGTCGCGCTGGAGGTCGTCGACCGGGCGATCCAGGTGCACGGCGGCGCCGGCGTCAGCGACGACACCCCGCTCGCCGCGATGTGGGCGGGGCTGCGCACCCTGCGCCTCGCCGACGGCCCGGACGAGGTGCACGTGCGCTCGGTGGCGCGGGCCGAGCTGGGCAGGTACCTCGGCACATGACCGGCGACACGGGGGAGGCGGGCGTACGGCGGCGGATGCCGCATGCCCGGCGGCGCGAGCAGCTGCTCCAGGTGGCGCTCGCGGAGTTCGGCCGGCGCGGCTACCACCTGACCCAGATGGAGCACGTGGCCGCCGCGGCCCAGGTGTCCAAGGCGCTGCTCTACCAGCACTTCACCTCCAAGGAGGAGCTGTTCGCCGAGGTCACCGAGTCGATCGTCGGCGAGCTCACCGCGCGGCTGAACGAGGCCGTGCTCGCCGCGCACGGCTCGGCGGACGGCATCCGGGCGATGATCCGGGTGCTGTTCGACTACGCCACCGCGGAGCCGGACGCGTGGGCGCTGGTCGTCCGGCATCTCGACAAGCCGGAGGTGGGCCTGGAGCTGCGGGAGCTGCGCGACCGGCTCGGCACCGCGTTCGCGGACCTGCTGCTGCGCCGCCGCCGCGCCGACCCGGCGCTGTCCCCCGTCGCGCTCGACGTCAACGAGCGGCGGGCCCGGCTGCTCGTCCCGCTCATGTACGGGTCGATGCTGTCGATGGTGTCGTGGTGGCTGGAGCACCCCGACACGCCGCGCGAGCGCGCCGAGCAGATGGCCGTGGAGTTCATCTGGCTCGGCCTCGACCGGCTGCGTTCCGGCGAGCGCCTGCCGAAGGCGTAGGCGGGGGCCGGCGGGGGCCGGCCGAAGCCGGCGCCGCCGGACGCGGCGTGCCGGCGCGCCCGTGCCCGGCCCGCCGGGGCAGGCGCCGCGCCAGGGTCCGGCGGGCGCCGGGCACGCGAAAGGCCGGGGACGACGGGCGTCCCCGGCCTCACGCAGGTCAGACCAGTGCCTTAGAGCGGGTAGACGCCCTCGGCCTGCGGGCCCTTCTGGCCCTGGGTGATCTCGAACCCGACGCGCTGGTTCTCGTCCAGGCTGCGGTACCCGTTGGTGGTGATCGCGGAGTAGTGGACGAACACGTCCGGGCCGCCGCCGTCAGGCGCGATGAACCCGAAGCCCTTCTCGGCGTTGAACCACTTCACGGTGCCTTCGGCCATGCTGTTTTTCCTTCTGATGTAACCTCACCGGCCCGCCGGGCGGCGGACCGGGCTGCAAGCGGACTCGTCCCACGTCCGCCGGTCACCCGGAAAAACGCTTCGAGACTGCTCGACGCCGGCGTGGACCGACGCCATCGTGCAACGGGTCCGAACCTACCCGATACCGGCCCGACTTATGCACCGACACTCCTAAACAAGATCTGCCATCGCCTCGGCGGCGCGGTGGCAGTCGTGGAACGTGCAGTACAGCGGGACGGGCGCGAGCCGGACGACGTCGGGTTCGCGGGCGTCGGCGAGCACTCCGTGCGCCTCGGCGAGCCGGCGGACCAGCCCGCCCGCGTCCGCGACCCGCAGCGACAGCTGGGTGCCGCGCGCCGCCGGGTCGGCGGGGGTGATGACCTGCGCGCCGCCGACGGGAGCGAGCCGGGACGCCAGGTAGCCGGTGAGCCGCTCGCTCTTGGCGCGCAGCGCGTCCATCCCGACCCGGTCGAAGATCTCCAGGGACGCCAGCACGGGCGCGAGCGCGAGGATGGGCGGGTTGGACAGCTGCCAGGCGTCGGCGGACGCGGGCGGCGCGATGTCGGGGTCCATCCGGAACCGGACGGACGGCTCGGTCCCCCACCAGCCGGACAGCTTCGGCACGGAGGCGTCCCGGACGTGCCGCTCGTGCACGAAGCAGCCCGCGACGGCGCCCGGCCCCGAGTTGAGGTACTTGTAGGTGCACCAGGCGGCGAAGTCGACGTCCCAGTCGTGCAGCCGCAGCGGGACGTTCCCGGCGGCGTGCGCGAGGTCCCAGCCGACGACGGCCCCGGCGGCGCGGCCCGCCTTGGTGATCGCGGGCATGTCCATGAGCTGGCCGGTCAGGTAGTTGACGCCGCCGAGCATGACCAGCGCGACCGTGTCGCCCTCGCGTTCGAGGAAGCCGAGGACGTCCTCGGTGCGCAGGTTGTCCTCGCCGGGCCGGGGCTTCAGCCGCACGACCGCCGCGGCGGGGTCGAGCCCGTGGTGGACGGCCTGGCTGGCGACCGCGTAGGAGTCGGACGGGAACGCCGAGTCCTCGATGACGATGCGGGTCCGGGTCCCGGCGGGCCGGTAGAAGCTCGCCATCATCAGGTGCAGGTTGACGGTGAGCGAGTTCATCGCCACGACCTCGTGCGGCCGGGCGCCGACGAGCCGGGCCGCGGGCTCGCGCAGCCGCTCGTGGTAGTCGACCCAGGGGCGGCGGGCCCGCGTGTGCCCCTCGACGGCGAGCCGCGCCCAGTCGTCCAGCTCCTCCCGGAGCCGCCCCGCCACGGCGCGCGGCTGGAGGCCGAGGGAGTTTCCGGCGAAGTACGCCGACTCCTCGTACCTCCCGCCGGGCGCGGGCGGGATCAGGAACTCGCCGCGCAGGGTGGGCAGCGGATCGGTTCCATCGAGCCGCCGCGCCTCGTCTTCCAAGCTCACTGGGTCATTCCTTCGGTGCTCACGGGCCTTCGGTGGTCACGGGCCTTCGGTGGTCACGGGTTCTCGCTGGTCACAAGGTCGCGGGCGGGGGCGAAGAACGCCTCCGCGTTGCCGCCGAGCAGCCGGGCGCGGTCGGCGTCGTCCAGCCCGGGGCAGGCCCGGATCGTGGCGCCGGGCTCCATCTCGCCGAGCGGGAACGGGTAGTCGGTGCCGAGCATCACGCGCTCGGGGCCCATCACGTCCACAAGCAGCCGCAGGGCGCGCGGGTCGAACACGGCGGAGTCGACGTGGAACCGGCCGGTGTACTCCGACGGCGGGCGCGGCGAGTCGGCGCGGACGATGTCGCGGCGGTGCCAGGCGTTGTCGGCCCGGCCGAGCAGGAACGCGAAGCTGCCGCCGCCGTGGCAGAAGCAGAGCCGCAGCGACTCCGGGAGGCGTTCGAACGCGCCGGACAGCATCAGCCCGAGGATGCTGAGCTGCGTCTCGGCGGGCATCCCGGACAGCCACGGCAGCATGTGGCCGCGCATCCGGTCGGCGCCGAGCATGTCCCACGGGTGGGCCAGGACGGGCAGGCCCAGCCCGGCGCAGTGCGCGAGGAACGCGGTGATGCCGTCGTCGTCGAGGTTGCGGTCGCCGACGTGGTTGCCGATGTGCACGCCGCGGTGCCCGGCGGCGAGCGCGCGCGTCGCGACCTCGCAGGCGAGCTCCGGGTCCTGGAGCGGGACCTGGCAGAGCGGCAGCAGCCGGTCGGGCGCCTGCGCGCAGAGGGCGAGGATGCGGTCGTTGACGAGGTCGCACCAGTCCGCGGCGCGCGACGGCTCGGCGGCGTACCCGAACATCAGCGGGGTTGACGAGACGGCCTGGACGTCCACGCCCGCCGCGTCCATGTCGGCGACGCGGCACGCGGGGTCCCAGAGCGCCTCGCCGACCGGCCGGTACTCGTCGCCGCCGCACATCATCATGCCGGTGCCGCCGCCGTCGACGCGCAGCCACGGCTGCCCCTCGTCGGCGAGCACCCGGCCCTCGGCGCGGCTGATCCGCGGGAAGACGTGGGCGTGGACGTCGATGACAATCACGGAACCTCCGTCAGGCCCGGGGCGCGGTGGTCGGAGTCATGGTCCGCGGCCACTGCCTGCCCGGGTGGACCGCCCCGCAGTTCGGGCACTCGCGGTCACCGCCGTAGAAGCTCTCGAAGACCGGCGGCAGGTCGGCCACGATCGAGCGGACCTGGAGCTCGGCGCGGTGGACGAGGTGGTGGCATTCGGGGCAGTACCACTCGAACGCCTCCTGGAGCCCCTCCGGCCGCGGGATCTCCACGACGAGCCCGATGGAGCCGGCCTCGGGCCGCTGCGGCGAGTGCCGGACGTGCGGCGGCAGCAGGAAGACGTCGCCCTCGTTGATCTGCACGTCGGTCGGCGGGCGTCCCTCCTCCTCCATGACGCGCAGCACCATGTTGCCCTTGAGCTGGTAGAAGAACTCCTCGGTCGGGTCGTCGTGGAAGTCGGTGCGCTGGTTGGGGCCGCCGACCACCATGACGATCAGCCCGGCGTCGTCGAACACCTGGACGTTGCCGACGGGCGGCTTCAGCAGGTCGCGGTGGTCGTCGATCCAGGACTGGAAGTTGAACGGCGCTCCGAAGGACAGCTGCGGAAGGGTCATGCCCCGGCCTCCTTGCCTGTACGGGGAATGTGGGCGACGCACGAGATCTCGATGAGCAGGTGCGGGTGCGGGAGCTGGTGGACGGCGACGGTCGTGCGGGCCGGTCCGCTCTCGTCGAAGTACTCGCCGTAGACCTCGTTGTAGCCGCCGAAGTCGTTCATGCTCACCAGGTAGGCGGTGACGTTGACGACGTCGCGCAGGCCGCCGCCCGCTGCGGCGAGGAGGTCGCGGACGTTCTCGATGACGGCGCGGGTCTGCGCCCGGATGTCGAGGTCGGTGACGCCCAGCGCGTCGGCGCTCGCCCCGGCGAACGTCCCGTCCGGGCGGCGCGAGCTCGTCCCGGACACGAACACGAGGTCGCCGGCCCGTTTCACGTGCGGGAACCGTCCGCGCGGCCTGGCCTTGCCGTCGACGAGGAACGCGTCGCCCGTCACGTCGTCACCTCCACGCTGCCGAGGCCGGCGCCGGTGACGCGGACGTGCGCGTCCTTCGGCAGCGGGACGGCGGCGGTCGCGGCGCCGGCGAGGACGATCCAGCCGGGTTCGAGGGTCATCCCGGCGCCGAGCGCGAGCCGCGCCGCCGCCCGCAGCGACCGCGCCGGGTCGCCGAGGATCGCGGCGGACGAGCCCGCCTGCACGGGCCGCCCGTCGATCTCCATCAGCAGCCCCACGTTCGACAGGTCGCGGGGGGCGTGCCAGGAGCCGAACCCGAAGCGGGCCGCCGACGCGTTGTCGGCGATGACGTCGGGAAGGGTGAAGTCGAAGTCCCGGTAGCGGGAGTCGAGCACCTCGAACCCGACGGCGACGCCCGCGACGGCCGTCTCGACCTCGGCGGGCGAGCGGACCTCGCGTCCGATCAGGTACGCGATCTCGGGCTCGACGCGCGGGTGGATGAGGCGGGACACGTCCACCGACGACTCCGCGAGCATCCCGTCGGTGAGCAGGCCCCAGATGAGGTCGTCCACGCCCATCTGGAGCATCTTGGCGCGGCTGGTGAACCCCATCTTGACACCGGCGAGGCGCTCGCCCCGGCGGCGGCGCCGCTCGACGCCGACCCGCTGCACCGCGTAGGCGGCGGGCACGTCGAACGGCGTCCGCTCGGTCAGCTTCGGGATCGCCTTCACCTCGCGCGCGGCCTCGTCCAGCGTCGCCGCCAGCGCGTGCACGTCCACCATCAGGAGTCCTCCCCGCCACGGCTCCGCTCGTCACCACTCGGCTCGTCACGGCCGAAGGCGACGCGGACGTCGCCGAGGCCGTCGATGCGCGCCTCGAACACCTCGCCGGGCGCGGCCGGCACGACCGGGCCGAGCGAGCCGGTCAGCACGGTGTCGCCCGCGCGCAGCGGGCGGCCGACGCGGACCAGCGTGTCGGCGAGCCACAGCGCCGCGTTCAGCGGATGGCCGAGGCAGGCGGCACCGTTCCCGGTGGAGACCTGCTCGCCGCGCCGCTCCATCACCATCCCGCACAGGCGCAGGTCGACGTCCTTCAGGAGGACCGGCCGGTTGCCCAGCGCGTACATGCCGGACGAGGCGTTGTCGGCGACGGTGTCGGCCAGCGTGATGTCCCAGTCGCGGACGCGGCTGCCGACGACCTCGATGGCGGGCAGCGCGAACGCGGTCGCGCGGATGACGTCGGCGACGGTGTGCCGCTCATGGGTGAGATCGTGCTCCAGCACGAGCGCGACCTCCGCCTCGGCGCGCGGCTGCAGGACGGCGCCGGCGGGGATCTCCTCGCCGTCCGGGACGGCCATGTCGGCGAACAGCATCCCGAAGTCGGGGCTGTCCACGCCGATCTGCCGCTGGACGGCGCGGGACGTCAGGCCGATCTTGCGTCCGGCGAGGCGGCGGCCCTCGCCCAGCCACCGCTCGGTGACCCTGTCCTGGACGGCGTAGGCGTCGTCCGCCGTCGTGATCAGGTCGCGGACGGGCGCGCACGGCGTGCCGTCCGCGTAGGCGCCGAGGAGCCGCTCGGCCGCGGCGTCGATGTTCGTTGTCACTGGGTTCGCCCTCAGATCTGGATGCAGACGTTGACGGGTTCGGAGAAGAAGTCCAAGGAGTACTCTCCCCCTTCCCTCCCGATTCCGGACGCCTTGACACCGCCGAACGGGGTGCGCAGGTCGCGCAGGTTCCAGCAGTTCACCCAGACGATGCCCGTCTCGACGCGGGGCGCCACCCGGTGCGCGCGCGACAGGTCGCGCGTCCAGACCGTGGAGGCGAGGCCGTAGGGGCTGTCGTTGGCGAGTCCGACGGCCTGCTCCTCGGTGTCGAAGGGCGCGACGTGGCAGACCGGGCCGAAGATCTCCTCCCTGACCGTGCGGGCCGTCTCGGGGAGGCCGGTGAGGACGGTCGGCTCGACGTGGAAGCCGCCGTCGCGCTCGTCGCCGAAGGCCGGGGCGCCGCCGCCGGCCAGGACCGTCGCGCCCTCCTCCGCGGCCAGCCGGTAGTACGACAGGACCTTGTCGCGGTGCTCGGCCGAGATCATCGGGCCGTAGCCGTGGAGGTCCGCGGCCCGCGCGGCGAGCCTCTCGGCGAACTCCTCGAAGACGGGCCGCTCGACGTAGACGCGCTCGGTGCAGAGGCAGATCTGGCCGGAGTGGGTGAAGGTGGAGCGGACCGTCCCGTCCACGGCGGCGTCGAGGTCGGCGTCGGCGAACACCAGCGCCGGGTTCTTGCCGCCCAGCTCGAACGAGACGGGCGTGACGTGGTCGGCGGCGTTGCGCATGATCGCGGCGCCGGTGGCGGACTCGCCGGTGAACGCGATCGCGTCCACGCCCTCGTGCCCGGTGAGGAACTCCCCCGCCGCGCCCGCGCCGTGCCCGTGCACCACGTTGAACGCGCCGCCGGGCAGGCCCGCGTCGTGGACGACCCGCGCGAGGAGCGTCGCGCTGGACGGCGTCTCCTCCGACGGCTTGAGGACGACCGCGTTGCCGCACGCGAGCGCCGGGGCGATCTTCCAGGTGGACAGCAGCAGCGGCAGGTTCCACGGCGAGATGATCGCGACGACGCCGAGCGGGCGGCGCACCGTGTAGTTGAGCGCCTGGCCCGTCCCGGCGCTCCACCCCGGGATCCGCGTCGTGTAGGACCGTTCGGGGCGCCCGTACAGCAGGTCGGCGTAGGCGCGGAAGTTGCCCACCGCGCGCGGGACGTCGACGGTCTCGGCGAACGCCCGGGGCCTGCCGGTGTCGGCGACCTCGGCCGCGACGAACTCCTCGAAGCGGGCCTCGATCCCGTCGGCGACGCGCCGCAGCGCGGCGGCCCGGTCCTCGTCGCCGAGCGCGCCCCACTCGCCCTTCAGCGCGGCCCGCGCCGCCGTGACGGCGTCGTCGACGACCTCCGGCGCGGCCTCGGGGACGGTGCCCAGCTCGGAGCCGTCGACGGGGTCGATGAGCGGGAACGTCCGGCCGTCCGCCCGGAAGACGCCGCCGACGTAGTGCTCAGCCTTCATCCGTTCCTCCCGCTCGGCTCGACATGCTCGATCCTCCGCCCACGAGCTATGCCTGACAAATACCAATCGACCGGGGAGCTATCACAAAGCCGTGATAATAAGGCGGTATGCGCGCCATCGACCTGCTCAACGGACGGCTGAAGCTCCGGCACCTGGTGCTCGTCGTCGCCATCGCCGACCGCGGCAGCGTCCTGCGGGCCGCCGAGCACCTGCACCTGGCGCAGCCCGCCGTCACCCGGAGCCTGCGCGAAGTGGAGGGCGTCCTCGGCGTCGAGCTGTTCACCCGAGGCCCGCGCGGCGTGACGCCGACGCTGTTCGGGGACGCGTTCGTCGAGCACGCGCGCGCCGTCCTGGCCGAACTGCGCCGCGCCGGCGAGCGCATCAGCGGCCTGGCGGACGGCGAGGTCGGCACGGTCACGATCGGCACCCTCCTGGCGGGCTCGAACGTCCTGCTCCCCCGCGCCATCGCCGCGCTCAAGAGGGACCGGCCGGGCATCACGGTCATCGTCCAGGAGGCGACCTTCGACGCCCAGGTGCCCCGCCTGCTGGACGGCGAGATCGACCTGATCCTCGGCCGCCTCAACCCGATCGGCGACCTGCGCGGCCTCCGCCAGATCACCCTCTACGGCGAACCGGTGCTCCTGGTCGCCCGCCACGGTCACCCGGCCCGGACCATGCCCGGCCTCGCGCTGGCCGACCTCCTGGCCTACCCGTGGGTGCTCCCTCTGGAGCAGACGGCCCTGCGCACCGAGCTGGAGCAGGTCTTCCGCGCCGCGGGGCTGACGCTCCCGGGCGACCTGGTCGAGTGCACGTCCGTCCTGACCGTCCGGACCCTCGTCCGCGACACCGACATGATCGCCGCGCTTCCGGAACTGGTGGCCCGCACCGACGCCGACATGGCGCCGCTGCCCGTCCCGCTGGAGACCGTCCGCCGCCAGGTCGGCGTGACGCTGCCCGCGAACCGCACCCCGACGCCGTCGGCCCGGCTGATGCTCGACCACCTCGAACGCGAGGCGGCCGCGCTCACCGCCTGATCAGGCGCATCAGCTCCGCGCTCACCCGCGACTCCGGGTCGGCGAGATCGAGGACGACGTCGAAGTGGTCGCGGCCGGGCACGATCATCAGTTCACCGGCGCCCCACCGCGGCTGGAACAGCCTCGACTGCTCCAGGAACCCGTCGCCGTCGTCCTCCCCGGCCACGAAGACCGCGGGGCACCGATGGCCGGCGTCCAGCAGGGCCGGGCTCAGCGCCGCCGCCCGCTCCAGATCGAGCTTCACGTACCGGTTGACGTAGATACGTGTGATCGGCCGGATGTCGAACAGCCCGCTGAACGGCATCGCGGCCTTGACGACGTCCTGCGGGAGCCCGACGTCGTCCTGCCAGCCGCCGACCATCGTCATCGCGGTCAGATGCCCGCCCGCCGAACTGCCGCCCACCACGATCCGCTCGGGATCGAGCCCGTGTTCGCGTCCGTGCCGGTACACCCACGCCACAGCGGCCCGCGCCTGCCGGACGATCTCCTCCAGCGACGCCTCCGGCGCAAGCGTGTAGTCGGGCACCACGGTCGCGACGCCCTGCTCGTCCAGGGCCCGCGCCATGAAGGAGGACACGTCCCGTGAGAGAGCCATCCAGTAGCCGCCGTGCAGGAAGACGAACACGGGCCGAAGCCCGTCGCCGACGCCCCACACGTCGAGCCGCTCGCCGCTCGCCTCGTCATAGGCGATCCCCGGGTGGCCGGGCAGCCCGTCCACGGCCTGCTCCGACATCTCCCGGTACCGGGCCATGTGCCGCTCGAAGAGTTCCGGCCCGGCCTTCCGCCGCACGTTGTAGGCGACGTCCAGTTCCTCGTCGCTGAGCCCGCTCCCCGGCCAGCCCTCCAGATCGCTCACGCTCCCACCTTCCTCCCGCCCCGCACGACCGGGCAAATACCGATTCACCCGGCGGCTATCACCACTCTGCTATCCACTCGCCACCTCGAACCACACGCAGACGCCGCGCGATCCGCGACCAGGGAAAGGGCGTCTTCAGGTGTTCGGACGCCATCGGAACCAGTAGTTGAGGGACTCGACCTCGTCGGGGTCTCTGGCAGCGAAACGCAGTTCGCGCTTCATTCGCCGCGCGCCGTCCGGCGCTCGCCGGTGCGGTGCGAGTAGGGCGTCCAACTCGTTGTAGCGGGCGTCGCCTCCATGGCCGGGATGGGTCTCCGGCCCCACCTCGCCCGCCTGACAGCGTTCGTTCCACCTGACGTAGATCTCCCACTGCTCGCGCTCGTACTCCAGCGCCTCGCTGCTCAGAGGCCAGACCGCGTACACGTCGGCTTCGTGCTCGCGCTCGTAGTGGTGGCCCTGGAAGTAGTGGGGCTCGCCGTCGATATCGGCGACACCGGCGCGCGGGCCGTCGTACCAGTCCAGCTCGACGTGCACGCGCTCGAATCCGTCCGCGATCAGCTGCGTTTCGTCCCAGGTCTGAGGCACCCCGGCACGCTATCGACAGTGGCCCAGAATGGTGATCACGATGCGCGGCGGCTCGGGGCTATCGCTCGGTCCGGGCCATCGCTGTGAGGAACCAGTCGAGTTCCTTGCCGGGATAGTCGGGTGGGTCCCAGCCGTTGATGATCGAGAGCAGCTCCGAGTATCGCTCGCGGCGCGGATCGGTGGCGGCGGTCAGGTAGGCGGCGAGGCTTTCGCGCGTGGCCGCGTCATCGGGCTTTCCCTGGACGGCGGCGTAGGCGGCGGTGATCTGTGCGACGGCCTGCGCCGCCTCCGCTGAATCGGTCGTGACGTCGGCGGCCAGCAGTGGGGCCACGGCCTCCGCGACCAGCGCGACGATGTGCTTGCGCGGTGGAGCCGCTTCCGTTCCGGGGTGGCCGGTGAACAGGCCGCGCATCAGTGACCGGAACTCCGGGTCCTCGGCGAGTCCGGCCAGTTCCACCCATGCCTCCAACTGCTCGGACGTGGGGTCGTCGGGCAGCTCAGGCGCCATGGATCGGTGCAGGACGCGTGAAAGCGGGCCCGTGTCGCGCTCCCCGAAGGCGCTGTTCAGGAAGTCGTCGACGAGAGCGTCGCGTTCAGCGGCGGACAGTCGGGCCAGTCGGTGCATCAAGTCCATCTCCTCGGGTGTGGAGCCGCGCCTGGCCGCGGCCGATAGCACCGCGTAGCGCAGTCGCAGAACCCGCATCTGCACGGCCACCGCCTCGGCGTGGGCCGCGGCGGCCTCGGCGGCCGGCACTCGGCGGTCCAGGATCTTCTCGATGGTGGCCAGGTCGATACCGAGTTCGCGCAGCGTCCGCACCAGTCCGAGGCGCACCACGGCTTCGGGCCCGTACCGCCGATGCCCTGCCGCGCTCCGGCCGGACTCCGGCACCAGCCCGCGCTCCGAGTAGAAGCGCACCGCCTTCACCGTGACTCCCCCGAGCCGTGCCAACTCGCCGATCGAGTAGTCACCGTCCATGCCTGAACCCTCGCACCTCCCCCGAGGGGAGCTTCAACCCGATCCTGTGACGGTCTCCTGCGTCCGGGCTCGGCGGCGGCTCACCGGATGTCGCCGGCCGGAAGGCCGCCGACGCCGCGCAGACGATCGCGCTGGGGCGGTCGCCGCCTACTGCCCGGATTCGAGGGTCAACTGCGCGGCGTCCGCCGCACCATCACTGCGGGTCGGTCCAGGAGGGTTCGGGGGACTCCTGGACGCGGCCGGACGAGGCGAAGATCAGGTAGCGGTCGAAGTCGGCGGCGAACCAGCGGTCGTGGGTCACGGCCAGGACCGTGCCCGCGTAGGACGCCAGCCCCTCCTGCAGGGCCTCGGCGCCGGCCAGGTCGAGGTTGTCCGTCGGTTCGTCGAGGAGGAGAAGCGTCGCGCCCGACAGCTCCAGCAGCAGGATCTGCAGGCGGGCCTGCTGGCCGCCGGACAGCGTCTCGAAGGGCAGGGACCCCGCGGGGGCCAGTTCGTACCGGGCGAGCGCGGCCATGGCGTCGTTCCGGCTCAGGGCGTTGCCCGACATGACGATCTCCGCGGGCGTGCGGCCCTGCAGGTCGGGGCGTGCGTGGGTCTGGACGAAGAGGCCGGGGACGACGCGTGCGCCCAGGCGGAAGGCGCCGCCGTGCGCGACGTCCCGGCCGGCGAGAAGGCGCAGGAACGTCGATTTCCCCGATCCGTTGGAGCCGAGCACCGCGACGCGTTCGCCGTACCGGACCTCGGTGTCGAAGGGGTCGGTCAGGCCGGTCAGTTCGAGGGACTCGCAGATGACGGCGCGCTTGCCCGTGCGGCCGCCGCGCAGGCGCATGCGCACGTTCTGATCCTTCGGCGCGCTCCGGGGCGGGCCGGCGTCCTCGAAGCGACGCAGGCGGGTCCGGGCGGCCTGGTAGGACGAGGCGACCGCGTCGTTCCCGGCGGCGCGCTGGCGGAGGAGGTGGACGAGCCGCCTCAGGCGCGCGTGTTCCTCGTCCCAGCGGCGCCGCAGTTCGTGGAGGCGTTCGGTGCGCTCGCGGCGGGCCGCGGCGTAGCCGGCGAAACCGCCGCCGTGGACCCAGACGTCGCGCGACTCCACCGTGATGACGCGGTCGGCGGCGTCCGCGAGCAACTGCCGGTCGTGCGAGACCAGCAGGACGGTCTTGCTCGTGGCCCGCAGCCTGCCCGCCAGCCACTCCTTGCCGGGCACGTCCAGGTAGTTGTCCGGCTCGTCCAGGAGCAGGACCTCGTCCGGGCCGCGCAGGAGCGCCTCCAGGACGAGGCGCTTCTGCTCGCCGCCGGACAGCGTGGTCACCCCGCGGTCCTTCACCTCGTCGAAGGGCAGGCCGAGCGCGGCGGTCGTGCAGGTGTCCCACACGACCTCGATGTCGTAGCCGCCCGCGTCGGTGTAGTCGGTGATGGCGTCGGCGTAGGCCAGTTGGCTGCGTTCGCCGTCGTCCAGGTCACGCTCGGCGCGGGCCAGCCGTGCGGCCGCCTCCCGCACGCGTCCGGGCGCCACCGACAGCAGGAGGGCGTGGACGGTTCGGCCGTCCCGGACGGAACCGATGAACTGGCGCATCACGCCCAGGCCGCCCGTGCTCGTCACGACCCCGTCCGCCGCTCGGACGTCGCCCGCGACGAGTCGCAGGAGCGTGGTCTTGCCCGCGCCGTTCGGCCCGACGAGCGCCGCCTTCGTCCCCTCCCCGACGCGGAAGGAGACGTCGTCCAGCAGGATGCGGCCGTCCGGGAGGGCGTAGGTCAGCCGGCTCACCTCGATGTGTCCCATCACGTCTCCTCGTACAGTGTTCGATTATCCGGACCATTGATCCAGCACTGGCTCAATGTACTAGCCTGAGGTCCGTGACCGAGAGCGTGTGGCTGCGCGACGACCGTCCCCGGCGGGGGGCGCCGCCCCTGACGCGGGAGCGCATCGTCGGCGAGGCGGTGGCCCTGCTGGACGACGAGGGCGTGGGACGGCTGACCATGCGCAGGCTCGCCGAGCGCCTCGGCACCGGGTCCACGACCCTGTACTGGCACGTCGAGACCAAGGACGACGTCCTGGAGCTCGCGCTCGACGCCGTCTTCGGCGACGTCGCGGTGCCCGAGGGCGGCGCGGGCTGGCGCGCCGACGTGATCGACCTGATGTCGGGCTGGCGGCGCGCGATGCTCGACCATCCGTGGTCGGCCGCGGTCCTGGGCGGGCGTCCGCTGCTCGGCCCCAACGTGCTGGCCCGGACCGACTTCCTCTACGCGACGCTCGCCTCGACCGGCCTGGCCGGTACGCGGCTGGCCGCCGCCGCGTACGCGGTGGCGAACTACGTCATCGGATCGGCGCTCATGCAGGTCGGCGCGGAGAGCCACGCGGGGAGCGCCGCGGCGGGGCACCTCGCCCGCAGCCGCGATCTGTACCCGGCCCTGGCCGAGCACGGCCATCTGGACGCCGGCGACTGGGACGCCGCCTTCGCCCAGGGGCTGGACCACCTCCTCGACGGGATCGGCGCGGCCGGTTCCTGACGGGAGCGGCGCGCCCTACGGGACGAGGCCGGGGAGCTCGGCGGCGTGGTCCTGCAGATAGGCGGCGAGGGTCTCGGGGATCAGGTCGATGGCCGCCAGGTCCGCGGGCGCGCACGGGACGAGGTCCACGTCGTAGCGGCCCCTCGACGGGTCGTCGAACTCGGGACCGTGCCGGCGGGACAGGTCCATCGTGAGCAGCCGGCACACGTAGAAGGTGTTGAGGCGGTGCAGGTCCGGGTGCTGCTCGGCGCAGGCGAAGACCTGGCGGACGGGCCCGGCGGTCGCGCCGAGCTCCTCGTCCAGTTCGCGGCGCAGGGCGGCCTCGGGGGACGCGTCGGCGGGCTCGATCTTGCCGCCGGGGGTCGTCCAGTAGACGGGGCGGCCCGGGCGGGTCCGGCGGAGCAGGACGAGCGCGTCGCCGTCCAGGAGGAGGGCGCGGACCGCGCGGCGCATCCTCACGAGTTCACGCGGGCGAGCACGGCTGTCCACTTCGAGCGTCGTCCCTTCCCCATCGGGGCCGTCGCGCGCCGCCTTCGGCGCGCTTCCCACGGCACCCCGCACCACCGTAAGGGACGGACCCGAAGCGCACGCGGCCCGCCGCCGTTACGATCGCCACTGGCATGCTCTGTACCGGAACGGCGTGAAATGGATGATGTGGAGGTCCGGCACCTGCCGGGCGACCTGCCGCAGCTGTTCGGCGACGGCGTCGGGGACGACGCCGCCGCGCGGACGCTGTCGGTACCGCTGCCCGACGGGGATCTCGTCTGGCCCGATCCCGGCTACCCGCAGCGGCGGCCGCTCCTGCGGCCCGCGTTCTGGCTGAGCGACGACCCCGTCCGCGGCGACCTGTGGGCGGCGCTGCGCGCCGAGCACCCCCGCTCGGGCCTCTGGCCGCTGCTGATGGACGAGAGCGACCAGCCCTGGGCGGCCGGGCAGATCGCGCCCGAGCCGGTGAGCGAGATCGGCAACTACCACCCCCACGCGTTCATGTACGAGGTGTGGGCCGACTTCGCCGACCAGGCCGCGGACGGCGACCTGGACGACCTCGCCCCCTACGGCCGGCACTGCCCCGGCCCCGCCCCGGCCGGCGTGCCGCTCGACGACCCGGACGCCGTGGCCGACCGGTACGCGCGCGTCCTCGCCGGCCGCGGCGTGTCGCTCGGCCTGATCCCGGTGGAGCGGGGCGCCGACGCGCTCTCCGCCGCCGGCTGGCAGGGCGCGCTCAACCACAACGAGTGGACGGCGCCGCTGTCCGCCGTCCTGCGCAGCTGGGAGGACCGGTTCGGCGCGCGCGTCGTCGGGCTCGGCTTCAACACGCTGGAGCTGAGCGTCGCCGCACCTCCGGTCAGCACACGGCACGCCGTCCATGTCGCGGCCGAGCACTGGGCGTTCTGCCCTGACATCCTCTTCCAGGGTCCGGGCACCCTCGCCGGGTACGCGGAGGAGATCCGCGGCAAGACCCACTGGTCGTTCTGGTGGGATTGACCCGCTGATCCAATACGTGGTCACGCGCGGGCCCGTGCTCCTCGGATTCCCGGTCGGCCGCCGACACCGCACGCAGGGGCGGGCCGCGGATACCGCGCGGCGGCGCGCTCCCCTACGATGCGGCCAGGGACGGCGAGGGATCGGGGTCGGATGCGACGGAGCGGCGGGGCTCTTTCCGCGTTCATCGGGGCGGCGATCGTCCTCACGCTGGCGGCCGACGTCGCCGTGCTCGTCTCCCGGGCGGGCGGCGAGGACGACCGGCCCGCCGGGGACCTCGTGTCGGTGGACCGGAACGCCGCGCCGCAGGCGCCCGCCGTCGCGCCGCTGACCCGCCGCCACCGACCGGACCTGCTCGTCGCCGGGGCGTCCTCGCTGCCGCCGCAGGCCGTCGAGAGGGCGCGGCGGATCAAGGGCGTCGCCGGCCTCACCGTCGTGGACGCCGCCCGCGCCGGCGTCGGCGGGCGCCGGATGGGGCTGCTCGGCGTCGACCCGTCGACGTTCCGGGCGTTCGTCCCGGAGGCGACCGCCGAGTCCGACCAGCTGTGGCGGACGATCGCGTCCGGCGGGATCGCCGTCTCCTTCGAGCAGGGCCGCGACGGGGCGCTGCCGCTCGGCGCGGTCGTCACGGCGGGCCGCAGCTCCGCGCCCGGGCAGGTGCGCGTCGGCGCCTACGCCTCGATGGGCATCGGCGACATCGACGCCGTCGTGTCCCGCGAGCAGGCGCGCGCGCTCGGGCTGCCGACCGGGAACGCGCTCGTCATCAGCGCCCCGAAGGCCGACGTCGGGAAGGTCGTCAAGGCGCTGAAGAAGATCCTCCCCCGCGGGACGAAGGTGGCGACCCTGACGCGGTCCCGCACCCCGGCCTCACCGGCGAAGCAGAAGGGCCGCCCGCAGCTCACCGGACGGCCGGACGGGGCGTCGGGCGACCGGACCCCCATCACCGGCAACCGGATGACGCCCACGATGCGGACCGTCCTGCTGGAGATCGCCGGCCTGTTCGGCCCGTTCCCCGTGATCGGCTGCTACCGCTCCACCGGCGATCCGCAGGACCACGGCGACGGCCGCGCCTGCGACTTCATGGAGAGCACCGGCGGGCGGATGCCGAGCGCCGGGGCGCAGCGGCACGGCGACCAGGTCGCCCGGTACGCGGTCGCGAACGCCCGGCGGCTCGGCATCTCCTACGTCATCTGGAAGCAGCACATCTGGAACGTGCGCGGCGGCGGGTGGCGGCCGATGGAGGACCGCGGCAGCCTCACCCAGAACCACTACGACCACGTGCACATCTCGGTGCTGCGCTAAGGGGACGAATAGCATCTGATGAGCTATTCGCACGCTTGAAGAAGGCGTTTGAGCTGGTCGTTCACTTGTAGGGGCGACGTACGCCGAGTTCGTCGTATGCGGCTGCAGGTGGCTGTCTAC